>DASRIC010000013.1:0-3549 GCA_035650215.1 Thermoleophilaceae bacterium
GCGCGAGGTTCCGCAGCGCGAGAGCACGCCCTTCTATCCGCGCTCGCCCTACGGCGTGGCCAAGTGCTATGGCCACTTCATCACGGTGAACTACCGCGAGTCGTATGACCTTTTTGCGGCGTCGGGGATCCTTTTCAACCACGAGTGCTTGCACATGCAATCGCCTCTCATGGTGAGGGAGCATGGCGTCCAGGCGGTGCGCACCCCCGCGGACCTCGTGCCCCTCCGCGGCAAGGGGCCGTCGGTCCAGTCGTTCGCGCCCGACGGCCTTCTCGAGATCTGGGACGGTGAGGACTGGACGCCGGTGCGGGCGATCACGGCGACCCACCGCCGCGCGACGGACCCCGACCATCGGCTCATCTCCCTGCAGTCGAGGGCGGGGACCGTCGAGGCCACCGCTCACCACCGCATGCTCGACGCGGACTTCGACGAGGTGCGGGCGGACGCGCTCGTGGAGGGCGACCGGCTGGCGCTGTGCGAGGAATTTCCTGAGCCGCCGATCTGGACGGTCGTGAGCGAGGAGATGGCCGAGTTCCTCGGCCTCATGGTCGCCGACGGCTGGGTTGACGCCCACGCCGGCCGAAGCGCGGCCTTCACCAACAACGACCCGCTCCTGCGCGTCCGTGTAGCGCGGCTCTGGGCGCGGCTGTTCCTCGGCGGCAGCCACGACTGGGAGGGACGCTCCGGATTCGACCCCGAGGCGAAGGTCGGCAAGCTCAACCTCACCGGCGCCGTTGGTGCCCGCGCCTGGCTGCGTGAGCAGCTCTACACGAGGACCGCGCACAAGCAGGTGCCGCCGCTCGTCTTGAACGCCTCGACCGAGGTCTGGGAGGCCTTTCTCGCCGGCTACCACGCGGGCGACGGACTTAAGAAGGGCAAGGGCCAATCGGTCAAGACGAACAGCCCCGTGCTCGCTCAGGGCCTCGTCTGGATGTACCACTGGCTGGACCAACCGGCATCTGTGTACGTGGAGCAGCGGGCCGGTCGCGCCTGTTACACGCTCAACCTCGCGTCGCCCGTGGTCGTTGGCGCGAAGGGCGCTCACCTTCGAAAGGATCCAGCCGAGCTCAGGCGGATCGCCGACCCGGCCGCCGACAGCGAGTGGGTATTCGACCTCGAGACCGAGCGCGGTCGATACTGCGCTGGGGTGGGCAGGGTCATCGTCCACAACTCGGAGCGCCGCGGGCTCGAGTTCGTGACCCGCAAGGTCACCCACGGCGCGGCCGCCATCAAGCTCGGCCTGGCCGAGGAGCTGGCGCTCGGCAACCTCGACGCCGAGCGCGACTGGGGCTACGCGAAGGACTACGTCCAGGCGATGTGGCTGATGCTCCAGGAGGACGAGCCGGACGACTACGTGATCGCCACGGGCGAGTCGCACAGCGTCCGCGACCTCGTGAGGATCGCGTTCACGCGCGCCGGGCTCGACCCCGATGCCCACGTGCGGCTCGACCCGCGCTTCCTGCGCCCGGCGGAGGTCGAGCATCTGGTGGGCGACGCCTCGAAGGCGCGCGACAAGCTCGGCTGGGAGCCGCGCACGAGCTTCGAGCAGATGGTCGGGCTTATGGTCGACGCCGATCTCGACCTGCTCGGGCGCGGGGTGCCCCAGAAGCAGGCCGGGTAGGTCCGCGGTGGCGGGCGCGCCCGGCGAGTGCGACCTCGCGGTCGTGGGCGGAGGCATCCTCGGCCTGGCGGTCGCGCGCGAGCTGAGCGCGCGGCGGCCCGACGCGTCGCTCACCGTGCTCGAGCGCGCGGCCGAGGTCGGCACGCTCCAGACCGCCCACAACAGCGGCGTGATCCACGCGGGCATCTACTACGCGCCGGGCTCGCTCAAGGCGCGCCTGTGCGTGAGCGGCGCGCGCGAGCTCTACGGCTACTGCGAGCAGCGCGGGATCCCGCACGAGCGCTGCGGGAAGCTCCTCGTGGCGCGCAGCGACGCCGAGCTGGCGGGGCTCGACGAGCTCGAGCGCCGCGGTCGGGCCAACGGCGTGGCGGGCCTGCGCCGGCTCGCCGCGGGCGAGCTACGCGAGCTCGAGCCGCATGTGCGCGGCGTCGCCGGGCTCTACTCGCCCGACACGGGGGTGGTCGACTTCCAGGCCGTGGCGCGCTCCCTGGCCGCGGACCTGGAGGCGCGCGGGGTGCGGATCGCCACCTCCTGCGGAGTCGAGAGCGTGACCCAGCGCCCGGGCCGCATCGCGCTCGGCCACAGCCAGGGCGAGACCCGCGCCGGCTTCGCCGTCTTCTGCGCCGGCGCTGCCTCCGACCGGCTGGCGGTGGCGGCGGGCGCCTCCCCGGAACCCCGCATCGTTCCCTTCCGCGGCTCCTACCTGTACCTGCGGCCCGACCGCAGCCACCTGGTCAAGGGCCTCATCTACCCCGTGCCGGACCCGGCGCTGCCGTTCCTCGGCGTGCACCTGAGCCGGCACGTGGACGGCCGCGTGTCGCTCGGCCCGAGTGCGCTCCTGTGGCCGCGCGGGGCGGGCGACCTCGTCTGGCCGGGCACCGTCCGCATGGCGCAGCGCTGGTGGCGCGTGGGCGTGAACGAGCTGCGCTGGTCGCTGAGCCGCCGCCGTTTCGCCGCCGCGGCGGCGGAGTACGTGCCCGAGCTCCGACCCCGGGACTTCAGGGGCGGCTTCGCCGGCGTGCGCGCTCAGGCGGTGGGCCGCGACGGCCGGCTGCTCGACGACTTCGTCGTCTCGCAGTCGGAGCGCGCCCTCCACGTGCGGAACGCCCCCTCGCCCGCCGCCACGTCCTCGCTGGCGCTGGCTCGCCTGATCGGCGACCGGGCGGATAGCCTCGCCGGGGCATGAAGGCCCTTACCACCCGCCTCGAGGGTCCGCTCCTGATCGAACCGGCCGTGCACGGCGATCCGCGCGGCTTCTTCGTTGAGACCTTCCGGCGCGAGACGCTGGCGGAGCTCGGCTTGCGCGAGGAGTGGGTCCAGGACAACCACTCGCGCTCAGCTCGCGGCGTGCTGCGCGGAATGCACTTCCAGCCCGGTATGGCCAAGCTTGTGCGCTGTGGGCAGGGCGCGATCCTCGACGTTCTGGTGGACATCCGCCCGGGATCGGCGACCCTCGGCGACTGGGAGGCGCACGAGCTGGACGACGCCCGGCACCGGCAGCTCTTCGTCCCGGACGGGTTCGCGCACGGCTTCTGCGTCCTCTCCGATAGCGCCGACGTGATCTACAAGTGCTCCGACTACTACGCCCCCGAACGCGAGTCCGGCTTTCGCTTCGACGACCCCGAGGTCGGGATCGAGTGGCCGTCCGGCATCGAGTTCATCACCTCGCCGCGCGACCGCGAGGCGCCGCTGCTCAGCGAGCTCGGGCTGGGTTCCTACTAGAGCGGGTTGTCGGTCCGGCGGACCGGGCTGGGCGCATCGAACGTCCCGGAGTATGCGCTCTGGCGGCTTGGCCTCTAGTGGTCGTTGCACGATCACGGGGGGTGTTTGGTGTCCGGGAGGCGGTCGAAGTTTGCGCGTATGACGCGCGAGGACAGGTTGTTGGTGATGGCGTTGGTTTCGTCTGGGGCGAGCGCGGAGGAGGCGGG
>DASRIC010000014.1:0-28103 GCA_035650215.1 Thermoleophilaceae bacterium
GCCCCGCTCGATCAGCCCGCGGGCGCTGTCGGGCAGGCTGCTCACGCCCGCGACTCCACGGTCAGCGCCTCGTGGACGAATCGCACCGCGGCCGCGCCGTCGCCGACCGCCGTCGCGCAGCGCTTGATCGAGCCCGAGCGCACGTCGCCGGCCGCGAACACACCCGGCAGGCTCGTCTCGAGCAGGCCGTCGGCGCCCGCGTCCGCCCCGGTGAGGACGAAGCCGTGTTCGTCGGTCGCGACCGCGGAGCCGAGCCAGTCCGTGCACGGCGCTGCGCCGAGGAACAGGAACAGAAATCCGAACGGGACGCGCTCACCGTCCGCCAGCGTGACCGCCGAGAGCTCCCCGTCCGAGCCGTGCAGCTCGGCGATCTCACTGTTATCGCGCACGGCGACGCCATAGCGGTCGAGGTCGGAAATCAAATAGTCGGACATCGTCTCGCGCAGGTCGGCGCGGCGGTGCATCAGCGTCACGAGTGCGCCGCCGCGGGCCAGCCAGATCGCCGCCTGCGCGGCGGAGTTGCCGCCGCCCACGACGCCCACGCGCTGCCCGCTGCAGAGCTGCCCCTCGGCGGGCCCGGCCGCGTAGAGCACGCTCAGCCCCTCGTAATCCTCGAGGCCCTCCACAGGCAGCCGCCGGTACTCGGCGCCGGTGGCGATCACAACGGCGCGCGCGCGTATCTCGCGGTCGCCGTCCAGCGTCACCACCTGCCGCCCGCCCGAGGTCTCGAGCCCGACCGCCTGATAGGGCGACGCGGTGCGCGCCCCGAACTTGCGCGCCTGGGTGATTGCACGGCTTGTGAGCTCGGTGCCGGTGATCCCGGCCGGGAAGCCGAGGTAGTTCTCGATCCGCCGCGACGCCCCGGCCTGGCCGCCGAGGCCGGCGCTCTCGATCACCAGCGTCGCGAGCCCCTCCGACGCACCGTAGACCGCGGCGCCGAGCCCGGCCGGACCGCCGCCCACCACGAGCAGGTCAACCTCCTCTACGGGTGCGAGCTCGAGCCCGATGCCGAGCGCGCGTGAGAGCTCGCCGTTGGTGGGACGCGTGAGCATCACCCCGTCAGGCAGACGAACAAGCGGCAGCTCGCCCTCCGCCTCGCCATCCTCGTCCCACACGTAGGGCAGCCTCAGCCGCCGCGCGAACTCGATCAGGCGCCTGGTGTCCGCCGATGCGCGCGGGCCGACGATCTCGACGCCGATGCCCTCTCGCTGCTGGAGAAGCTCACGGCGCCGGTTGAAGGCGGTGAGGAGCAGGTCCGCGAGCGGAGCGTCCTCAACCATCAGGCGTCGCAGCGCGCCCCGCTCGACCGCGATGTAGCGCATCGGCGTGCGCGCGACGGCGCTCAGGAAGACCGTCTGGCCGGACATCAGGCCGAGTTCGCCGACGAAGCCGTTGGCTGGGTGCCGGACGATCTCGGTGCCCGCCGCGTCCACCACCGCAGCCTCCCCCTCGAGGATGGCGATGAACGGATAGGTGCGGTCGCCGATCCGGAACAGAAACTCGCCCTGCTCGGCCCAGCGCTCCTCGCCGATCTCGGCGAGCTGAGCGAGCTGGCTGTCGGTCAGGAGGGCGCTGACGGGTCCGGACGCGGTCACGACGCTCCAAGCTAGCGAGGCCCGTCGCCCGGCCTACTCCACAGACGCGGCCTCCGCGAGCGCCTCAGCCCGCCTGACATAGAAGCTCACCTTCGAGACCAGCGAGTCGCGGACCTCGAAGACGAACCAGAACTCGCCTTCGATCGGGATGCCGCTGGCCTCGCCGCGCACCAGTTGGCGGACGCGGACCAGGACGGAGCCGCCCGTATCGATGAACTCCTCGGGGATCACCGACCAGTCGCTGAATCCTTCGGTCCAGTCGGCGGTGGCCTCGAGGAAGCCCTCCTTGCCGTGGTATGTGGCGCCGTCGGGATCCGCGCGGTAGGTCACGAGGTCGTCGGCCATCAGGTCGAGCATGCCGGTCAGGTCGCCCTGCTCGAAGGCGGTAAATCCGCTGCGGACGAGTGCCACGCTCTCTTGCGACATCACTGCTCCCGAGTCGACGCCTCGACTAGCCGCTCCCCCAGCGCCAGCACGCTCGCCCGCAGCGTATCCGGCCGGCGGATCTCGAAGTCGCAGCCGGCGCCCGCGAGCAGGCCCGCGACCCAGTCCAGCGACTCCGCCCGCATGCGGAGGACCGTCCCCCCACCGAACGGTGACAGCTCGGCGAGGGTGGGCGGGAAGCGGGTAGCAACCTCGGCGAGCGGCGCACGGAGCAGCACCTCGACCTCGTGAGTCCAGGGCACGCGGGCGAGGGTCCGGCTGACGAAGTCGACGGCGTTGAACTCGGCCGGCGGCGGTTGGCCGGCGCCGCGCAGCTGGACGCGCTGAAAGCGGTCGGCGCGCAGGGCGCGCGGCTCGCCGCGACGGTGGTCGTGCGCCGGCACGTACCAGCGGCCGCGGTGCGAGACCACGCCGTACGGACTGAGCGAGCGCTCCGAGCGAACGCCGTCGGACGCGACGTAGACCGCGTCGACCCGGCGCCCGCGGAGCGCGGCCTCGGCGAGCAGGAGCAGGTGCTCAGCCTCGGGAGGCATCGCCTCGTGCGCGGTGGGAGTGAAGCTGAGCGTCTGCTCGAGCGCCTCTACGCGCCGGCGGACCCGGTCCGGCAGCACGCGGCGGATCTTCGCGAGCGCGCCGTCGGCGTCGAGGCCGTCGCGGCGGGCGGCGAGAAGGCCGAGCGCGACGGCGGTGGTCTCGGCCGCCGTGAGCATCAGCGGCGGCATGCGGTAGCCGGGCCGCAGGCGATAGCCGCCGGCGGGCCCGCGCTCGGCCTCGACGGGGATGCCCAGATCCTGGAGTGAGACGACGTCGCGCCGCACGGTCCGCGCGTCCACGCCCAGCCGGCGGCCGAGCTCGGGGCCGGTGAGCGAGGGCTGGTCCTGCAGGGCCTCGAGCAGAGCCAGGACGCGAGCTGCCTTCGACATAGAGGACAGATAGTGCCCTGTTTAGGCCCTAGAGTCCATCACCGCCATGAGCTACCAACCTCGATCGATATCGCTGCTCGAACGCGACGGGCGGCTCAAGCACTACGGCATCGCGACCCACGGCCCCACGCCGCGCCACGAGCTCGCGGCCGCCACGAAGCGGCTCGCGTACGAGGTCGTGCCCGACGGGGCGTTCGGGTTCACGATCGCCCACGACGCGGCCGGCGCGGGCCTCGGCCTCGTCTACTGGTGGGCGAACGAGAACGAGATCCACCAGCGCGTGTTCGCCTCGGCGCTCGACGACCCCGGAGCGCTCCAGCCCGCCGACGGCTCCGGGATGGCCTGCGTGTGGGAGCTCGAGATCATCGACTTCGAGCGCCGAGCATGGCTGGACGAGGTCCTCAAGCGCGGCGACACCGAGCGCTACTGCGAACGCAAGCTCGAGGAGGTCACGCTCTGATGCCCGTCACGGACTTCGATTTCCTGCCCGGCTCCTGGCACGTGCAGAGCCGCAAGCTCGTCGACACGCTCGATCCCGACTGCACGGAGTGGGAGGAGTTCGAGGCCACCTCCGAGGCCCACGCCATGCTCGGCGGCGGGGGGAACATCGACCACTTCCGGGTCGAGGGAGGGGGCTACGAGGGGTTCTCGCTGCGCCTGTACGACCCCGCCGACGACCTGTGGCGCATCTGGTGGGCGTCGACCGAACGCCCCGGCCGGCTCGACCCGCCCGTCGAGGGGCGCTTCGCAGCCGACGGGAGCGCGCGCTTCGAGTGCGACGACGTGCTAGAGGGCGTGCCGATCCGCATGCGCTTCGACTGGTCGGAGATCACCGAGCGCTCCGCGCGCTGGGAGCAGGCCTTCTCCTTTGACGACGGCGAGACCTGGAAGACCAACTGGGTGATGCTGCTCTCGCGCGAGGCTTGAGCGGCGCGGCCTACTCCCGCACCGCCACCGCTTCGAGGGCCTCGGCCAGGTCCTCGTGAAGAACCTGTCGCGCGATGAGCCCGTCACGGACGGTGTAGACATGGGCCAGCCTGAGTGAGACCTCGGCTTCACTTGTCCGCCCGCGAGTTCGGACGTATTCCAAAACGACCACCTGGTCTCCGGCGTCCGCCACGTGCTCGTATTCCAGGTGCGGATGCTCGAAGGCGGCGGAGAAGTCCCGTATCCATTTGAGCAGGCCGTCACGACCGTGAAAGGTGCGTCCGAAAACCTCGGCCCACTTGGAGACGATCTCCACGTCCGTCGCATAGAAGGAGGCGATCTCTTCCGGCTCGAAACGCCGCCAGGCGGCACACGCGCGAAGGACCAGATCTACGTTTTCCTGCGACATCGCCCGCAGTATCCGCTGCTCGTCGGGTCGCGTCCAGGCTGACCGGCACTCGACGTCCGCCCCGGACCTGACCCCGCCCGGTAGCGTTTCCCCGTGGCCCTCCTGGCCGAACAGGCCGCGCCGAGCTGGGTCCCGTTCGTCGCCTTTCTCGTCCCGGCGCTGATCGTGGCCGCGGTGCTGATTCCCGCGCTCCGCTCGCGGCGGCGGGCGAGCGCGGCTCGCCGCTCACAACGGCGGCGCAGGTCCGCCGATGCGACGGAGCTCGGCTCCGGCGCCCGTATCGACGACCCGGCTCCCTACAGCATCGAGGCGCTGCTGAAGGCGCTCGCCATCGCGCCCGAGGATCACGGGCCCACCGCCGACGGGATGCCCCACGACGAGGGTTGGATGGGCACGATGCTCGGCCTGAAGTCCCGGATGTCGGCGGCCAGCGAGGTGCTCGAGCCGCACGTGCACTGGGGAACGCGCCAGGGCCGCCAGGTCTTCATCCGGATCGGGCCGGACGAGAAGCTCGAGGGCGGCACCACGATGCTCTCGAATCGCCACATTCGGGCAATCACCGTGCTGCGCGTGGATGCCCCGGCGTTCGACATCGCCTCCGACGGCGGCACGCTCCGGGGCTCGGAGGAGAGCCCCGACCGGCTCCAGGGCCTCGTCGAGCGCCTGGCTGCAGACCGCTCCACCTGGAGCAACGTCCTGATCGCCGGCGGCCCGGCCGGCATCGTGGCCGCACGAAGCGCGATCGACGGCACGGCCGGCAGCTGGGTGTACGACCTCTGGCTCTGCGAGCGGATCGCGGGCGAGCTCGACCTGGAGCCCCTTAAGCCGGCGCGCGTCGGTCCGCGCTGGAAGGTGCCGTACGGGTTCGGAAAATCGCTCGAGCCGGTGGAGAGGTCGCGCCGCGGCGCTTCCTAGCGCGAACGGCGCTAAAAGCCCCGCCGCACCGCGATCACCCGAAGCGGTCCTCCAGACCCACCCTCGATCTTCATCGGCAGCGCCACCACGCCGAAGCCGCGCCTCGGCAGGCGCCCCAGGCGGGCCAGGTTCTCGAACACCGGCGTGTTCGCGGCGCCGAGCACCCGGTGCGACATGAAGTCGGTGGACTGGCCGCGATCGATGCTCGCGGTGTCGATGCCCACCGCCTTCACCCGGCGCTGGCGCACGAGCCAGCGGGCGCCGCCCTCGGCGAGGCCGGGGAAGTGCAGCTTGGGCACCGCGGCCTCGCCGCGCTCGGCCGTGCCGAGGTAGCGCTCGGCATCAGGCCAGAAGCGGTCGAAGCCGGTGCGCAGCAGCACGATCGACCGGCGCGGGATGCGCCCGTTCATGCGCTCCCAGGCCTGGAAGTCCGCCGCCGTGATCAGGTAGTCGCGATCGGCGAGTGCGCGCGGCACGACGCTCACCACCACGGCTCCGCCCACGAGGCGGGGTAGCGGGATCTCGTCGGTCTTGTCACCGCCCCGTGCGAAGTGGATCGGCGAGTCTAGGTGGGTGCCGCCGTGTTCGGCGGCGCTGAAGTCGTTGGCGGCGTAGAACCAGCCGCCCTCGGTCTCGCCCTCGGCGACCTTCGTGAGCGTGAAGCGGGTGGCGGTCGGCCAGTAGATCGTGTCCTTGTTGAAGGAGTGCGAGAGGTCCACGAGACCCCCGAGGGAGCCGGCGGCGGCACCGGAAGGCGCGGAGCCGCCGGCGAACGCCCCCGTGAAGGTGGCGGCGGCGAAGCCGATTGCGAGGCAGGCGGAGAGGGTGAGCGCGCGTTGCATGGGCACGTTCTACCCGAAGCCCGCACCGCCCGTAATTCATCGCGCCGCGGCCGGTTGGAGTCACATCGGCGGTCAGAAAGCAACCAAAGGAGTGACCACCATGAGCTCCATCCTCAGGCGCCGTCCTTCGGCGGCCACCCTCATCTCCTGCTTCGCGCTGTTCATGGCGCTCGGCGGGGTGTCCTACGGCTTCGCGGCGGGATCGATCGACAGCCGCGAGATCCTCAACAACACGATTCGCGGCAAGGATGTGCACCAGGAGACGCTCACCGGCAGCGACGTGAAGGACGGCAAGCTCGGCGGCGCCGACCTTGCGGCCGACTCGCTCGGCGGCGGGCACATCGCGCCCGACTCGCTCGGCGGCGCCGACGTGGGTCCCGACTCGCTCGGCGGAGCGGACGTGAACGAGGCCTCGCTGGGCAAGGTGCCGGCGGCCGCGCAGGCCGACAACGCGAGCTCGGCGGGGAACGCGAACACCGTCGACGGCGTGTCGGCGGAGGCGTTCACGATCGGTCGCAGCGGCTTCCTGGGCACCTGCGAGCCGGGTGTGACCACCGTCAAGTGCGCGACGGTCACGCTGAGCCTGCCGCGACCTGGCCGCGTTCTCCTGAACACCGGCGGGCAGTGGCACAGCGACGACCCCAACGGCACGTCCCTTCGCGGCCTCTGCCGCATCATGCACAACGACGCGAACCTCACGGCCCCGACCGAGGAGGGCTCGCTCGCCCAGCACACGGACGGCAACCAGGAGCAGGCCCTGTCTGCTCAGACGGTGGTGACCAACGTGCTGGCCGCCGGCGACCACGAGTTCTCGCTGGCGTGCTCCGACGACGTCGGCGACATGGACTTCACGGACACGCGCATCTCGGCCGTGCTGCTCGGCTCCAGCTGAGACACGCCTGACAGTCCGCTTGCAGTCCCACCGGAGGGGCCCGCGAGGGCCCCTCCGGTCATAGTGTTCGCGTGGTGAATCTCGAGACCCCGGAGGTGCGCTACGCGCGCAGCGGAGACGTGAGCATCGCCTACCAAACCGTGGGCGACGGCCCCGTCGACGTCGTGTTCGTCCCCTTCCTGATCAACCTGATCTGGGCCTGGGAGCAGCCGATATTCGTCGAGTTCTGCCGGCGCATGTCTGCCTTTTCGCGTCTGATCCTGCTCGACAAGCGCGGCACGGGCCTCTCCGACCGGCCGCGCGACATGCCCACCTTCGAGGCGCGGCTCGACGACATCCGCGCGGTGATGGACGACGCCAGGTCGGAGCGCGCGGCGCTGCTCGGGGCCGGCTCGCCCGGCGGCCAGCTGTGCGCCGTCTTCGCGGCCACATACCCGGAGCGGGTGGCCGCGCTGATCCTCCACAACACCTGGCCGCGGGTGGTCAAATCGCCCGACTACCCGTTCGGCGAGCCGCTCGAGGAGTGGCACCGGCGCGTGCGCGAGACGCGCCTGCGCTGGGGCACGTTCGAGTACCAGCGCGAGGAGATGCGCAAGTACTTCCCGAGCTACGCGGACGACCCGGTATTCGAGCACTGGCACGTGAACCACGAGCGCCTGGCCGCCAGCCCGGGCGCGGCCGCCTGGTTCATGCGCGTGTTGATGGAGACCGACATCCGCGAGGTGCTCCCGGCGATCTCCGTGCCCACGCTGATGATGTACAACGAGCGCTACCGCGACGGCTGCGTGCAGATGGCGGAGCGGATCCCGAACGCGGAGATGGTCGAGCTGAGCTCCCCCGACATCAGCACCTACGCGGATCCCCGCGTCGGGGAGGAGGTGAAGCGCTTCCTCGCCGAGGGGCGCGTCGACTCGGCCCCCGAGCGCGTGCTCACGACCGTGCTGTTCACCGACATCGTGGACTCCACCTCGCGCGCGTCCGACCTCGGGGACCGGCGCTGGCGGGAGCTGCTCGGGGCGCACCACGCGACCGTGCGCGCCCAGATCGCCCGCTACGGCGGCCGGGAGGTGCGCGGCACCGGCGACGGGTTCTTCGCGACGTTCGAGGGCCCCGCACGCGCGATCGCCGCCGCCCACGGCGCGCTGGCCGGCGTGGCGGATCTCGGGCTCGACCTGCGCGCGGGCGTGCATACCGGCGAGGTGGAGATCGTCGGCGGCAGGATGGAGGGCATCGCCGTGCACATCGGGGCGCGAATCGCGGCCGACGCTCGACCCTGCGAGGTGCTCGTGTCGAGTATCGTGCGCGACCTGGCAGCCGGCTCCGGAATCGACTTCGAGGATCGCGGTACGCACGAGCTCAAGGGCGTTCCCGGAGCATGGCGGCTGTTTGCGGCTCGACTGAGCGAGCGCGCGCGTTTAGCGTAAGGGGGTCTATGAAGCTCTTCAGCCAGAACACGAAGGTCGAAGCCCTCAAGCGGGCGCCTCTGTTCCAGGGGCTCTCGAAGAAGGAGCTCCAGCATCTGGCCCGGGCGAGCGAGGACCTCGAAGTGCCGGCGGGCACCGTGCTCTGCAAGGAGGGTGAGGTCGGGCACGAGTTCTTCGTGATCGTCGAGGGCGAGGCGGAGATCACCCGCGGCGGCAAGAAGGTCACGCAGCGCGGCGGCGGGGAGTTCGTGGGCGAGATCGCACTGCTCGAGAAGACGCAGCGGATGGCGACCGTGACGGCCAAGACGCCGCTCCACGTGTTCGTGCTCACCGGCGCGGACTTCAGGCGCCTCGTGGACAACAACCCGAGCGTCGAGCGCAAGGTCATGACCGCGCTCGCCCGCCGCCTGGTCGAGCTCACGGGTGATCCAACGCTGATGTAGCCGGGTGGCCGACTCGCAGGGGCGGGCGTCGTTCAAGCGGTCGCTCGGCGATGCGCTGGCCACCGCCGACCTCCGGCGCCTTCAGCTCGCCTGGACCGCGGCATCGGTAGGCGGCTGGGTCTTCTTCATCGTCCTCGCGGTGTACGCCTACAACGAGGGCGGCGCGGCCGCCGTGGGCGTGGCGGCGCTCGCGCGTATGGTGCCCGCCGGCCTGGCCGCTCCGCTCGCCGGGGTGGTGGTCGACCGGCGCTCGCGCCGCGAGGTGCTGATCCTCATCACCGCCGGGCGCGCGGTCCTCTTGGCCGGGATCGCCGCGGCGGTCGCGGCCGGCGCGCCGCTGGCGGTCGTGCTCGTGCTGAGCGCGCTGTTCACCGTGCTCCAGACCGCCCACCGGCCGGCGCAGGCCGCGCTCCTGCCTGGGCTCGCCGAGACCCCGCGCCAGATCGCCGCCTCGAACGCGGTGTGGACCGCCGTCGACAGCATCGGCTTCCTGCTCGGCGCCCTGCTCGCCGGCGTGCTCGTGGGCGCCGCCGGCACCGAGACGGGATTCCTCGTCACGGCGGGGCTGCTCGCGATCGCCACCTGGCCGCTGGCGCGCATCCCGCGCGACCCGGTGCCCGACTACCGCGAGCACGAGGACGAGGAGGGCCCGCTCGAGGAGCTCGCCTCGGGCTTTCGGACGGTGGTGGGGGACCCGAGCCTGCGGCTGCTGGTCGGGGTGCTCTCGTGCTCGACCTTCGTCGAGGGCGCCGTGGACGTGCTCGTGGTGCTGGTGGCAATCGAGCTGCTCGACCTCGGCGACTCCGGGGTGGGCTGGCTGAACAGCGCCTGGGCGTTCGGGGGGATCGTGGGCGGCGCGGCCGCGATCTCGCTGCTCGGCAGGGGCCGGCTCGCGGCCGGCCTGGCCGGAGGCTGCCTGCTCGTAGGCGTGCCGCTGCTGCTCGTGGCGGCATTGCCCGAGGTGGCGATGGCGGTGGCGATGCTCGTGGTGCTCGGCGTGGGCTACTCGCTGATCGAGACGGCCGGGCTCACGCTGCTCCAGCGGCTCACCTCGGACGACGTGCTCGGGCGCGCGTTCGCGGTGGTGGAGAGCAGCTACTGGCTCACCACCGGCGCGGGGGCGATGGCCGCCCCGGCGATCGTCGGGCTGTTCGGGGTGCGCGGCGCGCTCGCGGCGATCGGCCTCTGCCTGCCCGTGGTCGTGGCGCTGCGCTGGGTGGGGCTCGCGCGCTTCGAGGCGGGCGCGGCCATCCCGGAGGCCGCCTTCGCGCTGCTGCGGAGCGTGCCGCTGTTTGCGCCGCTGTCCCTCGGGACGCTCGAGAACGTGTCCCGCCGGCTCGACGAGGTCGAGGTGAGCGCCGGGCACGCGGTGGTGCGCGAGGGCGAGCCGGGCGAGCGCTTCTACGTGATCGCCGAGGGTGAGTTCGAGGCCTCCAACTCGCGCGGCACGTTCCCGCTGCTCGGGGAGGGCGACGTGTTCGGCGAGATCGCCCTGCTGCGCGACATCCCGCGCACCGCCACGGTCACGGCGCGCACCGACGGCCTGCTCTATGCGCTCGACCGCGAGTCGTTTCTCGCCGCCGTGGCCGGCCACCGCTTCGCGTCCCGCAGCGCGGACTCGATGGTCCACGAACGGACCGAGCGCACCCCGGTCAGCTGAGCGAGTCCGGCAGCCCGAAGCGCGGAAACAGCTGCGGGGTCACGAACCCGGTGATCTCGCCGATGCGAGGGCCGTCGAGCGAGAGCACCTGGAGCGCGTAGGGCCGGTACGCGCCGCGCTCGGCGTCGTAGTTGTAGGCCGCGTAGGCGAGCTGCCCGCTCGCGTGCGCGGGAAGCAGGCGCACGCGGCGCTCGCCCGACTCGAAGCGCTCGCGGTCGCGCGCCCAGCGCTTGGCGAACGCCCAGTCGCGCAGGAACACCGCGATCGCGTCCCGGCCGCTGTACCAGGTGGCCATCGGCGGCATCATCACCGTGGCCTCCTCGGTGAGCATCGAGACCACGCCGTCCACGTCGCCGCGCTCCCAGGCCTCCACGTAGCGGCTCACCAGCTCGCGCAGCTCGTCGTCGTCGAGCGAGCGCAGGGTGGCCTGCTGGCTCCGCTCCGGCAGCCGCTCGTCCAGGGACGCGCGGGCGCGCTGGAGCGCGCTGTTCACCGACGCCGTGGTGGTGTCGAGCGTGTCGGCCACCTCGCGGGCCGAGAAGCCGAGCACCTCGCGCATGATCAGCACGGCGCGCTGGCGGGCGGGGAGGTGCTGGAGCGCGGCGACGAAGGCGAGCTCCACGCTCTCGAGCTGCTCGTAGCGCGCGTCCGGGGACAGGCGCCCCTCGTCGAGGCCGAGCTCCTCGCTCGGATAGGGCTCGACCCAGACGGACTCGACGAGCGGCGTGCCGGGGCCGTCGTGCGGGTCGGCCGCCGGCGAGTGGTCGAGGGCCAGCATCCGCTTCGGACGCCGCGCCGCGAGGTCGAGGCAGGTGTTGGTGGCGATCCGGTAGAGCCAGCTGCGCAGGGAGCTACGGCCCTCGAAGCGCGACAGCCCGCGCCAGGCGCGCAGGAGCGCGTCCTGCAGGGCGTCGTCGGCGTCGTGAATCGAGCCGAGCATCCGGTAGCAGTGGGCGTGCAGCTCGCGCCGGTGCGGCTCCACGAGCCGCCGGTAGGCGGCCTCGTCGTTCGCACCTGCGGCGGCGGTGGTCATGAACGTCCCGGAGTATGCGCTATACGGGGTGGTCCGGGACGTTCAATGCGCGGGGCTACGCCTGTGTGCCCGCCAGCGTGACCGGCACGAGGTGCACGTCGCTGCCCGAGCCGCGCTTGGCCCGGTAGGCGGCGGCGTCGGCGGCGCGCACGAGCGCGTCCGGCTCCGGCGGGTCGGCCTCGGAGAAGGCGATGCCCACGCTCGCGGAGAAGCGATGCTCCACGTCGCCGGCGTGGATCGGGAGCCGGGCCGCGGCGGCCAGCCGCTCGCCGAGCGCGAGCGCCTGGGCGGTGGTCACGCTCTCGCAGATCACCACGAACTCGTCACCGCCGAGCCGCGCGACGGTGTCGCTCGGCCGCACCGCGTCCTCCAGTACGTGTCCGAACGCGGCCAGCACGGCGTCGCCGGCGGCGTGGCCGTGCTCGTCATTCACCGACTTGAAGTCGTCGAGGTCCACGTAGAGGACGGCGATCCCTGCGCCCGAGCGCCGCGCGCGGGCCACCGCCTGGGTGAGCCGGTCGTGGCAGAGCGTGCGGTTGGCGAGCCCGGTGAGCGGATCGTGCAGGGCCTGGTGGCGCAGGCGGTCGTCCATGCGCCGCCGCGCCTCGGCGGTGGCAAGCACGTTTGCCACCGCCTGGAGGAAGTCCCCGTCTTCACGGTCGAAGGCCCCCTCCGCGCGCGAGTACACGGCCAGTGCGCCGAAGTCGTCGTCGCCCGAGGACACCGGCACGGCGAGCCCGGACCGGATCCCGGCGCGGTGGAGCTCGGTCTCCGCGTCGCCGGCGGGCTCGCTCGCCGCCGCGCGCGGCGCGAGCGGCACCGGCGCGTGCGCCACGAGCGCCGAGCGCCCGTGCTCGGCGGCGTCGACCGCGAGCAGCGCCGCGGGGTCGCCCGTGGCCGCGCATACCGCCCGCGGGCGCAGCTCCTGACCGGCGATCGCCTCGAACACCTGGGCCAGCTCGACCTCCATCGTGCGCACCACGGCCTCGGCGACCTGCGTGCAGAGCTCGGCGGGGTCGGCCCCCGCGAGCGCGCGCTCGCCCAGCGAGGCCACCACGGCGTGCTCCGCAGCGCGGCGGCGCAGCCGCGCCTCGGCGGCCAGGCGGGCGGAGATGTCGCGCCCGACCGCCAGCATCAGCACGCCCGACTCGGTCTCGACGCTGCCCCAGCTCATCTCGCCGACGAACTCGCTGCCGTCCTTGCGGAGCCCGCGGGCGGCCCGCGCGTAGCGGAGCCCCTGCGGGTGGTCTACGTACTCGCTGATCGTGCGCAGGTAGCTGTCGCGCAGCCGCTCGGGCCAGAGCACCGGCACCGGCTGGCCGACCAGCTCGCCGTGCTCGTATCCGAACAGCTCCTCCGCCCGCTCGTTCACGAAGTCGATCGTGCCGTCGGGCCGCATGGCCACCACGGCGTCCGGCAGGCCCTCGAGCACGGCGCGCAGGGCCACCGCGTCGCGCGGCATGTTGGTGTCAACGGGGTCGGCGGGCGCCTTCACGAGCGCCGTGACCAGCTTCGCGGCCAGCTCACGTGGGGGGACCATCGGGGGTCTCTACCCGAGGATAGATGGGGCGCGGTCGGAAATGCCAGGCGTGAGCCGGTGAGCGCGTGCAGCACAAGGAAGGCGCCCACGAGCATCAATGCGTCGCCCGCGCTGAAGACGTTGGCTCCCGGCCAGCCGGCGGGGATCGCGAACACGTCGCCGAGGAAGGCCAGGCTGGCTCCCTCGACCACGTCGGAGTTCGCGAACTCGCCCGACTGAGCCACGAGCCCGGCGCTCTCGAGGGCCCCTTCCGACGCCGGCATCACGCCGCCGTTCGCCACGATCGCCACCAGGTTGAGCGCGCCCCCGAGCACCACGATCCAGAGCAAACGCAGTTCGCTGAGATTGCGCAGCGCGCACGCGCCCACGAGCGCGTACGAGCCGAGGTGCGCGATGCGGTGGGCGGCGGTGTCGCCCTCGGGGATCACGGTGACGATCAGCACCTGCAGGGCGAAGGCAAGCACGGCCAGCCACAGCCAATGCACGCGGACGTCGGCCAGCCGGTCGAGCCGCCCGCCGGCGAGCGGGACGGTGATCACGACGATCAGAAATGCCAAGGCGAGAGTCATGGGGGCAGCGACCTGAGCTAGCCATCGGCATCCCGGCCGGCCGGCTTGACCGGCTCGCCGCCGCTGGACGCATGTCCATCGACCAAATGTCCAGCATTCCGACGGTCGCCTCTCAAGTCTTGGCCGCCGCGACCGAAGGACGGGGGGAGGCCGGAAGTCGCCGGCCGTCCCAACCCACCAGGAGGCAAAGATGCCCTCGAAGCTCCGTCGTACTTCCAGCGCCCTCAAGTTCCGGGCTTACCGTTCTGCCGTCACCCTCGCCGGCCTGCTTGTCCTCCTCGAGGCGCTGGGCGCGCCCCGTAAGCTGTAATCACGGTCGTCCCCTGGGCCGCTCGGGCGAGCGGCGGCCGGCCAGCCCGGCAAGTTGCCTAGGTGGTCCGCCGCCGCTCGTCCAGTGCCCAGCATCAACTCACCCCTTATCCTCTACCTGCGAGTCGTCAGCGCGGCAGGCCTTGCCCTGCTCGTAGTGCTGGTCGGCCTCGGCGCCGGCTCCTTCGGCCCGCTCGACACCGAGTTCTGGCTGCTCGCGGCGCTCGTCCTCGCGGGCGAGCTGTTCCCCATCCAGGTCCACGGCCAGATCGGCGAGGAGACGTTCTCCACGCCTTTCGGGTTCGCGATGCTCCTCATCTACGGCGTGCCCGAGGTCGTGCTGGTCCAGGCGATCGCCTCACTGGCCGCGGACGTCGTCGGGCGCCGCCCGGCCGACCGGATCCTCTTCAACCTCGCGCAGCTCACCATCTCGTGGGCGGCCGCGGGCGCCGTCCTCGCCCTGCTCGGGGGCTCCGGGCTCGGCGGCGCCGAGGGGCTCCAGCCCGAGGACCTGCCGGCTATCGCGGCGTCGGCCGCCGTCTTCTTCGCAGTCAACTCGACGTTCACGCGCTGCGGTGAGGCGCTGATCCAGCAGACGTCGATCATCGGCCACCTGCGCGACGACCTCGTGTTCCGGAGCTGGTCGGCCGCCACGCTGTTCGCGCTCGGGCCGCCCGTGGCGGTGATCGCGGAGGAGTGGCTCTACCTCGTTCCCGCCCTGGCGCTGCCGATGGCCGCGGTCCACCGCGCCTCGCGCCAGGCATCGGAGATGGAGCACCTGGCGCTGCACGACCCGCTCACCTCGCTGCCCAACCGCGCGCTCCTGACCCAGCGCACCGCGCAGGCGATCCGGCGGCCCACCGGCGGCGATGGCGCCGCGGTGCTCGCGCTCGACCTCGCCCGCTTCCGGGACGTGAACGACACGCTCGGACGCGACCAGGGCGATGCCCTCCTGATCGAGGTCGGGGGGCGGCTGGCACGCACGGTGCGGGCCAGCGACACAGTGTCCCGCATCGAGGGCGACCGCTTCGCGGTGCTGCTGCCGGCCGTGGGCGGGAGCGCCGACGCCGAGGCCGCAGCGGTCAAGATCCTCGAGGCGCTCAGCCGCCCGTTCGAGGTGGCCGGCGCGAACCTGAGCGTCGACGCCAGCGTGGGGATCGCCTGCTCGCCCGAGCACGGCGACGACGCCGAGATGCTGCTCCAGCGGGCGGAGACCGCGATGTCGCAGGCCAAGCGCGCGCAGTCGCGCTCCGAGCTGTACAGGCGCGAGATGGACGCGGAGGCGCCCCGCCGGCTGGTGCTGGTCAGCGCGCTCAAGCGGGCGCTCGACGAGCGCGACATGGACCTCCACTACCAGCCCAAGGTCGAGCTCCAGCAGGGCCGGGTGGTCGGAGTGGAGGCACTGGTGCGCTGGACCGACATCGGGCTCGGCGAGGTGCCGCCCACCACGTTCGTCCCGCTGGCGGAGCGAACGGGTCTCGCCGAGCAGCTCACCGACTTGGTGCTCGAGATCGCGGGCAGGGACGCGCGGCGCTGGCGCGAGGCCGGCTGCGCCGTGCCGGTGGCCGTGAACATCCCCACGCGCGTGCTGCTCGATCCTGCGCTGCCCGGCCGTGTGGAGGACCTCAAGCGGCGCTTCAGTCTCGACGACAGCTCGCTCGAGATCGAGATCACCGAGGGCACGCTGATCGCCGACCACGCCCAGGCGCGCGGCGCCTTGGCGCAGCTGCGCGCGATCGGGGTGCGCAGCTCGATCGACGACTTCGGCACCGGCTACTCCTCGCTCGCCTACCTGCGCGAGCTGCCGGTCGACGCGCTCAAGATCGACCGCTCGTTCATCAGCGACCTCGCCAACGGCGAGAGCGGCGAGGCGATCGTGCGCTCGATCATCGAGCTGGCACGCAATCTGGGTCTCGAAACCGTGGCCGAGGGCGTGGAGGAGGAGAGCGTGCGCCGGCGGCTCGCCGGCCTCGGCTGCGACTGCGCCCAGGGCTTCCTGCTGGGCCGGCCGATGCCCGCCGGCAAGATGCTGGACTGGCTGCGCGCCACCGGCCCGCCGGCCACCAGCCGGCGCGCCTGAGCTGGTTCGTCAGTCGATCAGCCGCGCGGTCATGCGCCGCACGGCAAGCCGCCAGAGGCAGACGGCGAAGCCGACGAGCACCCCCACCCGGATCAGGTCCTCGATCTCGAAGCCGAAGCTCGCGTGCCGCACCAGCTCCACGAGGTGGTGCAGAGGGTTGACCTGCGCGGCCACCTGGAGCCCCTGCGGCAGTCCGGAGATCGGGAAGAAGGTGCCGGCCACGAGGAACAGCGGCGTGATCACGAGCGTTGTCACGTAGTTGAACTGGTCGATCTTCGCGACGCTGCCCGCCACGGCGATGCCGAACGCCGCGAAGCCGAGGGCCGTGATGAAGCAGAAGAGCGGCACGAGCAGCATCCCGGGCGCGGGATCGAGGCCGAACAGCATCGACACGATCAGCGGGAAGGTGCCGTACACGCCGGCGCGGAGCCCGATCCAGAGCATCTCGGCAGTCACGAGCTCCTCGACGTCCACCGGTGCGGCGAGGATGGCGTCGTAGGTGCGCTGGAAGCGCTCCTTCACGAAAGTGCCGAACATCGCCGGCAGCGCGCTCGAGAAGATCACGGCCGTGGCCACCATGCCGGTGCCCACGAACTCCACGTACTCGAGCCCGTCGACGCGGTTCACGATCGTCGCGCCCAGGCCGAGCCCGAAGGCCACCAGGTAGATCACCGGCTCGAGCAGGCTCGAGAAGGTCGTGGTCCGCCAGATCGTGCGGAAGTTGGCGACCTCGCGGCTCATCACGCCGCCGATGGCTGCCGGCTCCAAGCGTCTCACTCCGCCTCCGCTCCCGTGAGCAGCACGAACACGTCCTCTAGCGACGCGGGCCGCCTCACCGCGTCGGGTGGCACGGCACCGTTGCTCGACCGCTCGGCACCCACGATCGCCACCGCGGGTCCGGCCGGCCGCACCGCCAGCCCATCGGCCTGGGCGCGGGTGCGTACCTCGGCCAGCCGCTCGGGCGGACCGTATACCTCGGCGGTCTCGCGGCCGGCGTGCTCGGCGATCAGCTCGCTCGGGCGGCCGCGCGCGATCACCCGGCCCTCGGCCATGAGCGCGACCTCGTCGGCGAGCCGCTCGGCCTCCTCGATGTAGTGCGTGGACATGAGGATCGTCTTGCCCTCCGCGCGCAGCGCGTCGATCAGCGACCAGAGCTCGGTGCGGATCTGGGGATCGAGACCGACGGTGGGCTCGTCGAGCAGCATCAGCTGGGGCCGGTGCACGAGCCCGCGGGCGAGCAGGAGCCGCCTGCGCATGCCGCCGGAGAGCTTGTCCACCGCGTCGGTGCGACGCCCTGTGAGCCGGGCGAGCGCCAGCCCGCGGTCCACGGCCTCGCCCACGTCACGCACGCGGTAGAGGCGCGCGAACACCGCGAGGTTGTCCTGCACCGACACGTCCACGTCGAGGTTGTCGAGCTGCGGCACCACGCCCATCAGCGCCCGCGCCTCCTTCGACTCCCCCGGGAGCTCGTGGCCGAGCACGCGGATCGAGCCCTCGTCGGCGATCGCCTGGCCGGTGAGCAGGCGCATCGTGGTCGACTTGCCGGCGCCGTTGGGGCCGAGCAGCCCGAGGCAGATGCCCTCGGGCACGTCGAGATCCAGCCCGTCGACGGCCCTGATGGCGCCGAAGCACTTGACGACTCCGCTCAGCTCGATCGCGGGCACAGCCATCCAGAGTACGCACGGGCCGACGCCGGGTCTTGGACGAAATTGACGCAAGGAGCAGCCGGGGCGCTGATCTTTGGACATCGGTACATGGCCTTCACGCGCACGCGGGGCTAGGTTTCGCGAAGCCCGGACACCGCCAGGAGGACTGCTCACGACATGCCGAAGATTCGCCAGCACAACGTCACCGCCGCTCAGTGGAGCCCCAACGGAGAGGCGCTCGGCTCGGTCGACCTGACCCAGCCGTCGAACTACCCGTTCGGCGCGAACGTGTTCTCCCAGTCGGTGCAGCGACACCGGCTGCCCAAGGAGACCTACCGCCAGCTGCAGCGCACGCTCGCCCAGGGCGAGCCGCTCGACCCTTCGCTGGCCGACGCGGTGGCGCTCGCGATGAAGGAGTGGGCGCTCGAGAACGGCGCCACCCACTACACCCACGTCTTTCAGCCGCTCACCGGGCTCACCGCCGAGAAGCACGACTCGTTCTTCGGCCCGGCGGGCGACGGCGTGGCGCTGGCCGAGTTCTCCGGCAGCGAGCTGATCCAGGGTGAGCCCGACGCCTCCTCGTTCCCCACCGGCGGCGTGCGCGCGACCTTCGAGGCGCGCGGCTACACCGCCTGGGACCCCACCAGCCCCGCGTTCATCCTCGAGAACCCGAACGGCGCGCTGCTCTGCATCCCCACGGCGTTCGCTTCCTGGACCGGCGAGGCGCTCGACGCCAAGATCCCGCTGCTGCGCTCGATGGACGCGCTCTCGCGCGCGGCGATCCGCGCCCTGCGCCTGCTGGGCGACGACGAGGCCTCGCGCGTGTTCACCACGGTCGGGCCCGAGCAGGAGTACTTCCTGATCGACGAGCAGTACTACTTCGAGCGCCCCGACCTGATCAACACGGGCCGCACCCTCTTCGGCGCCAAGCCGCCGAAGGGCCACGAGCTCGACGACCACTACTTCGGCTCGATCCCCGAGCGCGTGCTGGCGTGCATGATGGCCACCGAGCTCGAGCTGGCCAAGCTGGGCGTGCCCGTAAAGACGCGTCACAACGAGGTTGCGCCCGGGCAGTACGAGATCGCGCCGGTGTTCGAGAACTCGAACGTGGGCTCGGACCACCAGCAGCTCACGATGCAGCAGCTCCAGTCGGTGGCGCGCAAGTACGGGCTCGTCTGCCTGCTGCACGAGAAGCCGTTCGCGGGCGTGAACGGGTCGGGCAAGCACAACAACTGGTCGATGGGCACCGACACCGGGCACAACCTGATGGACCCGGGCGAAACTCCGGCGGAGAACATCAGCTTCCTGTTCTTCTGCTCCGCCGTGATCAAGGCGGTGGACCGCCACCAGGGGCTGCTCCGCGCGTCGGTGGCGAACATCGGCCAGGACCACCGGCTGGGTGCGAACGAGGCGCCGCCCGCGATCATCTCGATCTTCCTGGGCGCCGAGCTCGAGAAGGTGTTCGCGGCCATCGCGTCGGGCGAGGGCGACCCGCACACTCCCGCGGCCGTGCTCGGGCTGGGCACGCCGGTGCTGCCGCCGCTGCCGATGCATGGCGGTGACCGCAACCGCACCTCGCCGTTCGCCTTCACGGGCAACAAGTTCGAGTTCCGCGCGCTCGGGTCGAGCATGTCGCTCGCCTTCCCGAACACGGTGCTGAACACGATCGTGGCCGAGGCGATCGACGAGCTCTCCGACCAGCTCGAGTCGAAGCTGTCGAACGGCGCGGGCGATCTCGACGAGGCCGTGAACGCGGTGGTGAAGGACGCCTACTCGGACAGCCAGCGCGTGATCTTCGGCGGCGACAACTACGCCGAGGAGTGGCACGCCGAGGCGCAGCGGCGCGGGCTCAAGAACCTGCGCACCACCCCGGACGCGCTGCCCGAGGTGCTCTCGGACGCGTCGGTCGGAGCCTTCGAGAAGTACGAGGTGCTCTCCAAGCGCGAGCTGGAGTCGCGCTTCGAGGTGTGGGCCGAGCAGTACACCACGCGCGCGAACATCGAGACCGAGACGGCGGCCTCGATCGCACGCACGATGCTCCTGCCCGCGGCCCTGCGCCACGTGGCACTCGTGGAGGCGGCCGGCATGGACTCGCTCGCCGCCGAAGCGCGCAGGCTCGTGGGCGAGTTCGCCGACGCGATCGGCGCCCTCGAGGAGGCGAATCGCTACCCCGACGGGATCGAGGGCCTCGAGCTCGCCGAGTACGCCCGCGACCACCAGCTCACCGCGCTCGAGACCGTGCGCGAGCTGGGCGACCGGCTGGAAAAGGTCGTGGCGGACGACCTCTGGCCGCTCCCGAAGTACTCAGAGATCCTGTTCATCAAGTAGGGCGGTGCCGAGCGGGCCCGGCCCGCTCGGCATTACCCTCGAATGCATGGGCCTCCGGACGGCGCGGATCAGGATCGCGGTCTCCGCGGCCGTGCTCGGCGCCGTCGTCCTGACCCTGTTCGCGACCGGCTCGCTGCCGAGCGCCGCCGAGGTGCGCGACTTCGGCGAGCGCCTCGGCGCCTGGGCGTACCTGGCCTACCTGCCGCTGTTCGTGCTGGCGAGCTTCCTGATCACCTGGCCGATACTCGCGGGGGCGGGCGGGCTCCTGTTCGGTACCGCCGCCGCCACGCCGCTGACGCTGGTGGCGCTCACCGCCGCCGCGCTCGCCCAGATGGCGGTCGCCCGGCGGCTCGCCGCGGGTCACCAGGGCGTCCTCCTTCCTGAGCGGACCCGCTCGCTCGAGGGCTTCCTCGTGAGCAACGGCACGCTTGCCGTGATGGAGTCGAGGATCGTGCCGGCCCTGCCGTTCGCGCTCGTGAACTACACCGCCGGCCTCACGCGGCTGCCCTTCCGCGACATGGCGGTCGGCACCGCCGTCGGCGCCTTTCCGAAGGTGTTCGCCTACACGGCGCTCGGCGGCAGCCTCGGGAAGCTCACCTCACCCGAGGCGATCGTTGCGCTGACGCTGCTCGTGGTGCTCGCGCTGGCCGGCGTCCTGCTGGTGCGGCGCCAGCTCACCGCCCAGCGCGGGATGGCTTCGTAAGTTGTCCTACTTCCAGGCGGTGCGCCTCTACTCGCTCGCCGAGGTCTGCGTGTTCACGGCGCTGCTCGTGGTGGCGATCGGGGGCCTGGGGGAGAGCGCCGAGCGCGTGCTCGGCTGGACGCACGGCGTGGGCTGGATCGTGCTCTGCCTGCTGGTGGCGAACGGCTGCCGGCGGCGCGTCTTCCCGTGGCCGCTGCTCGCCGCCACCGTGTCCCCGCTCGGGCCGCTGGGCTGCACGGCCGGTATCGAGTACCTCGCGCGACGCCGGGTGGCCTGAGCGGCGGGCTAGCGCTGCGGGCGGCTCGCGGCGCCCGAGCCCACCATCCGCTCGACCAGCTCCTCGCGGCTTGTCCCGCGCAGGTAGAGCGCCCGGTCGAACAGCTTGCCGTACACGTCAAGCACGGCGAACATCAGGTCCGGCGTGCCCACGGTCTCGGCCTCGCGCGCGCTCGCGAAATCGCTCGCGCGGCGCGTGACCTCGTCGAGCACGTCAGGCCCCAGGGTGGGCGTGCCCTGGCCGTCGGCGTGGTCGTGGCCGCTGCCGGTCATGAGCGGTGACTCGCCCACGCCGAGCGCCTGGAGCGCCGCGCCCACCTGGCCATGGAGCCGCATGGCGCGCAGCCAGCGCTCGGCCTCGTCCTCCGCCGAGTGGGCGAAGGGCATCGCCGTTCCCGCCAGCGCGACCACGAGGGCCGCGTCCTGCGACAACGGAATATGACGGCTGTGGGTCACGTCGCCTCCATGCGTTGTACCGCTTCCATCGGCGGAACCCCTGGAGGACTTGACCCGCAGCTTCAGGCGCCAGACGGCTGCGAGTCGGCGTCGAGCCACTCGCGCATCGACGTGTGCCGGCCCGCGGGCTCGCGGCCTCCGAGCTCGGCGGTCAGCTCGCCCAGCAGGCCGTGCCGCTCGGCCACGACGTTGTGCTTGTGGATCGTCTCGAGGTTCTCCTGGCGCGCGGAGAGGAACGCGCTCTCGCCAAGACCGGCGAAGCGCACGCTGGCCATCCGGATCATCTCGCGCACGCAGTCCTCGACGAAGCGCGGGCGCTGGTGCGCCTTCTCCACGACCTCGACCTCGTCCGAGCGCTTCATCAGCTCGTAGATCTCGGAGCTCATGGCCGCCTCCACGATGCCGAGCAGCGACTCGGCGTCGATCGCATCGCTGCAGCCCTCCGGGCAGCCCACGTGGAGCGTGCCGATCCCGCGCTGGTTGTGCGTGGCCACCGGCACCGCGTCGAACACGCGGGCGATCTCGTCCTCGGTGAAGCCGGCGTCGTGCAGGCGTTCCCGCGAGCGCTCCGTCACGAGCTCCTGCGCGCAGGGGCATGCCGTCATGCCCTGCGCCTGCACGCCCACGAGGCGGCGCGTACCGTGCGCGGAGGCCACCGCGGCGCCGAACATCGTGTAGATCTCCTGGGTGAGCGAGCCCGACACGGGCGCCGGCTTGTTCTCGGGATAGCGCGCGGCGATCGTGACCTCGGCGCGGCGGGCGTCCTGGCGGTCGCGCACCAAGCCGGCGATGTGGGCGGCGAGGGTCTCGGCCTTGAAGGCCTCGCGCAGGATCACCTCGTCGATCGCCTCGTTCACGACCTCCTCGAAGCGCGACATGTGGGCGCCCTTCTGCTTCGGCCCGAGGTCCACGAAGCATTCGAGCTCCGCGTAGAAGAGCTGCTCCGCTCCGTTGGCTGAAATTCGGATGATCTTCTCTACGCCCGTCACGCCCACGCGCGAGAGGCTCAGGTGGGTGACGGGCCGGCGGGCCTGCACATCGCTGCCGTGGACCGCGGTGAGATCGCTCATGGCCACAGGGTCACGATACCGAGGCCACGTTTGATCCAAATCCGGAGAGTCGTTGTATGCTGGCCAACAGCTCGACGCTCAGGGAACTCTGGCCCTCTGACTCAGCCCCTCGCGGCCCCCGCGAACGCACAACCTGAAAATGACGAGCCCGCCCTGGCGCGGGCGTCCCAGCGTCTTCGAAGGAGCGAGGGTTGACGGACAAGCACGATGGCGTCGCGCTTTTGGTCGAGGAAGAGACCCGGTCACCGGATCCCGAGGTGGAGGAGCTCCGCGGTCTCGCAGCCGAAGGTCGCGAGCGCGGCTACCTCACCTTCGAGGAGATCGCGGCCTGCCTGGAGGAGGTCGAGGTCACGAAGGAGCAGGTCAGCGACTTCCGCGCGCATCTCCTCGATAGCGGCGTAGAGATCGTGGCCGGCGAGGGCAGGCCGCCCGCCGGCCTCGCGGCGCTGCCCGCCGACGGTGACGGCGCCCAGCCGGCGGCCGGCCAGAAGAAGCCGGAGATCGATCTCACCGTTGAGCCGAGCCTGGACTCGCTGCGGCTCTACCTGCGCTCGATCGGCCGCGTGGACCTGCTCACGGCCGCGCAGGAGGTGGCGCTCGCGCGTCGCATCGAGCGTGGCGACATGTCCGCCAAGCAGCAGATGATCGAGGCCAACCTGCGGCTCGTGGTCTCGATCGCCAAGGGCTACCTTGGGCGCGGGCTGTCCTTCCTCGACCTGATCCAGGAGGGCTCGCTCGGCCTGATCCGTGCCGTCGAGAAGTTCGACTACCGCCGCGGCTACAAGTTCTCGACCTACGCGACGTGGTGGATCCGCCAGGCGGTCACCCGGGCCATCGCCGACAAGGCGCGCACGATCCGGATCCCGGTGCACATGGTCGAGAAGCTCAACAAGGTCGTGCACGTGGAGCGCCAGCTCGTGCAGGAGTACGGGCGCGAGCCGACCCCGGAGGAGATCGCCCACGAGCTCCAGTGGACGACCCGCGAGGTCAAGGACATCCAGCGCATCGCCCAGCTGCCGGTCTCGCTCGAGAAGCCCATCGGCGAAGAGGAGGACTCCGAGCTCGGCGACTTCGTCGAGGACGACACCGCCGAGTCCCCCTTCGAGCTCGCCTCCGAGAACCTGCGCCGCGAGAACGTGCGCCGCGCCCTCGATGCGCTGCCGCCCCGCGAGCGCGAGGTGATCGAGATGCGCTACGGCCTGAAGGGCCACAAGGCGCGCACGCTCGAGGAGGTGGGCCGCGCGTTCGGCGTGACCCGCGAGCGCATCCGCCAGATCGAGAACAACACGCTGAAGAAGCTGGAGGGCTTGCCGGAGGCCCAGCGGCTGAGAGACGCGTCGTAGGCGCCTCTACAATCGACGCTCCTGCCACTCGGGGGGATGTCCGAGCGGCCAAAGGAGACGCGCTGTAAACGCGTTGGCTACGCCTACGCAGGTTCGAATCCTGCTCCCCCCACTTCCCACCCGTTAGGGGCAGCAAGGGCCAGACGGTGCCAGGACGGACCACGATTCCGGCGTCCGGCTGTCACGATGCGGCCGCTGGTCCGTCTTCCACAGGTTGCGGCGCGCCTCGTCGTCCCCGCTTTCGGCTTCCTTCACAGGCTGGTAGGAAACCTCCGGGACTGCCGTTCGTGGGGCGCGCGAGGTCGCTTGGGGCGCGATGACGCCGCCCGACGTAGCCTCCTGGGCCCTGGCCGCTGCCGCTCGTCACGCGCTCGCTGCCCTCGTGCCTACGGAGCGCCGCCCGAGATCGGGAGAAGCCACGGCGGGACCAGACCCAAGATCAACGGACGACGCTTCCAGTTCCACCTGAACGCTGAGCATCCGCGCTGGGTGGTGTGTGCGCACCGTACACCTCTCGGCAGGCACGGTGCACCCCGAAAAGCCGCAACTACCGAAAGTGGGTGTCGACAAGGGCACTCGCTGCGCCGGGTCTTGCCCTCCGTTCCTGCTCCCCCATACCCATGGTCGACGCGGAGTAGGAGCGTCGGAGCGTGCGTCGATCGGCGCTACGCTTGGCGCTTCACGCCGACGTAGCTCAGCCGGTAGAGCACCTCCATGGTAAGGAGGGGGTCCGGGGTTCGAGTCCCCGCGTCGGCTTTAGTCCGGTCGACTCAGCGCAGATGCGTCGCGCGCCACGGGAATGGCGTTGGCTGTACAAGATCTTCAGGGTTCGCTAGGGCGAGCTCGAGCCCTCTCGTCGGCTTCCCCCGCCGTTGGTCGCCAGACCGTTTGCGCGCATTGCGCGGCGGTAGTTGACCGCCACCGTGTCGAACTTCAGGTGCATCTCGGCGGCGAGGTCGAACGGGACCCGCTCGGGGCGCTGTGACTCGACCACCCGCTGGTCCTGGTTGAAGATCGTGTCCTCGAAGTCCTGGAGCACCTTCGCCGGCTGGTCCCTGTCGTAGTTGCGGGCGATCGTGAGGTAGCCGATGCAGCGCTCCTCGTCGACGGGCTGCGAGCTGAAGAAGTACACCATCCCGCTCTCGCCGCCCCAGCCCAGCCGCAGCACGATCGTGTACGGCAGGTGAAGCGCGTAGCGGCTGCGCCGCTCCGGTGCTTCCCGGGTCGGGTTGTCGAAGACCGGGAAGTCGTCGGTGTTGGGTGCCTCGGGCCGGACGATCTGGTAGCGCAGCACGTGTCCATCGACCTCGACCTCGTGCTCGGGAACGACCGGTCGCTCCGGGTCTCCGAGCAGTCCAGGGTGAACCCAGGGGAAGTGGCCGAAGTCGGTGAAGTTCTCGAGCTGCCGGGAGGAATCGGCGCTCCACGCATAGGGGCCGCACTCCACGACGACCCAGTCCGGGCTCTCGAGCTCGGGGACCTCCGGCAGCTCCCAGCGCGCGTCATCCATCGCCACCCACATCAGGCCAAAGCGCTCCTGGCAGCCGAACGCGTCGACGCGCGCCTTGCCGGGGACCCGTGTCGGGTCGGCTAGCTGCGGTATTGCCGTGCACCTGCCGCCGGCTCCGTAGCGCCAGCCGTGGTACGGACACATCAGCTCGTCCCCCACGACACGCCCGAGCGACAGGGCCGTGCCGCGATGGATGCAGAGGTCGCGGAGCACGCGCGCGGTGCCCGTGGAGTCGCGCCACACAACAAGGTCGTTGCCGAGCAGGCGCACGCGACGCGGCTCGGCGGCGAAGCTGCTCGCGTAGCCGACCGGATGCCAGCAGGCGCGCAGCGCGCCGAAGTCGGGGACGGCGGCGGGGGCCTCGGCGGCCATCGCTCCGCCTATGGCTCCAGTCCCACCGCCCGGAACGCATCGGTCGGATCCGTGTAGACCACGTTGCGGAGCATCTTTGCGCCCCGCCAGGTCCACACCTGGCCGACGCGCACGTCCATCGGGATGCCGCTCGCCTTGGCGATGCCGGTCAGGCGAACGACGGCCACCGCGCGCTCGTCCTCCACATCGTGGAACTCGGACAGCTCGATCGTCAGGCCATCCCAGGTGGCGTCGACGTCCGCGGCCCACCGGCGGAAGCCCTCGACGCCGCGGTA
The DNA here is from genome assembly GCA_035650215.1 of Thermoleophilaceae bacterium. Taxonomy (GTDB): domain Bacteria; phylum Actinomycetota; class Thermoleophilia; order Solirubrobacterales; family Thermoleophilaceae; genus JACVRW01. The sequence continues at coordinate 25,985 of DASRIC010000014.1, forward strand.
GGTGCCGCCCTCGGCGACCGCGAACGCCGAGCGGAACTCCGCCTCGTCGTCAAAGGGGAGCTCATCCAGGGCCTCGAAGTCGCGCGCGTTCAGCGCGTCGATCACGGCCTCCGCCTGATGCCGCTTGTCGGGCAGCGCGGTCCTTGGGGCGCTCCGCGGCTCCCAGGAGATCGCGTCGATGCGGTCGCCGCGGAAGTGGTGGACCCAGCGCACCTGGGTCTCGGCGAACGATCCGTCCGCCCTGGTCACGCGGATCCCGCCGGTCACGACCACGGAGTCGCCCTCGACCGCGAACGAGCGCGGCCGGGCCTGGACGCTCGTGCCGGCCTCGCGACTCTCCTGGAAGAAGCGGCGCGCCGCCTCGCGGCCGCGCAGGACCCGTCCCCCGCCGAAGTAGGGGCGCAGTTCGACGTCGTCGTGGCAGAGGTCCAGCAGCTGGTCGAGCGACGCCCCGACACCGCCGGTGGCGAGCGTCTCCCAGGCCGCCTCGACCGCCGCCAGGTTCGGGCTGGCGCCGGGCCGCGACGTGGTGTGCTCGCCGAGCGAGTTCATGCGGCGAGTCTCGCACCTGGCGGGCGGAGCGCCAACTCCGCCGGTCAGCGGGTCGCCACGAAGGCGTACGCCTGGCGAACGCGTTCCTCCACGACGCGAGTATCGCGCGAGAGGGCTTCGCTCTGCGCGCTAGACTGGCTCGCTGACCTCGCGTCCGGCGGGGTTCGAGTGCGTTCTCAAACGCTACGCCGCCGGCCGCACCCCGCCTACCCTTCCAAGGAATCATGGCTCGCGGAGACGTCCGAATCGCCGTGACCCTCGCATGCGAGGACTGCAAGCGGCGCAACTATCAAACCGAGAAGTCGAAGCGGAACAACCCGGACCGGGTCGAGTTCCGCAAGTACTGCCGTTGGTGCGGCAAGCACACGCCCCACAAGGAGACCCGTTGACGACGGTTCGTCTCCACGCGCGCGCGTAAGACGGGAGCAGCCGAGTGGCCAGAGACCGTCAGCGCGCCAAGCAGCGCCAGGCCGAGCGCCGGGCCCGGCGGCTCGCCCAGCAGGGCGAGGGCTCCACGCTGCCCGGGGACGGCGCAGCCGCCCCGCCCGAGGCGGCTCCGTCCGACGACGACGCCTCGGCGCGGCAGGCGCCGCCGCCCGAGACCACGCGCGGCGACATCCCGGGCGTCACCGGTCCCACCTTCGAGCCCGAGCAGGTGCCGGACGACCGGCCGCTCACGGAGGACGAGGCCCCGCTCAGCGAGGACGAGGCACTCCAGGAGATCGAGGACTGGGAGGTCGAGGACGAGACCGGCGCAGTACCCCCGGGCAAGGGCGAGGAGGGCTATGAGGTGCGCGGCCGTCGCGGCCGCGACGCCGCCGACGCGCACAAGCACCGCCCGCGTGTCGTACAGTTCCTGATCGCAGTCTGGGCCGAGCTCCAGAGGGTGCAGTGGCCGAACCGCCAGGCCCTCATCACGCTCACAGGCGTCGTGCTCGGCTTTGTCCTCATCGCCGGCGGCTACCTGGGCCTGCTGGACGCCGTCTTCTCCGAACTGATCAAGGCAATTCTCTGATGTTCCGCTGGTACGCCGTCAACACATATTCCGGTCACGAGAACAAGGTCAAGCAGAACCTGGAGCACCGACGCATCTCGCTCGGCCAGGAGAACAACATCCGTCAGATCGTGATCCCCACCGAGCAGGTGCAGGAGATGAAGGACGGGCAGAAGCTCACGAAGGAGCAGCGCACCATGCCCGGGTACCTGCTCGTGAACATGAACCTGACCGACGACTCCTGGCAGCTCGTGAAGAACACGCCGGGTGTCACCGGCTTCGTGGGCGCGTCGAACAATCCGGTGCCGCTCAACCAGGGCGAGGTCGACCGTCTGCTCCACCGCGAGACCGCCGAGCGGCCGCGCACGCGGGCGCAGTTCTCGATCGGCGAGTCCGTGAAGGTCGTGTCCGGGCCGCTGTCCGACTTCTCCGGCGAGATCTCGGAGATCAACGAGGACGCGGCTAAGCTCAAGGTCCTCGTCTCGATCTTCGGCCGGGAGACGCCGGTCGAGGTCGGGTTCGACCAGGTCAAGAAGATCTAGATCCAGCCATGGCGAAGAAGGTCCTCACACT
>DASRIC010000015.1:0-26923 GCA_035650215.1 Thermoleophilaceae bacterium
CGCTCGGCGGCGGGCGACGGCTGGAACGAGTTCACCGGCTCCGGCATCGCCGACGGCATGGCGGCCGTCGAGGTGGCGCGCCTGTACGACGTGCTCAGCCCGGTCTCGCGCGCACGCACCCGTCGCCACGGCAACCGCGTGCGCGTGGCCGTGCGGCGCTCGAGCGACCGCACTCAGCCGGGCGACGAGCTCGCCGGCAAGGTGACCTACGGGCTGCTCATCTCGCGCGACGGCGGCCAGAGCTTCGACGTCGTGGGGGGCCGGCGCAAGCGGCCCTTCACGCGGACGGTCGCCATCCGCGGCGCTCAGCAAAACGTCCTCGTGACCACCGCGTGCGACGGCAACGGCAACTGCGGCATCAAGCGGCTCGGACGCTTCCGGGCTCGCTGAGGCGCGGCTCGCCCGAGCGCTACAGGTAGCCCATCGGGTCCACCGGCGCCCCGCCCACGCGGGTCTCGAAGTGGAGATGGTCCCCGAAGCAGTGGCCGGTGCAGCCCACGTAGCCGATCACCTGGCCCTGGCTCACGTTCGCCCCGTTCGAGGTGGCGAAGCTCGACTGGTGCGCGTAACAGGTGGACAGGCTCGCGTTGTGCTGGATGCAGGTGTAGTTGCCGTAGCCGCCCACCCAGCCCATGAGCGCCACCCGCCCGGAGTCGGCGGCGCGGATCGCGGTGCCGCTCGGCACGGCGATGTCGAGGCCCGCGTGGAGGCGGCCCCAGCGCTGGCCGAACCCCGATACCACGGGCCCGTTCACGGGCCAGATGAGAGCGCCGCTGCCCTGGCGCACCGGCCCCGGAGCCTGGGCGCCGGCGAGCGCCGCCTGCACGCGCGCCTGCTCCGCCTCGAGCTCCTTGAGGTCGCCCTCGAGCGAGACCCGACTGTCGTGCACCTGCGCGAGCGCGCCGCGCCGCGCGTCGCGAGCGGAGGCGAGCTGGTCCCGCGAGCCGGCGAGCTGGGACTCGACCGCGGCGATCTGGTCGCGCGTCGCGAGGATGCGCTCGGCGGTGAGCTGCTCGCGCTCCTCGAGCTCGGCCAGCTGGACGGTCTGGTCGTGCGCGCGGTCGCGCAGCACGCGCACCTCGTCGGTGATCTCGCGATCCTGGTCGGAGATGCGGTCGAGGAACTCCGCCTGCTCGAGCAGGTCGCCGAACCCGTCCGCCTCGAGCACCACGGTGAGCACGTCGGGGGCGTCCGCCTTGTAGATCTCGACCAGCCGCGCGGCCAGCACCTTGCGGGCGGTCGCGAGCTCGCGACGGAGCGTCTCGAGCCGGTCGCGGGCCTCCTCGAGCCGGTCGCGCACGGCGAGCAACTCGGCCTTCTGGGCGTCGAGACTCGCCTGGGCGCGGTCGAGCTGGCGCTGCGTGACCTCGAGTTCGCCCTCCACCGCATCGATGCGGGTGTTGAAGCGGTCGATGGTGGTCGAGAGCACGCCCTCGCGCTGCTTCTTCTGCTCGATCTGCGCTCGCTTCTCCTCGATCCGCTTCGACAGCGGCGGCTTCGACAGCCCCGGAAGCGGCAGCAGGAGGTACGCGCCGAGCGCGAGCAGGATCGGAAGCAGGAAGGTCTTCTTCATGAGCTGTGCGCCGCCCGTGGGTCCCCTCGTTTACCCGTGTTATGCAGGGAAATTGCGGCGCGAGGAGGGCCGGACTCTAGCAAGCGACATACCCCTGGCGAGCGGTTTTCGCTCACCTGCAAGATGGCTTGCGGCGATCACTAATCTTCCGGACATATGGCACAGCAGAAGGCGGTCTTCCCCCGAGACACGGGCCTCCAGGTCCGGGTGCTCCTGACCCTGTTCCTACTGGGCCTCCTGTACGTCGTCTTCGTCGGCGTGCTGATCGCGGCAGGCGCCCAGGCGGTCACGATCGTCATCGTGATGGGCCTGCTGTCGCTCGCGCAGCTGTTCTTCTCGGACAAGCTCGCGCTTGCGGCGATGGGCGCCAAGGAGGTCTCCCCCGAGCAGGCGCCCGGGCTGCACGCGATGATCGAGCGCCTCTGCATCCAGGCGGACCTGCCCAAGCCGAAGATCGCGGTCGCGGACACCGACATGCCGAACGCGTTCGCGCTCGGCCGCTCCCGCAAGAGCGCGACCGTCTGCGCAACCACGGGCATCATGCGCTTGCTGTCGCCGAGCGAGCTCGAGGGCGTGATGGCGCACGAGCTCGCGCACGTGAAGAACCGTGACGTGCTGACCATGACCATCGCGAGCTTCTTCGCCAGCCTCGCCGCGCTGATGCTGCAGTTCGGCTTCTTCTTCGGCGGCGGTGATGACGACGAGAACCCGAGCTTCCTCGTGATCCTGCTCGTCTCGCTCGTCGTCTACGTCTTCTCGTTCTTCCTGATGATGGCCCTGTCGCGCTACCGCGAGTTCGCGGCCGACCGCGGAGCGGCGATCGTCACCGGCCGCCCGAGCGCCCTTTCGGCCGCACTCGTCAAGATCTCCGGCGCGATGCAGACAGTTCCCACGCACGACCTGCGCGAGGCCGAGGGCATGAACGCGTTCTTCATCGTCCCGGCGAGCATCAAGGGCTCGCTGCGCACGATCTTCTCCACGCACCCGCCGATGGAGAAGCGCATCGAGCGCCTCCAGCAGCTCGAGGCCCAGCTCCAGGGCACCGCCGCCTAGGCTCGAAAGCGTGGGCTTCCTCGACTTCCTGGGCGGCTCGAAGGGCAAGCTGAAGGCGCCGGCGGCCGACCGCCTGTTCGCGATGACGACGGCGCAGATCACGCTCGACACCGGGCTCGGCCTGGTCCACCGCAAGCGAGCGGGGATCGTCTTTCAGCCGGTCGCCACGGCCGACTTTCAGGGCATCCTCACCGAAACCGAGGAGCTTCTCGCGGGAGCCGCCGAGGACACCGGCACGGTCGTGAAGTCGAGCGAGGACGAGTTCGGCTACCGCTGGCTCATCCTCGAGGACGCCGACTTCGAAGACCTCGTGGTCTCGCTTAACACGGTGTCGGTGCAGCTCCAGGGTGGCGGCTACGGCGACCGCCTCCTGTGCGCCGTGTTCGCCTTCGAGGAGAAGGGCAAGCCGATCTACTTCATCTACAACTTCAAGCGCGGCGCGTATTACCCCTTCGTCCCGGCGCCGGGCGACAAGGCCCGTGACTCCGAGCGCGAGCTGCGCCTCAAGGCCCAGGTAGGAGCCGAGCTGCCCTTCGAGGAGGACATGGGGCGCTGGTTCCCGCTGTGGGAGATTCCGCTGTAGGGCGTCCTCGCTCCCCGCCGCCCCGCGACGACGTCCCGGACTATGTGCTCTGGCAGCTACTCCGGGACGTTCATCCAATTGCGGACCAATCCTGACCTGAATTGCCAATAGCGTTCCGCGCTCTGCGCAGAGCGATCGAAGGAGCGTCAATGCCCGACCGTGACGGATACATCCCCGGCGTCCCCTGCTGGGTGGACACGAGCCATCCCGACCCGGAGGCCGCCGTGGGCTTCTACAACGGGCTGTTCGGCTGGGAGTTCGAGAACGTGGCGCCCGAAGGCGACCCGCCCTTCTTCATGGCCCGCATCCGGGGCCGCGACGTGGGCGCCGTGGGATCGATCCCCGAGGGGGCGCCGCCGATGGCGATGTGGAACACCTACGTGTGGGTCGACAGCGCGGACGACACCGCCTCCAAGGTAAGCGCGGCCGGCGGCAACGTCGTGCTCGAGCCGTTCGACCTCCCGGAGGCAGGCCGGATGGCGGTGTTCATGGATCCCGAGGGCGCGGCGTTCCGCGTCTGGCAGGCCAGGGCGCACAACGGCTCGGCCGTCGTGAACGAGCACGGCAGCGTGGTCTTCAACGATCTCAACACGCGCGACGTCGTGGGGGCCAAGGCCTTCTACGGCGAGGTCTTCGGCTGGCAGACGATCGAGCTCGACGGCGGCTTCGAGATGTGGACGCTGCCCGGCTACGGCGACCACCTGGTGCGCGAGAACCCGGAGCTCCAGGAGCAGATGGACCACCTCGACTCGCCGCCCGGGTTCGAGGACGTGGTGGCGTCGCTCGTTCCGCTCGCGGACGACCAGGCGAACATCCCGCCGCACTGGGGCGTGACGTTCGCGGTCGACGACGCGGACGCGATCGCCGACAAGGCGGCGGAGCTCGGCGGCACGGTGGTGCTCCCTCCGCTCGACGCCCCCTGGGTGCGCATGACGGTGATCTCCGACCCGCAGGGCGCGACGTTCACGGCGAGCGCCTTCGTACCCGAGAACCGCGACCTGGCGGCCCAGGCCGACGCCGCCTGACCGCGTCACGCGGCCGGCGCCCGGACTACGGGCGCCCGGCCGCGACCGACTCGCCGGTGGAGACGTCGACTCGTCGAGCTGCTCGTAGATCGCGCGGAGCGTGGTCGCCTCGATCACCTCGTCGATGAGGTCGTGGCGCACGGCCTCCTGATCGGCGAGCCGGCTCATCGCCTCGGCGAGCTGCTCGCGACTCTCGAGGTCGACGAAGCCGATCGTGAGCAGCTCCCGCTTGTCGTCGAGGCTCTCACCGGTGATCGGACCGCGGCCATCGATGCCGAATCCCTTGTCCGGGTACCAGGCTCGAGAACGTCCTCGTAGGTCACCCCCGGGTACCCTGACCCTCCGGTGGGTCTCTACGGCGACAATGTGCTCCCACGGGTCATCGACGTGGCATGCGGGCTGAAGACCGTTCATCCGCTGCGCCAGCGCGTCTGCGACCGGCTCGAGGGCTCCGTCGTCGAGATCGGGTTCGGCTCGGGCCTCAACACGCCCTTCTATCCGGCAGCCGTGACCCGGGTGGCGGCCGTTGAGCCGGCCGACCTCGCTTGGAAGCTCGCCGGCAAGCGCCTCGAAGCCACGAGCATGCCCGTGGAGCGGGCGGGCCTCGACGGTCAGGCGCTGCCGTTTCCGGACGACAGCTTCGACTGCGCCCTGTCCACCTGGACGATGTGCACGATCCCGGACATCGGCGCCGCCCTCGCAGAGCTGAGGCGGGTCCTCAGGCCCGGCGGAAGGCTGAGCTTCGTCGAGCACGGGCTGGCGCCCGACGAGAAGGTGCGCCGCTGGCAGCACCGGCTCGAGCCGGTGCAGAAGCGGCTGTTCGGCGGCTGCCACCTCACGAGGCCGATCGTGGAGCTGCTCACGGCGGCGGGCTTCACGATCACGGACGTCGACGTGTTCTACGAGGACGGTGCGCCGAAGTTCCTCGCGGCGGACTCGCTGGGCGTCGCGGTCTCCCCGTAGCCCTCACGAGCAGCTGCGAACGGCGCTCGCGATCGCCCGGGCGCGGGCGCGATAGCCGGCCGCGACCGGGTGCACGCGGTCGGTCGTCGCGACCCAGTGGCGATGACGCCGCACCATGCCGTTCCAATCCACCAGGCGCATGTTCGCGTGGCTCGCCACGTGGGCCGCCAGGATCCGGTTGAAGCCCGCATAGATAACGCCGTCCACGCCCGGCCGGTAGATGGTCGCCCAGACCACGCACCGGTCCGGCCCCGCGAGCCGCGTGGCCTCGGCGACGAAGCGCGCGAATGCGGCCACGTCCTGTGGCTCGTGGATGGTCCCGACGCTCAGTTGGACCACAGGAGGCAGCCGGGCGCCGAGCCGGCCGCTCGGTTCGCGCCGGCGCCGGAACCGCCGTGAGAACCACCAGTGCGCAGAGGGCCGCGACGGTGCTACGGCGCACCGACGATCGCATCACGCACGTCACTTCGGGCACGCGCGCGCTACTACGTGCTGCGCGCCGAGCCCGCCGCGACCCAGCCCTTTGCCTCCTCCAGATCCGCCATGGGATAGATCTTGACCTCGCCGGGGGCCATCCAGGCGAACAGGCGCGCGGCGCTCGCGAGCCACTCCTGATCGGTCACGATCGCCGTTCGCCTCCAGTCGGTGTGTCGCCGGATCCCCAGGTCGAAGCCGGTCCGAGCGTCCTCCCAGAGCGCGGCAGGGTCCATGCGCTCGAGCCGGTCGATCACGTAGAGCTGGCAGAGCCCGCCGCCCTTCTCGACCTCCTCGTCGAGAGCCGGGACCAGCACGTCGGTGTAGTCCGAGCGCTTGATCTCGCCGTGGACGCGGAATCCGATCGTCCCCTCGGGCATCTCGATGCGTTCGATCATGGCGCCACGATAGTCCGGACCAGCGCGGCTCTCAGCGAACGTTCATCGCGCTCTCACCCGCGCCTGTCAACGTCCGGGGAGCGATGCGCCTGCTCGTGGTCGAGGACGACGTGAAGATGGCCTCGCTGCTGCGCCGCGGCCTCGGGGAGGACGGCGCAGCAGTCGACGTGGCTCGCAGCGGGGAGGACGCCGTCTGGATGGCCGCCGCGGCGCCCTACGACGCCGTGATCCTGGACGTGATGCTGCCGGGCATCGACGGCTTCGAGACCTGCCGCCGGCTGCGCGACAATGGCGTATGGGCGCCGGTGCTTCTGCTCACCGCCCGCGACGCGGTGGAGGACCGCGTGGCCGGTCTCGACGGCGGGGCGGACGACTACCTCGTCAAGCCGTTCTCGTTCGCCGAGCTCTCGGCACGGCTGCGCGCGCTCGTCCGCCGCGGCCGGCCCGAGCGCCCGGCGGTGCTCGAGGCCGGGAGCCTGAGGCTCGATCCCGCCAGCCGGCGCGCGTGGCGCGGCGCGGCGGAGATCGAGCTGTCCGCCAAGGAGTTCGGCCTGCTCGAGGCGTTCATGCGGCGCCCTGGCGAGGTGCTCTCGCGGCTCGACCTGCTCGAGCACGCCTGGGACTTCGGCTACGAGAATCGCTCCAACGTGATCGACGTGTACGTGCGCTACCTGCGCGAGAAGGTGGACCGCCCGTTCGGAGTCGAGAGCATCGAGACGGTGCGCGGCGCGGGCTACCGGCTGCGCGAGGACGGCGGGGGTTCGCGTTGAGCCGCGTGCCGATCAGGATCCGGCTGACCGCCGGCTTTACGGCTGTGATGGCCGTCGTGCTGGCGCTGATCGGCGTGTTCGTCTACCTGCGCGTGCAGTCCGACCTCGACGCGAGCCTCGACCGCTCGCTGCGCTCGCGTGCCGACGACGTGGCGGCGCTCGTTGAGAGCGGTGGCTCGGGGCTGGCCGCGGGTGCGGCTCGCCTGACCGAGGCGGACGAGAGCTTCGCGCAGCTCGTCGGCCCGGACGGGCAGGTGCTGGACGGCAGCGCCCCGTTCGACTCGACCTCCGTGCTCACGCCGGCGGAGCTGCGCGCGGCGCGCCAGGCACCCGTGTTCCTCGAGTCCGACGCGCTTCCCCAGGAGGACGACGCAATGCGCCTGCTGGCGCGCCCGGCGGGCGGCGAGGGCGCAGTGGTGGTCGTTGGCAGCTCACTCGAGGATCGCGACGAGGCGCTCGCGTCACTCGGCTCGGTGCTGCTCGTGGGCGGCCCGGTGGCGCTGCTCCTCGCCGCCCTCGCCGGCTACGCGCTCACGGGGGCGGCGCTCCGGCCGGTCGCGCGCATGCGCGAGCAGGCGGAGACGATCTCGCGCCTCGGCAGCGGGCGCCGGCTTCCGGTGGCGCCCGCCCGCGACGAGCTGCACGGGCTCGGCGAGACGCTCAACCAGATGCTCGACCGGCTGGAGCGCTCGGCCGAACGCGAGCGTGGCTTCGTGGCCAGCGCGAGCCACGAGCTCCGCACGCCGCTGGCCCTGATGAAGGGCGAGCTCGAGCTCGCTCTGCGCGGGGGCCGCTCGCCGGAGGAGCTGCGCGCCGCCCTCGGCTCCGCCGCCGAGGAGACCGACCGGCTCGCCCGCCTCGCCGAGGACCTGCTCGTGCTGGCCCGCGCCGACGAGGGCCGCCTGCCCGTCCGGCCCGAATCGCTCGCGCTGGACGAGCTGCTCGAGTCGACCGCGAGGCGCTTCACCGCCCGGGCCCGCGAGCAGGGGCGCGAGCTGCTCGTGACGGACGCGGACGGAATCCGGGTCGAGGCCGACCGCCTGCGGCTCGAGCAGGCGCTCGCCAACCTCGTGGACAACGCGCTGCGCTACGGCGAGGGGACCGTCGAGCTCGGCGCCGTCTCGGAGAACGGGACCGTGACCCTGAGCGTGCGCGATGCCGGCCCGGGCTTTGCGCCCGAGCTCGTAGACCACGCCTTCGAGCGCTTCACCCGCGCCGACAGGGCGCGCTCACGCGGCGGCGCCGGCCTCGGCCTCGCGATCGTGGACGCGGTCGCACGCGCCCACGACGGGCGTACGGGCGTGAACGGCTCGGAGGTGTGGATCGAGCTGCCGGGCGCGCCCGGCCCGACCCTCAGTCCCGCTCGCCGGCCTCCGCCGCCAGCCTGATCTGGCCGTCGATCTCGATCGGCCCCTTAAGGCCCTCGACGGTGATCACGGCTCGGGCGGGCAGGGTCTCGCCGCCCTCGAGCTCGCCCCGTTCGATCCGGTCCCTCACCCCGAGCTCGATCTCGCGCTGTGCGGTCACGCCCAGCTTCTTGAGGAACTTGCGGACCGACAGGTTGAAGGCGTCTTCGTCCATCGAGCCGGCGCTCAGTCAGGAATCAGTCCGTCGCCGCTGAACTCGCCCTTCGCTTCCTCGAAGGAGATGTCGCGCGGCGGGAGGATCACGTCGGACTCGAGCAGCTCGTCGTCGTCGAGGCCGTTGCCGTCGCTCGCCACCAACTCGAGCATCTGGCTCCAGAGCTCCTTGAAGCCCGTCTCGTCGCCGTCCTCGACGGCGCTCACCGCCCGGTTGTCGAGCTCGTTGAGGCGATCGGCGTCGCCGTCCGGGAGCCGGTACTGGCCCTCGCCGGAGATGCGCACGATCATCAGGCCGAGCCCTCCTTGTCGCCCTCCTCGAGCGCCGGCGAGTCACCGCCGCCGGACCCGAGCTCGGCCTTCATCTCGGCCAGCTCGTCGTCGACCTGGGCGCCGCTCGTGAGCTCGCGCAGTTGACGGTCGATGTCGTCCTCGCCGCCGCCGAGCTGAGTGAGGTCGTCGAACGTGCCGGCGGCCTCGAGCTCCTCGACCGCGGACGCGCGGGCGCGCATCGTCTCGGTCTTGTCCTCGGCGCGCTGGATCGCCAGCCCGAGGTCGGCCATCTGCTCGCCCACCCCGTTGGCGGCCTCGGAGATCTTGACCTGGGCCTCCGCGGCGGAGTACTGGGCCTTGATGACCTCCTTCTTGGTGCGGAACTGCTCGATCTTCTGGCGCAGCTTCTGCTCGTTGGCGGTGAGTTGCTCCTGCTGGGCCTCGAGCTCCTTGATCTGGGTGTCGAGCGACTGGAGCTCGGTCTGCGCAAGCGTCTTGCGCTCCAGCGCCGTACGGGCGAGCTCCTCGTTGCCCTGGGAGAGCGCCTGGCGCGCCTGCGTGTCGAGCTTGACCACCTGCTGCTCGAGCTTCGAGCTCTGCATCTGCAGGCGCTTCTTCGAGGTCACGACATCGGCGATGCCCTTCTTGACGTTCTGGAGCAGCTCGACCTGCTTCTGGTAGCCGTAGTCGAGGGTCTCGCCCGGATCCTCCGCCCGGTCGAGCATCTTCGACACCTTCGCCTTGATCACGGTGGACATGCGACCGGCCAAACCAGGCATGCCGCCCCCCTTCGAGCTCGAGAGTCAGTTCCTGCGGTCCTAGACTACCGGCGCCGTGCAGCCGCCGAAGCCGCCCTCAGCCTCCAGCTCGATCCTGAGCCGCTGGATGGGCATCGGCGACGCCAACACCGCCGGCAACGTGCACGGGGGCGTGATCATGCACCTCTGCGACGAGGTGGCGGGTATCGCCGCCGTTCGCCACTCCGGGCGCAGGGTGGTCACGGCCGCGATGGACCGGATGACGTTCCGCCACCCGGTGTTCGTCGGCGGGCTCGTGACCGTGCGCGCGACCGTGAACGCCGCCTGGCGCAGCTCGATGGAAGTGGGCGTGCGGGTGGAGTCGGAGGACGTCCGCACGGGCGAGATCACCCATACCTCGACCGCCTACCTGACGATGGTCGCGCTCGACGACGAGGGGCGCCCGACCGAGGTCGCTCCAGTGGCGCCCGAGACGCCGGAAGAACAGCGCCGTGCCCGCGAGGCCGCGCTGCGGCGCGAGAACCGGCTCACCGAGCGCAGGCGGATCGAGGAGGAGCGCGCGCTCCAGGGCGAGGCCTGAGCGCGGCTCAGATCGGCTGGCCGGGAGCCTGCTCGGAGTCCTCGGAGTCCGGGCTCGGCAGCTGGCGCCACTCCGTGAACTTGCCCTTGCGGATCGTGTAGCGCACCTTGACGATCCCGGTGCAGGGCCCGCCCGGCCCGCGGCGCAGCGTGAACGACGCCAGCACCGTCTTCCCCTCGTCCTCGAGCTCCACGAGGTCGGCGCGGCAGGGCAGGCTGGCGTTGAAGCTCCTCGCGTCCGACTCGTTCTTCAGCCGGAACGGGTCGCCCTGGTCGATGATCGCGCCCGGCGCGAAGTAGTAGGCCGCCTGGTCGTAGTCGGCGCGCTCGAGCGCCAGCAGCCAGCCGCGGATCACCCGCCCCTCGTAGCTGCGGACGCCGCGCCCCGGACCGTGCCGGCTCGGCTTCGTGCGCTCGGGCGCCGTGCGCGCGGCGGAGGTGTCCGAGTCGCCCGCGTCGTCGCCCGAGTTACACCCGGCGACCGCGAGGATCAGGGCACAGAGGACCGCTGGGGCTGCGGTGCGCACTCCCAGAGGGTACGCACGGGCTGGGGCTCAGCCGACGACGAAGCTGCCCGTGGCGTTGCCCGGCGCCTGCTCGAGCACCGCCTGCGCCTCGCCCAGCCGGCGCAGGTAATCGGCGCGCTGCATGCGCGATACCACCAGCCGCTGGACCTGGGCCGTGCCCTCGAAGATCTGGTAGATCTTGGCGTCCCGGAACCACTTCTCGAGCGGGCAGGCGCTGGTCTGGGCGTACGGGCCCACGAGATCCATCAGCGTGGTGGTGGCCCACATCGCCACGTCGCCGGCCTTCAGCTTCGACATCGAGCCCTGGCCGCCCGTCATCGGGATGCCGTTGCGCCCCATCCAGGCCGCGCGCCATACGAGCAGCCGCGCGGCCTCGATCTCGGTGGCCACGTCGGCGAGCGTCTGCTGGATGCGCTGCTGGTCGAGCAGCGGCGCGCCCTCCTCGACCTTGTCGTCGAGGTAGTCGAGCGTCCACTCGTAGGCCGCCTGGGCGATGCCGAGCGCGGACGCGCCCACGAGCGGGCGGGTGAGCTCGAACGTGGCGAGCGCGTTCGAGGAGCGCCCGGTCGACTCGCCCGAGCGGGCGCGCTCGAGCTTGCGCTGAAGCTTCTCGTGGCCGCCGAGCAGGTGATCCATCGGCACGCGGCAGTCCTCGAGGATCACCTCCGAGGTCTGCGAGGCGCGGATGCCGAGCTTTGACTCCTTCTTGCCCATCGAGAGCCCGGGCGTGCCCTTGGGCACCACGAACGAGGCGTGGCCGCGGTGGCCGAGGCCCTTGTCGACGGTGGCGACCACCACCGTCACGTCGGCGATCCCGCCGTTCGTGATGAAGACCTTGGTGCCGTTCAGGATCCACTCGTCCCCGTCGAGGACGGCCGTGGTGCGCAGCGAGCGCACGTCCGAGCCCGCGCTCGGCTCGGTGACGGCGTACGCGCCGAGCTTGATCTCGTCGCCGTCGCCGAAGCACTCGGGGACGAAGCGCCCGATCTGCTCGGGCGTGCCCGAGCTTGCGATGCCCGCCGCCGCCAGCGAGCCGCCGGAGATCGCGAGGGCGATCCCGGCGCAACCCCAGTGGAGCTCCTCGGCGTAGATGCAGCCCAGGATCCCGTCCGGATCGGAGCCCACCTGCGTGATCTGATCCATCCCGTGCAGGCCCCAGGCGCGGGCCGCCTTGATGACCTCCCAGGGCACGCTCTCGTCGCGGTCGTGCTGCGCGGCGACCGGCCGGATGACCTCGCGGGCGAAGCGGCGAACCGTCTCCTGATACTCGCGCTGGTCGTCGTTGAGCTTGAAATCCACGGTTCCCTGGACCCCTCCGGCCGGTTGACTGACCAGTCAATCGTACGACACGCGATGGGTTTCCGCGCTGCGCGGCAGCTAACCTGCGCGGGAATGCGGCGTCTGGTCTGCGCAGCCCTGGTCCTGGCCGCTCTGCTCGGCGGCTGCTCGCTTGGCGACGAGGAGACGCCCCCGCCGCAGATCGGCGTGCAGGCCGATGACGAGCAGGCGGCCGAGAAGCTCGGCTTCTCCTCGAGCGCCACCCGCAACACGGTTCGCGTAGGCGGAAGCGACGCCGCCGCGGACGCCGCCGGCGTGGCCGGCGCCCTCTACCCCGCCACGGGCGACTCCGACCGCCCGACCGCTGTCGCGCTCGTCGACCAGGAGGACTGGATCAGCGGGATCGCGGCGGCGGTGCTCACCGGGCCGCCCATCGGAGCGCCGATCCTGCTCTCGGACGGCGACGAGCTGCCCGCCGTGACCGAGGACGTGCTCGAGCGGCTCGATCCGAAGGGGTCCGACCTCTCCCAGGACGCCCAGGTGATCCGCGTGGGGCCGGACGTGGCGCGCCCGTCGGGCTACAAGACGGCGGTGATCGAGGGCGACACGCCGTTCGCGCGCGCGGCCGCGATCGACCGCTTCTTCTCGGCGGCGCGCGGGCGCCCGTCGAACGACGTGGTCCTGTTCTCGGCGGACAAGTCCGAGTGGGCGATGCCGGCCGCCGCCTGGGCGGCGCGCTCGGGGGACTCAGCGCTGCCGGTGAGGAAGACGACGATTCCGCCGCCGATCCTCAAGGCCCTCGAGGAGCGCGAGCGGCCGAACGTATTCGTCCTGGGCCCCGAGAGCGCGATCTCCGAGCAGGTGGTCGAGCAGATCGAGAAGCGCAAGCTCGCCCGCTCCGTCGAGCGGATCGAGGGAGACACCGCGGTCGAGAACGCAATCGCCTTCGCGCGCTACGAGAAGGGCGACTTCGGCTGGGGCGTGGTCGTGCCGGGCTACAACTTCAGCGTGGCCAACACGGACCGGCCACTCGATGCCGCCGCGGCGGCCGCCCTGGCCACGCGCGGGGTGTTCGCGCCGCTCCTGCTCACCGACCGCGCCGACCCGCTCCCCAAGCCGCTCGAGGACTACCTCCTGAGCGTCCAGCCCGGCTACGAGGACGACCCCGGCCAGGCGGTCTACAACCGGATCTGGATCCTCGGCGACGACGACGCGGTGTCCGTCGAGATGCAGGCGCAGCTCGACGCGATCACCGAGCTGGTGCCGGTGCAGGGGAACGCACCATAGGATTGGCGCAGCGATGAGCGAGTACGAGCGCCCCGACCGCAGCGTGCGCGAACCAACCGTCGAGGACGTGCGCCAGCTGATGGGCGCGTCGACCCCGCACTTCGCGCTCCAGCTCCGCAACCGGATCCGCGCGCTGGTCGCCGACCTCGAGCCCGACCATCCCGCGCGAGTCGAGGGGGAGCGCGAGATCGCCCGCCTCGACCAGATCGCGCTCGGATCGGAGCGCCGCGGGCCGATCCAGGCGCGCGAGCAGGGGCTGCCGAGCTATCGCGGCCCGGAGTGAGAGCGACGCGCTCGAGGGCGCGCTCCCGCTCCTGACGCCCGAGGCTCGCGTCCGCGCCCGCCGCGAGCCGGAGGGCTACGTCGACCTGATCGGCCCCGCCGGCGGCCCCGACTCCACCGGGGCGATCCAGGATCTGATGCTCACCCGTACCGTGCCGAGGGTCTACGAGCGCTGGTGGCGGCCCGCCCTCGGGCGGCTCTTCAAGGGGCTCCTGGGCCCGGGCATGAAGGACGAGCATCGGATCGCGCGTCTGCTGCTCGGCCTCGGTCGGGGCGACGGCGTACTGGACGTGGCCTGCGGGACCGGCAACTTCACGCGCGGGTTCGCGCGCACGGTCGGCGACGAGGGCCTGGCGGTCGGGATCGACGTGTCGGAGACGATGCTCGCGCGCGCTGTGGCCGACACGACCGAGGCCGGGCTCGCGAACGCGGCATTCGTGCGCGGAGACGCGCAGGAACTTCCCTTCCGGGACAGGAGCTTCGACGCGGTCTGCTGCTTCGCCGCCTTCCACCTGTTCGCCGACCCGATGCGTGCCCTCGACCGGATGACATCGGTGCTCACTCCCGGCGGGCGGCTCGCCCTGTTCACCACGGCGCGCAACCGCTCGGCGCCGGTCCGCAGCGCGGAGTCCATCCTCGCGCTGAGGAGCGGCGCGCGGCTCTTCGAGCAGCGCGAGCTCGTGGACGCGCTGCGGGCGCGCGGATACATCGAGATCCGGCAGCGGATCACCGGCATCACGCAGTTCGTGGGCGGCACGCTCGCGTGAGGTGCGTCACAGAGAGGGAATGAGCGGGACCCCCGCGCGGTCTTTGGCAGCGGAACCCCCGACTGCAAAGGACCTCCATGCCCTCCAAGAAAAGATTCCATCGCTCCGGGCCGGGCCGAGGCCGGCCCCTCGCGCCAGGCCGACTCGCAGGGCTCACGGCATTCGCCGCCGCGGGCCTCCTGGCGCTGCCGGGCGTCGCGAGCGCGACCGTGACCACCAACCTCACCGCCGGCCAGCTGAGCATCACGAGCGACGCGGCCGACCCGATCACCGTCACCTGCGTTGCCGGCAAGGTCGAGGTGAACAACCTGGGCATCCCCGGCAACCCCGACTGCAGCGCCATCACCGGCATCGGCGTGACCGGCGACCCGGGCGCGAACGCGATCAACCTCGCCGGGGTGGACCCGGCCGCCTACACCGCGCTCACCAGCGTGAGCGTCGACGGTGGTGCTGGGGCCGACACGATCAACGGCAGCCAGCTCGCCGACCTCCTGAAGGGCGGCACGGGCAACGACCGCATCATCGGCGACGACAACCCCGGCGGCACGCGTGACGACATGCGCGGCGAGGACGGCGACGACACGCTCGTCTGGAACCCGGGCGACGACGACGACATCAACGAGGGCGGCGCCGGCAGCGACACCGCCGAGGTCAACGGTGGCGGCAAGGAGCAGTTCGAGATCGCGCCGTCGGCCACGCTGAACAGGGTGTCCTTCGACCGCGTGCAGCCCGACGTGACGTTCGGCGCACCGTTCAATGTCGACATCTCGGATGACACCGAGCGGCTCGACCTGAACGCCGGCGGCGGCGACGACATCGTGAATTCCGCCAATGGTCTGCTTGCCCTCGCGCTGGCGGTGGAGATCGACGGCGGTGACGGCAACGACACGCTCGACGGCAGCGACGGGCCCGACCTGATCACAGGCGGGAACGGCAACGACCGGGTGACCGGCGACGACAACCCGCTGAACACGCGTGACATCTCCCGTGGCGACGCGGGCGACGACACGCTCGTCTGGAACGGCGGCGACGACGACGACGTGAACGAGGGCGGCGACGGCACCGACACCATCGAGGTGAACGGCGCGACCCTGCCCGAGCAGTTCGAGCTCAAGGCGAGCGCGACTCCCGGTCGCGTGGCCTTCGACCGCCTCAACGTGAACGCCCCCGGCCCGTTCAACCTCGACATCGCCGGCTCCGAGCGGCTCGACCTGAACGCCAGCGGCGGCGACGACACGCTGAACCCGAATGGTCCGGTCCCGGGCCTGGCGGGCTGGGTGATCGACGTCGACGGCGGTGACGGCAACGACACCCTGGCGGGCGCGGCCGAGGCCGTGGACCTGCTGAACGGCGCTGCCGGCGCCGACACGCTGAAGAGCCGGGACAGCTCGGCGGACTCGCTCACCTGCGGGACCGAGGCCGACTCCGTGGAGGCCGACGCTCAGGACGCTGCGAGCGCCGACTGCGAGGTCGTGGACCGCGGCCAGGTCGCGAACCCGGCGCCGGCACCCGCTCCGCCGGCCGGCCAGCCGGCAGCCGACGTGACGGCCCCCGTGGTCACGCTCGGTCGCCGCGCGGCGCTGAGGGGCAACGCGAAGCGGGTCCCGCTGCGGGTGACCTGCCCGGCCAGCGAGCCGAACGGCTGCAACGTCACGATCGAGCTGCGGCGCAAGGGGCAGACGCTCGGCCGCAAGCGCATCGAGCTCGACGGCGGCGAGAAGGGCGTCGCTTACGTGCGGCTCTCGAAGGCGGCGCGTGCGCTGCTGAAGAAGAAGGGCAGCCTCGCCGTCAAGGCCCGCGTGCGGGCCGAGGACGGCGCGGGCAACGCGCGCACGCGCGTGCTCTCGCTCACGCTCGTCAAGCGCTGAGCCCGAGGTGTGGCGGGCGGCTCCCTTCCCGGGAGCCGCCCGCCGCGCTACGCTCGTGAGGAACGCCGCGAGCAACCCGGAGGAGGCACCATGGCCTGGGAGTTCCACGTCTTGGTGGTCGCGAACGTGACCGCGACCGCCGACGAGCTGCTCTCCGCGCTGAAGGCACGGACCGACCGCGGACCCTGCCGCTTCACCCTCCTCATGCCGCGCGGCGCCGAGGGCGCCGACAAGCGGCTCGTGGAAGCCCAGCGGACCATGCAGGAAGCCGGGCTGGGCGAGGTCAGGGGCCGGCTCGGCGACCCCGACCCGATCGTCGCCGTGATGGAGGTCTGGGACCCGCTCGAGTTCGACGAGATCGTGGTCTCGACGCTCCCCACGGGCGTCTCACGCTGGCTCGGGCTGGATCTGCCGCGCAGGCTCGAGAAGCTCACCTCGGTGAGCGTCGAGCACGTGGTCTCGCAGCCGCCCGCCGAGGCGGTGCAATGGGAGCACCCGGCCGAGCGCGAGGACTACGGCGTCCTGTCGCCGCTCGCGGCGGCGCTCACGCGACGGTAGTCGCGGCCTGCCGGCGGCCGCTCAGGTCCGCCACGATCTCGCGATGCTCCTTCGCGGAGCCCCAGAGCACGCCGTCCACCCGCGCGCGCTTCAGGAAGAAGTGCAGGTCGTGCTCCCAGGTGAAGCCGATGCCGCCGTGCACCTGCAGCGCCGAGGTGCACACGCGCCAGCCGGCGTCAGAGGCGTAAGCCTTGGCCATCGACGCCGCGAGCGCCACCGTGTCGGGCTCGTCGTCGGCCGTCCAGGCCGCGTAATAGCTCGCCGAGCGCGAGCCCTCGACCTCCAGCAGCATCTGCGCGCAGCGGTGCGACACGGCCTGGTAGGAGCCGATCGGCCGGTCGAACTGCTTGCGGTCGCGCGCGTACTCGACGGCCATCTCCATCGCTCGCTGCGCGATGCCCGTGAGCTCCGCTGCCACGGCGGCGCACGCGATCGACAGACCGGGCAGGTGCTCCCCCTCGAGCGCCTCGCCGGCGTCCCCGCTGCGCACGCGCGCGTAGCGGCGCGTGGGGTCCATCGTCTTGACGGGCTCGACCTCGGCGGCGGAGCGCTGGATCACCGTGCGTCCCTCGTGGCCGCAGAGCACGATCACGTCTGCGCTGTCCGCATCCGGCACGAGCGCGGCCTCGCCGTCCTTCAGGAGGCCTAGCGCCCCGCGCGCCTCGCCCGACGCGATGCCCGGCAGCCAGCGCTCCTTCTGCTCGTCCGAGCCCGCTGCGGCGATCACGAGGCCCGCGGCGGCGTTCGAGAGGAAGGGCAGCGGCGCGAGCGCGTAGCCGAGCTCCTCCATCAGGATGATCAGCTCGACGGCGCCGAGCCCCTGCCCGCCGTGTTCCTCGCCGATGAAGATGCCCGGCCAGCCGAGCTCGCCGAGCTCGCTCCAGATGGCGTCGTCGTACCCTCGAAGGGTGGCCCCAGAGGGGTCACCCTGCAGAGCAGCCTCGGCGAGAGCGCGCACCTTCTCGAGCTTGAAGCGCTCGGCGAGGAGGTCCTTCGCCGTGCTCTTGATCGCCTGCTGGTCGTCTGAGAAGTCGAAGTTCATCGCAGCTTCGGAAGCCCCAGCACCCGCTCGGCGATGATGTTCTTCAGGATCTCGGTTGTGCCGCCCTCGATCGAGTTGGCGCGCGAGCGCAGCAGGCGGTAGGTCCAGGGCGAGTCCCAGTAGGTGCCCTCCTCGCCGAGGATGTCGGCGGCGAGCTCCGTGAGCGCTTGATTGATCTCGCCCCACTGCCACTTGGGCAGCGACCCCTCGGGCCCCGGCATGCCGCGCTTCATGATCTGCGTGAGCCCGCGCCAGGAGTTGAGGCGCAGCAGCTCGACCTCGATCTCGAGCTGCGCGAGCCGCTGGCGGATCACCGGATCCTCGTCGGCCCCGCGCTCGCGCGCGAGCTCCCGAAGCTCGTCGAGGGCGATGCGCACACCGGCGGCCGAGGCCGCGCCGAGGCCCGCGCGTTCGTTCATCAGGGTGGTGATCGCCACCGCCCAGCCGTTGCCCACCCCGCCGACCACGTGCTCGTCGGGGATGCGCGCCTCCTCGATGAACAGCTCGTTGAACTCGGGCTGGTTCGTGATCTGGTGGAGCGGGCGCACCTGGACGGCCTCCTGCTCCATGTCCATGATGAAGTAGGTCAGGCCCTGGTGCTTGGGCACGTCCTGGTCGGTGCGCGCCACGAGCATGCACCACTTGGCCTTGTGGGCGAACGTGGTCCAGACCTTCTGGCCGGTGACCACCCATTCGCCGTTCGACTTGACCGCCTTCGTCTTGAGCGACGCGAGGTCGGAGCCCGACTCCGGCTCCGAGAACCCTTGGCACCAGATCTCGTCGCCGGTCAGGATCGGCTGCAGCCAGCGCTCCTTCTGATCGTCGCTGCCGTGGTGGATGAGCACGGGACCGCCCATCACCATGCCGAGCACGTTGGCCGGCGAGGGGGCCTTCGCGCGCGCCATCTCCTCGCCGAACAGCGCCTGCTCGATGAGCGTGGCGCCCTGGCCGCCGTACTCCTTCGGCCACGAGAAGCCCGCGTACCCGGCGTCGTAGAGCTGTCGCTGCCAGAGCCGGCGATGGTCGAAGGCGGCGTCCTCGCCCGGCGGCTCCTCGCCCGGGTGGTTCTGGCGAAGCCAGGCGCGCAGGTCGTCGCGGAAGGCTTGCTCGGAGGGCGAGAGCGTCAAGTCCATGCGGCGGTAATGTACCAGGCGGTACACAACGTGGCGAGCGGACCCGACATCCCCCGCCGGCTGCCTCGCGGCACCCACGGGCTCGACCCGGAGCTCGTTGCCGCCTCGCAGCGCGGACGCCTGCTCGAGGCCGTCGGCCGGGCCGTGGCGGCCAAGGGCTTCGCCGCCACCACGATCGACGACATCGTGCGCGGCGCCGGCGTGTCGAAGAAGACCTTCTACGAGCACTTCCAGGACAAGGAGGACTGCTTTCTCGCCGCGTACGAGCAGGCCAGCGCCGAGCTGTTCGAGCACATGGTCGAGGCGCGGGCGGGCGAGGTCGGCTGGCTGGCGCGCACGCGCGCCGGGATCAGGGCGTACCTGCGCTGGCTGGCCGCCGAGCCGGCCCTCGCCCGCGTCTTCCTGATCGAGGTGGCGGCCGCCGGGCCGCGGGCGGCCGAGCGTCGCGAGCACATCCGGGACGGCTACGCCGAGCTCACGCGGGCGCTCCACGAGGAGGCGCGGGCCGAGATCCCCTCGCTGCCCGAGCTGCCGCGCGAGATCTTCCAGGCGGTGGTGGCGGCGGTCGACGACATCGTGGTCCGCCGCATCCGCGAGGGGGGCGCCGAGCAGCTTCCGGAGCTCGAGCCGACCCTGCTCTACCTCGAGGTCGCGCTGCTGGCCGGCCCCGAGGTGGCGGCCGACTCGGCGCGCGTTCGCTAGAAGCTCTCCGACATGCCGAGTCTCGCCGACCGCCAGTTGCCGATCATCCTGTTCGCCGTCGGCCTGCTCGCGGCGGTAGCGGGGATCCTCCTGCTGCGCGGCTGCTTCGACTCGGGGCCGGGCGACGCAGCGCAGGCGTTCCTCGACGACTGGTCCTCCGGAGCCGACCGCCGAGCGGCCGAGCTCACCGACGACCCGCCCGCGGCGGCCTCGGCCCTGCGTGTCAACCGCGTGGGCCTCGACGGAGCCCGCCTCGATGCCGAGCTGGGCGACGTGAGCGAGCGGGACGGCACGGCCGTGGCCACGGTGGAGCTTCGCTGGCGCATTCCCGGCATCGGTCCCTGGGGCTACTCGACCCGGCTGCCGCTGGCGAAGCGCGGCGGTGACTGGCGGGTGCGCTGGACACCGAAGCTCGTGCACCCGCGGCTCGACGCCGACACCCGGCTCGGCACCACCCGGGAGTTCGCGCGGCGCTCGCCGATCCTCGGCCGGGGCGGCCGGGCGATCGTGCGCGAGCGGCCGGTGATGCGCGTGGGCGCCGTTGTGAGCGAGACCTCCGACCCTGCCGCCACGGCCACCGGCCTGGCCCGCGTGCTCGACGTGGACCGGCGTCCGATCCTGCGCCAGCTCCGCGGCGGCGGGCCGCAGCAGTTCGTGGAGGCGCTCGTGCTCCGGCGCGGCGAGTACGCCTCGCTCAAACCGGCGCTCGAGGCCGTGCCGGACGTGACGGCGATCGAGGGCAGCGCCCCACTCGCGCCCACGCGCGAGTTCGCGCGCGCCCTGATCGGCACGGTGGCCCCGGTCACGGCCGAGCAGCTCGAGCGGCTGGGCAACGCCTACGCGCCGGGCGACCAGGTCGGGCAGTGGGGGCTCCAGCGCCGCTTCGAGCGGCGCCTGGCCGGAACCCCCACGCGAGGGGTGGTGATCAGGGCGAGCGCCGGCACGCCGATCGCCACCCTGCTCGAGCGCAAGGGACGGCGCGGGCGCGCGCTCGAGACCACGCTCGACACGCGCGTCCAGCTCGCCGCCGAGGCCGCACTTGGGCAGCGCGGCGACGAGGCGGCGCTGGTGGCGCTCGCCCCGTCGAGCGGCGACATCCTGGCGGTGGCCAACCGGCCGGTGGAATCGAGCTTCGACCGCGCCCTGGCAGGCCGCTACCCGCCTGGATCGACGTTCAAGGTCGTGACCACCGCCGCGCTCCTGCGCGCCGGCCTGAGCGTCGACGAGACGGTGGACTGCCCGGCCACGCTGACCGTCGAGGGCAAGGAGTTCCGCAACTTCGAGGGGAGCGCCGCGGGCGCCGTGCCCTTCAGCCTGGACTTCGCCCAGTCGTGCAACACCGCGTTCGTGAGCCTCGCCGACCGCCTCGAGCCCGACGATCTCACCCGGGTCGCGCGCGACTTCGGCCTCGGACCGCGGCTCGGCCTGCCGCTGGCGGCGCCGGCGGCGTCGGTGCCACCGGGTCGCGGCGCCGTCGAGCGGGCCGCCGCGATGATCGGACAGCACGAGATCCTCGCCAGCCCGCTGTCGATGGCGGGCGTGGCCGCCACGGTCGCCGCCGGCCGCTGGCGGCCGCCGCGGCTGCTCCCGCGCGAGCTCGGCGCGAGCGCGCGGCCGCTCCCAGAGGACGAGCGCGAGACGCTCGCCACGCTGATGCGCTCGGTGGTGACCTCGGGGACCGGCACGGCGCTCGCCGCCGTACCCGGCGAGCCGGCAGGCAAGAGCGGCACCGCCGAGTTCGGGAGCGGCGACCCCCCGCCCACGCACGCTTGGTTCATCGCCTACCGCGAGGACGTGGCGGTCGCCGTGCTCGTGGAGAACGGCGTGGCGGGCGGCGAGGTGGCGGCCCCGATCGCGGCTGCCTTCTTCGGCGCGCTCGACGGCCTCTGAGAGTCCGCGGCCGCAGGTCGTGTTAGGGTGCCCTAACTCTGACGCCCATGGTCGAACGAGTGGTCGTGACGGGCGGGCTCGGCTTCATCGGGAGCCGGCTCTGCGAGACGCTGCTCCGCCAGGGTCGCGAGGTGGTGTGCGTCGATGACCTGCGGGGCGAGTACGCGGCCGCCGCCGGGCCGGCGGCCGCGCTCCGGCTGCGCTCCCTGGGGGTCGAGCTGGCGCTCATGGATGCGGAGGCGGCGCCGCTCCGGGGCGCCGGCGGCGTTGTGCACCTGGCGGGCCTTCCCGGCGTGCGCACGCGGCGCCCATACGCCGACATCTGGGCCGCCAACGCGGGCCTGACGGAGCGGCTGGTCGAGGCCGCCGGGGCCGCGGGCGCCCGCTTCGTGCTCGGCTCCACCTCGTCCGTGTATGGGAATCCGGCCGAGCTTCCCACCCCCGAGCACAGCCCCGTCCGCCCGCTTGGCGCCTACGCGATGACCAAGGCGGCCGGCGAGGCCTCCGTGCGCGCCGCGGCGCGCGCCGGCACCAAGGCGCTCACCGCGCGCCTGTTCACCGTCTACGGACCCGGCCAACGTCCCGAGATGGCCTTCGCGCGCTGGATCGACGCGCTCATCCGCGACCGCCCGCTCCCCTGGTGCGCCCCGCTCGGCGCCGCGCGCGACTTCACCTACGTCGACGACGCCGTGGCAGGGCTCGTGGCGGCGCTCGACCGCGGCCGGCCGGGCGAGGCCTACAACGTCTCCGGTGGACGATCGCTGCCGCTCGCGTACGCGCTCGGGCTGCTCGAGGGGCTCATCGTTCGGCGCGCTCGGGTCGAGCGCAGCGCGCCCTCGAGCGCCGAGGCGCGCGTTACCTCCGCCTGCGGTCGGAAGGCGGCCGCGGAGCTCGGCTACCGGCCCCGCATGGAGCTGGCCGACGGCCTGCGGCTCCAGCTGGCCGCCGCGCTGCCGCCGCTCGCCGCTAGCCGCCGCCGGCGGCCTTTCGGGCCAGGTCGAGCTCAGCCTGCACGGTCCCGGTCTGGTTCGGGATCGCGAGCCGTTGCTCCAGCACGGGAATCGCCTCGTCCGGCCGGCCCGCCAGCCGCAGCGACTTCCCGAGGTTGAACAGCGCGTAGGCGTAGTTGAGGTCGCTCGTCCCCGCCGGGTAGGAGTCCACGGCCCGCTGCAGGATCGGGACTGCCTCGTCGTAGCGGCCCTGCCCCATCAGGGCGAAGCCCTGCTCGTTGAGCGCGGCGCCGCTCGACGAACCTGCCGTGCCGCCACCGCCGCCGCTGTCGTCGACGGGCTGCTCCTGCTCGGGCGCAGGCGCTTGCTCCTCCGGCTCGGCCGGGGCGGGCGCCGGCGCCGCCTGGGCGTTGTCATTCGACTGCTTCTTCGGCTTGTCCTCTGCCTTGGAGCCCTGGTTGCGCGCGCCTTGCTGCTCGCGCGCGGGCGGCGAGCCGGCGTCACCGCCGTCGCCGTTGTCGTCGCCACCGGAGCTGAGCGCCGCCACGCCTACGGCGAGCGCGAGCGCCGCGAAGAGGGCGGCGAGCGCCGCGAGCGGGAGCTTGGAGCGTGAGCGGGAGGCGGGACGCGACGGGGGGCGGGCGGGCGCGGCCGCCGCGGCGGGGGCCGCTGCGGCGGGGGCCGGGGCCGGCCGATCGAGGCGGCGCGTCGAGGCGGTGGGCGGCTCCTCGAGCCCGCGGCGCAGCTCCGAGGCGAGTTCGCCGGCCGATCGGGGCCGGTCTTCCTGCTCGCGCGCCAGGGCGCGACGCAACACCTCGGCCGCCTCCGGTGGCGCCGAAGCCCAGTCCTTGCGCAGGTCGGGCGGGGGCTCGGTGGCCACGGCGTGCGCGAGCTCAAGCGGGGTCCGCCCGCTGCGCGGACGCTGGCCGCAGAGGGCCTCGTAGCAGACGGCCGCCAGCGCGTAGACGTCCGCGGGCGGCCCCGCCTCCTTGCCCTCGAGCTGCTCCGGAGCCATATACGCGGCCGTGCCGAGCACCGTGCCGCTGCGCGTGATGCGGGTGTCGTCCGCCGCGGTGGCGATCCCCAGGTCCACGAGCTTCGTCACGCCGTCCACGCGAAGCAGCACGTTCCCGGGCTTCACGTCGCGGTGAACCACGCCGTGCGCATGGGCGTGGTCGAGCGCCGCTCCGAGCTCCGTGGCCATCCTGGCCACCCGGTCGGGGGTCAGCGGCCCGCGGCGCAGCTCGCGCGAGAGCGGCTCGCCCTCCACGTACTCCATCACGATCAGCACGCCCTCGTCGTCGGTCGCGGTGTCGAAGACCGAGACGAGGTTCGGATGGTTCAGCGAGGCCCCGAGCTTGGCCTCGCGCGCGAAGCGCCTCTCGGTGTCCGAGGGGCTGTCGGCGTGGAGCCGCTTGACCGCCACCTGGCGGGAGAGCCGCTCGTCCTCACAGAGGAGGACCGAGGCCATCCCCCCCGATCCGAGGTGCCTGACCACCCGGTAGCGGCCATCGAGGAGCATTCCCTGTGTGGAAGCGGGCACTCTCTCGGGGTACCCGCGCGGGGCCTCAGATAACCCGTTGCTACACGCGCTGGATCAGCGTGCCCGTACCGAGCCCGCCGCCGCAGCACATCGTCACGAGCCCGACCTCCTTGTCGGAGCGCTCGAGCTCGTGCAGCAGGGTCGTGAGCAGGCGCGCGCCCGTGGAGCCGAGGGGGTGCCCCAGCGCGATCGCGCCGCCGTTCACGTTCACCCGCTCCATGTCCGGATCGAGCTCGCGCCGCCACGCCGCCAGCACGGACGCGAAGGCCTCGTTGATCTCCACGAGGTCGATGTCGTCCATCGTCATCCCGTTGCGCTGAAGCAGCTTCCTGGTGGCGGGGATCGGGCCGGTGAGCATGATCACGGGGTCAACGCCGACGGTGGTCTGGTCGAGCACCCGGGCCCGCGGCCTCAGGCCGAGCGCGTCCGCCTTCTCGCGCGACATCAGGAGCAGCGCGGCCGCGCCGTCCGAGATCTGGGACGCGTTGCCGGCCGTGACCTTTCCGTCCTCCTTGAAGGCCGGCTTCAGCTCCGAGAGCGCCTCGAGGCTCGTGTCCGGCCGGATGCCCTGGTCGGTCACGTGGGTGCTGCCGTTCACCCGGAAGGGCACGATCTCGCGCTCGAAGCGGCCCTCCTCGGTGGCCCGGTGCGCGTTCTGGTGCGAGCGCAGGCCGATCTCGTCGAGCTCGGAGCGCGGGATCTCCCACTTGTCGGCGATCATCTCGGCGGAGATCCCCTGCGGCACCAGGTTGTACCTGGCGAGCATCTCCGGCGGCCAGGGAGAACCCACGTCGTCGGTCCACTTGAAGCCGATCCCCATCGGGATGTGGCCCATGTGCTCAACGCCCGAGCCGATCGCGGCGTCGTGCACCCCGGCGGCGATCAGCGCGGCCGCGAAGTTCACCGCCTGCTGCGCCGAGCCGCACTGGCGATCGACCGTCGTGGCGGGCGTCTCGATGGGCAGGCCCGCCTGCAGCCAGGCGTTGCGGCCGACGTTGAACATCTGCTCGCCGAACTGCTGCACGCAGCCAGCCACCACGTCCTCGACTTCGGAGGCATCGATCCCGGCGCGCTCGATCAGCTCCGTGTAGGTCTTGCCGAGCAGCTCGTTCGGATGGGTGTCCTTGTAGTAGCCCTTCTCCGGGTGGCCGCGCCCGATAGGCGTGCGAACCGCCTCGACGATGACCACCTCGCGCCCGTTTCCGTTCTGCATCGGGTGACTTCCTCCGGGATCGATTTGCGATTAGCCTACTTGATTGACTGACCAGTCAACCAATGTCCCAGGGGACGCTCAGCGAATGAAGAATCGGCTTGGAATCGTGGGCAGCGGCGCGATCGCGTGCGGCCTTGCGCGCGCCGCCGGCGAGTCTCACGAGGTGGTGCTGTGGGCGCGCAGCCTTGACTCGGCCGACCGCGCCTGCGCCAAGGTCGAGGACGCCGCCGCCGTGGTCACCGAGCTGTCCGCGCTGGCTGGATGCGAGGTCGTGGTGGAGGCCGTGACGGAGGAGATCGAGGTCAAGCGAGAGCTTTACCGGCTGCTCGACGAGGTGCTCGACCCCGGCTGCCTGCTCGCCACCACCACGTCGTCGCTGTCGGTGGCGGAGCTCGCCGCGGCCTCGCGCCGGCCCGATCGCTTCGGCGCCCTCCACGTTTTCAACCCGGTGGAGCGCATGGAGCTGGTCGAGCTCTCGTTTCCTGACGAGGCCTCCGAGGACACTCGCCGCAGCCTGAACGACCTCTGCACGCGGCTCGGCAAGACGGCTGTGGAGGTGCCGGACGCCGCCGGCTTCGTCGTCAACCGGCTGCTCTTCCCCTACCTCTTCGACGCGGTGCGGCTGCTCGAGCGCAACGGCATCGCCCCGGAGTCGATCGACACCTGCATGAAGCTCGGCGCCGGGCACCCGATGGGGCCGCTCGCGCTGCTCGACTTCGTGGGGCTCGACGTGGCCGTGGCGATCGGGGAGTCGATCGGCGCGGAGGTGCCGGATCGCCTACGCGAGCTGATCGCGGACGGGAAGCTGGGCCGCAAGGCCGGCGAGGGCTTCTACAGCTACGGCTGACCCGGCCCCGCCAGGTCCCACACCACGTCCGCCTCGTCGATTCCCTGGCGCGTGGCCATCTCCGATACGCGCTCCCAGGGAAGCGTGGCCTCGGGCAGGTCGTCCCAGCGTGCGAGCTCGAGCGCCTCGAGGGCGGCCGTGAGCACGCGCCCGTGCTCGCCCTGCTCGCGGACCAGGGCTCGGAGGGCATCGCGCTGCGAGTCGCTGAGTTTCACGCACCACATTCCGGGCCAGACCTCCTCCCACGACAAGCACGCCTGAGCCGAACCTAGTCCCCTCCACGGACGGAACCGGGAGTGCCCTACGGTTCGTCGCGATCCCTGCGGCGCGGCGTGGCCGCGGCCTCCTCGACCGGGCGCGGAAGCAGCGTCGCGCGCGGGCCCTCCTCGCCGCGCGCGTGGTGGTCGCGGATCCTCACGGCCTCGACGCGGTTCTGGCGCACGGCCTCCACGCGCACCGAGTAGCCGTTCACCTGCACCATGTCGCCGCGCTTGGGCAGGCGGCCGAGCTCCCCGAACACGTAGCCACCCACGGAGTTGTAGGCCTCGGAGTCCACCGGGAGGTTGAGGCCGTAGTCGGTGAGGTCGGTGATCGGCACGTGCCCGCGCACCCACCAGTCGCCGTTGGCGAGCCGGCGGATCCCGGCCACGGCCGGGTCGGTCTCGTCGGCGATCTCGCCCACGACCTCCTCGATGATGTCCTCGACGGTGACGATGCCGGCCGTGCGGCCGTACTCGTCGATCACTACCGCGAGCGACGAGCGCTGGCGCTGCAGGTCGGCCAGCAGGTCGTCGAGCGGCTTGGTCTCGGGCACGATCGGCGCCTCGCGGACGAGCTCCTCGATGTTCGCCTCGTGCCCCTCGGCGAGCTTGATCGAGTGAACGACCCCGCAGACCGCACCGTCGTCCTCCGTCACGAGCAGGCGGGTGTGGCCTGAGTCAACGCAGCGCCGCAAGGCGATCTCAACCGTCTCGCCGACGTCGGCGGTGACGACCGCCGGGAACGGC
>DASRIC010000016.1:0-15110 GCA_035650215.1 Thermoleophilaceae bacterium
GGCTTCGTCGCCGGCGGGATCTTCGGCATCAAGCACCTGCGCTCGGGCGACTCGTCCTGGGACCTGCGCTCCTACGTCACCATCCACCTGTCGATCATCCTGGGCCTCGGCGTGCTCGTGACCGGGGCGATCTGGGCCAAGGCGTCGTGGGGCCACTGGTGGGTGTGGGACGAGCCGGTGCTCGTCTCGTTCCTCGTGGTCTTCCTGCTCTACTGCGTCTACTACCCGCTGCGCTTCTCGATCGAGGACCCGGACCGCCAGGCGCGCTACTCCTCGGTGTTCGCCATCACGGCCGGTGCCTTCGTGCCGCTCAATTTCATCGCGGTGCGCCTGGCCGAGGCCTACACCCACCCGCGTGTGCTCTCGCAGACGGGCGGCAGCCTTCCGGGCGACATGCGACTCACATTCCTGGTGGCGCTTGCCGGGATGGCGCTCCTGTTCGTGACGCTCTGGAAGCTCGAGCTCACCGCCAAGCATGCGTCGATGCAGCTCAAGAGGTTGAGGAACCGTGCCCGCGTTGCCGCTTGACGAAGCCGGGAAGTACGTGGCGGGCGCCTATGTGGTGTTCCTCGCGCTGATCCTGGTCTACGTGGCGATCATCGGCTCCAAGATCGCCCGCATCGGGCGCGAGATCGCGGAGCTGGCGACGGAGGAGGACGAGTGACCGGCGAGCTGCTCGCCCTCGGCGCCAACCACAAGACGGCCCCGCTGCCGCTGCGCGAGAAGCTGGCACTGCCGGACGGACGCGCCTCGCGCGTGATGGCCGAGCTGGTCGACCACGAGGCGGTCCACGAGGCCGTGGCGATCTCCACCTGCAACCGGACCGAGCTCTACCTGGTCACGGCCGACCCGGTTGAGGCGGAGACCGAGGCGCTCGGGATCCTGTCGCGCCAGGCGGGGCTGCGGCCCACCGAGCTGCTCGGCACGATCTACTCCCTGCGCGGCGCCGAGGCGGTGGAGCACCTGTTCGCGGTCACCGCCGGGCTCGACTCGATGATCGTGGGCGAGGCGGAGGTCCAGGGCCAGGTCAAGCGCTCGTACGAGCTGGCCTTGGTCGAGGGCGTGACCGGCCCGGTGTCCAACCGGCTCTTCCGCGACGCGCTGGCCGCCGGCAAGCGCGTGCGCAGCGAGACCGAAATCGCGCGCTCGAACGTCTCGGTGTCCTCGGTGGCGGTGCAGCTGGCGGCGGACTTCCTCGGCGATCTGACCGACCGGACCGTGGTCGTGATCGGCGCCGGCGAGAACGCGGAGCTCACC
Source organism: Thermoleophilaceae bacterium (assembly GCA_035650215.1). Lineage (GTDB taxonomy): Bacteria > Actinomycetota > Thermoleophilia > Solirubrobacterales > Thermoleophilaceae > JACVRW01. The sequence goes on from DASRIC010000016.1 coordinate 1,258, forward strand.
GCACGCCTCCTGTCGGAGCGCGGAGTGCAGGCGCTGTTCGTGGCCAACCGGCGCCTGGAGCGGGCCCTCGCGCTCGCCAAGCGCTACGGCGGCCGAGCGGTGCCCTTCGACGAGCTCCCGCGCGAGCTCGAGGGCGCCGACATCGTGGTGGCGTCGACCGGCGCGCCGCACCAGATCGTTGGCCGCGAGGAGCTCGAGCAGGTGGCCAGCGCCCGCATGGGACGCCCGCTGGCGCTGCTCGACCTCGCCGTGCCGCGCGACATCGACCCCGGCGCGCGCGACTGCCCGGGCATCGCGCTCTACGACATGGACGACCTCCAGCAGGCCGTGACGCGCAACCTGAGCGTGCGCGAGGCCGAGGCCGAGCCGGCGCGCGCCATCGTGCGCGAGGAGCTCGCTCGCTTCGAGGACTGGCTCGCCTCGCTCGACGTGGTGCCCACAATCTCCGCCCTGCGCCGCCGCGGCGATCAGATCGTGGAGCAGGTGCTGCGCGAGAACGAGTCGGCCTGGGAGTCGCTGTCCGCCGCCGACCGCGAGCGCCTGGGGGTGATGGCACGCGCGGTTGTCAGCCGGCTGCTGCACGAGCCCACGCTGCGGCTCAAGGGATCGGCCGGCGAGCACGCCTCCTACCGATACGTGAACACCCTGCACGAGCTGTTCGGGCTCGAGGCCGCCCTGGCTCCCAGGGACGCCGAGGTCACGCGCCTCTCCGAGCGCCGCCGCAAGCAGGCGTGATCAGGCTCGGCACCCGCGGCAGCGCCCTGGCGCTGGTGCAGGCGCGCTGGGTGGCCGAGCGGCTCGAGGAGGACGCGGAGCTCGTGCCGATCACGACGCTCGGGGATCGCCGCCGCGATGCCGGCGACAAGGGGCGCTTCGTCGGCGAGATCGAGGAGGCGCTGCTCGACGGGCGGGTCGACCTCGCAGTGCACTCCGCGAAGGACGTGCCCGGCCGGCTGCGCGAGGGTCTCGCGATCGTGGGCGTGCCGGAGCGCGAAGATCCGCTCGACGCGCTGTGCGGCGCTGCCTCCCTCGACGAGCTGCCCTCCGGTGCGGTCGTGGGCACCGCGAGTGTGCGGCGGCGCTCGCAGGTCTCGGCGCTGCGGCCCGACCTGGAGGTGCGTCCGCTGCGCGGCAACGTGGATACGCGTCTACGGCGGCTGGGTGAGGGAGCGTTCGACGCGATCGTGGTGGCGCGGGCCGGGCTCGCTCGGCTCGAGCGAGGCGCCGAGGGTGTCGCGCTCCCGCAGCTCGTGCCGGCGCCGGGCCAGGGCTGCCTCGCCCTCGAGGCGCGCGCGGGCGACGAGCGCTCGGCGGCCGCCGCGGCGGCGCTCACCGACACGGCCGCCCTCGCCTGCCTGACCGCCGAGCGCGCTTTGGTGGTCGGGCTCGAGGCCACCTGCAACACGCCGGTTGGCGCTCACGCCGAGGTGCGCGTGGGCGAGCTGTCACTCACGGCCTACGCCGGATTGGCGGACGGCTCGCACTGGATCCGCGACTCGCTCGCGGGCGACGCCGCCGACCCCGCCGGCCTCGGTCACGAGGTGGCCGAGCGCATGCGAGCCGCCGGCGCCGGGGAGATCCTCGCAGCGGCCGAGGTAGCGTTGGGGCGATGACCGGCCTCGTGTATCTCGTGGGTGCCGGCCCGGGCGACCCCGGCCTTATGACACGCCGCTCCCTCGAGCTGATCGCCGAGGCCGACGTGATCCTCTACGACCGCCTGATCCCGCCGAACGCGCTCGACGGCGCGCGGCCGGACGCGGAGCTGCGCTACGTGGGGAAGGAGCCGGGCGCGGCCGCGCTCCCCCAGGAGGAGATCAACGCGTTGCTGGTCGAGCTCGGCCGCGCCGGCAGGCGCGTGGTGCGCCTGAAGGGCGGCGACCCGTTCGTGTTCGGCCGCGGCGGCGAGGAGGCCGAGGCGCTCGCGGCCGCCGGCGTTCCCTTCGAGGTCGTGCCCGGCGTGACCGCCGGCGTTGCCGCTCCGGCCTACGCGGGCGTACCGGTCACGCACCGCGACGCCGCCTCCGCGGTGGCGTTCGTGACCGGCCACGAGGACCCCGCCAAGGGCGAGGAGTCGAGCGCGCTCGACTGGGACGCGCTCGCGCGCTTCCCCGGCACGCTCGTCCTCTACATGGGCATCCGCACCCTGCCCCAGATCGCCGAGCGCCTGGTCGCCGCCGGGCGCGACCCCGCCGAGCCGGCCGCCGTGGTGGCGCGCGGCACGCTCCCAGGCCAGCGGGTGGTGACCGGCGCGCTCCGCGACATCGCGGCGCTGGTGGCGGACGAGGGCGTGCGCCCGCCGGCGATCGCGCTCGTGGGACCGGTGGCCGAGCTGCGCGACACGATCGCGTGGCTGGAGCGCCGTCCGCTCCACGGCGAGGTCGTGGCCGTGACCCGCGCGCGCGCCCAGGCGAGCGGGCTCGCGGCGCGCCTGCAGGGACTCGGCGCCGAGGTCGTGGAGACCCCCGCGATCCGCATCGAGCCCCGCCCCCTCGAGCGCGAGCTGCGCGCGGCGCTGGCGCGCGTGAGCGACTACGCGCTCGTCTGCCTCACGAGTCCGAACGGGGCGCGGCTGCTGTTCGCGGCGCTCGCCGAGACCGGACGCGACGCCCGCGCGCTCGCGGGCGCCACCGTCGCCGCGATCGGGCCCGGCACGGCCGCGGAGCTCCAGCGCCACGGCGTTCGCGCCGACGTGCTGCCGGAGCGCTTCGTGGCCGAGGCGCTCGTGGAGGCGCTCGCGAGCGTGCCGGTGGAGGGCCGCCGCGTGCTGGTGGCGCGAGCCGCCGAGGCGCGCGACGTGCTGCCCGAGGCGCTCCGCGAGCGCGGCGCGGAGGTGGACGACGTGGCGCTCTACGAGACGGTGGGGGAGCCCCTCGGCGACGACGGACGCGCGGCGCTCGACCGCGCGACGTACATGACCTTCACCTCGAGCTCCACGGTGCGCTTCCTGATCGGGGCCGGCGCCGAGCTGCCGCCCGCGGCGCGTGTGGTGTCGATCGGGCCGGTCACGAGCGAGACGGCGCGCGAGCATGGGCTGACCGTCGACGTCGAGGCCGAGCGCCACGACGTGGAGGGCCTCGTGACCGCCCTGGTCGCCGACGCCGAGAGCAGGCGAGGAGCGCTCGCATGATCATCTCGCTGCTCACCGACTACGGTCGCGACGACGAGTTCGTGGGGGTCTGCCACGGCGTGATCCGCCGCGTCGACCCGGACGCGCGGATCGTGGACATCACCCACGGCATTCGCCGCTACGGCGTGCGCCAGGGTGCGCTCGTCCTCCGCAACACGCTGCCCTACTTGCCGGTCGGGGTGCATGTGGCGGTCGTGGATCCGCAGGTGGGCAGCGAGCGCCGTGCGCTGGCCCTGCGAGTGGGAGACGAGCGCCTACTCGTGGGTCCGGACAATGGGCTGCTGAGCCTGGCCTGGGAGCGCTGCGGCGGCGTGCGCGACGCCGTGGACATCACCCGCTCGCCGCACCGGCTCGAGCCCGTGTCCGCCACCTTCCACGGGCGCGACATCTTCGCGCCGGTCGCCGCCCAGCTCTCCCTCGGAGCCGAGCTGGCCGAAGCGGGCGAGCCGATCGATCCCGCCACGCTCGCGACCGTACACGTGCCCGAGCCGCGCAGCGCGAACGGCACGCTGACCGCCCACGCACTCGTGGTCGACCGCTTCGGGAACGTGGGCCTGAACGTCGACCACGACGGGCTGGCCGGCACCGGCATCAGCCTGGGCGGGGTGGTCGAGATCGAGGCCGGCGGCGAGCGCTACCTGGCCACCTACACGCAGACCTTCGCCGACGTGAAGCCGGGCGAGCTGCTCGTCTACGAGGACTCCTATCGGACGCTCGCGGTGGCGATCAATCGCGGCGACGCCGCCGGCACGCTCGGGATCGCTCCGGACACCGAGGTCCTCCTGCGGGCGCGGTGATCGGGGCTCCGCGGGTCCACCTGCGCTCGACCGACTCGACGAACGAGCGCGCCAAGGAGCTGGCGCTCGCCGGCGCGCCGCACGGCACGCTCGTGACGGCGGACGAGCAGACCGCCGGCCGCGGCCGGCAGGGGCGGGCGTGGGCAGCCGCCCCGCGCGAGGCGCTCCTAATGTCGCTGGTGCTCCGCCGGGTCGAGCCCACGCTGCCGCTGGCCGCCGCCGTGGCGGTGTGCGACGCGCTGCCCGTTGACTGCGAGATCAAGTGGCCGAACGACGTCTGGCACGAGCGCCGCAAGCTCGCGGGCATCCTCGTCGAGGGGCGGCTCCAGGAGGGCTGGGCAGTGCTCGGCATCGGCCTCAACGTCACGACCACGGAGTTCCGGGTCGAGCTGTCGGGGATCGCCACCTCGCTCCGCCTGGCCGGGGTGGAGTACGAGGTCGAGGCCCTGCTGCCCGAGCTGCTTGCTGCGCTCGAGCGCCGGCTCGACGCGCCGGTCGCGGAGCTACTCGCCGCCTGGAGCGAGCGCGACGCGCTGCGCGGTGAGCGCGTGCGCTGGGATGCCGGCGAGGGCACGGCCGCCGGCATCGACGAATCGGGTGCGCTGCTGGTGGACACCCCGGAGGGGCGGGTGACGCTCGACGCGGGCGAGGTGCACCTGCTGCGCGAGCGGGAGGGCGCGGGCTAAGCCGCGTCGCGCTCTTCCCCGGAGCTCTCGTCCGAGCCCTCGGCGTCCTGCGAGTCGTCCGACCCCGGCTCCTCGTCGGGCGGGGTCTTCTTGGCCTGCACCGCGGCCGCGCCCTCCTGCGCAGCCCCGTCGGCGCCGGCTCCGCCGCCCTTCTTCTTGCGCCGGCGCCCGCCGCGGCGGCGCTTCCCCTTCGGGAAGTTCTTGAGCAGCTCACGGGCCAGCGCGCTCGGCTTGCGCGCCATCCGCATGCGGGCGCCGTCGAGCACCTGCTGCGCCTCGGGCGTGTGCGCCAGCGCGGCGGCGAGGAGCGCCGCGCTCAGCCGGCGGTCCTGCTTGCGCGCCGCCTGCACGAGGCGGCGGGCGTTGCGTGCGTGCGCGGCACCGGCTGAGTTCACGAGCAGGCCGAGCAGCCGCTTGGTCTCCGGCCAGCGCTGCACGGCGTACTCCTCGTGCACCTCGCGCGAGTACTCGGCGAGGTGCCAGAGCCAGCGGGCCGCCTGGTCGCGGCGCCCGATCTGACGCTCGGTGAGCGCTTGCAGCAGCACCTTCACGCCCTCGCGGCGCTCGTCGCGCGACCAGCCGCCCACGATCTCCACAGCGTCGTCGAAGGCCTCGGGATCGCGCAGGCCGCCCACCTCGGACAGCGCTCGCAGGCGCAGCTGCGTGTTGCGGTTGCGGCGCAGGCAGGTGATGAGGAACTGGCGCCGCAGCTCGCCGGTGCCGTCGAAGTGGAGCATCGCCTTGGCGCGCCGCCAGTTGTTCGACGCCACCCGCGCGCCGGCCAGCATCGCCCAGGCCTGCTGCTGCCCCCAGGTCAGGTGCTCGACGGCCATGCGCCACAGCTCGCGCTCGAAGACCTGCGCCCGCCGGTCCTCGTCGGCGGTGACCGGCACCACCCGACGCTCCACGCGCAGCCGGCGCCCGCGCCCGCGCCGAACGGGCCCGACCACGATCGCGCCGCCGCGGTAGACGTCGCGGTCGAGCAGCGAGTGCAGCGTGACCACCGGGTCGTCGTTCGGCGTGGCGGGATGGACGAAGTCGACGACGATCCCGGCCTCCTTACCGGCGGTGCGCCGCGTGACCCGCCCGACGCGCTGCTGGTAGATCCGCTTGGAGGCGGTGGGCGCCAGGTGCATGCAGACGGTGGCGCGCGGTGAGTTCCAGCCCTCGGCGAGCAGCTGGGCGTTCACGAGCACGTCGATCTCGCCGCGCTCGTAGGCCCCGAGGACGCGCGTGAGCTCGCGCTTGGGAGTCTCGCCCGACACCGCCTTGGCCTTGATGCCCGCATCGCGGAAGGCCTCCGCCACGTTGTGGGCGTGCCGCACACCGGCGGAGTAGACGACGCCGGGAAGGTCCCGGAAGCGGGTCTTGTAGAGGTCGGCGACCGCCAGGTTGAACGGCGTCTGGTCGAGCAGGGCGGCCAGCTCTTCCTGGTCGAAGTCCTGGTCCACCTCGCCGCGCCTGAGCGGCACCTTTGCGATCGAGCGCACGCCCACGCCGGGCGGAATGCGCACGCAGCGCAGCGGCGCGATCACTCCGCGACGCGCGGCCTGAGCGAGGTCGAAGCGCGAGGTCTGTGTGGGGAAGAGATCCGTCACGTGACGGGCGATCAGCGCGCCGGTGGCGGTCATGCCCACGAACACCGGACCGACCCACTGGCGGATCGCGCCGCTCGTCTTCTCGCCGAGCGCCGTATGGGCCTCGTCGCAGATCACGATCGTGTAGGCGTCCGAGACCTTGCCGGCGTTGCGCACGAACCACTGATAGGTCTCGACGGTCACCGGGCCGCCCGCCCGCGGCTCGCTGCCGTTCTTCAAGAGCGGCGCCGAGATGCGCTGCCGGTAGCCGCGCTCGCGCAGCTCGCCCAGGAACTGGTCCACGAGGTTGCGGCGGTGGGTGAGGATGAGAATGCCGCCGGTGCGCGACGCCTCGACGAACCCGAGCGCCGCGACCGTCTTGCCCGCGCCGGTGGCGTGCTCGAACCAGAAGCGGCGCGCCGCGCCAGGGTCCTCCGCCACGGCGTCCGACGCCGCCTCCTCCTCGGCCTCCTCGGCCGGATCCCAGTCGAGCGGCTCCTCGTCGATCAGCTCGTCGCCCTCGAGCTCGACCTCGCCGGAGTGGAGCTCCTCGAGGTCGGTAGCGGAGCGGCCGTTGCCGCCCGCCCCGCGGCCGTTGCGGGCGATCAGGAGCTCGGAGGTGAGCGCGATCAGCGTGCCCGAGAGCGCGTCGACCTGATGGGCTGACAGGGTCGTGCCGTCCGCCAGGTGGGGCTCGTCCTCCGCGAGCAGCCGCTCGAGCCCGAGCATGAGCGAGTAGTTGCGCCGCCACTCGATCGACGGCTCGTCGCGGCCCGCGTCGAGCTCGGCGAGGGCGGCGTCGAGGGCGCTGCGCCGGGCGGTCCCGGGCGCCAGCGCGATGCCGGCGTCCTCGCCGTCGAGCAGGAAGGACTCACGCGCGAATTCCTCTGCGCGCTTCAGGTCGTCGCCGGAAACCGGCGAGGCATCGGCCACGGAACGTGTGTCGGCCACAGTTGGCAGTTCTCTACGGATGAAGGGGCGGGGCCCGGGCTGGCCGTCAGGGAAGTCAGCGAGGTCCGCCCGTGGTGACCGCCGCAACTCGAATGAGCCGGGCGGCGGTCATGCCAGGTCCCCAGGGGGACGTACGGCGTATCGACTATTACAGCACACGAAGCCGAGTGCTTGCGGCAGGGCGCCTGCCATCCTTGGCCGCATGCGCCGTGTACCCGCCGCCGCGCTCGCCTGCATCGCCCTGGTTGCCTGCGTCGCCGTGGTAGCTGCCGGCTGCGGGTCCGATGACGAGCCCTCCGCCAGTCCGGCGTCCGCCGGCGAGGCCCCGGTCTTCCTCGACGGCGGCCGCGACGCCTTCGAGAAGCGCATCGCCGCGCAGAAGGGCACGCCCGTTGTGGTCAACAAGTGGGCGTCCTGGTGCGGCCCGTGCCGGCTCGAGTTCCCGTACTTCGGCGATCAGGCGCGCAAGCGCAAGGGAGAGGTCGCGTTCCTCGGCGTGAACTCCAACGACAGCCGCGGGCCGGCCGAGGAGTTCGTGCGCGAGCACCCTGTCCCGTTCCCCCACTTCGACGACCCCAACCTCGAGATCGCGGCGGCGTTCAATGCCGTGCAGGCGTTCCCCTCCACCGCCTTCTACGACCGCAAGGGCGAGCTCGCTTTCGTGCACCAGGGCCCCTACACCAGCGAGCAGGACCTCGCCGAGGCGATCGACAGGTACGCCCGCTGACCTGACGCCGTGGAGGTCCGCGAGGTCAGAACGGACGGCGAGCTTGTGGCGGCACTCGAGCTGCGCGAGCGCGTGTTCTGCGTCGAGCAGGGTGTGTCGCTCGAGGCGGATCGCGACGGGCGCGACCCGGAGGCGATCCACGTGGTGGCGGTCGAGGAGGACCAGGTGCTCGGCACGTGCCGGCTGCTGCTGCGCGGGCCGGTCGCCCACCTCGGCCGCCTGGCCGTCGAGCCGAGCCGGCGCGGCGGGGGCGTGGGCGCCGCCATCCTGCGCGAGGCCGACCGGGTCGCGCGCCTGGCGGGCGCCAAGGTGATCGCCCTCCACGCCCAGACGTATGCAATGGACCTGTACACGCGCGAGGGCTACCGGGAGCGGGGCGCCAAGTTCGTCGAGGAGGGCATCGAGCACGTGTCGATGGAGAAGCTCCTGTGAGCCCGGAGCTGCGCATCGACCCGCTCTCCGGATTGAAGGTGATCGTGGCCGGCGAGCGTGGCTCGCGCCCGGGAGCGTTTCTCGACATCCCGCCGCGTCCGCCGATCGACCGCGAGGCGGACCCGTTCGCGGCCGGCCACGAGGACCGCACGCCGCCCGAGGTCTTCGCGCTGCGAGAGAACGGGGACTGGCGCGTGCGCGTGGTCCCGAACCTCTACCCGGCGCTCACGGCCGGCGAGCGCGCGGACGGCGAGGATCCCCTCGCCGCCGGTCGCGGGGAGCCCGACCTGTTCAGCGCGCAGCCCGCGCTCGGCGCGCACGAGCTGATCGTGAACGCGCCCGACCCCGTGTACTCGCTCGCCGAGCTCCGCGCGGACCAGGTCGAGACCGCGATGTCGGTCTGGCGCGAGCGAAGCCGCGCGCACGCGGAGGCGGCGTATGTGCACGTGATCGTGAACGAGGGCAAGGAGGCGGGCGCCTCGCTCCCGCACACCCACTCCCAGCTCTACGCGCTGCCGTTCGTGCCCGCGCTCGTTGCGCGCGAGCGCGAGCGCTTCACCGCCTACTGGCAGCGCACGCAGGGACGCAACCTGCTGGGCGACCTCGTGCAGGAGGAGGTCAAGCGCCGCGAGCGCGTGGTGGCGGTGGACGACGAGGCGGTGGCGCTCTGCCCGTTCGGCGCGCGCGTGCCGTTCCACCTCCAAGTCGTGCCGCGCCGCCCGGCGCTCAGGTTCGCCGACGACGGCGCGCTCGGCGGCCGTATGCTCCACCAGGCGCTCGTGCGGCTGCGCGCCGTGCTGGGCGGCACCCTGCCGCCGCTCAACATGTGGGTGCGCACCGCCCCGCGCGACGCCGAGCACTTTTGCTGGCGCATCGAGGTGATGCCGCGACTCGCCCAGCTGGCCGGCCTCGAGATCGGCGTCGGCGTGCACCTGAACGTGCTGGCACCCGAGGACGCGGCGGCGCGCCTGCGCAACGCCAGCGTGTAGCGTCCCGCCGCGCCATGCCGCCAGTCCCGCGCCAGGTACCGCTGTTCGCCGCCGAGCCGCCGCAGGAGCCGCTGCCCTACGGGCGCTGGGCGGAGGCGCTCGCCGGGCACTTCGAGGACGCGGCCAAGACCGGCATCGGCGAGATCAGCTGGTTCCCGGACCGCAGCTGGGCGGGTCGCACCTACGTGCCCGCCACAGCACCGGCCGACGGCGGCGGCGAGGTGTTCGGCTACGTGTCCTACACGCGCGAGCACGAGGGGGCTCCCGCGCTCGAGTTCGCCGCCGAGGCCGACTTCACGGAGGAGACGGCCGCCGAGAACCCGGACTGGAGCCTCGACCTGTCCGACTTCGAGATCGGCCACTGGCGCGGACCCGAGGGCCGGCGCGGCGTGATCACCCTGGTCTGGGGCGTGGCTCTGGTGCCCAACGGGGTGGCGGCCACCGCCGAGCTCGGTCCGAGCACCACGGACCAGTGCACGCTGGTCGAGGAGCGCTTCACGCTCGTGTCGATCGACGCGTACACGGGCGACTACGTCGAGGTGCGCCTGTACGGCAACCGCGGCGCGGAGCTCGCGCGCGAGTCGCTCTACGAAGACGAGTAGAACGCCGTCCGGCGGGGCGGTACGTTCTCTGACATGGCCGAGCCCTGCGTGCTGCTCAAGTTCGGTGAGCTGGCGCTCAAGGGGCGCAACCGCCCGCAGTTCGTGAGCGTGCTCGAGCGCAACCTGCGCCGACTCGGCGAGGATCTCGGCCCGCTCGACGTCCGCCGCCGCGGCGGCGTGCTGATCGTGACCGGCGCCAGCGATCCCGAGGAGCTCACGCGACGCTGCCTCGGCCTACCCGGCGCGAGCGTCGTGCAGCCTGCGCTCCGCTGCGAGCGCGACGTGTCCGCCGCAGCCGACGCCGCGGTGGCCCTCCTCGCGGACCGTCCCGGTCGCACCTTCGCGGTCCGCGCCCGCCGCCGCGACAAGCGCTTCCCGCTGCGCTCGGTCGAGCTCGCCCGCGTGATCGGCGACGCCGTTCGGGTCCGGCTCGGGCTCGCGGTCGACCTCTCCCTCCCCGATCTCGAGCTGCACGTGGAGGTGGACAGCAAGGAGCTGCTCGTGTCCGCCGACCGCCTGCGCGGCGCCGGCGGACTGCCGGTCGGCTCGAGCGGCCGGGCGCTCGTGCTCCTCTCGGGCGGCCTCGACTCGCCGGTGGCGGCCTACCGCATGATGAAGCGCGGGCTTCGCTGCGACTTCGTGCACTTCAGCGGCCGCCCCTACACGGGGCCGGAGTCGATCTACAAGGCCTACGCGCTCGTGGCGCGGCTCGACCGCTTCCAAGGCGGCTCGCGCCTGTTCGTGGTCTCGTTCGGGCCCGCCCAGCGGCGGCTCGCCACCGTGGGCGCGGGGCGGCTACAGGTGCTCTCGTCGCGCCGGCTGATGGTGCGGGTGGCATCGTCGCTCGCGCAGAGAGAGCGCGCCGGCGCGCTCGTCACCGGCGACTCGCTCGGCCAGGTGGCCTCGCAGACCCTCCCCAACCTCGCGCTGGTCGAAGACGCCGCCGAGCTGCCCCTCCTGCGCCCGCTGATCGACCGCGACAAGGCCGAGATCGTGGCGATCGCGCAGGACCTCGGCACCTACCCGATCTCGATCCTGCCCGACGAGGACTGCTGCCAGCTCTTCTCCTCCCGGCTCGCGGTCACGCACGGCCACGCGGACGACCTGCGGGCGATCGAGCGCGCGGCCGACGCCGAGGAGCTGGTCGACCAGCTGGTCGCCTCGGCGGAGCTGTTCGAGCCCCGGCTGGAGGCCCCAGAGCGGGCTATGGCTCTGGCCGGCCCCGATAGCTCGGCCGGATAGAGCGACTCCCTTCTAACGGCGACGTCAGTGCGAGTCGTCGCGGGCGCGCCGGTAGCGCTCGTAGATCACGCGCGCGCCGGACGTCCTGGTCTCGATCAGGTCCAGCCGGAGCTCTTCCGTGACAGGCGGTAGGAACGGCGTGCCGCCACCGACGACGACCGGATTCCGGAACATATGCAGCTCGTCCACGAGGTCGAGCTCGATCGCCTCCGCGGCCAGGCCGGCGCCGCCGATCGACACGTCCTTGTCAGTCGCGTCGAGCGCGGCAGCGGCCTCCTCGGCCAGTGACGCATCGGCGAGCCGCGCGTTGCCCTGGACGCTCTCGAGCGTGCGGCTGAAGACGACCTTCGGGATCGAGCACCAGACGTCGGCGAACGCAGCCCCGAGCTCGTCGTCGCGCATCGACGGATCCGTCTCCCACGGCAGCATCGTCTCGTAGAGCCTGCGGCCGCACAGGTGGCCACCGAGCTCGCGTGTCTGCGCGATGTGGAAACGAAACTGCTCCTCGCCAGGGGCCGCCCACCCGAACGCGCCCTCGCGGTCGACGATGAAGCCGTCCATTGAGACGCCCATCGAGTAGATCAGCATGGGTTCACCATTGAGCTAGAGATCGAGCTCTCCTTCCTTCTACGGTTTGCTCTGCCGCCACCAATGACCGATCGGGAGACCGAAACTCATCGCCCGGGCGCGGGGACTCCGGCGTCGCGCGCGACGCGCCGGCAGCCGTAAACTCGCAGCGGGCCCCGATAGCTCAGCCGGATAGAGCGACTCCCTCCTAAGGAGTAGGCCGCAGGTTCGAATCCTGCTCGGGGCGTTTCAGAAAGGTGGCGATCTGCAGGGATCTTTCTTACTCAGCTAGTCGGCGGCTATCGCTGAAGTCGCGCTATTTGGGCCGCGGAGTCCAGGTTGCGGCCCAAAAATGCTGTGATCGGATTCGACTTTGGCGGTTTCCGCGCCGCCAGATCGTGTCGTGGGCGGACCGCTGGGGCGCTCAGGTTCCGACGGAATGGCGTCGCGCATCAGGCGGTCGAACGCCTGGCCAACGGTTCGGCGCTCGCGGCGCTCGAGCACCTGTGAGTAGACCTCGAGGGTGGTGGCCGAGTCGGCGTGGCCGACCTGGCCCATCACGTACGGGACGTCACGTCGCGCCCCTTGTAAGGTCTTCTTCACAGCCGAGGCGGCAGAAGTGCGTGCCCGGAACCTTCCCGAATTGGCTCTCGCCCGCATGGCGACAGCAGGGGTGGGATCGCCAGGCGAGCTCCGGGCGCTCACTGAGAGTCTCGGCGCGCTTGATGGGCCGATCAGTCGTCTTCGCGCGCGTCTGCTCGAGAGCCGTGAGTTCAAGACGGCCTTGCTACGTCAAGGAAGGAGTTCTGCTGCCGTTCGACTGTTGCGCATGGCGCACCTGCCGCATCGGGTCTGGGTAGTCGAAATGCAGGATCGCGCGGCGCGAAATCGTGGGAACCCTGCGGCTTGGCCAAGTGGGTATTCGACTCCAGCGCGCATGACGACGTTCCGCACGAGCGCTTGTCCAGCGGCCCGCCAAGCGGCGCTTACGTCTGGGCCCGGCCGCGAATCGACCCGCGACCTCAAGGTTGTAGGTTCGATTCCTACACGGCCCAGGTTGGTTGCGGGTGAGCATGTGCGTCGCGAACTCCGCGACCGGCTCGCCACCACCCGACAACAGACAAACGTCGAGCCGCCTGCGACTGAGATCCAATCCAGCGTGCAACATGAAAACGGGCCTCCTTGTGCTCGTTCCTCTTTCATCGCAGTCCGCAGGATCACTCATTGCGCTAGCGCGGAGTGCTGCTCTCTGACGGAAGCAGCGACAGGGGCGTCCGCGTGGACGCGGAGTCCCGCTGCTGTGGGTCCATAGCGGCTACCCGACGCCGCAGATGGTGCCGGCGGGGAAGTCGGTCAGGCACTGGTTGCCGGTCCAGCTGTTCGCTGGCCGGTTCTCATCACGAGCGTCGGTATCGCCGTTGCCGAACATCCTGTTCGTCTGAAAGACGTTGCGGATCGCGCCTTGCGCATAGATGCCGTAGCGGCCGTTTCGATCGGCGGCGTTGTTGCTGACCGTGTTGCGGGTGTTCAGGCCGCGCAGCACAATTCCGTCGCGCAGGTTGTCGTTCGCGGTGTTCAACGAGATCGTCGAGTCGGTGAGCGATGCCCTCGCGGCGTTCGGCGGCCCGGCGGCCACGATCCCGTCGCGCATGCCCGTAATCGTGTTTTCGTGGACGGTCACATCTGAGTTCGGCTCCTGCCCCAGGGGAGGAGCGGCGAAGGCGATCCCCTGCTGGACGCCGCCGCCCGCGGTCGTCACCTCGAACAATGGGTTCACCGTGATCTGATTGCCCGCGATCTCTAGGCCGGTGTTCGGGGCGCCGCCTCCAACGACAATGCCGAGCCGGGACGACTCGATCGTCTTCCCGACGATCCGTGTTCCGCTCGAGTTGCGGATCAGATACGAGGTGTTGTCCTGGCGCGAGTGGTTGTGGTCGAAGGTCGCATTCGCGACCCGGCCGAGCGCTGGCTCGAAGGCGTTGGTGAGAGTCTTGTACGGTAGATCGTCTCGTGGGAGACGTGCATCACCTCATTGTCGGGGTAGCGGAGCTGCAGCCAGCCCGCGATCTGCTCGGGGGAGTGGTCGTCTTGGAGGCGCTCTGAGACCACCCGGCGAAGCTCGCGACAGAGCTCGAGCTTCGTCGGCCGCGGCCGCC
>DASRIC010000017.1:0-20183 GCA_035650215.1 Thermoleophilaceae bacterium
GCGCAGGACATTGGCTTGGGCGACGCGAGCGCGGGATCCTCCGCGCGGACCTCCTCCGCGCGCGCATCCTCCGCGGCCTCCCTCGCGCGCGCGCTCGCGCGCGTGGATCTATCGGCCCGGGTTTCGGACATCGACCACGCCGACGCGATCCTCGTGCTGGACACCGAGCTCGTGGACGAGGCCCCGATCCTCGACCTGCGCGTGCGCAAGGCGGTGCGCCGCACCGGCGCGCGCCTGGCGATCGTGTCGAGCCGGCCCTCGACCCTCGACGCGAACGCCGCCGCCGCGCTCCGCTTCGCCCCGGGCGGCGCCGCCGCCGCGCTGAGCGCCCTCGCCGGCGCGCTCGGCTCCCCGCGCGCTCGCGCCGACGAGGTGGCCGCGCTGGCCACCAGGGCGCGCGCGTCGACCGGTTTCCGGCCCGGCAAGCCGTCGTGGAACGGCGACGCCGGCGCCGCGGTGCGGGCGGTGGCGGACGTGCTGCGCGGCGCGGGTGACGTGGTGGTGATCTGGGGCGAGAAGCTGGGCGGCGAGAGCGTCGACGCGCTGCTCGCGCTGGCCGGCGCGCTCGGCCTCGCGGACGCCCCGGAGTCGGGGCTGATCGGCATCCCCGCGGGGGCGAACGGGCGCGGCCTGCACGAGGTGGGCTGCTCGCCGCGCTCGGGTCCGGGCCTCGTCGACGCCCCGGAGGCCGGCGACCCGGACTCGGCCCGCGGCGCCCTGCTGCTCGTCGAGGCCGAGCAGCCCGAGCACGTGCTCTCGCGCGCCGCCAGCGTGATCGCGTTCGCGCACTACGCGAGCGAGGAGCTGGCCGAGCACGCCGACGTGGTCTTTCCGGCGGAGATCTACGCCGAGAAGGAGGGCACGATCACCCATCCGGACGGTCGCCTGCAACGCGTGCGCCAGGCGCTCGGCCGCGCCAACCAGGTGCGCCCCGGCTGGCAGGTGCTGGCCGAGCTGTGCGAGCGGGCGGGCGCGGGCCTGGGCGCCGCGGGCGGCGCAGAGCTGGCCGCGCGGCTGGCCGAGGCCGTGCCGTTCTACGCCGGGGTAGGCGCGGACGAGATCGCCGGCCATGGCGTTCGCTGGCAGGACGGGAACGCCGCCGCCGCGCTCGGGCGCGAGGAGCTTCCGGCCGGGCCGCTCCCCGATCCGCCCGCCGCGCCGGAGGATCTGCAGGCGGTGGTGGTGCCGAGCCTCTGGAGCGGTCCCGAGATCGAGCACTCGCCGCTCCTTCGCTTCCTCGCGCGCGACGGCGTGGCCGAGCTGTCCCCCGAGGATGCGGAGCGGCTCGGGGTCGCCCACGGCGACGAGCTCGTGCTGCGCGTGAACGGCTCCACGGCGACCGCCACCGCCCACCTGCGGACCGGCGTGCCCGCCGGCGCCGTGTTCGTGTCAGGGACCTCGCTCCCCGCGGGTCGCGTAGAGGTCAGCGGCTCGGGCGCGGAGGTGCTCGCCTGATGCTCGAGGGCACGCTCGTGATGATCGCCAAGTCGATCATCATCTTCGTGGTCTTCCTTCAGCTCGTGCCGATCGTGCTGCTGGCCGAGCGCAAGGTGATGGGCCGCTTCCAGTCCCGCATCGGCCCGAACCGGGTGGGCTTCCGGGGGATGATGCAGCCGCTCGCCGACGTGGGAAAGCTGCTCTCGAAGGAGGCCTTCACGCCCGCATCGGCGATCCCCTGGATGATGGCCATCGCCCCGGTGATCTCGGTCACCACCGCGGTCGCCACCATGGCCGTGATCCCGTTCGGCCCCTACGACGCATGGGGCGGCGGCTTCGGCCTCTACGGGATCGACGTGTCGATCGGCATCCTCTACTTCTTCGCCTTCGGCTCGCTCGCGTTCTACGGGTTGATGCTCGGCGGCTGGTCGTCGGGCTCGAAGTACTCCTTCCTCGGCGCCATGCGCGCCGCCGCGCAGCTGATCTCCTATGAGGTGGCGCTGGGCCTGTCGCTGCTCGGCGTGGTGATGACCGCCGGCTCGATGTCGCTCGTGGACATCGTCGAGCAGCAGAGCGACATGTGGTACGTGGTGCCGCAGTTCGTGGGCTTCTGCATCTTCATGGTCGCGGGCTTCGCGGAGAGCGCCCGCGCCCCGTTCGACCTGCCCGAGGGCGACGCCGAGATCGTGGGCGGCTACAACACCGAGTTCGGCGGGATGCGCTTCGGCTCGTTCTTCATGGCCGAGTACATGGAGGTGCTCGTGATCTCGGGCATCGCCGCCACCTGCTTCCTGGGGGGCTGGCGGGGACCCGGGCCCGAGGCGCTCGCGCCGCTATGGATGCTCATCAAGATCCTTGCCGGCGCCTTCTTCTTCATCTGGATCAGGTCCTCGCTCCCGCGGCTGCGCTACGACCAGCTGATGTCGTTCGGCTGGAAGATCCTGCTGCCGCTGGCGACCCTGAACGTGCTCGTGACCGCAATCGTGCTGGTGGTGACCTGAGATGGCGACGAATTGGAGAGACGCGGCGAAGCCGATCGACCGGGGCCCCGAGCCCGGCGGCGTGGGAGCGGTCTACCGCGTGTTCGGGGAGACGCTGCGCGGGCTCAAGACCACCTTCGGCCGCGCGGTCGAGGGCCACCACGTGATCCAGTACCCCGAGGAGAAGACGCCCGTCTACCCGCGCTTTCGCGGGCGCCACAAGCTCCACCGCTTCGAGGACACCGGTCTCGAGAAGTGCGTGGGCTGCTCGCTCTGCGCCGCCGCCTGCCCCGCCAAGTGCATCCGCGTGGTGGCGGAGGAGAACACGCCCGAGAACCAGGTGTCCGCAGGCGAGCGCCACGCGGCCGTCTACGAGATCAACCTGTCGCGCTGCATCTTCTGCGGCTACTGCGAGGTGGCCTGCCCGTTCGACGCCATCACGATGGGCAACGACTACGAGCTCGCCGACTACAGCCGCTCCGACCTGATCTTCACCAAGGAGATGCTGCTGGCCGACTCGCCCGAGCACACGCCGCTGCGGCGAGAGGGCGAGTAGGCACCGGCCATGTGGTTCGAGCAGCTCCTGTTCTTCATCGCGGGGATCGGAGCGCTTGCGGGTGCGCTCGGCGTGGTGCTGCTGCGCAACCCGTTCTACTCGGTGCTGTCGCTCGTTGGCCACCTGCTCGCGCTGGCGGTGCTTTTCCTGCTGCTCCACGCCGAGTTCCTGGCTGCCGGCCAGGTGGTGGTCTACGCGGGCGCCGTGATGGTGCTCTACCTGTTCGTGGTCGCCTACATCGGCGGCTCGGACGAGCCGCTGCGCCCCGAGAGCGGCGCGATCGGGGTGTTCGGGCCGCTGTTCGCCGCGGCGGTCGGGGCCGAGCTCTGCATCGCGTTCATCGCCTCGGGGCTGAAGGCGCTCGACACGCAGGGCGCGGACTTGGGCGCCGGCTTCGGCGCGCCCGCCGCGATCGGCGAGCTGCTGCTCACCACCTTCCTCGTGGCGTTCGAGGCCGCGTCGTTCCTGCTGCTGGTGGCGGCGGTGGGCGCGGTGGTGCTCGCCCGCCGGCGTCGCGGCCTCGAGGAGGAGGGACCGGCGGTCGGGCCGCGCAGCGATCTGCCCACCGACACGATGGAGGTGCGGGCCTAGCCCGGCGCCATGGACGTCGTCTGGTTCCTCGTCCTCTCGGCCTTCATCTTCGTGATCGGGGCCGCGGGCGTGATGACGCGGCGCAACCCGCTGGTGGTGCTGCTCTGCCTCGAGCTGATGCTGAACGCCGGCAACCTCGCGCTCGTGGGCTTCTCGCGCATGCACGGCAACGAGGCGGGCCAGATCTTCGCGCTGATCGTGATGGTGATCGCGGCCTGTGAGGTCGTGATCGGCCTCGGGATCATCGTCGCGATGTACCGCAACCGGCTGCCGATCGACGTCGACGAGATGTCGGAGCTCAGGGGGTGAGCGCCACCTCCTACGGCTGGCTCGTGCTGGCCTTCCCGCTGGCCGGCCTGCTGGTGACCTCGCTCGGCTGGCGCGTGCTGCCCGGCAGGACCGCCGGCTGGATCGCGAGCGGCGCGATCCTCGGGTCGTTCTTCGCCTCGATCGGCGCGCTCGTGCAGGTCCAGGACCTGCCTCGGGAGGAGCGCCACGCCGTCGACAGCATCTGGACCTACGCCGCGACCGGCGACTTCGACGTCGAGGTCGGGATCTTCGTGGACCCGCTCGCGGTGTTCATGTGCCTCGTCGTGAGCGGCGTGTCGTTCCTGATCCACGTCTACTCGATCTCGTACGTGAGCGGCGACCACGGCTTCGCCCGCTTCTTCGCCTACCTCAACTACTTCGTCTTCTCAATGCTGCTGCTCGTCCTGGCGGGCAACTTCATCCTGCTGATCGTGGGCTGGGCGTTCGTGGGCGCCGCGTCCTACCTGCTGATCTCGTTCTGGTACCGCCGCGACACCGCCACCAATGCCGGCATCAAGGCGTTCGTGATGAACGTGATCGGCGACGTGGGCCTCGTGATCGCCGCGTTCCTGATCCTGAACGAGACCGGGCAGCTCGACTACCTGGGCGTGTTCGAGCGCGCGCCGGAGGTGTTCGCGCAGAACGACGGGACGATCGTTGCGACCTGCCTGCTGCTGCTCGTGGGCGCGTTCGCCAAGTCCGCCCAGCTGCCTCTCCACACCTGGCTGCCGGACGCGATGGAGGGTCCAACGCCGGTCTCGGCTCTGATCCACGCGGCCACCATGGTCACGGCCGGGGTGTACCTGATCGCGCGCACCTTCCCGCTCTTCGAGCTTGCGCCCACCGCCGCGGACATCGGGGCGATCATCGGCACGGCCACGCTGGTGTTCGCCGCCACCGTGGCGCTCGTGCAGACCGACCTCAAGCGGGTGATCGCCTACTCGACCATGTCGCAGATCGGCTACATGGTGCTCGGCGTGTCGGTGGCGGCCTACAGCGCGGGCCTGTTCCACCTGATGACGCACGCCTTCTTCAAGGCCCTCCTCTTCATGGGCGCGGGCTCGGTGATCGGCGCGATGGCCGGTATCCAGGACATGGACCGGATGGGCGGCTTCCGCAAGGCGATGCCGTTCACGTTCGTGACATTCACGATCGGCGCGCTCGCACTCGCCGCGTTCCCGTTCACGTCGGGCTTCTTCTCGAAGGACGAGGTGCTGGCCTACACGATCAACCGCGGCGGCGGCTACGTGGTGCTGGCGCTCGCGGGCTACTTCGGCGCCGCGCTCACCGGCTTCTACGCCTTCCGGATGGTCTTCCGGGTGTTCGGCGGCGAGCCCGTGCCCGAGGCGAAGGAGCTCGAGGGCGGTCACGCCGCGCACGGGGAGCCGATGAACCCCATGACCGGCGAGCCCGAGGACACCGACGTGGGGTTCCCGGGACCGGAGCACAACGTGGCCGAGAGCTCGCCGCCGATGAAGTTCGCCATGGCGCCGCTCGCCTTCCTGGCGCTGGTGGCCGGCGTGGTGGGGATCCCGGGAGTGACCGACACGCTCGAGCACTTCCTCGAGCCCACCTTCGAGAGCTCGCGCTACATCGACGATCATCCGAGCGCGGGGGCCGAATGGGTCGGGCTAGCCGCCGGCGGGATCATCTCGGTGGCGTCGATCTACGTGGCCTACGTCTTCTTCGTGCGCCGGCGCGGCATCACGCTCGAGCTGCGCGACCGGTTCCCGAAAGTCCACGCCTTCCTCTTCCACAAGTGGTACTTCGACGAGCTCTATGACGCCGTGTTCGTGCGCCCGACGGCCACCGCCGGGGCGTTCGGCCGCCGCGTGGTCGAGACCGACTTCGTGCAGGGCTTCATCGTGGGCGGCACCACCGGGATCGTCCGGGCGGGCACCTCGTTCGCGCGCGCGATCCAGACCGGCTTCCTGCGGGCCTACGCGCTGCTGCTGCTGCTCGGCGTGGCCGGGCTGGTCCTCTACTTCTTGCTCGCGAGCTCATGACGATCCACCTCTCGATCGTCCTCTTCCTGCCACTCGCCGCCGGGCTCGTGGGCGCGGTGCTGCCGCGCGGCATGGCCCGCTGGGCCGTGCTGGCCGGCACGGTGGCGGTGCTGGCCTACGCGATCGCGATGATCGCCGACTTCGATTCGGCGGCGGGCGGGCTCCAGTACGAGACGAACGACCAGTGGATCGAGGAGCTCGGGATCCGCTACCAGCTCGGGGTCGACGGCCTCAACCTGTTCATGGTGCTGCTCACGGCCATCGCCTGGGTGCCCTGCACCCTCTGGGCGGCCGTCCGCGAGCAGGACCGGCCCAAGCTCTTCTTCTTCTACATGGGTCTGGCGGAGACCGCGGTGCTCGGTGCGTTCATGGCCCAGGACCTGGCCCTGTTCATCGTCTTCTTCGACCTGATGCTCGTGCCGTTCTACTTCCTGATCGGGGGCTGGGGCACGGGCGACCGCGTGCGCGCCACCACCAAGTTCGTGATCTACACGCTCTCGGGCTCGCTCCTGATGCTCGCCGCGGCGATCGCGCTCGGCGTGCTCGCCACGCCGGACGGCGGCCAGCTCTCCTTCTCGCTCGAGGTGCTCGAGCAGCGCTCGGTGCCCGAGGGCACCCAGCACTGGATCGTGCTGCTGTTCGCGCTCGCGTTCTTCGTCAAGGCGCCCCTGTTCCCGCTCCACGGCTGGGTGCCGGAGACCTACCGCTCCACTCCGATCCCCGTGCTCGCGCTGCTCTCCGGGGTGCTCTCCAAGGTCGGCGTCTACGGCTTCCTGCGGATCGTGCTCCCGGTGATGCCTGAGGGCTCGCAGCACTGGCAGGAGCTGTTCATCGTGATCGCGGTCTTCTCGATCCTGTACGGGTCGGTGCTCGCGTTCTCGCAGGACAACGTGCGGCTCGTGGTCGCCTACTCCTCGATCGCGCAGCTCGGCTTCATCGTGCTGGGCATCTTCGCCCTCGACGACGAGGGAGCCCAGGGCGCCGTCCTCCAGATGCTGAACCACGGCCTGGTGGTGGTGCCGCTGTTCCTGATCATCGGCCTGGTGGCCGCGCGCTCGGGCGGCGGCGAATCGCTCAAGGAGCTCGGCGGCATGGCGTTCCGAGCGCCCGTGCTCGCCGCGTTGTTCCTGATCACCACCTTCGCCACGCTCGCCATGCCCGGCAGCGCCAACTTCATCGGCGAGGTGCTGGTGCTGTTCGGCTCGTTCGAGGACAAGCTTGTGTACGGCATCGTGGCCAGCGTCGGCGTGGTGCTCGCGGCGGTCTACATGATCCGGCTCTTCCAGCGCGTGATGCACAACCGGGTCGGCCCCGCGGTGCGCTCGCGTGACATCGGCGGACTCGACCTGGCGGCGACCGCGCCGCTCGTGGCCGTGATCGTGGCGCTCGGCCTCTACCCGCAGTTCGTGGTGGAGCGCACCGAGAAGACCACGTTCCAGCAGATCGCCGCGGCCAAGGCGCTCGCCGACGGCGGCGAGGCGCGCGCGGCGGCGCCGGCGAGGCAGGGCGAATGATCGACGTCGCCGGCATCGCCGCCTCCGAGGTCAAGGCCCCGGTGATCGACTACAAGGAGCTGTCGCCGCTGCTCGCGCTCGCCGGCGGCATGGTCGTCGTGCTGATGGTGGGGCTGCTGCGCCAGCGCTTCGTCCGGCGCGCGCTCGTGCCTGCTCTCTCGGCGGGCGCGCTCCTGATCGCCATCGGCCTCACCATCTGGATCTGGGAGCCGGGCGACCGCCAGCCGATCATCGAGGGCGCGCTCTCCGTGGACGCGCTCGCGCTCGGCATCTCCGTGCTCTTCTACGTGGCGGGCCTCGTGACGATCGTGCTCTCGCTGCGCGCCAACGCGCCCTCCGAGGCCGGCCACGGCGAGTACCACGCGCTGCTGCTCGGCTCGATCGCCGGCATGGTGGTGCTGGCGCAGGCCGAGAACCTCGTCACGCTCTTCATCGGGATCGAGCTGCTCTCGATCCCGCTCTACGTGCTGTGCGCCACCGAGCTGCGCCAGCGCGTGTCACTCGAGTCCGGCCTGAAGTACCTCGTGGTGGGCTCGGTGGGCTCGGCCACGCTGCTCTACGGCCTGGCGATGATCTACGGCGCCACCGGCTCGATGCAGTTCGGCGGCATCGGTTCGGCGATCGGCGGCGACGAGCTGTCGGCCACCGACCCGCTGCTGCTCACCGGGATCGCGCTCGCCGCCACCGGGCTGGCCTTCAAGGCCTCCGTCGCGCCCTTCCACCAGTGGACGCCCGACGTTTACCAGGGCGCCCCCACCCCGATCACCACCTTCATGGCCGTGGCCACCAAGGCGGCCGCGTTCGCAGTCTTCCTGCGGCTGTTCGGCCAGGCGCTCGGGCTGGCGCAGCTCGAGTGGGCGCCCGCGCTCGCCGTGCTGGCCACCGTGACGATCGTGATGGGGAACGTGGGCGCCATCGCCCAGCGCTCGCTCAAGCGCATGCTCGCCTGGTCGGGCGTCGCGCAGGCCGGCTACCTGCTCGCGGGCGTGATCGTGGCGAGCGAGCTGGGCGCACGCGCGACAGCGTTCTACCTGGCGGTCTACCTGCTCATGAACGTGACGGCCTTCGCGGTCGTGGTCGCGCGCGAGCGCGTGTCGGAGCGGGGCGACGACCTCGCCTCCTTCGAGGGCCTCGGCACGAGCCAGCCCTGGCTCGCGTGGCCGATGACGATCGCGATGCTGTCGCTGGCCGGCTTCCCCGCCACCGCCGGCTTCATCGGCAAGTTCTACTTGATCGACGCCGCGGTGGCGGGCGACTACACCTGGCTCGGGATCGTGATCGTGATCGGCTCGGTGGTGTCGCTCGGCTACTACCTGCGCGTGGTGGCGGTGATGTGGATGGGCCGCTTCGAGATCGAGATGCCGGGGCCGGCCCGACGCCTGGTGAAGCCCGCCGCCGGCTGGTCACCCGAGGCGGACGCGCTCGCCCAGCCCGAGGTCGCGGCCATCGCGATCCTGTTCGCGGCCGCCACCATCGTGTTCGGCATCTACCCCGACCCGCTGTTCGACCTCGCCCGCGACGTGGGCTCGTCGCTGTCGAGTTTGCGCTAGACGCCCGGTCGCCCCGGAGGGCGAGCCCGGGGCGGGCCGGCCCGCGCCGGCCACGCCCATCCCGGATAGGCTCCGCGGCGGACACGAAGGGAGCGCACATGAGCGAGAACCTGGCCACCATCCTCACCGAGACGAGCGCGAAGCACGGCGACCGGATCGCCTTCAAGCTCGACGACGTCGAGCTGCCCTACAAGTTCCTGAACGCGGCGGCGGCGGGAGTCGCGAACCTGCTCGCCGACAGGGGCGTCGAGCCCGGCGACCGGGTGGGGCTGATGCTCCCGAACGTCCCCTACTTCCCCGTCCTCTACTACGGCATCCTGCGCGCCGGAGCGATCGTCGTACCGATGAACGTGCTGCTCAAGGAGCGCGAGGTTGCCTACTACCTCGGCGACTCGGGGGCGAAGCTCCTGTTCGCGTGGCACGGCTTCGGGGAGGCGGCCGAGGCGGGCGCCGCCGAGGCGGGCACGGACTGCATCCTCGTCGAGCCGGGCAAGTTCGAGGAGCTCGTCGGGGGCTACAGCCACGAGCACGAGCTCGTGGAGCGCAGCGCCGACGACACCGCCGTGATCCTCTACACGAGCGGAACTACCGGCAAGCCGAAGGGCGCCGAGCTCACGCACGCGAACCTACTGCGCAACTGCCGCGGCATGGGCGACTTCGCCGAGATCGACGAGAACACCGTCCTGCTGGGCGCCCTCCCCCTGTTCCACTCGTTCGGGCAGACCTGCACGATGAACTGCGCGATCTCGAGCGGCGCGATGGTCACGATGATCCCCCGCTTCGACCCGGAGAAGGCGCTCGAGATCATCGAGCGCGACGGCGTGACGATCTTCCAGGGCGTCCCGACCATGTACAACGCGATGCTGCACGCGCGGCGAGCGGACGAGACGGACGTCGCGACGCTCGGGCGCTGCATGTCGGGCGGAGCGGCGATCCCGGTGGAGCTGATCCGCGGCTTCGAGGAGAAGTTCGACTGCATCATCCTCGAGGGCTACGGCCTGTCCGAGACCTCGCCGGTGGCCTGCTTCAACCACCCGAACAAGGAGCGCAAGGCCGGCTCGATCGGCACGCCGATCGAGGGCGTGGAGATGCAGATCTGGGACGACAACGGCAACGAGCTGCCCCAGGGCGAGGTCGGGGAGATCGTGATCCGCGGCCACAACATCATGAAGGGCTACTGGGAGCGCCCCGACGCGACCGAGGAGTCGGTCACGAGCGAGGGCTGGTTCCGCAGCGGCGACATGGCGCGCGTCGACGAGGACGGCTACTTCTTCATCGTCGATCGCAAGAAGGACATGATCATCCGCGGCGGCTACAACGTCTACCCACGCGAGGTGGAGGAGGTGCTCTACGAGCACCCAGCCGTCCAGGAGGCCGCCGTGGTGGCGGTGCCGGACGAGGCGCTCGGCGAGGAGGTGGGCGCCGCGGTGGTTCTCAAGGAGGGCGAGTCGCTCGAGGCGAGCGACCTCAGGGAGCACGTGCGAAGCCAGGTGGCGGCCTACAAGTACCCGCGCCGGATCTGGTTCGTCGACGAGCTCCCGAAGGGGCCGACAGGCAAGATCTTGAAGCGCGAGATCGAGGTGCCCGAGCAGGCTCCCACCGCCTCCGCCGGCTCGTAGCCCGGGTGTTCCGGCGCGTTACGATCGCGGTCTCCGACCGCTACGCCTCGGAGCGCTTCTACGACCTCGTGCTCGCCACGCTGGCACTCGGCACAGACGGCTTCTCCATCTCCCAGGCCGCGGACGACGACGCCGTGACCCGGCGCCTCCACATCGGCTTCACGGCGCCCAGCCGCGAGCACGTTGACGCGTTCTGGCGGGCCGGCCTCGAGGCCGGCTACCGCGACGACGGCGCTCCTGGACCGCGTCCCCGGTACGTCGAGGACTACTACGGAGGCTTCCTGCTCGATCCGGACGGCAACAGCGCGGAGGCCGTCCACTACGGGGCGATGCCCGGCGTCAGGCCGGTCGACCACCTCTGGATCCGCGTGGCCGACGTCTCGGCCTCGCGCCGCTTCTACGAAAGGTTCGCCGGGCAGGCGGGGCTACGGCTGCGCGAGGAGGGCCGGGTGCAGTTCAGTGGACGAGCCGGCTCGATGTCGCTCGTGTCTGGGGAGCCCACCCGGAACGCGCAGCTCGCGTTCCCGGCCGCGGCTGACGCCCGGCTGCTCGACCCCGACGGGAACGTGATCGAGCTCGTGAAGGACCCCCGGCGCGTCAGCTAGCCTCCGGCGCCGGGTCATGGGCTCGCGAAGGGGGTTCACCAGACGGAGGCTGTTCGAGGCCGGCGCGGGCGGCGCGGCCGCCCTCGGCATGGCCGCCTGCGGCGACGACTACTGGGAGCCGTCGACCCCGCACGCCTCCGACGCGCCCAACGTGGTGATGATCTTCACGGACTCCACGCGCGCGGACTACATCTCCTTCTACAACCGGGAATCGCGCGCGAAGACGCCCAACATCGACGCGCTGGCGCGCGACTCGCTCACGTTCAGCCTGGCCGTGCCGGAGGCCATGCCGACCGGGCCCGCGCGCCGCGCGCTGCTCACCGGCGTGCGCTCCTTCCCGTTCCGCAACTACGTGCCCACCAAGGGCCTCCCCGTCGGGCCCGGCTGGATCCCGATCCCGGACTACCAGCCGATCGTGACCGAGGTGCTGGGCGAGGCCGGGGTCGAGACCGCCTACTGCACCGACAACCCGTTCCTGATCGGCCCCCGCTTCGCCAACTTCCGCCAGACGCTCGACTGGGTCAAGCCGAGCTACTCGCAGGGCGCCTACCGCTTCCTCAACAAGCCCTTCAAGCGCCCGGCCCCGCGCAGCACGATCGAGCGTTACCTGCTGCCGGAGCTGTCCGACAGCGTGGAGGTGGGGCGCCTGCGCGCCATGGCCGGCTGGAACTCGATCTACCGGGACAGCGACGGCGACTACCCCACCGCGCGCGTTATCCGCTCCGGATTACGGCTGCTCGACGACCTGAAGGACTCGGGCAAGCCGTTCTTCCTCGGCGTCGACGCCTTCGACCCCCACGAGCCGCTCGACGCGCCGAAGGTCTTCCAGGCCCGCTTCGGCACCGAGCCGAAGGGAATCGAGCGCGAGGGGATCACGCCGATCCAGCCCTTCGAGACCCCTTACTCGTGGGTGATCGACGTGGACGTGGACGACGAGACGATCGACCGGGTGCGCGACCTGTACGCGGCCGAGATCGAGTTCGTCGACGACTGGGTCGGGCGGCTGATGAACGAGCTCGACCGCATGAAGCTGCTCGACAACACCGTGGTGATGTACATGTCGGACCACGGGCTCACGCTCGGCGAGAACGGCATCCTCGGCAAGCACGCGGCTCGGGCGCAGTGGCACATCTACCACGTGCCCTGCATGATGCGGCACCCCGACGGCAGGGGCGCCGGCCAGTCGAGCGACTACTTCGCGTCGACGCACGACTTCCCGCGCACGATCCTCTCCCTGATGGGCGTGCGCGCCCCGGGGATGATGGGCGGCGAGGACCTCTCCGTCCTGTTCGACGGCGCCGAGCCCCCGCCGCGCCCCCACTTCACATCCTGCTACGACGACCACGTGCTCGCGGGCGATCGCGACTGGTTCCTGCTCTCGGACAGCGAGGGGATGCGCAAGCGCCTCTACGACAAGCGCGCCGATCCGCTGGAGCTGAAGGACGTGGCGGCCGAGAACCCCGAGATCGTGGACCGGCTCTGGAAGGTGCTGGAGGACGAGGCCGGCGGCACGCTGCCGCAGTTCGGCGCGAAGGCGCCGAAGGCGGTGATCGGGGGATGAGGCTAAGTCGACGTGCCCTGCTGGGCCGGGGCGCGGCCGGCGCCGGCGTGCTCGGCTTGGGCGCCCTGCCCCGCGCGGCGGCCGCTGCGCAGCCCGACGGGTCCTCCGGTCCGAACACCGTGCTCGTGGTGCTGCCGCTCGTGCGCCAGGACCACGTCGACGCCTTCGAGGGCGGCTCGCCCGCCAAAACGCCCAACCTGAACGAGCTGACGGGCGACTCGCTGCGCTTCGACCGCACGGTGCCCGAGTCGATGCCCGGCCTGCCCGCGCGCCGCGCCCTGATCACCGGCATGCGCTCGTACCCGTTCCGCGACTGGAAGCGCACCGAGGGCCTCGCCCCGATTCCCGGCTTCAACCCGATCTGGGACCACCAGCCGGTGCTCACCGAGACGCTCCGCCTTCACGACATCGAGACCGTCTACGTGAGCGACAACCCGATCCTCACCGGCCCGCGCTGGCCGGACGTGGTGCGTCCCCCGGGGGCCGTCGACAGCGCGCCCGCCGAGCCCGGCATCGATTCCGACCTGCTGGCCGCGATCAAGCGCCAGACCGTCGCCGCCAGGCGCACCTTCCGCACCGGGGTGCGCGAGCTCGAGCGCCTGGGCGAGGGCTCGAAGCGCTTCTTCCTGGCAATCGATCCCTTCGACCCCGCCGAGGCCGCGAACGCCCCGCCGGTCTACGTCAAGCCGCGCGAGGTGGAGGACGAGGGCCTCGGGCCGATGAACGACCGGCTCGTTGAGCTCAACTGGTCGGGCGAGGACGAGCAGCGCGTGCGTGACGCCTACAAGAGGCACGTGGAGGCCGTGGACGACGAGGTCGGGCGCCTGATGGACAAGCTCCGCGAGCTCGACCTGCTCGGCGACACGCTCCTCGTGGCGATCGGCGACCAGGGCATCGCGCTCGGCGACCACGACTTCCTCGGCATCGCCACCCCCACCTCGCACCGGCCCGCCTACGAGGTGCCGTTCCTGATCCGCCATCCGGAGGGCGATATGGGCGGCGACGACGTGGACTGGTACGCCGCCAGCCACGACGTGGCGCCCACGATCCTCTCGTTCATGGGCATCACGATCCCGGGCAAGATGGGCGGCGAGGACCTCATGGCGCTCTTCGACGACGTGGACGATGAGGACCTCTACGACCGGCCGTTCAACATCACGGCCGTGGGGTCGAACATCATCGTCCAGGACAAGCGCTGGCTGATGGTCGCCGACCGCGAGGAGATCGAGCGGCGGATGTACGACGACGACGAAGAGGTCGAGGACGACATCACCCGCTTCGAGAACATCGCCAACGAGGACACGGGCAAGCTCACCGAGCTGTCGCTGGTGGCGCTCGTCGTGGCGGGCGGCACGCTGCCGGAGTTCGGCCCCGACGGCGCGCTCCGTCCGAAGGTCGAGCGCGGTGACGACGACACCGACTCGGACGGCATCCCGAACGACTTCGATCCCGTGGACAACGACGAGCCCGACGACGGCACCGAGCCCGAGGACCTCGAGTTCGACGGCCGCATCCCGGAGGGCGGCGAGCTGCCAACGAACGAGCGGACCCCCGAGCCGCGCGCGCCATGACCGAGCCCGCCGAGCGCAGGAACCCGCCGGCCGAGTTCCTCTACGCCAACAAGTGGCGGATCTTCGGCGTGATGATGATCGGCTGGGCGATGTCCCTGCTGGACGTCTCGATCGTGAACGTCTCGATCCCGGAGCTCCAGGACGAGATGTCGACCGACATCGCCACGGTCACCTGGGTCATCAACGCCTACAACATCACGTTCGCGGTCCTGCTCGTGTCGATGGGCCGGCTGGCGGACCAGTTCGGGCGCAAGCGCTTCTTCATCATCGGCCTCACGGTGTTCACGATCGGCTCGGCGCTCTGCGCCGCCGCGTGGTCGGTCGAGTGGCTGATGGCGTTCCGGGTGATCCAGGGGGCGGGCGCCGGCATCCTCGCGCCGCTCGGCTTTGCGATGACGGTGCTCGTGTTCCCGCCGGAGCGGCGCGGCTTCGGCCTGGCGCTGATCGCGGTCGTGGCGCTCGTGTCGTCGGCGCTCGGGCCGGTGATCGGCGGCGCGGTCGTGGAGATCGCGAGCTGGCACTGGATCTTCCTGATCAACATCCCTTTCGGCATCATCGGCGTGATCCTGGCGCTGCGCTGGTGGCCCGAGACCTGGGACCTCACGGCGGCCGGCAAGACGGTCGACGTGAAGGGCATGGCGCTGCTCGGCGGCGCCGTGTTCATGCTCACGGTCGCGCTCGTGGAGGCCAACCCGTTCGGCGGCGACCTGCCGCTCTGGCTCAGCCTCATGCAGGGGGCGATCCTGCTCGGGATCCTCTTCGTCTGGTGGGAGCGGCGCGCGCCCGACCCGATGATCCCGCCGGGGCTGCTGGCCAACCGCCAGTTCCGCAGCGCCAACCTCGGCATGCTCTTCTTCGCCGCCGGCGCGATCGGCTCGCTCCTGCTGCTGTCGCTGATGTTCGTGAACCTCTGGGGCTACACCCAGCTCGAGGCGGCGCTGGCGATCACGCCGATGCCGCTCTGCGGCCTGCTGGCCTGGCCGTTCATGGCCAGGGCCGCGGACACGCGGCCGCCCGGCGAGCTGGCCAAGCCGGCGCTCGTCTTGATGGCGCTCGGGATGCTGATCGTGTCCTTCATGCCCTCGACCGCGGGCGACGCCTGGGCCTACCTGCGCGTGCTGCCCGGGCTGCTCCTGATCGGGGCCGGGATGGGGATCGGCTTCCCCGCGCTGAACGTGGGTGCGATGGGAGCGGTGTCAGGCCAGGAGCTGGGCGTGGCCTCGGGCATCCTCAACACGGCCCGCCAGCTCGGCGCCGCCATCGGCGTGGCCGTGCTGATCGCGACCTTCGGCGGCGCGCTCCACGCCCACATGTCGTGGTTCGCCGAGGACGAGATCGAGGATGTGGTTGACGACTGGGAGATCCCGCCCGCGATCGCCGGCGGCGTGATCCAGGGCACGTTGCACGACTACACCGGCGGCACCAGCGACCGCTTCCAGCCCGGCCCGGGCTTCGACGAGGAGATCATCCGGGAGACGGCCGGCGCCGCGCGCGAGGGCTTCGCCTGGGCCTTCCGGCAGGCCGCTCTGCTGGTGCTCTCCGCGCTGCCGCTGATGGGCGCGCTCAAGCGCACCCCCGGTCAGGCGCGGGCGGAGGCGATGGCAGCGATGAAGGCGGCCGGCGCGCCGCCCGGCCAGGGACCGCCGCCCGGGGGCGGGCCCGCCGGGGACGGCGACGGGGACGGCGTCCAGACGCCCAGGCCCGAGCCGCGGCCGGCCTAGTGACCTGAGTCGTCAGGCGCGGACCGGCTCGCGGCCGCCGAACCGCTCCTGCACGAACTCCACGAGGCGCTCCGCCGAGCGCTCGGGCGTCTCCGTCTCGGTCTCGAGCCGCAGCTCGGGCGCGAGCGGCTCCTCGTAGGGATCCGAGACGCCCGTGAAGGCGGGGATCTCTCCCGCCCGCGCACGGGCGTAGAGACCCTTCACGTCGCGCTCCTCGCAGGCCTCCACCGAGGCGTGCATGTACACCTCGACGAAGCGCCCACCCATGCGCGCACGCGCCTCGTCGCGCACGGCGCGGTAGGGCGACACGGCGGCCACGAACGTGATCACGCCGTTGCGCGAGAGCAGGTCGGCCACCCAGGCGATCCGGCGGTTGTTGGTCTCGCGGTCCTCGCGGCTGAAGCCGAGCCCGGCGCAGAGGTTCTGGCGCACGTCGTCGCCGTCGAGCACCTCCACCCGATGACCGAGGTCGCGCAGCCGGCCCGCGGCCAGCCGGCCGACCGTGGACTTGCCGGAGCCCGACAGACCGGTGAGCCAGAAGCAGAGGCCCCCGTCACCACGCGCCGGCGCGGCCAGCGTGCCGTGGCCGATCGGCCCGAGATTGGGCTCGAGCCCGTGCAGCTCGTGCGCGCGGAAGCGGCTGAACAGCCGGTGCTCCGGCCCGTGGTAGTCGGACGAGCCGGTGGCGAGCAGCCCGAGCTCGGCGCAGCGCTCCGCCAGGAGGCGCGTCTGGCCCTTCGTGTGCGAGGCGTAGAACACCTCCACACCGTCGAGCCCCGCGGCGCGGTAGCGCTCGATCGCCGCCAGCACCTCGTCGTCGCTGTCGATGTCCCAGAACGGATGTGCCCAGACGGCCACGCCGGCGGCGTCGTGAATCCAGCCGATCGCCTCCTCGACCGTGGGGTGGGTGCGCGCCACGTAGCCCGGCTTGCCCTGGATCAGGTAGGCCGGGATGAACGAGGAGACGTCGCCGTGGCCCTCCGCCTCGAGCCGCTCGGCGTTGGCCGGGTGGGCGAGCACGGCGGCCGCCAGGTGTGGGCGGCCGACCGGCTTGCCGGCGCGCTTGCGCTCCTCGATCGGCGCGGGATCGATCTCGAAGCCGAGCTCGTCCAGCCGGGCCGCCATGGCGTCGGCGCGGCGCTCGCGGTCGCCACGCGCGTCGAGCAGGCGCTCGCCGAGCAGGGCGCTGCGGTGATCGATGCCGTAGCCGAGCACGTGCAGGTCCTCGTAGGGGCCGTCGACCGCGGAGATCTCGGTGGCGGGCACCACGCGCACGCCGTGGAGAGCCCCGGCGGCCAGCGCCTCGTCCACGCCGTCCACGGTGTCGTGGTCGGAGAGCGCCAGCAGCTCGACGCCCGCGGCGGCGGCGTTCTCTACCACCTGCGCGGCCGGAAGCACCCCGTCGGAGTGGAGCGAATGGGACTGGAGATCGAAGCTGGGCGCGCCCACAGCGGGACCAGGATATAGGCGGTGTGCGGACCTACTCCACGGGAATCCCGTGGCGCATGGTGTTCTCGGTGACCACGCGCGGCTCCACGAACTGCAGCAGGTAGTCGGGCCCGCCGGCCTTCGATCCGCTGCCCGAGAGGCGGTTGCCGCCGAACGGCTGGCGCCCCACCATGGCGCCGGTCGTGCCCCGGTTCACGTAGAGGTTGCCCACCGGCGCGCGAGCGCTCACGTACTCGATCGTGGCCGGGCTGCGCGAGAAGAGGCCGCCGGTGAGGGCGAATGGCAGGCCGTCGACCACGTCGCAGGCGTGCTCCACCGAGCGCACCCGCGTGAGCGCCAGCAGCGGGCCGAAGATCTCCTCGTTCACGACGGGCGAGTCGTCGGGCAGGTCGGCCACCACGGTGGGGACGCAGAAGCAGCCCTCCGCCGGGATGTCCGCGGCCTGAGCCACCACGCTGTCGCCGGCCAGCGCCGTGTAGCGGCGCACGCGCTCCTGCGACTCCTCGTCGATCACGGGCGGCACCTCGGTGGCGAAGCTCTCGGCCTGGCCGACCTCGAGCACGCGCACGGCGCCCCCCAGCCGCTCGAGAAGTGTGTCCGCGATCGCCTCGTGTGTGAGCACGCGCGAGGCGGCCGAGCACTTCTGGCCCGCGTAGCCGAACGCGGAGTGCACGAGCTCCGGCACCACCTCGTCGAGGTCGGCGTCGGAGTCCACGATCACGCAGTTCTTGCCGCCCATCTCCGAGACCACCCGCTTGACGTGGCCCTGCTCGTCCGGCGTCTCCGCCGCCGCGCGCAGGATCTCGAGGCCCACGGCCCCCGACCCGGTGAAGGCGATCACGTGCACCCGCGGGTCGCGCACCAGCGCCGCGCCGGCCTCGCCGAAGCCGGGCACGAGGCCGAGCGCGTCGGCCGGCACCCCGGCCTCGTGGAGGATCTCCACGAGCTGTCCAGAGCTCGCCGGCGCCTGCTCGGCCGGCTTGAGCACCGCCGCGTTGCCGGCCGCGAGCGCTGCGGCGGTCATGCCACAGGGGATCGCCAGCGGGAAGTTCCAGGGCGCGATCACGGCAGCCACGCCGCGCGGCGCGTAGCGCATTGTGTTGCGCTCGCCGGGCACCTGCACGAGCTCGGGCCCGCGCTCGAGCTCGATCGCCCCGCGCGCGTAGTACTCGAGGAAGTCGATCGCCTCGCACACGTCGCCGTCGGCCTCGCGCCACGGCTTGGCGCACTCGCGCACCTGGAGCGCCGCCAGCTCGAGCCGGCGCTCGCGCATCAGCGCCGCCGCATTCCGCAGCACCTCCGCCCGGTCGGCCGCCGAGCGCGCGCTCCAGTCGCGGAAGCCGCGGCCGGCCGCCTCCACGGCCGCGACGGCCTCGCCGGCGCCGCCGCGCCCGGCGCGCGCCACAACCCGTTCGGGCGCGCCCGGATCGGTCGACTCGAAGCCGTCGCAATCGCCGCGCTCGCCGCCGATCAGGATCGGCACCTCGAGGGGCAGGCGGGCGTCGAGCTCGCGCAGCGCCTCCAGCAGCGACTCGCGCGCGCTCGCGCGGCGCAGCTCGAGGATCGGCTCGTTGCGAAAGCCGCCTGCCGGAGGCGCGACCGTCACGGCGCCGCCAGCAGCTCCTCGATCGGCACGCCGCGCTGCTGGTCGCCGAGGAACGACTCGTTCGAGGTGTTCTCGAGCAGGCGCCGGACGAGGTAGGCCATGCCGGCCACCATATCCCCCACCGGGCAGTAGATCCGCACCCGCATGCCGAGGTCGGCGAGCGCCGCCGCCAGCTCGTCGCCGAGCCCGCGCAGCACCTGGAGCTCGAGGTCGCGGTCCTCGCGGCGGAGCTCGCGGCTCACGGCCACCGCATGAGCGACCGAGCGCAGGTTGTGGGAGGCGATCGCGGGCCGCACGTGCGGCCAGGCCTCGAGCAGCTCGCGCGTGAGCCGCTCGAAGTTGCGGTCGGAGTCGCGCTTCTCCTCGAACACCGGCGCCGTCCAGCCGTGCTGGCGCGCGTCCACCACCTCGTGGTCCCAGTAGGCGCCCTTCACCAGCCGCACCACGATCGGCTGGGTGCGACCGCTCGCGCGCGCCCAGTCGATCACCCGCGCGAGCTGCTCGGGCGACTCGCGCAGGTAGGCCTGGATCACCACGCCGGCGGACGGGCCATCGCGCAGGTCGGGCTCGTCCAGCAGCTCGAACACGAGCGCGAAGGTGGCTTCGAGCGTGTCCACCGACTCCATGTCGATGTGCAGGTGGGCGCCCAGCTCCTTGGCGCGCACGAGGAGCGGGAGCATCCGTCGCGCGGCGTCCTCGGCGCCGATCTCCGGCGCCTCGGGGCGCAGCAGCGGGCTGAGCGCGGAGACCTTCACCGACAGGTTCACGCGCGGGAGCGGCCCGAGCGAGTCGCGTTCGAGCACGGGCCGCTCTGGCCAAGCGGGGGCGGCCGCTCCGAGCGTCTCCAGCGCGTCCAGGCAGCGCTCCGCGTAGCGGTCAGCCTCGGCCTGGGTCACTGTAGCCTCGCCGAGCAGGTCGAGCGACACGGCGGCGCCGTGCTCCCAGAGGTTGCGGATCGATCGCACCGCCGTCTTCGGGGTCTCGCCGACGATGAAGCGGTGGGCCATCCTGCGCACGCCCGTTGCCGCGGCCGCGCCGAGGGCGGTTCGGCCTGCCTTCGTGCCCGACATGCGCATGGCGGCGGCGATCGGCGGGGGGTGGTCGTCGA
>DASRIC010000018.1:0-35966 GCA_035650215.1 Thermoleophilaceae bacterium
CTGCTCTCCGCGTGCGACGACCTGATGGCGCCGCGCACGCTCGGGCCGCTCCACGACGCGGCCCTCGGCGGCAGCGGCCCACGGTCCTCCGCCTGCTGGTGAGAGCCGCAGAGCGACCACGCGAGCCGAACGAGCCGTGTCCGGTGGTCGGCGGCCTTCTCAGGCTCGAGCGCCCGTTCGGATCGGGGGCTTGGACTCGACAGGAGCGCTGGCATCGGCCGACGATCCTCCCGGGAATCGGGGGCCCGCGCATCGGCAGGAACCGCCTAATTTTGCCCGCTCGACTACCTAGTTCGGGCCGGCTCTGCGCCTTGAGGGCACGGGCTCACGCTCATGTGCAATACTATCGCCGCGATATATCTTTCTGAGATATGACCCTGAGCCCAACCGCATACGTGATCCTCGGAATGCTCCGCCACGAGCCGCGCTCCGGATACGAGATCAAGGGCGCGGTCGACCAGTCGACGCGCTTCTTCTGGGCCGCGAGCTACGGCCAGATCTATCCGGAGCTGAACAGGCTCGCCGAGGCGGGGCTGGTCGAGGGCGAGTCGCAGCCGACCGGCGGCCGCAAGCGCACCGTCTACCGCCTGACCGAGGCCGGCCGGGAGGAGCTCGTGCGCTGGCTAGCTCAGGCTCCCGAGCACCTCGAGCTCCGCGACGAGGGGCTTCTGAAGCTGTTCTTCGCCGCCGCGGGCGAGCCGGGCGCGGCGCTCGAGATCATCGAGGCGAAGCAGCAGCTGATGGAGGAGAAGCTCGCGGCGCTGCGCGCGATCGAGCCGCACGCCGCGGCGATGGCCGCGTCGGACCCGTTCCCCTACCTGGTCCTGCGCTACGGGCTCGAGTCGAGCGAGTGGGCGATCGCGTGGTGCGAGCGGGCGCGCGCGGAGCTCAGCGCGGCCGAGAAGACTTCGAATAGCAGGAGGGCAGTCTGATGATGGAGAGGCTTGCGCGGCTGGCGGACCGGCGCGCTCGAGGTGTGGTGATCGTGGCCGTGATGCTCGCGATCGCCGCCGGGGCGCTCGGCGCGGGAGTGGCCGACCGCCTGGACCCCTACGGAGCCGAGGACCCCGCCACCGAGAGCGTGAAGGCGGCCGACCGCCTGGAGGCGGCGGGCTACCGCGAGACGGACATCATCGCCCTCGTGGAGGGCGTCGAGGTCGGCACGCCGGCCGGCCGCGAGCGTGTCGAGGCCGTGGCCGATCGGATTCGCGCCGACCGCGACGTGGCCGGGGTTGCGAGCTTCTACAGCACCGGCGCGCGCGACTTCGTGTCGCGCGACGGCCGCTCGACCTATCTCGCGGTGCAGCTCTCCCCCACCGACGACGGCGAGATTCAGGACGCCGCCGAGCGGATCGGCGCCTCGCTGGAGGACGAGCCCGGCGTGTCGGTGGGCGGCGCCGCGGTCGCTCAGCAGCAGGCGAACGCGCAGGTCGAGGAGGATCTGCGCCGGGCCGAGCTGTTCGCGTTCCCGATCCTCTTCCTGCTGTCGCTGCTCTTCTTCCGCAGCCTCGTGGCCGCGCTGCTCCCGCTGCTCGTGGGCGGGCTCACGATCGTCGGCACCCTGCTGATGCTGAGCGTGGCCAGCGAGCTCGGCTCGATCTCGATCTTCGCGCTCAACCTCGTGGTCGGCCTCGGGCTCGGACTGTCGATCGACTACAGCCTGTTCATCGTCTCGCGCTACCGGGAGGAGATCGCAAAGACCGGCCCGGGCCTCGAGGCCATGCGAAGGACGATGACCACCGCCGGGCGCACGGTCCTCTTCAGCTCTCTCACCGTGGCGGGCGCGATCGCGTCGCTGCTCGTGTTCCCGCAGCGCTTCCTCTACTCGATGGGGGTCGGCGGATCGCTCGTCGCCCTGATCGCCGCCGCCGTGGCCCTGATCGTGCTGCCGGCGACCCTGGCGCTGCTGGGCACGCGCGTGAACGCGCTCTCCCCCGGCTTCCTGCGCCGGCGCGCCGAGCGCGACGCGCGCCGCGACGAGCATGGCTTCTGGTACCGGCTCTCGCAGCTCGTGATGCGCGTGCCGGGGCGGATCGCCGTGGCCAGCGCCGCCCTGCTGATCGCGCTCGGGATCCCCTTCTTCAGCATCCAGTTCACCTCCGTCGACGCCCAGGTGCTGCCCGACAGCGCGAGTGCCAACCAGGTGGACGACGCGCTGCGGGCCGACTTCCCGCCCTTCCGCGACACGCCGATCCAGCTGGTCACGGACGGTGGGGCGGCCGCGGCGCGCGCCCTCGCCCGCGAGGCCGGCGAGCTGCCCGGGGTGGCCGCGGTCAGGCCGCCGCTGGCGCTCGATGACGGCGAGAGCGTCGTGGAGGTGATCTCCGCCGATCCGCCCCTCAGCAAGGCGAGCCAGGACCTGGTCCACGAGCTGCGGACGCTCGAGGCCGGTGCGCTCTCCACCGGCTCGACCGCGGGCTTCATCGACCTCAAGGCCAGCCTCGCCGAGCACGTGCCGCTGATGCTGGCGATCGTGGTCGCCGTGACGCTGGTGGTGCTGTTCGTGTTCACCGGCTCGCTCGTGCTGCCGATCAAGCAGATCCTCATGAACCTGCTCGGGCTGAGCGCCGTGTTCGGGATCCTCGTGCTCGTCTTCCAGGACGGCCGGCTCGAGGGGCTGCTCGACTACACGAGCCAGGGCGCCCTCGAGGCCACGCAGCCGCTGTTTCTGTTCGTTGTGGCGTTCGGCCTCTCGACCGACTACGGCGTGTTCCTCCTCGGGCGGATCAAGGAGGCTCACGACGCCGGCGCGAGCACCTCGGACGCCGTCGCGATCGGGCTCGAGCGGGTGGGCCGCATCGCCACGGCGGCCGCGGTCCTGTTCGCGGTGGCGATCGGGGCGTTCGTGACCTCAGAGATGATCTTCATCAAGCAGCTCGGGCTCGGCACCGCCCTCGCCGTGCTGATCGACGCGACGATCGTGCGGGCCCTGCTCGTGCCCTCACTGATGGAGCTGCTCGGCAAGTGGAACTGGTGGGCGCCCAGGCCGCTGCGGCGCATCCACGCCCGGCTTGGCTTCAGCGCGGCGTGACCGGTGGCGGCAGCGCCTCGTCGAACAGCGGACAGTCCTCGAAGCGCTCGCAGCGGCAGCTCGCAGCGCCCTCGAGCCATGCACGGACCTGCGCGGCGCGCTCGATCAGGTCCTCGATCGCGGGCAGCCGGCGCGCCGCCAGCTCGCGCAGGCGCTCCGACATGTCCTCGTCTCCGTGGTCGAGCAGCTCGCGGATCTCGTCCAGGGACAGCCCCGCCCGCTGGGCCACGTCGACGACGGCCAGGCGCCGCAGCACGCTCTGGTCGTACAGGCGCCGGCCGCCGGCGCGGGGAGCCTCCGGCAGCACCCCGACGCTCTCGTAGTAGCGGATTCGCGACTTGCGGACGCCCGCCCGCCGCGCGACCTCGCCGATCTGCATGGTGGAATCCAGCACAGCCCTTGACCTCAAGTCGACTTGAGGAGCAACGCTACCAGGGCCATGGAGCTACCGATCTCATGCACGCTGGGTCCGAGCGACGGCGCGGAGCGCCGGCGGCGCTGGGAGGCGCTGGCCGACGCCGGCGCTGCGAGCGCGCGCCGGAGCGGCCATCGCCTCGAGGTCCGTTACCGCGCGGAGCCGGGCGTCCGGGACGAGCTCGAGGCCCTCGCGGCCGCCGAGCGCGACTGCTGCTCCTTCGTGACCTGGGACGTGAGCCGTGATCGCGACGAGGCCGTGCTGCACGTCCGGGCCGATCCCGGCAGCCCCAGCGACCTCGACGCGATCGCGATCCTGTTCGCAGCCTCCTGATCCCGAGGGTGCGGTTATCCGTACCGCCACTGGTGGGGAAGCCCCCTTGGCTTGGGGCGCCCGCTGCCGCACAGTTCCCTGCCGATGAATTCGGCCTCCCCCCGCGGTCCTTCTGACAGGAGCATGATCCGCACGACGACCGAAAGGACCCCCGCACTATGACTCGTGGTCTCGCGAAGCTCGCCGACCTCGCCTACCGGCGCCGTGGCCGCATGGTGCTCGCCTGGATCGCCGCGGCGGTGGTGATCATCGGGGTTGGATCGTCGCTTGCCGGCGAGTACAACGCCGACTACAACACGCCGGGCTCGGAGTCCAAGGCGGCGAGCGACCTCACCGAGGAGCGCTTCGGCGGCTACTCGGGCCAGGAGATCTACGTTGTTTGGAAGGACGAGGACGGCGCCCGGGGCCCGGCGGCTCGCGAGAACATCGACGCCTTCCTCGCCGAGGCCACCCAGGTCGACCACGTGGAGCGCCAGACGCCGATCCGCGTCTCGGACGACGGCACGATCGCGGCCACCACGCTTCCCCTGACGGTCCCCGGCTGGGACGTGCCCAAGGAGGATGGCGAGAAGCTGATCGCGGCCGCCGAGCGCAACAGCGTCGACGGGCTCGAGATCAAGCTCGGCGGCGACCCGATCTATCAGGCGCAGGAGGCCGCCAGCCCCGAGGGCATCGGCTTCCTCGGCGCGGCGATCGTGCTCCTGATCGCGTTCGGCTCGGTGGTGGCGGCGGGCCTGCCGCTCGTGATCGCGCTCGTGGGCCTCGGCATCTCCTCCGGCGGCCTGATCGTCCTGCTCGCCAACGTCGTGGACGTGCCCGACTGGACCACGGCGGTGTCGGGGCTGATCGGAATCGGCGTGGGAATCGACTACGCCCTGTTGGTGCTGACTCGGTTCCGCGCGGCCATGCACGACGGCAAGGACCGCCACGACGCGATCGTCGAGTCGGTCACGACCGCCGGCCGCAGCGTGATCATCGCCGGCTGTACGGTGGTGATCGCCGTGCTCGGGCTCGCCCTCACCGGCCTGCCCTACATGTATGGCGTGGCCATCTCGGCCTCCTTCGCCGTGCTCGTGGTGATGCTCGCCGCGGTGAGCCTCTTGCCGGCGCTGCTCTCCTACCTGGGTCCGAACGTCGACCGCCTGCGGATCCCCTTCCTGGGCCGGACGTTGAAGGCCGAGACCAACGGCGAGTCCCTCGCGGCGCGCTGGAGCCACGCGGTCCAGCGCCGCCCCTGGACCGCCGCGATCGCGGCCACGGCGCTGCTGCTCGCCCTCGCGGCGCCCGCGCTCGGCATGCGGCTCGGCTTCCCCGACGCCGGGAACGACCCGCCCGACACCATGACCCGCCAGGCCTACGACCTCCAGACGGAGGGGTTCGGGCCCGGCTCGAACGGCCCGCTCGTGATCGCGGCCGAGCTGCCGGACCGCACGGCGGCAGGGGATATCGACTCGCTCGCCCAGCGGCTGCGCGACGAGGACGGTGTGGCCTTCGTCGCCGAACCGACGATCAACCAGGCCGGCGACGCCGCGCTCCTCACGGTGATCCCGTCGACCTCTCCGCAGGCCGCGGAGACGGAGGACCTGGTCGAGCGGCTGCGCACGGACGTGGTGCCCGACGAGCTCGGCGACTCCGGCATCGTGGCCCAGATCGGCGGCGTCACGGCGGCGCTCGACGACCAGAGCGTGTACATCACCGACCGCATGCCGCTGTTCATCGCCGGGGTGGTCGGCCTGTCGTTCCTGCTGCTCCTGGTGGCGTTCCACTCACCGCTGATCTCGCTGAAGGCGGCGGTGATGAACCTGCTGTCGGTCGGCGCCGCCTACGGGGTCATGACCCTGGTGGCGAAGGGGGGCGCGGTCGGCGAGCTGATCGGGATCGACCACGAGGTGCCGATCGCGCCGTTCATGCCGGTGATGATGTTCGCGATCCTGTTCGGGCTCTCGATGGACTACGAGGTGTTCCTGATCTCACGCATCCGCGAGGAGTACCTGAGGCACGGCGACACCAGCCGGGCGGTGGCCGACGGGCTCGCGAAGACCGCGAGAGTGATCACCGCCGCGGCGGCGATCATGGTCGTCGTGTTCCTCGCCTTCCTGGCCGCACCTGACACGTTCCTGAAGCTGTTCGGGATAGGCCTGGCCTCGGCGATCTTCCTAGACGCGACCGTCGTGCGGATGGTCCTGGTGCCCGCCGTGATGCAGCTGCTCGGCAAGCGCAACTGGTGGATCCCGGACTGGCTCGAGCGGCTCCTGCCGCGGCTCGACGTGGAGCGCGTGGCGGTGGGCACGGCGGAGGCACGGCCCTAGGCCGGCCAGACCCCGCCCGCCCCAGGCCTTACAGCCGCTTGTAGCCCGGTTGCAGCCGAGCCGCAACCCGCGGCGTGCATGGTCGACCCCTTGGCGCACATCGAGCGCCGAAGCCACGAGTCGAAGGGGTGTACGAAATGAGAGGAGCAATCATGCGTGCCATCCGCGCACGCCGGGGTCTGCTGGGCGCTGTCGTGGTACTCGTCGTGCTCGCGTCACCGGGGTCCGCCCACGCGGACGCGGTGACGGACTGGAATCAGGTTGCCGCCGCGGCATTGCAGTCTCCTGGCACGGCCACGCCCCCGGGGGCCGGCCAGGGCGCGGCCTCGACCGTGCATCTCGCGATGGTTCACGGCGCCGTCTACGACGCGGTCAATGCGATCGACGGCGGCCATGAGCCGTACGCGTCGTCGCCCGCCGCACTGCCGTGGTACTCGCAGGAGGCCGCGGTCGCGGCCGCCGCACGTGGTGTGCTCGTGAACGGGGGGCTAGGGATCCCCGCCGCCCGCATGCCCGTGATCGAGGCGGCCTACCAGTCCTCGCTGGCCGCGATCCCGGACGGGCCGGCCAAGGCCGGTGGGATCGCCACCGGCCAGGCGGCAGCGATCGACATGCTCGCGGCCCGCGTCGGTGACGGCCGCTTCGGCAGCTTCCTGTTCCCGGTCGGGTCGCTGCCCGGCGAATGGCGACCGACGAGCGGCACCAACGACCCAGGCGCGTGGCTGAAGGACGTCACGCCGTTCGTGCTGCGCGACCCGGACCTGTTCCGCGGCCGCCCGCCCCACGACCTCGGCTCACGAGCCTACGCGGCCGACTTCAACGAGGTGAAGGCGATCGGGTCGGCGCTCGGCTCGACCAGGACTCCCGACCAGACGGCCGCCGCCCAATACTGGGGCCTGACCAACGCGACCGCGACGATGGCGAGCATCATCCGCTCGATCGCCAACGGCCAAGGGGGCACGCTCGCCGACAGGGCCCGGCTGCTCGCGCGGGCGTACACGAACGCCTCGGATGCGCTCATCGTCACCTGGCGCGACAAGGCGCGTCACGGCTTCTGGAGGCCGGTCACCGCGAT
Organism: Thermoleophilaceae bacterium; assembly: GCA_035650215.1. Taxonomy (GTDB): domain Bacteria; phylum Actinomycetota; class Thermoleophilia; order Solirubrobacterales; family Thermoleophilaceae; genus JACVRW01. The sequence continues at coordinate 7,164 of DASRIC010000018.1, forward strand.
CCGCGAGGCCGCGGCCGACGGGAATGCTGCGACGGAGGCCGACCCCGCCTGGACGTCGCTGATCGCGGCGCCGCCCTATCCCGATCACCCGTCCGGGCTGGCGACGTTCGGCAGCGCGGTCATGGACACGATGCGGCACTTCTACGGCCGCGACGAGGCAACGTTCAGCGGCACCACGCCCGGTGGCGTGACGCGGCAGTTCACCAGCTTCTCGCAGCTGCGAGACGACATCGTCGAGGCCCGCATCTGGTCCGGCATCCACTTCCGCTTCGCGGACGAGGAGGCGGCAAAGATCGGGCGCAAGGTCGCCCACTGGGGCAACCGGCACGCCTTCCGCTGATCCGGACACGCGCCCTGGCGCCATAGAGCGCCAGGGCGCAGCCGGTCAGCCCTCCGGCCCGCTACTGCGCGTAGCGCAGCGAGCCGGGTGTGGTGAGTGACTCTCCGGTCTCGAGCAGCGTCTTGAGACCGGAGAGGATCATCGGCCAGCCGCCGTAGAGCTCCGGGTTGGCCCCGTCCGGGAGCCGGTCGTGGATCACGGTCAGCTGGCAGGAGTCGCCCACCGGGGTGATCTCCCATGTGACCCGCGACGCGCCGGCCGCCCTCACCTCGTCGCTCCACAGCGCGTAGAAGCTCTGGACGAGCCGCCGCGGCGGGTCGACCTCGAGGTTCTCGCCGGCCGCGATATCCACGACACCGGGCACAGACGCCTCGTAGCTCGAGCCCGGCGTCCAATCCGAGTGGGTCTCGACCCCGAAGCTGTAGCGCGCACGCAGCTCGGGATCGGTGATCGCCTCCCAGAGCCGCTCCGGCGTGGTCTTGATGTAGATCTCGAACACCGCCATCTGGCCTTCCCCGTCGGGCGCCGGGCTGATCGGGATCTTGTGCTGTACGTCGTATGCCTCCATCGGTTCCTCCTCGAGTTCTCGCTTGATGCCGCTGAGCGCCGCCGCCCAGGGCTCCGCGTACTTGCTCACCCAGCGGTCGTGGACGAGCCTGATCGGGACGGGGTTGAGGAAATGGAGCTTCTCGCGCCCCCGTCGCCGGGTGGTCACGAGGCCCGCCTCCTCCAGCACCCGGAGGTGCTTCATCACGCCGAAGCGCGTCATCGGCAGTCGCCCCTCGAGCGCGCCCAGCGTCTGCCCGTCCTCCGCGAAGAGTGCGTCGAGCAGGCTGCGGCGGGTCGGGTCGGCGAGTGCCTTGAAGACCGCGTCCATGCGCTGGAGAATACGTGACTAGATGGTCACATGTCAACCCCGCCCATCTCGGTAGGCTCCGTCAAATGACCCGCGCGCAGGACCTGCCACAGCTCGACGCGCGCTCGCTCGTTGACGGCGAGCGACTCGAAATGGAGGTCAAGGAGATGTACCGCCACGTGGCGCGCGAGGAGGAGGCGGAGCTCCACTTCGAACTGGGCAGGGCGCTCGCCGAGCAGCTCGGATACGACCGCGAGCTTCTGGATGCCATCCCCGCCGAGGCGCTCGCCTCGTTCGCCGGAGTTGGCCATCACCTCGACCTTGCGCGGCTCGAGCCCGGCGAGTCGGTGCTCGACCTCGGCTCGGGGTCGGGCACCGACGTCTTCTGTGCGGCGGTCCTGGTCGGGGAAGCAGGTCGCGTAGCCGGGGTGGACATCACCGACGAGCAACTCGCCAAGGCCACACTGCTGCGCGACCGCGACGGCTTCGGTCAGGTCGAGCTCCTCGAGGCGCACATCGAGGAGTTGCCCTTCGACGACGCGAGCTTCGACGCCGTGATTTCGAACGGGGTCATCAACCTCTCGCCCGTGAAGGGGAGCGTCTTCGCGGAGGCGGCGCGCGTCCTGCGCCCGGGAGGCCGCCTCGCGATCGCCGACATCGTGAGCGGCCAGGCTCTCAAGGAGCGCACGAGGCGGAACGTCGAGCTGTGGGCCGCCTGTATCGCGGGTGCAATTCCGCGGAGCAGCTACCTCCAGGCGATCGAGGCCGAGGGCCTGGAGATCAGGGAGGTGCGGAGGAACGACTACCGCTTCATCTCCGCTCGTGCGCTGGATGCCTGCAGCACGTACGAGGTCGAAAGCATCTCGCTCGTGGCGGCAAAGCCGGACTGAGCATCCGGACCACAAGGCAAACGGAACTTCGGTTCCGTATAGTGGTCCAACATGAACGCCACCTCCGCTTTCCCCCACCGGTGCTCCGATGACTGACACATCCGACTACCTGGAGCGGCGCTGGTGGGCGCTTGCCCTGCTGTGCATGACGCAGTTCATGGTCGTGCTGGACGCGTCGATCGTGAACATCGCCCTGCCCTCGATCGGCGAGGACGTGGGGATCTCGCAGGAGAACCTGTCCTGGGTCGTGAACGGCTACGTGCTCACCTTCGGCGGCTTCCTGCTGCTGGGCGGCCGCATGGCCGACCTGCTGGGCCGCCGCCGAATCTTCATGACCGGTCTCGTGATCGTGGCGGTGGCCTCGCTGTTCGCGGGCTTCGCCCCGAGCGAGGGCGTGCTGATCGCCGCCCGCGCCGCCCAGGGCCTGGGCGCGGCGATCATCGCGCCGAGCGCCCTCTCGATCGTGACCACGATCTTCCGCGACGGCTCGGAGCGCAACAAGGCGCTCGGAGCGTGGGGCGCGGTCGCCGGCTCGGGTGGCGCCGCGGGCGTGCTGCTTGGCGGCGTGCTCACCGACGGCCTCGGCTGGGAGTGGGTCATGTGGGTCAACGTGCCGGTCGCGCTCGTGGTGCTGGCGCTCACCCCGGGACTGATCCCGGAGAGCCGCTCGGAGTCGCAGACGCGGACCTTCGACCTGGGGGGCGCGGTGACCGTGACCGCCGGCCTGTCGCTGCTCGTCTACGCGATCGTGGACGCCGAGAGCGCCGGCTGGGGCTCGACCCAGACGATCGTGCTGATCGCCGCGGCGATCGCGCTGCTCGGTGTCTTCGCCGCGATCGAACTGCGCTCGCAGGCGCCGCTCGTGCCCTTCTCGATCTTCAGGAAGCGAACCCTCACCGGCGCGAACGTGGTGGGCCTGATGGTCGGCGGCTCGCTGTTCGCGATGTTCTTCTTCATCACGCTCTACATGCAGCAGGTGCTCGACTACAGCCCGATCAAGGCGGGCCTCTCCTATCTGCCCCTCTCGCTCGCGATCATCATGTCGGCCGGAGTGGCGTCACAACTCGTGACGAAGATCGGCTTCAAGCCGGTGCTCGCGGCCGGGATGGCGCTCGTCACGGCAGGGCTCGTGTGGTTCGCCCAGGTTTCCGTGGACGGCGCCTTCGCGTCCGACATCCTCGGCCCCTCCCTGCTTGCGGCCGTCGGGCTCGGCTTCGCCTTCGTGACGACCACGATCGCGGCGGTCTCGGGAATCGAGGATCGCGAGCAGGGGCTGGCGAGCGGCCTGATCAACACCTCCCAGCAGATCGGCGGCGCCCTGGGGCTGGCCATACTCGCGACCGTGGCCAACTCCCGCACCGACGACCTCATCGCCGAGGCCGGCGGCGACCCCGCCGCTCTGCCCAACGCGCTGGTCGAGGGGTTTCAGGCGGCCTTCCTGGGTGCGGCGGTCATCGCCGCGATCGGCCTTGTGCTCACCTTCGTGCTGATCCGGGGCAGCGACAGCCGCGAGCACGTGGCCCTCAGCAAGGAGGGTGCGCAGCCGGTGGCCACCTGAGCGGCCCCCGGGCCGAGCAACGACCGCGGCTGGACCGGCTAGCTCGGCTCGGCCGGCTCGCCCGGCTCGCCCGGTGACGTGCCCGGCTGATCGGGCACCTCGGGCGGCGGCTTCTCGTCAGGCGGTGGCTGCTGTGGCTCTGTCTCTGGGGTATCCATATCGAGTCGGTACCCGATCCCTCTCTTCGAAACCTCCCGCCCACGTACGCTTCGGCGACATGTGGCCCCCCGAAGCACTCGAGTTCCTGCGCGACCTCGAGGCGAACAACGACCGCGACTGGTTCAAGGCCAACCGCGAGCGCTACGACAGCTACCTGGTCGAGCCCGCACGAGAGCTCGCTGCCGGGCTCCGGCACCTCGGCGAGCCGCGCTTCTTCCGCCCCTACAACGACACCCGCTTCCACATGCGCCCGCCGCTCAAGGAGCAGCTCGGGGTCGCGATCGGGTACGGCGGAGCGGGCGGCTACTACGTCGAGCTCTCACTCGACGGCCTGCTGCTGGGAGCGGGCCTCCACCACCCGGCGAGCGACCAGCTGGAGCGCTTCCGCGCTGCGATCGACGACGGGCGCCGCGCAGCGGCGTTCGAACGTGCGGTGAGGAAGGCGGCGACGGGCGACCTCGTGCTGGTCGAGCCCGAGCTCAAGCGCGCGCCGCGCGGCTACCCGCAGGACCATCCCCGCATCGAGCGGCTGCGCCTCAAGAACCTCACGGTCTTCTGCCGCCACGGCCTCGAGCCCTGGCTGCACACCCCGGCCTGTGACGAGCGCGTGCGCAGCCAGCTCGACTCCGCTCGCCCGCTCGTCACATGGATCGGCAAGCACATAGGGCCCTCGCTGCGGGCCCAGGCCTGAGTCTGAGTCAATCCCGCTAGGGCGGTTGTGGCGGCGATCAGCGTGGCGTCGTACTCGTGGCCGCCTCCCGTGTTCCACACCCCCTTGGCGAGGTGCAGCTTCCGGATGTCTCGGACAGGCCCGACGCGAACGCGTGGGGGCGCGGGGGCTTCATCTCGAGGCCGTCCATCATCTCGGTCGTGCCGTCGAGCACGGGCCCGTTCTGGGTTCCGTGGCCGACGAACGCCCGCCGATCACCGTGCGTGCGATGAGTCGTCCTGCATTCATGCCCAACGGCCTCCGGGTCAGGAAACGGGCAAACGCCCCGCCCGGAAGTCGGCGCGGCGGCGCGCCTGGCGCTTCGCCATCTCGCGCGTGGTCAGCGCCGTGGCGCCCATCGCGAGCGCCTGGGCCCGCACCTCCTCGGGGAGGTCGTAGTGGTCGTGCCAGGGGCGGCCCGGCTTGGCCTGAAACCACTGGCGGACGAGCCCGAGGCTGCCGGCGAACTGGTGCAGCTCCGCCGTGTCGTCCGCCGTGAGGTGACACCAGCGCCGGCCGCGCCAGATCCAGATCGCCTCGTCCACGTAGACCGCCACGGCGGCGGTCAGGCCGCAGCGGCGGAGAGCTGGACCTCGATCGGCATCGGGGTCGCGGGGAGCGGGTCGGGCGTGAGCGGCGCGTGGCCGAGCTGGTCGCGGGCGCGTGCGAGCTCCTCGTGCACCTGGCCCGCGGGCAGCCGGCCCGCGAGGAAGCACGCGAGCACTCGCTGCTCAGCTGGGCTGAGGCGATGCGCGACGCAGGTGGGCGTGCTGTCCATCCCCGTGCTCTTCCAGGTCGCCGGACGCTGTCCTGCAAGCACGCAGTACAACTAGGCGGCGATGTCTCAGAGCATTCCCACCAGCGAGATCGACTACACCCCCGCCGCGGGGTTCTTCGACGAGCTCTTCGAGGGACGCGATCGGCCGCGCCCGCCGGCGTCCGCGCTCGTGGACACCCTGCGCGGGCTCGGCCGCGAGCGCCTGCGCTCGGCGGGCGAGCGGCGCGACGCGATCTTCATTCAGCAGGGGATCACCTTCGACGCATCCGGCCCCGACGGGCCGGTCAAGGACCGCCCCTTCCCGCTTGACCTCGTGCCTCGCATCCTGCCGGCGGACGAGTGGCGCACGATCAAGCGCGGTCTCGCGCAGCGCGTGCGCGCGATCAACCTGTTCGTCGACGACGTGTACCACGAGCAGGAGATCCTGCGGGACGGGCTCGTGCCCTGGCAGCTGGTCGTCACGCGGCCGGCCTTCGCGCGCGCGGCGTACCGGATCCGGCCGCCCGGCGGCGTGTGGTGCCACGTGTCCGGCTGCGACCTGGTGCGCGACGCGGACGGGCGCTGGAAGGTGCTCGAGGACAACGTGCGCACGCCGTCGGGGATCTCGTACGTGCTCGAGAACCGGATCGCGATGAGCCGTCTCCTGCCGGAGCTGTTCGCCGGCTACGACGTGCGGCCGGTGAGCCACTACCCGGCGCTGCTGCTCGACGCGCTCCGGAACGCGGCCCCGAGCGGTGGCGAGAACCCGGTGGTGGTCGTGTGGACGCCCGGCCCCGCGAACAGCGCCTACTTCGAGCATGCGTTCCTCGCGCGCCAGATGGGCGTGGAGCTGGTCGAGGCGTCCGACCTCGTGGTTCGCGAGGGCACCTGCTACATGCGCACCACGCGCGGCCTCGCCCGGGTCGACTCGATCTACCGGCGGATCGACGACGACTTCATGGACCCGCTCGAGTTCCGGCCGGACTCGCTGCTCGGGGTGCCCGGCCTCATGGGCGTCTACCGAGCGGGCAACGTGGCGATCGCGAACGCGGTGGGCACCGGGGTGGCCGACGACAAGGCCGTCTACCACTACGTGCCCGAGATGATCCGCTACTACATCGGCGAGGAGCCGATCCTCGACAACCTCCAGACCTGGCTGCTCGCGGACGCCGAGCAACGCGCCTACGCCCTCGAGCACATCGGCGAGCTGGTGGTCAAGCCCACCGGCGAGTCAGGTGGCAAGGGCGTGTTCATCGGGCCGCTCGCCACGAAGGACCAGCTCGCCGACCAGCGCAGCCTCGTGGGGCAGGCGCCCGAGCGCTGGATCGCGCAGACGACCGTGGCCCTCTCCACCGTGCCCACCGCCCTGCCGGACGGCTCGCTGGCGCCGCGGCACGTGGACCTGCGCCCGTTCGCCGTCTACGGCGACGAGATCAAGATCGTGCCGGGCGGCCTGACCCGGGTCGCCCTGCGCGAGGGATCGATGATCGTGAACAGCTCGCAGGGCGGCGGCTCGAAGGACACCTGGGTGCTCGCCGACCAGCCGGACGCCGGCCCGGACCCAGGATCGGCGCTCGCGCCGCCCACGATGCCTGACATGCGCCGGCCCGGCTGGCGCGGCCAGGACCAGCAGCAGCAACAGCAGCAGCGGGCCGGCGGCTGAATGCTCTCCCGGATCGCACACGACCTCTACTGGCTCGGCCGCCAGCTCGTGCGCGCCGAGCACACCGCGCGCATGCTCGACGGGCTCTTCCACGCCGACCTTCAGGGCCGTCCGGACGACCCCGCCTCGGTCGAGCTGTCGTGGGAGTCGCTGCTCGTGATCATGGGCGCCGGTGGGGGCGCCGGAGGCGCCACACGCGACGGCGTGGTCAGGATCCTCACCACCGAGGCCGACAACCCGGTGTCGATCGTCTCCTGCGTGCGCGCAGCGCGCGAGGGCGCCCGCACGCTGCGCGACACGATCTCGGCCGAGATGTGGGAGTCGGTCAACACCTATGATCTCCAGCTCGCGCGCCGCGACCTCGATGCCGGACTGCGCAGCGGCCCGTACTCCGTCTACGCGTTCGTGAAGGACCGCAGCGCGCTGTTCTGGGGGCTCACCGCCCGCACGATGCAGAAGGACGAGGCGCGCGCGTTCCTCGTGGCCGGCGGCCGGATCGAGGCCGCCGACATGGTGCTGCGGATGCTTCGCGTGGCCCTCCCGCACGAGCGGGAGGAGGGCGCGCGCACGGACGGCAACGCGCTCGCTCTGCTGCGCGCCGTGGGCGGCTTCCAGGCCTTCATGCGCGCGGCCGCATCGCCGCCGAACGCCGCGCCGGTGTCGCGCTTCATGCTCTACGAGCGCGAGTTCCCGGATTCGGTGGCCGCCTCGGTGCAGTCGCTCGACGGCGCGCTCGAGCGCGTGGAGGGCGAGCCGCAGGACTCGCCGCCCGTGCTGCGCGTGCGGCGGATGCTTGCCGACCTCGATTTTCGGGCACGGGTGTCCCCGGATCCCGACGCGGTCACGCCGCTCCTGCGACCGACCCAGCAGGAGCTCGAGCGCCTCGACGCCGAGATCCACGACCGCTTCTTCAGCCCCAGCACGATCGTCTCCCAAACCGTCACAGGATGAGATTCTCGCTCCGCTACCAGGCTCAGTACCGCTACTCGGCCGCCGTCTTCGACCAGCACAACGCGCTGCGCGTGACCCCGGCGACCACGCCACTCCAGCGCGTGCGCGGCTTCCGCGTGACCGTCGAGCCGAACGCCCGCACGCGAACCCACCGCGACTACTTCGGCACCGAGGTGGTCGAGTTCAACGTGCCCGGCGAGCACGAGCAGCTCACGATCACGGCGGAGGGCGAGGTCCACACCGAGCCGCAGCCCGCGCCCCCCGGGGCCGACTGGGACGCGCTCCGCCCGGAGGCCTACAGGGCGGCCGGCGGGGAGTTCCTGCTGTCCACGGGAGACGAGCCGGCCAACGGCGCGCTCGCCGGCCTGCGCGAGGAGATCCGCCGCGAGGACCCGCGCGCCACCCTCCTTGCCGTCTGCGACGTGATCCCCCAGCGCTTCGAGTACAGCCCGGGCGCGACGTTCGTCGGCTCCACGGTCGACGACCTGCTCGAGGGCGGCGCGGGTGTCTGCCAGGACTTCGTGCACCTCGCGCTGATCCTGCTGCGGTACGAGGGGATCGCCGCGCGCTACGTGTCCGGTTACCTGTTCGCGGCTCCCGAGAACGGGGGCGCCGACTCGGTCGAGGTGGACACGCACGCGTGGATCGAAGCGCTCCTTCCCGACGCCGCCGGCGGCGGCCCGACCTGGGTGGGCGCGGACCCCACCAACCGCCAGCTCGCCGGCGAGACGCACGTGAAGATCGGACATGGGCGCTTCTACGGCGACGTACCGCCGATCAAAGGCGTCTACCGCGGCGCCGGCAGCCAGGCGGAGCACGACGTCGCCGTTCGCATGACCCGCCTCACTTCATAAAGTAAAGTAAGGGGCCGTGCACACCTTCTGGAGATTGCTCGGCTTTCTCCGGCCCTACCGGCGCGGAGTAGCGGTGTCGTTCGTGCTCGCCGCCGCGGCGATGGGCACCGGCGTGCTGATCCCGTACCTGGTGGGCGTCACGGTCGACGACATCCGCAAGGGCGGTGCCGAGCTGTGGCCGCTCGCGGCGGCGGTGGCCGCGGCGGGCGTGCTGCGCCTCGCGTTCAGCGTCTCGCGCCGGCTCGTGGCCGGCAAGGTCTCGCTCGGGGTCGAGTACGACCTGCGCAACCGGATGTACGAGCACCTGCACTCGCTGGAGCTCGCGTTCTTCGACGGGCAGCAGACCGGCCAGCTCATGTCCCGCTCGACCGTCGACCTCCAGGCGGTGCGCTTCTTCCTCGGCTACGGCCTCATCTTCATCCTGCAGTCCGCGCTCACGATCCTGATCGCATCGGGCGTGATGCTGGCGGTCGACCCGTGGCTGGCGGCCGTGTCGCTCGCCCCGATGCCGTTCGTGATCTGGGTGGCGTTCCGCTACGGACGCCGCAACCGGCCGGCCACCCAGGAGGTGCAGCAGCGGATCGCGGAGCTGACCGCGGACGCCGAGGAGAACATCTCCGGCGTGCGGGTGGTCAAGGCGTTCGCCCAGGAGGAGCGCCAGCTGCACCGCTTCAGCCGCTCGGTGGGCCGGGTGTTCGACCAGTCGATGGTCTCCACGCGGCTGCGCGCCTTCTACTCGCCGTTCATCGCCTTCCTCCCCCAGCTCGGCCTCGCGGCGCTCCTGTTCGTAGGCGGCCGGCAGGCGATCAACGGGCAGATCAGCGTCGGCGAGTTCGTTGCCTTCTACGGCTACGTGCTGATGCTCACCGGGCCGATGCGGATGCTCGGCATCGCGCTCGGGATGGCCCAGCGCGCCGTGGCGAGCGGCGCGCGCGTGTTCGAGATCCTCGACACCGAGCCCACCCTCACCGCGCCGCCGGGCGCGCCCGGACTGCCGGCCGGCGGCGGGCGAGTGGAGCTTCGCGGCGTGACGTTCGGCTACGGCGACGCCGAGCCCGTGCTGCGCGACGTCGACCTCGAGGTCGAGCCGGGTCGCACGGTCGCGCTCGTGGGGCCGACCGGCTCCGGCAAGACGACGCTCGTGATGCTGATCCCGCGCCTCTACGACGTGGACGAGGGCTCGGTGCTCGTCGACGGCGCGGACGTTCGTGGCGTCGACGCTGCATCGCTGCGCCGCGAGGTGGCCGTGGTGTCGGACGACGCCTTCCTCTTCTCCGCGACGCTGCGCGACAACATCGCCTACGCGCGCCCGGAGGCGAGCGCCGATGAGGTGGCCGCCGCGTCCGAGCGGGCCGGTCTGACCGAGGTGCTCGAGGACCTCCCGGAGGGGCTCGACACGCTGGTCGGCGAGCGCGGGCACACGCTCTCGGGCGGCCAGCGCCAGCGCGTGGCGATCGCGCGCGCCCTGCTCGCCGAGCCGCGCATTCTCATCCTCGACGACGCCACCTCGAGCGTCGACGCCACCACCGAGAGCCGCATCAAGGCGGCGCTCGGGGAGGTGATGGAGGGGCGAACGACCTTCGTGATCGCGCACCGGCTGTCGACGATCGCGCTCGCGGACGAGGTGGTGGTGCTCGAGGAGGGCCGCGTGGTGGCCCGGGGCTCCCACGGCGAGCTGCTCGACGACTCGCCGCTCTACCGCGAGATCGCCGAGAAGGGCCTGCCCGACCAGGTCTTCCTCACCCGCGACGACCCCGAGCGCGAGGTGGCGGGACTATGAGGTCGCGCCGACTCAGGCATCTGGTGAGCCTGCTCGGCCCCTACCGGGGCCGCGTCCTGCTGATGCTGCTCTCGCTGCTCGTGGCCACCGCGGCCGCGCTGGCGCCCCCCTACCTGGCCGGCAGGGCGATCGACGCGGGGATACGCGAGCAGGACACCGGCGCTCTCACGCTCATCCTGATCGCGTTCGTGTCCGCCGCGCTGCTCAATTGGGTGGCCACCTACTTCCAGACCTACCTGATCTCCTGGGTCGGCCAGCGCGCGCTCCAGGACCTGCGGCTCGAGCTCTTCGAGCACCTCCAGCGGCTCTCGATGAGCTTCTACTCGCGCAACAAGGCCGGCGTGATCATCTCGCGCATCACGAACGACGTGCAGGCGCTCGACCAGCTCGTGACGGAGGGCATTGCCACCCTGTTCTCGGCCACGCTCACGCTGATCGGCACGGCGGTGATCCTGGTCGTGCTCGACCCCGGCCTGGCGCTGATCACCTTCCTGACCTTCCCCGTGCTGCTCGTGGGCAGCGTGATCTTCCGGATCTCCTCGTCGGGCGCCTACCGGCTAACGCGCGAGAAGATCGCGTTCGTCACCGCGTACCTGCAGGAGACGCTCTCCGGCGTGCGGGTGGTGCGCGCCTTCGGGCAGGAGCACCGCCACCGCGAGCGCTTCGCGCAGCTGAACGACGAGCACCGCGAGGCCAACATGAAGACGGTCTACCTGAACGCGGCCTACTTCCCGTCGGTCGAGCTGCTGTCGGCGGTGGCCACCGCCGCGATCCTGCTCTACGGCGGCAACCAGGTGCTGGACGAGGCCGTGACCATCGGTGTGCTCGCCTCGTTCGTGTTCTACCTGCAGAGCTTCTTCGACCCGATCCAGTCGCTCTCCCAGCTCTACACGACTTACCAGGCGGGCATGGCGGCGCTCGACAAGATCTTCGAGCTGCTCGACGAGGAGCCGGAGATCCGCGACGCGCCGGACGCGATCGAGCTCCAGCGACTGCGCGGCGAGATCGAGTTCGACGACGTGACCTTCGCCTACGACGGCGAGCATCCGGCGCTCGAGGACGTGTCGCTGTACGTGCCGCCGGGGCAGACCCTGGCGCTCGTGGGTTCGACCGGCGCCGGCAAGTCCACGCTCGCCAAGCTGGTGGCGCGCTTCTACGACCCCGACAGCGGGCGCGTGCTGATCGACGGCCACGACCTGCGCGGGGTCACGGAGCGCTCGCTGCGCTCCCAGCTCGGAGTCGTCCCGCAGGAGAGCTACCTGTTCTCCGGAACGATCCGCGACAACATCGCCTTCGGGCGTCCGGACGCGACCTACGAGGACGTGGAGGTCGCCGCGCGTGCCGTGGGCGCGCACGAGTTCATCGAGCGGCTGCCAGAGGGTTACGACACCGAGGTGGGCGAGCGCGGCGGGCAGCTCTCGGCCGGACAGCGCCAGCTCGTGGCGTTCGCCCGCGCCGCGGCGGCGGACCCGCGCATCCTGATCCTCGACGAGGCCACCTCGAACGTCGACGTGCGCACCGAGGCCCAGATCGAGCGTGGCCTGCGCCGGCTGCTGGCCGGCCGCACCGCGATCGTAATCGCCCACCGGCTGTCCACGATCCGCGGCGCCGGCCGCATCATCGTGCTTGACCACGGCGGGATCGCCGAGCAGGGAACTCACGAGGAGTTGCTCGAGGCGGACGGCGCCTACGCGCGGCTCTACCGCGACTGGGCGGAACAGTCGGCAGCCTGAGCGGGTCGCGCCAGCGGCAGCCTCCTATCCGTCGAGGGCTCGAGGGGACGAGCGCCGGCGCGGACGAGCGCCGCCTGCAGGCGCCGCAGCCGCCGGTTCCTCCCGGAGAAGTTCGGCGTCTGGGCGTGGCAGTTCGGGCACAGCATCATCAGGTTCTCGAGGCGATTGTCGTGGCCGTCGCCGTTCAGGTGATGGAGCGCCATCGACAGCGGGGCACCGAGCCAGTCCCCGATCCCGCATCGTTCGCAGCGGTTCTCCTTCAGCCGCTCGGCGAGCAGGCGTGACTTGAGGTGCGTTCGGTTGACCTCCCTTCCCCTGACGAGGTACTCGCCGATCGGGCGCAGCTGCGACCGAGTCCGGACCAACCCGCGCGCGACCGCATCCATGAACGTCTTGCGCGCGAACCCGAAGCGCTCCTGGCACTCCGTGATGGACCTGCCCTCGTCATAGAACGCTTGGACCAGTCCCCAGTCGTAGCGACGGTTGAAGCGGTCGTCGATCGGACGCCCGAGGCGGCGCTTGTGGTAGCAGGCCGTGGACTTCGAGATCCCGAGAACCCGCGCTGTCTCGGTCACGGAGAGCCCGGCGTCGAGCAGCGTGCGCACCCGTTCCCGTGTGACGTTGGTGGCTGCAGTGGATATCCTCGGCTCCCGATCCCTGGGGGGTCGTCTAATGGCAAGACGCCAGCCTCTGGAGCTGGTTATCGGGGTTCGAGTCCCTGCCCCCCAGCCTGCGGCATCTGCTCGAACACATGTTCGCTCGAGGGTCGGACGGAATGCTTCGGGCGCGATGGCCCGGGCACCGGCCCTCCATGAGCGACAAGCGCTTTCGCAAGGGCGACCGGGTGAGCTGGAAGACCCCGCAGGGCACCACCCACGGCACCGTCGTCGAGAAGCTCACGAGCGACGCACGCGTGTCCAACGAGGGTCAGAAGGGCACGAAGGTCACGGCCTCGGAGGAGGAGCCCCGCTACGTGGTCGAGAGCGAGAAGTCGGGCAAGCGCGCCGCGCACCGACCCGAGTCGCTCACCAAGCGCGGCTGACTACAGCGACCCGAGGTCCGTATCCAGGTCGGCCAGCGCCGCGGGGCCCGGGCTTGCGTGCTCGCGGATGAAGCGGCGCGCGTGCTCGAGGTCGTCGGAGCGGCCGACCGACAGGGCGGCGGTCACGCGCCCGTCGTCGAGGTAGAAGGCCGCGAACTCGCCGGAGTCGAGGGAGCCTCGGATCACCGGCTCGCCCGAGCCGGGGCCGACGTACTCCATCGAGCTCCAGTCGGCCAGGTCCGAGAAGAAGTACGGAATGGCGTCATGCTCGACCTCTTGGCCGAGCATGTTGAGCCCCGCGGTCTTGCCCTGGTTGAACGCCACGTCCCAGTGCTCGATGCGCATAGGGCGACCGTGGACCGGGCTGTCGTACTCGCAGATGTCCCCGGCGGCGTAGATCCCGGGAACGGACGTCTCGAGCCGCGCTGAGCAGCGCACGCCGCCCGCCTCGCCGATCTCGAGCCCGGCCGCCTTGGCGAGCGTCGTGTCCGGCGTCACGCCGGCGCCGATCACGAGGCAGTCACAATCGAGCTCGAGCCCGCTCTTCGTCACGAGCTTCGTCACGCGGCCGTCGGCTCCCTCGACCCGCTCGACCTCCTGGCCGCCGTGCACCTCCACCCCGTGCTCCTCGAGCACGCGCTGGAAGAAGCCCCCGACCGTGCGGCCGAAATGGCGCTCGAGCGTCACGTCCTCGAGCATCACGATCGAGCACTTGGCATCGAGCGCGGCCGTGATCGACGCGGCCGCCTCGGTGCCGATGTAGCTGCCCCCGACCAGCGCCACGCGCTCGGCCCGCTCGGCATCCGCCCGCAGCGCGTCGGAGTTGCCAAAGGCGCGCATGTAGTGGATGCCGTCGAGGTCCGCGCCCTCGAAGCGCAGCCGCCGCACGTTGGAGCCGGTGGCGAGGAGCGCGTTGCCGAACTCGATCTCGTCCTTCGTCGAGAGCGTGGCGACACGGCGGTCCGTGTCGAGCGCCATCACGCTCGTCCGGAGCAGCAGCTCGATGTCGTTCTCCCCCCACCACTCGTCGGGTCGGAAGAGCACGTCCTCCTTCGGCTCCTCCCCGCGCAGGTAGCCCTTTGTGAGCGGCGGGCGGTTGTAGGGCGGGTCGGCCTCGCGGCCCACGAGCACGATCGAGCCGTCGCCGCCGCCCTCGCGCAGCCAGCGCGCGCAGTTGGCGGCGGCCAGGCCGCCGCCGATCAGCAGATGGTCGACGCGGCGGCTGCTCACTGGATCGCCGCGCCCGAGCGGTCAGTGAAGCGCTCTGTCACACGCTCCTCGATCCCCACGTCGAGCACGAGCAAAACCTCGTCGCCGGCCTCCACGACGGATTCACCGGCCGGCACGAAGCCGCCGCCGTCGCGCAGGATCGAGATCACGAGCGAGCCGTCGGGCAGGCCGAGGTCCTTGACGGCGCGTCCCGCAGCCTCCGAGCCCTCGGCCACCTCGAGCTCGATGATCTCGAGTCGCTCCTCGGGCAGGTCGAGCAGGTGCACGAGGCCGTACTTCGGCACCTCGTGCTCGATCAGGCGCAGGATCAGGTCGGTTGCGGAGATCACCGGGGTCACGCCGAGCAGCTCGAAGTGCTGCAGGTTGCGCGGGTTGTTGCAGCGCGCGACCACCCGCTCCACGCCGTACTTCTCGCGGGCCACCTGGGAGATCAGGATGTTGTCCTCGTCGTCGCCCGTGACCGCGACCACCAGGTCGGCGCGCTCAATGCCGGCCCGCTCGAGCACCCAGAGCTCGGAGCCGTCGCCGTACTGGGCACTGTGCTCGAGCTCCTGCTCCACCACCGCGAAGCGCGATTGGCTCGACTCGATCACCGTGACCTCGTGCGCCTTGTTGATGAGCTCGCGCGCGAGGTTCCATCCGACCTTGCCGGCCCCGACGATCAGCACGTACATGGCTAGCCCGAGACTCCTTCGAAGCGGATCTGCCCGCGGACGGCGGCCTCGAGCAACTCGATCGCGGTCTGGGTCGGGCAGATCGTCTGCAGACCCTGTTCGGCGTACCAGCGCGCGCGAGCCGGGTCGAGCACCCGCACCACCACGCGCTCGACCTCGAAGCGGCGCTTGGCCACCTGCGCGATCACGAGGTTCGTGTTGTCGCCGTCCGTGGAGGCCACGAACGCGTCCGCCTCCTCGATGCCCGCGGCGAGCAGAGCGTCGATCTCGAGCGCGGTGCCCTCGGTGAAGCGACCTCCGCGCTCCTCCCAGCTCTGCTCCTGCCCGCGGTCGAGCAGCGCGATGGCCTCGGCGTCCTCGTCGAGGACCGAAACCTCGTGGCCCTCCGCGAGCATCGTGTTGGCGATGGTGGAGCCCACCCGCCCGCAGCCGACGATCAGCACGAACATTCCGGCCCCACTCTACATCTGGCGTTGTGAAGAATTGGTTGTGGATCGCTCCGGCGCGGGCCTAGCCCGCGCCCCCGCGCACGACGACAGCGCCCCGTTACGGAAGCACGCCCTCGCGCGTCCCCTCCTCCCCGGCCGGCGGGGCGGTGAGGATGACCTTGCAGGGCGCCTTCTCGACCACGTAGCGGGTGGTGTCGCCCACGAAGCGGTCGCGGGCGCGGCCTCGTCCGCCGAGGATCGCTCCGCCGAGCACGCGCGAGGGCTCCTCCGCGGCGAGCACGATCGCCTCGACGCCACGGCGCCTTGCCTCGGAGACGATCGCCTGGCCCACGGAGCGCCCGCGCACCATCGCGGTCGCCACCTCCACCCCCTCGTACTCCTCCCCCACCTCCTTGGCGCGCGCGAGCATGCGCTTGGCCTCCTTCACCCGCTCCTCGGACACGCGCGCGTCGATCGGCAGGGACATCGGGATCTCGAACACGTAGAGCGCCTCCACCACCGCGCCGCCCTCGCCCTCGTCGGCGTGCTCCGCGGCCAGGCGGCCGGCCGTGCCCACGATGTCGTCGTCGAGCACCCCGCCCGAGATCGGCACGAGGATGCTCCCGAACACCGTGTCGGCGGTGTCCGTGAGCGCCTCGGCGGGGATCGTGAAGCGCTTTCGCAGCGGCTTGTCCTGGCTGCGGCGGTAGACCGTGTAGAGCAGCACGCCCACGATCACCCAGGTGGAGCCGATGATGCGCCCGCCCTCGTGATAGATGACAACGCTGAGCCACACCGCCACCGAGATCACGAGGCCGATCACCGCGGGTATCGGTACGGAGGCGCCGCGCACGGGAATGCTGAACGGCACACGGAACGCGCTGGGCCGGTCGCGCTCGCGGAAGCGCAGCACGATCACCGACAGATGGGCGATCGCGAACGAGATCATCGCGCCGAACGCGAACACGCCGGCGAGGAAGCTCAGGTCGTGCGGGATCGCGAAACCGAACGCGAGCAGCGCGGCGATCGCGATCGCCACGTGCGGGGTGCCGCGGCGCCGCGAGAGCCGGCCGGCCGCGCTCGGGATCTGGCGGTTGGTGGCCAGCGAGTAGGCGAGCCGGGCCAGGCCGAGCATCTGCCCGTTCATCGCCACGATCAGCATCAACGCGGCCGAGGCCGCGACCACGTAGCTGCCCGCGTCGACGAGCCAGTCCTGCTCGTAGGCGTCCACGATCCCCAGTACGGGCGCGTCGATGAAGCGGCCCCCCAGGGCGGTCTGGCCGTCCACGACCGGCTGCGCCATCAGGCCCGCGGCGGAGACCCCGACGAGCAGCAGGAGCGACACCGCCGCCGTGGCCATCACCACGCGCTTGAGCCCTCGCCGGCCGACCCGCACCTCCCCCGCGAGGCCTGAGGCGGCCTCCACCCCGATCACGCCGGCCGTGGCGATCCCCATGGAGAAGATCACCTCGTCCCAGCCGGGCCGCTCGCCGAGCTCGACGGAGTCGGAGATCGCGGTCGCGTCGAAGAACTGGACGTAGGCGATCAGCGTGACCACCAGGAGCAGGCCGATGCTCCAGAGCGAGATCCGCAGCACCGCGCCGATCCGCTCGGCCGACAGCCCGCGCACGTTCGCGACGGCCACGAACAGCAGGGCCAGCCCGGCGAACACGACCTCGAGACCGCCTTCGTCAAGCCCGCTCCAGAACACCGCCAGGTAGTCCGTGATGACCACCGCGCCGATCGCCATCACGATGATGTAGTCGAGCAGGATCGCCCAGCCGGCGATGAAGCTCCAAAGCTCGTCGAAGGCGTAGCGGGCGAAGGTCGAGGCGCCGCCGCGCTCGATGTGGAGTGAGCTGCCCTCCACGTAGGTGGCCATCGTGATCATGAAGAACACGCCGGCCACGAGGTAGACGAGCGGCGTGAGCCCGAGCGCGTCCTCCGCGACCAGGCCGAGCGAGAGGAAGATCGCGGAGACGATCGCGCTGAGCGTGATCGCGAACAGCGCCGGCTCCCCGAGCGAGCGGACGATGCGCCCGCCCATGCGCTCGGAGCCGCGTCGCACCCGCTGACCTGTGCGGACGCCCACCGACGCGCGCCCCGAGCCGTCCGCGTCGCTCATCGCGAGCTGCCCCGGAGGGCGAGCCAGAGCCGGCCCGCGCCCAGCAGCGCGAGCAGCGCGCCGAGCACCACGCCCAGGGCGAGCCCGCCGCCCCCGCGGGCGAGCGTCGCCACGATCATCGCCACGCCCACCAGCAGCAGGAGCCCGCTGACGAGGCGGATCGAGGTCGTGTAGGCGCGTTCCACGCCCTCCATCGTATTGCGCGCGGAGGTCCCGTCAGGCGGCCCGTCGACCCGATTCCAGGCCGCGCGACGAGTCGATGATCACCCGGCAGGGGCGCTCGCTCAGCACCGTCTCGAGCGTCTTGCCGAAGAGCGACGCGCCGGTCCGCCGCGGGGGCAGCGACATCACGATCGCGCGCGCGCGGATCTCCTTCGCCTCCTCCACGATACGGCGGCCGCCCTGCCCCGGGCGCACCTTCTCCCAGTGCCCGGTCACCCGCCGCCCGCCGCGCACGCGCGCCGAATCGATGATGGATGCCGCGCGCGCCTCGTGCTCGGGCATCACGGCGTCGATCGGCGAGTTGGGAGGGACGGAGATCGTGACGAGCACGTGGATGCCGCGCCGCCGCCGGGCCGCGAGGCGGGCGGCCGTCGAGATCGCCTCGGGCGAGTAGTGCCCGTCCTCGAACGCCACCAGCACCGACTCGTACTCCACCTCGTGCTCGACCACCGGCTTGGGCATCACGATCTTGTGCGACTCGGTGAGCGAGAGCCCCTGGCGGCGCCGGTAGATCACGTAGATGGTCACGCCAAGACCGAGCCAGACGAGGCCGGACACAAGCACCCGGAAATCGAGAGCCGTTGCAACCACCAGCGCCGCGCCGGTGCCGAGCCCGCCGAACACCGCCAGGAGCGGCACCTTCCGGCCGCGGAACGGGATCGATCCGGGACTCCGCCACGGTCGCTCGACGTCCGGATACGTGAAGCGAAGCCGGACCAGCGAGATGTGCGCCATCGTGAACGAGAGCATCGCGCCGAAGGCATAGATCACTCCGAGGAAGTCCGCCTGGCCCGGCAGGATCGCGATGCACGCCACCGTGCCGAACACGAGGATCGCCACGTAGGGCGTGCGGAACCTCGGATGGAGAGCCCGCAGCAGCTGTGGTAGCTGGCGGTGCTGGCCCATCGAGTAGGTGAGCCGGGAGACCCCGATCAGGCCGGCGTTGGTCGCGATGAAGAGGATCGTGGCGGCCAGGATGCCCACGTAGATCTCGGCCGGCCCCTGCAGGGCGCCGAGGTCCATGTTCTCGACCACGCCGAGGATCGGGTCGTCCGCAAAGCCGCCCTCCTCCTTCGGCTGCGCGAGCTGCGTCTCGCCGTTCACCACGGGCATGGCGGACAGCGCGATCGCGGGAAGGAACGCGTAGATCACCGCCACGGCGAGCACCACGAGGCCGATCCCGCGCGGGATCGTCTTGCCCACGTCGCGGGCCTCCTCGGCCATGTTCGACACCGTCTCGATCCCGGTGTAGGCGACCATGGCGACCGGAATGGCGATCAGGAAGTCGCCCAACGTCGGGGTGGTGCCGAAGTCGACCTGCTCGACTAGGAGCTGGGGGTCGAGCACCAGGGCGACGCCCACAACCACCAGCCCGACCTGGGTGAGGAAGTCCGCGACGGCGAAGCCGACGTTCACGCCCGCCGACTCCTTGACCCCCACGATGTTCACGAAACCGAGCAGCGCCACCACGGCGATCCCGCCCACGATGTCGGCCGGCGACTCGCCGAGCGGCTCCCAGAACACGCCCAGGTAGTGAGGCACGAAGAACGCGGAGATCGCGATCGTGATGATGTAGGTGAGCATCTGGCCCCAGGCGGCGAAAAAGGACCAGAACTCGTTGAACGCGCGCCGCGCGAAGCTCGAGGAGCCGCCCGCCTCCGGGTACATCGTGGTTGCCTCGGCGTAGGTGGCCGCGGTGGCCGCGAAGATGAGGCCTGCGATCACGAACACCACCGGGGTCATGCCGGCGGCGTAGATCGCCACCAGCCCGAGCGCGTAGTAGATCGAGCTGCCCACGTTCCCGTAGGCGGTCGAGAACAACGCCCCCGTGCCGAGCACCCGCTCGAGCCCACGGTTCTTCGGTCGGTACTCGGCCATCGCGCCGGCTGAATCTAGCTGTCGACGCTAACTGTCGAAGCCCACGCCCACCCGGTCGAGCAGCTTGAGCCATTGGCCGCGCCGCCCGCCGTCCTCATCCGCTCGGATCAGCGCGCGCCGCGTGAGCTGCACGACGCCCGAGCGGAGCGGCTCGGGCGGGAACGGATCGGCCGCGGGCGCTCCAGCTCGAGCCTGGTGAGCTCGCTGTCGCGCCCATGAACGAGGCCCGTGTAGCCCAGGGCGTAGGCGACGCGCCCGCCTAATGCGCGCCCGAACATGACGGCGAAGCGCGAACAGGTGTCGATCGCGCCGGCCCAGCGATGGCTGAAGCGGAGCCCCTCGAGCTGCGGGAGTGGCCGTCGAGCCAGAAGACGCTGTGCTCGGACTCGGCGAGCGGTCTCAGGAGCGGCGGAGCCACTCGAGGACCTCCGAGGCATGCGAGTCCGGCGGGAAGACCGGATAGAAGACGTGCTCGATGCAGCCGTCGCGGATCACGAGAGTGAGCCGCTTGACGAGCGTGAGGCCGGCCGTCTCGAAGGTGGGGAGCCGCAGCGCGCTCACGAGCTCGAGCCGCTCGTCGCTGAGCACCGGGAACGGCAGCTCGAGCCGCTCCGCCATCTCGCGCTGGTAGTCGGGGTCCTGCGTCGAAAGGGCCACGACGCGGGCGCCGAGGTCCGCGAACTGGTCATGGCTGTCGCGGAAGCCGCAGGTCTCCGGGGTGCAGCCGCGCGCGCCCGGAATCTCGTTCCAGCCGGGCGGCAGCTCCTCGTCCGGGCGCCCGGTGCGGGGGTAGCAGAAGAGCACGCTCAGGCCGGGCAGCTCGGCGAGCGCCAACTCGCCCCCCTCCGTGGAGGGAAGCGCGAGCGGCGGGACTGCCATGCCGGGAAGGTGGCGAGCCGCGCCGTCGTCCTCGGGCTCGGGGAGGTCGTCCGGGAGGGCGCGGATGTCGCCGGCTTTCGCCAGGCCAGAAACACTAGGGCTTGTCGAGAACGTCCCGGAGTGGCTGCAATAGCAGCCACTCCGGGACGCTCACCGCATCGCCGAGCCGCGGACTCAGACCAGGAACGGGACCATCAGCAGGGCGACGATGTTCGCCACCTTGATCATGGGGTTGATCGCCGGCCCGGCGGTGTCCTTGTAGGGGTCGCCGACGGTGTCGCCCGTGACGGACGCGGCGTGGGCCTCGGAGCCCTTGCCGCCGAACTCGCCGTCCTCGATCAGCTTCTTGGCGTTGTCCCACGCCCCGCCGCCGGCGGTCATCGACACCGCGGCGAAGAAGCCAACCACGATCACGCCGATCAGGAGGCCGCCGAGCGCCTCGGTGGAGAGCAGGCCGACCACCACCGGGACGACGATCGGGATCAGCGCCGGCAGGATCATCTCGCGTTGCGCCGAGGCCGTGACGATGTCGACCGCGCGCGCGTAGTCAGGCTGCTCGGTGCGGTCCATGATCCCGGGCCGCTCCCGGAACTGGCGCCGCACCTCCTCGACCACGCCGCCGCCCGCTCGGCCCACGGCCTCGATGGCGAGCGCGGCGAACAGGTAGACCATCATGCCGCCGATCAACAGGCCGATCAGCACCTCCGGCTGCGAGATGTCGAAGCCCGTGACGGTCGTGCCCTCGCTGGCCGCCTCCTCGTTCAGCTCCTCGACGAACGCCGCGAACAGCACGAGAGCCGCGAGCACGGCCGAGCCGATCGCGTATCCCTTGGTCACGGCCTTGGTGGTGTTGCCCACCGCGTCGAGCGGGTCGGTGACGTTTCGCACCTCCTCCGGCAGATCCGCCATCTCGGCGATGCCGCCGGCGTTGTCGGTGATCGGGCCGAAGGCGTCGAGCGCCACGATCAGGCCCGTGAGCGAGAGCTGCGCCATCACCGCCACGCCGATGCCGTAGATGCCGGCCAGCTCGTTGGCGACCAGGATTCCGAGCGCCAGCAGGATCGCCGGCGCGGCCGTGGACTGGAAGCCCTGGGCGAGCCCCTGGATGATGTTGGTGGCGTGGCCGGTCTGGGACGCGCGCGCCGTGGTGCGCACCGGCCGGAAGCGCGTGGAGGTGTAGTAGTCCGTGATCACGAAGAGGCCCGCGGTGATCGCGATCCCGACAAGCGTGCAGAAGTACAGGTCGATCCCGCTCGGCGCGGCGTCCGCCCCGCCGCGCAGCAGGCTCGAGACGTCCCCCTGGAAGTTGAGGTCGTCCATCATCAGGAGCGTGACCGGCAGGAAGGCGAGCGCCGCCAGCCCGCCCGACACGATCAGGCCCTGGTAGAGCGCGCGCTCGACATTGCCCGCCGGGCTCTTCACTGCGTAGGTGCCGATGATCGAGGCGAGCAGCGACACGCCGCCGATCACGAGCGGGTAGACGGCCACGGTGCCGATCTCCTGGAAGGTGAGCACGCCCAGCAGCATCACCGCGACGGCCGTGACCGCGTATGTCTCGAACAGGTCGGCCGCCATGCCGGCGCAGTCGCCCACGTTGTCGCCCACGTTGTCGGCGATCACGGCGGGGTTGCGCGGGTCGTCCTCGGGGATGCCCGCCTCGATCTTGCCCACGAGGTCGGCGCCCACGTCGGCGGCCTTGGTGAAGATGCCGCCGCCGAGCCGGGCGAAGACGGAGATCAGCGAGCCGCCGAAGCCGAGGCCCACGAGCGCGTCGATGGCGTCGCGCTCGTCGGTGCCCGCCAGGATCAGGATCCCGTAGTAGCCCGCCACGCCGAGCAGCGCCAGGCCCGCCACCAGGAGGCCGGTCACGGCGCCGCCCTTGAAGGCCACCTCGAGCGCCTTCGACACACCGCCGCGGGCCGACTCGGCCACGCGCGCGTTGGCGCGCACCGACACGTTCATCCCGATGAAGCCCGCGGACCCGGAGAACGTGCCGCCGATCAGGAAGCCGACGGCGATCAGGATACCCTCGGCGCCCGAGGCCTCGAGCGCGATCGCGAGCAGGATCGCGAGCACCACGGCCACGCCGGCGATGATCGTGTACTGGCGGCGCAGGTACGCGGTCGCGCCCTGCTGCACCGCGCTCGAGATCGCCTGCATCTCGTCGTTTCCGGGTGAGAGAGACAGCAGCCAGCGGGACGTGGTGACGCCGTACACGACGGCGCCGCCGGCGCAGACGAGCGCGATGATCACGCCCCAGTCAGTCAGGAATTCCAAGGGGGTTGTCCTCCGTGTGGTTCAGTCAGCGGGCGGTCGAGCGAGGGCGCCCGGTGTTCGACGAGCCGGCGGCCGGCCCCACCCGCAGCAGAGCGGTCGGGCAGTCTATCGACTCCGCCCGGACGACACGCCCGCCCCGCGCTCTCAGCGGTGGACGATCGCGCTTGAGAGCGCGTTCGCGCAGGCGTCGTCCGGCTGCTCGCCGACACGGGTGACCGTGTGGAACAGCAGCGCCCGCACGCGGTCGAGGTTGTCGTTGAAGACCTTGAAGGCGGCGTCCGCGGACACGGGCGGCACCTGGGGCATCCCCTCAAGCCCAACGTCGTAGTCGGTCACGAGGGCCACGTTCGCGTAGCAGAGCTCGAGCTCGCGCGCGAGCCAGCACTCGGGGTACTGCGTCATGTTCACCACGTGGAAGCCCGATGCCGAGTACCAGCGCGATTCCGCACGTGTCGCGAAGCGCGGGCCCTGGATCACCACCACGGTCCCGCCCTCGACCACCGGGATCTCGAGCTCGCGCGCGCTGTCCGCGATCACGCCGCTCATCTGGGAGCAGTAGGGGTCGGCGGCCGACACGTGGGTGGTCTGCGGGCCGTCGTAGAAGGTGCTTTCGCGCGCATGGGTGCGGTCCACGAACTGGTCGCAGACCACGAACGTGCCGGGCGCGAGCTCCGGGCGCAGCGAGCCGCAGGCGCAGGGGCCGATCAGCCGGCGCACCCCCACCTCGCGCATCGCCCATACGTTCGCGCGGTAGTTGATCCGGTGTGGCGGCAGCGTGTGCTCGTCCCCGTGGCGCGGCATGAACGCGACGTCGACGCCCTCGATGCGCCCGATCCGGATCGCCGCGGAGGGTGGCCCGTAGGGCGTGGCGACCGGCACCTCCTCCACCGCGTCGTCATCGAGGAAGCGGTAGAGGCCCGAGCCGCCGAAGATCCCGATCACGAGCCTGGCGTCCAGATCTTGGAGCGCGCCTTGGCCCGCTCCTCGGCCTCGCGCCGCTCGGCCTCGCCTGCCCTCTCCTCTGCGGGCGGCGGGGCCTCGCCGCCCTCGCCCTGCTCACGCACGTACATCATCTGGACCTGGGACAGCGCGTCCTTGACCGGCCCGATCTCCTCCTGCGGGCAGAGCGGCAGCATCGCGCGCACCGCGTCGATCGCCTTCTTGGCCTCCACCGGGTCGCGGGCCTCCGGCACCGCCAGCTTCTGCCCGGCCAGGTTCACGAGCGAGGCAACGGTCTGGAGCAGCACGTCCTCGACCTTGATGCGCTTGAGCGCCTCCAGCAGCTCGGCTTCGCTCGGCTCCCGCGTGCTCATCTGACAGCCTCCTCCTTCGCGTACGTTCGCTGGGTGAGCGCCACCTCGGCGGCGTAGACGTCCTCGATCGAGGCCCCGCCGGCGAGCGCGCGCTTCTGTCGCTGGGCCCCATTCTCCTCCGCCAGCGCCACATCGATCCCCAGGGCCATGCGGGCGGGGGCCGTCCAGGCGAGCAGCCGGTCGCGGGCCACCGCGGCGGGGTACTCCTCCGCCCGCTCCAAGTCGATCAGCTTGCCGTCGAGGCCGTGGCGGATCGCGCGCCAGAAGTTCTCCTCGATCATCCGGCCGGGAGGGTCGGCGAACGGCACGCCGTCGTCGTAGTCCATCGCGGCCTGAGCCACGCACGCGGTGATCAGGCCGGCCAGCGCGTTGGAGTCCTCGGCGCTCGTCTGAGCGTCGCAGATGCGCATCTCGACCGTCCCGTAGGCGTGGTGGGGGCGCACGCTCCACCACACCTGCGTGAACTCCACGATCGATCGTGTACGCATCAGGAAGTCGACGTAGTCGGCGTAGGCCCGCCAGCCGCCGAACGCATCGGGGATCCCGCAGCGCGGAAAGCTCTTGGTGAAGATCTGCGAGCGCGCCGAGTGCAGCCCCGAGTGGCGCCCGTCGAGAAAGGGCGAGTTGGCCGAGATGGCGAGCAGCTCGGGCATCACCGTTCGCAGCCGGTCGCACACGCGCACGGCGCGCTCGGGCCCGTTCACCCCCACGTGCACGTGCAGGCTGAAGGTGTTGTTGCGCCAGGCCACGTACTGCAGCGAGCTCTCGACCCGGTGGTAGTGCTCGGTGTCGATGATCCGCTGATCCTGCCAGCGGCTCCAGGGGTGCGTGCCGGTGGCGCCGAGGAGCGCGTCCTGCGCGGCGGCGACGGCGAACAGCCGGGCCCGCGCGTCGCGCTGCCTCACGAGGGCGTCGGCGAACGTCTCGCCGCGGCCGGAGCGGATCTCGATCTCGGACCGGATCAGCTCGCCCGCCACGGCGTCCGCGAGCACCGTGTCGGCCGCCGCCGCGTCGCGCAGCGCCTCGAAGCGGTGGTCGAGCTCGCGGGTCGCCGGGTCGAGGATCGCGAACTCCTCCTCGATCCCGACGGTGAAGTCCGTGGAGGCCTCGAAGACCTCCCTGACGCTCGGCATGTCGAGCATGGCGGGTGGCGTGTGGTCTACGTCAGGTAGAAGTAGAGCGCGTAGAGCAGGTCGACTGCGGGGCTCGAGGTGTGCACCGTGACCTCGGGGGGCACCTGGAGCAGCGCCTCCGAGTAGTTGAAGATGATCTTGACGCCGGCGTCGACCAGGTCGTCGGCCACGCCCTGCGCCGCCGCCGTGGGCACCGCCAGCACCCCCACCACCACGTCCTCTTCGCGAATCACCCGCTCGAGGTCGTCGTACGGCCGGACCGTCAGGTTGTCGTTCACGCGGTGCCCGACCTTGTCCTGATCCTTGTCGAAGAGCGCGACCACGCGGAAGCCGTGGTCGGCGAAGATGTCGGAGCCGGCGATCGCCTGGCCGAGATTGCCCGCGCCGAAGAGCGCGATGTTGTGCTTGCCGGTGGTGCGCAGGATCTTGCGGATCTGCGAGACCAGCGAGTCGACGTTGTAGCCCACGCCGCGCTTGCCGAACTTGCCGAAGCCGGACAGATCGCGCCGGATCTGCGTGGAGTTCACGTGCGTGTAGTCCGCGAGCTCCTGCGAGGAGATGGTCTCGCGACCCATCTTCTTGGCCTGAGTGAGCACCTGCAGGTAGCGCGACAGCCGGGCGGCCACGCCGAGTGACAGCCGCTCCGCCCCGCCGTTGTCAAGCCCTGCCCCGCCCGTCATGGGCTCCTGAAAGCTCACGCGCCCACTCTACCTGCCCGCTCTGTCCAGCCGGCTGACGAGCACGTCCGGGTCAACGTGGAACTCGAACAACTCCTCGTCGTCGAGCTCCAGCACCGGAATGCGCTCGCCGTAGCGGCGCAGGAGCACCGGGTCGAGCGACACGTCGACCTCGACCAGCTCGAACGGGCGCTTGGCGCGCACGCGCTCGACGGTGGCGCGCGCGTCGTCGCAGAGGTGGCAACCCGCCTTGCCGTAGAGCGTGATCTTCGGCACCGGCTGCCACCCTAGAGGGGCCTTGGAGGACCACGTCGAGCTGATCGTCTTCGGCCTGCTGCTCGGCACGGCGGCACTTGCCGTGCTCGCGCGGGTCCTGCGGGTGCCGTACCCGATCACGCTCGTGCTCGGGGGCCTCGCGATCGGATTCCTGCCCGGCGTCCCGGACGTGGAGCTCGACCCGGACCTCGTACTCCTGATCTTCCTCCCGCCGCTGCTGTACGGGGCCGCCTTCTTCACCTCGTTGCGCGACCTGCGCCGCAACGCCCGCCCGATCGCGCTGCTGTCGATCGGGGTCGTGTTCGTGACCATGGGCGCGGTCGCTGTCGTCGCCCACGAGGTGATCGGGCTCGGCTGGGCGGAGTCGTTCGTGCTCGGCGCGATCGTCTCCCCGACCGACGCGGTGGCACCGGCTGAGATCCTGCGCCGGACGAACGCCCCGCGCCGCCTGCTCACCGTCGTCGAGGGCGAGAACCTCACCAACGACTGGACCGCGCTCGTGCTGTACAGCGTCGCGGTGGCGGCCGTGGTGACCGGCTCGTTCTCGCTCGGCGAGGCGGCCCTGCGCTTCGTGCTGAGCGGGGTGGGTGGTCTCGCGGTCGGGCTGGCCGCCGGCTGGGTCATCAGGGAGGTGCGCAGCCGGATCGACGACCCCCCGACCGAGATCTCGATCTCGCTGGTGAGCGGCTACGTGGCCTACATCCCGGCCGAGGAGCTCGGCCTGTCCGGGGTGATCGCGGCGGTGACGGTCGGGATCTACATGGGCTGGCACACCCCGCAGCTCACCACGCCGACGATGCGCATGCAGGGCGTGTCCGTGTGGGAGATCCTCACCTTCATCCTCAACGCGGTGCTGTTCCTGCTGATCGGGCTCCAGCTCCCGGGCATCCTCGACGACCTTGCCGGCCAGTCCACGAGCGACCTAATCTGGTGGGGCGCGATCGTGGCCGGCGTGGTGGTCGGGGTGCGCATGGTGTGGCAGTTCACCGTGCCGTACGTGCTGCGCACCATCGACCGCCGCGAGTCGGTGCGCGCGCGGCGCGCGTCGGTCCGCGAGCGGATCGTGATCGGCTGGGCGGGCATGCGCGGGTCCGTCTCGCTGGCCGCGGCGCTGGCTCTACCACTCGTGATCGACGCCGGCGGCCCGTTCCCGGAGCGCGCGCTCATCATCTTCCTGGCCTTCGTGGTGATCCTCGTGACGCTCGTTGGACAGGGCCTCACCCTGGGGCCGCTGATCGACCGGCTCGGCATCTGCGACGACGGCGAGGAGGGCCGGGAGGAGGTGGCCGCCCGCATCCGGCTCGCCGAGGCGGCGCTCACGCGGCTCGACGAGGTGGAGGGCGAGGAGTGGGTGCGCGACGACACGGTCGAGCGCACGCGCGGGATGTTCAACTACCGGCGGCGGCGCTTCAGCGCCCAGGCGGACGGCGACGGCGGCGCGGAGTACGAGGAGCGGACGGACCAGTACCGCCGGCTCATGTACGAGCTCTACGACGCCCAGCGCGAGGCGCTGATCGGAATGCGAAACGCGCACGAGATCTCGGACGAGGTACGCCGCAAAGTCGAGCGCGAGCTCGACCTCGAGGAGTCCCGGCTCCAGGCCTGAGCGCCCGCCCTCAGGCGAGCCGGGCGGCGGCGTCGAGCGCCAGATACTCCGGGTAGGGCAGGGGCTCGAGGAAGCGAGCCGCGCCGGCGATCATCGCCGCGTTGTCCGTGCAGAGCTCGACGGGCGGCACCGATACCGGCACCCCGAGCGCGGACACGGCCGTGCGCAGCTCCGAGTTGGCCGCCACTCCCCCGCCGATAGCCAGCCGCTCGAGGCCCTCGCGCTCGAGGGCCGCGAGCGTCCGGGCCACGAGCGCGTCGACGATCGCGCGCTGGTAGGAGGCCGCGAGGTCGGCGGGCCGCGCGCCCGGCTCGTCGCGCAGCCGGTAGAGCAGCGCGGTCTTGAGCCCGCTGAAGCTGAGGTCGAGCTCGCCGGGCGCGCTGCGCGGGAAGTCGTGGGCGGCGGGGTCGCCGTCGCGCGCCAGGCGGTCGAGCGCGGGCCCGCCCGGATAACCGAGCCCGAGCAGGCGCGCGCCCTTGTCGAACGCTTCGCCGGCGGCGTCGTCGAGCGTCAGCCCGAGCACGGTGTACGAGGAGGGCTCCTCCACGCGCGCGATGAACGTGTGACCGCCGCTCGCCACGAGGCACAGGTAGGGCGACTCGATCGGATCGGGATGGAGCGTGCTCGCCACCACGTGGCCGTGCAGGTGATTCACGGGCACGAGCGGCAGCTCGCGGGCCGCGGCCAGCGCCTTGGCCGAAGAGAGGCCGACGAGCAGCGCCCCGATCAGCCCCGGTCCGCGGGTGGCCGCCACCGTCGTCACGTCGCCGAGGCGGGCATCGGCGCGCTCGAG
>DASRIC010000019.1:0-36217 GCA_035650215.1 Thermoleophilaceae bacterium
GTCGCCGTTCGGCACGCCGGGCACGTACTGGCTCAGATGGTCGTCGAGGGAGAGCCGGCGGTCGTCGACGAGCTGCAGGATCGCGGTCGCGGCGAACGTCTTCGTGTTGCTGGCGATACGCACGTGATCGGTGATGCGAGCCGGGCGGCCGGTGGCCCGATTGCCGATCCCGAACGCGCGGACGTAGCTGCCCCGCCCCGGCACCCAGACCCCAACCACAGCACCCGGCAGCCGGGCCTCGGTCATGTTGTTTCTGGTGGCCAGCGCAAGCTCGCGCTGCACCTCGGGCGAGAAGCTCTTCGCGCCCGCCGTCGGCGCTCCGGCAGCCAGACCGGTCAGCGCGATCGCTGCGGCGCAGAGCACAAGGGTGAGTCGTTTGCCGGTCATGGGGCTCCTCTCGAATTGCGGTGGTGGATCGGTTGCAGGCCTAGGTCGCCGTCGCGGCCGCCACCGTGGCCAGCGCGGCTATCAGGCTGCTGACCTTGAGCATCCCTGTCCTCCTCCGGGAAACAGCGGACCAGCGCCGCCTGTTCTACCTAGGGGCGCAACCTGATCGCTAGCCGAACGCAACCGCCGGCGGCCTCGGGAGTCGAGTAACGCGCCCGTCAGGATTCGAACCTGAGACCTTCGGTTCCCTAGACCGACGCTCTGTACAGCTGAGCTTACTGGCCCGCCGCGTTCAGCCGCCGTTCGTGGAGGGGCGGGTTGGCCGTCGCGGCGGCGCTATCCGCGGTCGCCCTGTCGGCTTCCGGCCTTTTGGCGGCTGTGGGCTGCGACGACGCGGGGCGCCTTTGCCGGCGAGGGCCTGCTCGAAGAGTGGGTGGTGGCGCGGCCTGCGAGCCCCATTCCCCCGCTTCCCGTCTTCCTCGAGCCCGGTCTCCTCGTCGACCTCTGCCTCCGGCTCCTCCTCGCCGAACTCGGCCTCCGGCTCCTCCTCCTCCTCGACCTCGGCCTCCGGCTCCTCCTCCTCGAACTCGGCCTCCGGCTCCTCGGCGTCGTCGACCTCTGCCTCCAGCTCCTCGTCGTCGACCTCGGCTTCCGGCTCCTCGTCCTCGTCGACCTCGGCCTCCGGTTCCTCGTCAAGCTCCTCGTCGCGAGGATCCTCGGACTCGGGGTCGTTGGACAAGCGCTCCTGGATCTTGTCCCTCACAAAGCGGCCGCCGGGGCCGGCCGCCACGCGGCCAACGACGACGAGGGTGGCGCCGGCGGCGAGGGCGCGTCCGGTCGAGAGGCCCTTGCTCTTCGCGGGCGCGTCTTGTTTGAGGGCGGCCTCCGCGGCTGCGAGGACTATTCGGTTGATGTCAACTGCCATCGTGTCTCCTTTCCGGGTCAGCACGGATCGCGCTTACCCGTCTCGTTGTGGCGGTCATCCGGGTAAGCGGTCCTGCGCAGAGTCCTCGAGCCGACCGGCCAGCCGGCGGTTCACCCAGACGTCTCTGTACGTTCGACCCGGCTCGAGCCGGCGCGGCAGGTTCTCGCGCTGGCCGTCGTCGTCTCGGCGGACGTGGGCACCGCCCATCACGCTGAGCTCGACGCGCGGCCGCTCGAGTACGCGAAGCTTCCGCGCGTTTGCTGAGGCCTCGATCTCCACGTCGGGGCCCGCCCCGGCGGACTCGGTCGGCGGCGCTTGCTCGTCGTTCACGATCGCGTCGAGCGGGGCTCTCGAGACGCCGAGCCCGAGTCCGACCCGCCTCCATCCGCGCGTGAGCGGCGTCTCGTGGGCGCGGCTGACGACGCGGTCTCCTGCGCCGTGCGCGCCGCGAGTTCTCCCGTCCGCTCTACCGGGCCCACTGCGAGCTCTTCGGCCTCCTCGCCCAGTGCGCCTGCGGCCCTTTGAGCGCTGCGGGCGAGCTCGGTGAGGAGCTCGGGATGCTTGTCGACGGTGTCGAGCGCGCGCTCGATGATGGCCAGCACGTTGTCGAGCCGGGCCTTCAGCTGCGCCTCTGCCTCGACGCCTTTGATCTCGAGCGCGACCCGCGCGATCTCCACATCGGCGCCGACTCGCAGCTCGACGAGATCGGCGAGGCGCGCCTCCAGCGCGATCTGGGCGTGCAGGTCGTCGACCTCGAGCGAGATCTCATCAACAGTCAGCTTTGGGACGTCGAGCAGGACATCGGGCTCATCCGCTCCCGCACCCCGTCCCGGCGCGCGGGAGCGGCCGCTCCAACTGCCTGCGTCTCGTGGTGTCGCCATCACCGGTCGCCCAAGCCGGGAGACGCCGCGTACGCGCTCCTCGATCCGGCCCTGGCCATGTCCGCCTTCGCACCCATCGTCTCTGCCCCGTCGATTGCGCCTATTCGCCCTGCGGGTCAGCAGCCCCGATGTCGCCCTGGTCGTCTATGGCCTCGGCGATCCGTACGAGCTGCTCGGCCGTCGCTGCCTCAACCCGCTGGCTCGAGTCCTGCTTTTCGGCGGTCAACCAACGGTCCTCGCCGTGAACCGAGAAGCGCAAGATCCAGTCGTCCCCGAGCTTCGCCTGGAGCTCGTGCATATCGGCCTCGAGGTCCGGAGCCGGGTCACCTCCGCCGTTTGAACCGTCACCGCCTTCAGGGAGCTCCCGAGCGACAATCTCCTTGGCGATGGACCGCGCCACCAGAGGGATCGCGCTGCCACTGAGGCCCGGCTTGATGCGCGCCTGCAGATAGCGCGCCAGCTCCTTCTCGTACTCAGCGAGTTGCTCCTCGTAGCCATTCTCGCTCTCCACGCCCTCCATCGAACGCTCCTGGGCCATGCGCTTCCTCCGAACGGGTCCGCTGACTCGAAGCTGGTACCCGGCGCCAGTCCGCGAAACAGCCGGAATGCGCGCGTCGGAGGGCGGTAGCGGCCCGCACTGACGGCCCTAAGCAGAAATCCCTGCACAGCAAGCAATCTCGAGCGCGCACGGGCGGACACGTCGAGCGACGAAGGGACACCTCCTGTTCCCGCGCGCAGGCCCGGCGCTCAGCTAGCGCCCACTCGCGCGGCCCTGGTGCGCAGCTTCTTCAGCTGATGAGCCAGGATCCGCGGCATCAACCGCGGACCGGGCACGACGATCAGGCCCAGCTCCTGGAGAAGCGTGAGCGAGTCCAACTGGAACCAGTGCTCCACGACGCGGCCGTCGACGAATCGGTTGAGCTCGAGGCCGGAGAACCTGACCTTCCTATGGGTGGGCGGGAGCCCTTGGAACTCGCCGGTGTGGGTGCCCTCGAAGTGAATCCGCTGGGCGACCAGGTCGCCTTCGGCCACCGCGTCCTCCACCGTGAGCCGAAGGTCAGGGAAGCCTTCGACGAAGCCGGAAAGAAATCGGGTCCATGACTCGGAGTCCAGCGGCGCGGGCTCCAGACTCACGGGGGCATAGGCCACGTAATCTGGCGCACGCACATCGGCCTCCGCCGCATCGTCGCGCACATTGAAGGCCTCTATCCAGCGGCGCGATACGGCCTTGTTGCCTTCTAACGAGGTCGCGTCGCTTGCCTGGGTTGACTGGTTGGTCGTTGCGTCAGGTGCGGGTTCATTGGTCAAGCCGGTGGCTCCCTTCGGTCGACTTCCACTGGGCAGGCGGTGCTCATCTGTTACCCGGCTATACATGCCAGGCAACTGACATGAGTGTCGAAGACGGGTACATCATCCGCGGAGGGGTCGAGGGCCGGGAGCGGCTGCGGGTGCTCGCCCGTGCGATGCACCCGACAACGGCGGCGTTGCTCGACCGGGTCGGCGTTGTGCCCGGGATGAGCTGTCTCGACGTCGGTTGCGGCGGCGGTGACGTGACGCTCGAGCTCGCGCGGCGGGCGGCGCCTGGGGGCGAGCCGTGGGTATCGACCGGGACAGCACCAAGATTGCGATCGCGCGCGAGGAGGCTCAACGCGACGCCGGCTTGGCGGTCGAGTATCACGAGGGCGATGTCCTTGCGACCGAGTTCGCACCGGAGTACGACGTGGTCTACGTCCGCTTCCTGCTCACGCATACGACCGCTCCGGAGGAGGTCGCGGCTCGAATCGCCGAGGGCCTGCGGCCGGGAGGGGTTCTGATCGTCGAGGACATCGACTTCAGTGGCAGCTTTTGCCAGCCCGCCAACGTCGCCTACGACCGCTATGTGGAGCTGTACACGGAGGCCGCTCGGGCGCGCGGCGCGGACCCCAACATCGGACCGCGGCTGCCACAGCTGCTCATAGCCGCCGGGTGCGAGCGGGTAGGCGTGAACGTGGTCCAGCCCGCGGGGATGACTCCCGAGGGCCACGAAGGTGACGTCAAGCTCGTGAACCCGTTGACGCTCGAGAACATCGCCGACTCCGCCGTAGCGGAGCGCCTGGCGACCCGGGAAGAGATCGAGGCGCTGGTCGCCGAGCTCCACCGGCTCGCCTCAGACGAGACAACCCTGCTCGCGTTTCCGCGAATCGTGCAGACCTGGGGATATCGACCGGTCACACGTTCAACGACAGCGGACGACTCCCGCATCGTGTAGGCGTCCGATCTCGAGCGTGCTGAGGCCCGCCAATTCAGCGAGGATCGCCTCGGTGTGCTCTCCGAGCAGGGGCGCTCGGCGAACTGGTACGCGCTCGGCATTGGAGAAGCTGAGCGGCGAGCCCGGCATCCGGTATGTCCCCACGCCGGGGTGCTCGATCCTCTCCCAGATTGGGTTGTCGGTAGTAGCGCGCGGATCCTCTTCGACCAGCTGCGTGAAGGTCTGGTAGGGACCCCACGAGACCGTGGTACCGGCGAAGCTCTCGCGGATCGCGGCCAGGCTCCGCTCGCCGAACCACGAACGCAGGACTGCCGCGATGAAGTCCCGGGCCTGGAAGCGTCCCGTCTCTGTGTCCAGATCGAACCCGGTCGCTTCGGCGATCTTGGCCATCTGCTCGCGCAGGCCGGTGGCGTCGAGCAGCGCCTTCCACTGCCGCGGCGTGAGTGCCACCACCATTACCCGGCGGCCGTCGGAGGTCTCGAAGTCGTGTCCGAAGGCGCCGTAGAGATAGTTGCCGTCGCGGCGCATGTCGCGACCGCTCAATTCCACCTCAGCGACGCGGCCGAGGTGGCCGACCATCGCGAATGCGACATCTGAGAGCGCGAGCCTGATCAGATTGCCTTCCCCGGTGCGAGCTCGGTGGCGGTCGGCGGCGAGGAGTCCGGTTGTCGCGAGGCCGCCCATCACCGCGTCCCAAGCCGGCAGGACGCTGTTGAGCGGTCCGGCGAAGTCGCGCGGACCAGTGGCGAACGGGAAGCCGGTAGCCGGGTTGACGGTGTAGTCCACCTCGCTCGTTCCATCCGGATTGCCGGTGAGCGCGACCATCACGAGGTCGTCCCGGCGTGCGCGGAGCGCGTCATACGCCAGCCAGCCCCGCGCGGGAAAGTTCGTCAGCAGGTTTCCCGCCGCGGCCACGAGGGCCGTGACCAGCTCCCGTCCTTCGTCGGAATGCAGATCCACTTCGAGCGAGCGCTTGCCCTTGTTCAGGCCCGCCCAGAAGAGGCTTTCTCCGCCCGCCGCCAGCGGCCAGCGATCGCGATCCAATCCGCCGCCGATCTGGTCGAAGCGGATCACGTCCGCGCCTAGCTGGGCAAGAGTCATCCCGCCGAGCGGCGCCGCGACGAACGCGGAGCCCTCGAGCACGGTCATGTCGCGGAGGATGCCGTCGGTCATGCGGCGTAGAGCACGGCGGGCCGCCAGTCGAGCACGTCGCCATCGTCTTTGGAGAGGACGATCTGCAGATCCACGACGGGTCCTTCGACGCCGAGGACTTCAACCCGCGAGGTGAGTCGATCCTCCTCGAAGACAGGCCCGAGGTGATCGCAGGCGCGCCAGGCGAGCACGGTGACCAGGCCGGGCAGGGCCCGGCAGGCATGCGCCAGCGCTATGCCAATCGCGTGGCCGCCGTAGACCAGACGGCGCCCGTGGGCTCCGGCCTGTGCATCCGTGTGCGTCATCGCCAGGTTCAGTGTCGCTCGTGCGAGCTCGGGCGCGAGCGTGACCGTCTCGTGGCTTTCGACGCCGAAGCGGTCCCCGGCGACGAGCGGCTCGCCTTGTGGATGTGCGCCCAGGTCCCAGTCCGGCACGGTGAAGTCGAGCGGCGCGTCGGGCACCGTCCCCGCTGGCTGAACGACGTCGCGTGCAGGCAAGAGTGGGCAGCGCAAGTAGGAGGCGATCAGCTTCCCGGCGGCATCGGTCGTGGTGGCACGCAACGTCACCTTCGCGCGTGTTCCGTCGCGCGTCGGTTCGATTGCGACGACCTCGGTGCGGGTGCGCAAGGTGGCGCCGAGCGGTACCGGAGCGAGCGCCATCCCGCGGTAGAACAGGTTGCCGAGCACCCGTCCGCTCGGCTGCGTGGACTGGCCAATGATGACGTCGGCGACCATGGCCGGATGGGCCACTAGATGTGGAGTGCCGGTCACGCGCTCGGCGAGGTCGACGTCGAGCGCGAGGGGAAGTCGATCTCCACATGCCGCTCGATGCAGCGTGGCGAGGCCGGCGTCGAGCGTGAGTCCCGGAGCGTCGAATATCTGCCCGACCTCCAGCTCATCGGCGTAGGGGGCCGCCACCGCTCGCGTCCGTGAAGCACGTCGCATCACGGTCTCGCGTCCGCGTCTCGGCCCTGGAGCCTCCGCGCCGAGGGCGAGGATCCGCCTCGCTTCGCGCCGGTGGGCCGCGTCGATCATCTTGCCGTCGAGGAGTGCGACCCCCTGGCTGTCGGCAAGCGTGCGCTCGACGGCATGGGCCTCGGCAAGCTCGGCGGCCGTCGGGCGGAGAACGCTTGCGATCACCTCGAGCTGCCGCGGGTGTATCGCCCACTTACCGTCGAAGCCGAGGTCACGCGCGGTCCGTGCCGACGCCCGCAAGCCGGCCTCGTCGGCGACGTCGAGAAACGGCCCGTCGAGCGCCTGCACACCTGCGGTACGAGCCGCGCCCAGCACCCTCTCTTGGTGCACCAGCCAGCGCCTCGGATCGCGCTCGGCTCCGCGGCGACCGAGTTCGGCACCGAGATCGGCGTAGCCGATCAGCAACGCAACCAGCGACTCTTCGGCGACCGCGATCTCGTGGGCCGCGGCTGACCCGGCAGGCGTCTCGATGAGTGCCTGGAGGCCGATCCCTGTGCCGGTCAGCATCTCAGCGGCTGCCACCACCTGCTCGGGCCGTTCGACCTTCGGCAGTAGCACGGTCAACCCCTCGGGCCCAGCGGCTCCGGCCACGGCCTCCAGGTCCGGCTGGCTGGCGGCGTTGACGCGCACAGCTACCGTCCGGGAGGCCCAGGCCGGGTCGGCCAAGGTCCGGACGACCGTCGCGCGCGCCTCGTCCTTGTGCTGGGCCGCCACCGCGTCCTCGAGGTCGAGCACGACCTCATCGCACCGGAGGCCCAGCGCTTTCTCCTGCCGGTCCGCCCTTGTGCCGGGAACGCAGAGTGACGTCAGGCGCGAGCGCATGCCGAGGCGGAAGGAACGATCAATGGGGCGGTCGAGAATCGTCCCAAGACTATTCGTGACGGCGCGGTCGGCTCGGCGTTGTGCGTCGCCATAGTCGCGATCGGCAAGGGCCTGGAGCGAGTCGCGCAGCGCGGCGCGAGATGTGATGCCGAGCTTGGGGAAGACCCGGTAGAGGTGACCGCCGACCGTTCGGGGCGACAGGTAGAGGCGTTCCGCGATCTCATTGTTGGTGAGTCCGGCCGCTGCCAGCCGCGCTGACGCCCCCGCACTTGGCCGCTGCACTGGAGGGCCCGCGCTCGCCGGCGGGGTCTCCAGCTGTCGGCGGAGTCTCCGCGCCGGACCACTTTCGGCTATGGCATCGGCGAGCCACGCCGCGGACCGCGTGACCGTCCAATTCACCAACGGGAGCACTCACACCGATTCCCTGAAGGAGCCGTTCCGAAATTGCGTGCTGGCGGCGCCTATTGGCGCTGTCGTGGCCTACTTGCCCCGTTCGCTGACCCTGCAGCGAGCACTATCCAGTGACGAACAACAGCCGGCTCGTCGAGCCGCTTGGCCCTGAATCGCGTGACCCTGACATCTAGCCCGCCAACTCCAGCGTGTGGCGACCGGGTCCGGTAGCGACCGACACCTCGACGCCGCGGTTGGTGATTCGGCGCTCAACGCGCACCTCGCGCCCGTCGAGCCGCGCGGTCACCTGGCCGGTGTGCCGGGGCAGCGCGTAGCCGATGCGCAACGTCGACACCGGAGCGGAGCCGGTGTCCACGACAGTCCGGAACCGACCGGCGTCGCGGCTCGCCCTGACCACCGCCAGCGCGCCCGAGCCCAGTCGGATGTTTTCGCCGGCGATGGGGCTGCCGTCCGGCGGAAGCTGCGGGATAACCTCCAGGCGCCCGCGGCCGATGTCCGGCCGCACGCCGAGCTGCTGGTGCACGATCGGCCACATGGTCCCGTAGTTGCCCCAGGCCTGCATGACCATGGCGCGACAGCGGGTGCAGCGCTCGATGTTGGCGTCGCGATTCCCGACGCCGTCGAAGTCCGGCGACGGCACGATTTCGGGCATCGCGCCCGGCTGCTCGTCCGGCGTCCCGCCCGTGTAGGGCTCAGAGAACATCGGCTCGGCGTTGGCGCCGGTGTAGCGCTGCTGCTGCGTCGCCCCGAGGCGCCCGTAGTTGCCCTCGCCGACGGCCTGGATCGCGGTGTTGAGCGTGAAGATCGTCCGCTCGCCCGCGCCCGTCGGGCCACCTTCGCAGCCGGTGTGAAAGAGCCCGAGGTTGTAGGGCCGCTTGCCGCTGTAGCACTCGCTCTCGCGCACCGCGAGCGCCGCGTCGCCATGCGGGAAGACGGCCAGCCCCGGCGTCGGCCGCCCGCCGATCGTCAGCTCGACCTCCATCGGCGTCTGGCCGATCCAGTGGCGCTGCTGGACCTGAAGGTCACCCGGATCGTCGAGCGAGTCCGCGTACTGCCGGAAGTCCGGCATCCACCAGGCGTCCTCGAAGCGGCTATTGAGATCGTCGGCCCGCTGGGTCGCCCACGCCGCGGTCGCGCCGTCGCCCTTGGAACGGGCGAGGTCGGCCAGGTCGTAGAGGCCGCGGACGGTGGCCACGGTGTTGTCGAGCTTCTCCTCGCCCATACCGGCGCGTTCGACGTTGCCGAGCCCCTCGGGCCAGCCGTCGCCATCGGCGTCGAGCTGCTGGGTCACGTACTCCATGTTGCGCTTGGCGAAGCCGTACAGGTCGTCGCGGAACGCGTTGTCGCCGGTCCAGCGCCACACGAGCGCGACCAGACTGGGGAACTTGGCCGTCTCGTCGGTGTTGCCGCCGTGCGCGAGCGTGCCGAAGTACACCGACCCGTCGGCCACGATCTCGTGCACGACCTTGCCCGAGTCGCCGTTGAGCAGCAGGGACACGTCGCGCAGCGCCCGAGCGTGAGCCTTGATCGTCTCGAACTGGCCGACGGTGACGGCGGCGAAGCCCGTGAACTCCCCGTCGGTGGCGAACAGCCACGGGTAGTCCGGGAAGCCTGCGGCGAACCAGCGGGCGTTGGCCACCGTCCCCGCGGCCCGCGGGTAGGCGCGGCCCTCGTCGACGTCACGGACCTGGAGGCCGCTTGCGGCCTGGGCCGAGTCGAGCAGGTTCTGCTTGCCCCAAGCGATCGCCTTGGCGAGGCGCGGATCGCCGGGAAGCGACACGCGCGTGTAGTCCGACCATTGCATCCTGGACGCCCGCTTGTCGGCCAGCCGGCCGGCGGGGTCGTCCAGCGCGGCCGCGAGCTCGCTGCGCGCGACGGATGCACCCTGGTCGGAGCCCGCCACGCCGATCCACAGCCAGCGCGCCTCGCCTGCCGGGATCGTCACGTCGTAGCGCAACTGCCCGCCGGTGCCCTTGCCAAACGGCCCGTCGTCGCAGGTGAACTGGCTCTCGGCGGTGCACAGCACTGGTGGGCCCTGGGAACCCCAGTGCCCCGATTCGGCGATGCCCCCGACGGGCGTCCGGTCGGACCCGACCAGCGCGACCCAGTCGTGTGAGCCGGCGTTCGGGTGCGGAGTACCCGTGTCGTGGAACTCGAGCGCGTCGCCCGTGAAGGCCCCGCTGTCGGCGAGGTTGAAGTCCCCGGCGTTCGGGGTCGTCCAGGCCCACGGGTAATGGTTCATCACCTCGGAGTGGGCGTCGACCACAACGCTCACCGTGCGCTCGGCGCCGGGGTTCTCGATGCGTAGTCCGATCAACGCGGCCCGCAGACCATCGGGCGCGAAGTCGACGCGCGAGAGCTTCAGCTCGGGGGTGTCCGGCAGGTCCATGCCGACGTAGCCCCAGCCGCTCGTGAACTTCGTCGCCGGGCCGACCCAGTCGCCATCGACCCCGAACCAGACGCCGTCGACCAGCTTGAGCGGCTGGCTCCACACGCCGCCCATCTCGCCGGTGACGTGCCAGCCCTGCGCCTGGAAACTCCCGTCCTGGAAGCCCATGACGTAAGCCTCGTCCCCCGCGGCGACATACCGCCGCTGGTCGAGCCGGTCGGTGGTGGACAGCTCCTCCTGCGCCACAGACGCCCCGGGAACGCCCAGCAGCACGCCCACGATCAGCGCGGTAACGATTGCGGCCCGCATGAACATCCCCTCTTCGAGCTCCCGACTCTTGGAGGTCGTATGCCCTCCATGCGACGCGATCATACGCCGGGCGGCCGCTCCTTGAGGTCGCCCTAGGCGTCGAGCCGCGCCACGAGCGCGCAAGCAACCATGAGATCACCGAAGTACCCGCCGTCAAGCGTCGGTTCAGTCAAGACCCCGAGCAGCTTGCGCTGCTGAGTGCGCCGCCATCAGCAAGCGAAAACCCGCCGTAGCGGGGCCTTTGTGAAGCACGCCCGGCAGGATTCGAACCTGCGACCTTCGGTTCCGTAGACCGACGCTCTATCCAGCTGAGCTACGGGCGCTCGGTGGGTAGAGGGTAGCGGAGCACCTGGGGAGTCCGGGGACCCGCGCATGCGAAATCAGGTCTTGACGTCTCGGTTGTAACGATATATCGTTGATGCATCGTGATCTTCATAGATAGGAGCATTACATGCATCGCTTCAAGTACCGCGGCGGCCGTCACATGGGTCGCCACTTCGAAGGCATGAGGGGACGGCACGGCATGCACGGCGGCTGGGGTCCCCCCGGCGGCGGTCGCCGGCGGCGTATGCGGCGTGGCGACGTGCGCGCGGCCGTGCTGGTCCTGCTCGACGAGGGGCCGATGACGGGCTACGGCCTGATGGGTGAGATCGAGCGCCGCTCGGACGGCGCGTGGCGCCCGAGCCCGGGCTCGGTGTATCCGACGCTCGCGCTGCTCGAGGACGAGGGCCTCATCCGCCCACAGCCGGGCGAGGGCCGCACGCCCTTCGAGCTCACCGATGAGGGCAAGGCCCATGTCGAGGAGCACCGCGTGCAGCTCGGCGAGCCCTGGACGAAGTCGGCCGAGGGCTTCGGCGAGTCGCGGCTCGAGCTGCGCTCCCTGATCGGCCAGCTCGGCGCGGCCTGCTACCAGGTGGCAATGGCCGGCGACGACGCCCAGATCGAGCGCGCCAAGGAGATCCTCAGCCAGGCGCGCCGGGACCTGTACCGCATCCTCGCGGACGAGGAGCCGGCCGACGCAGAGGGCTGAGCGTCGCCGGGTGGCTTGGCCCGGCTACCATCGACGCTCTTCGGAGAGGTGGCCGAGTGGCTGAAGGCACTCGCCTGCTAAGCGAGTATGGGGGGAAACTTCCATCGAGGGTTCGAATCCCTCCCTCTCCGCTCAACACGCGTAGGCGTCGGGGTCGCCGAGGAAGCGCTGGGCGCACTCGAGCGAGCAGAACCGGTAGAGCGTGTCACGGTGGCGAAGGCTGCCGGCCTCGCGACCGTCTGCCACGAGCATGCGGCACACGGGGTCGAGGTGGCGGGCCTCGCTCGTGCGGCCGTCGCGCACCGCCGCGAAGAGCGGAACGGGTGCGGCCACGTTTCGGATCCGGTGCTCGCCGCGGGTCTCGAACTCCACGCCCTCGATCTCCCCGGCGCCCTGGCGCACGGCCTCGGTCACGAGCACCTCGCCGCCCGCGGCCACCGCCGCCACGCGCGCGGCAAGGTTGACCGTCGCGCCGAACCAGTCGCCGTTGCGCGGGATCGCCGGTCCGTGGTGCATCCCGACGCGCACCGCGGGAAACCCGTGCCCGGCGATCACCTCGTGAGCGGCTGCCAGGCCGAGCGGCACGGCCTCGCAGGGATCGGTGTGACGGAGCATCACTGCGTCGCCGATCGTCTTGATCACGTCGCCGCCGCCCGCCGCCGCGACCTCGGAGACCGCGCCGCAGAACATCGCCGCGAGCTCGGCGGCGTCCGCGTCCCCGTGCGCCTCGGTCAGCGCCGTGTAGCCGGCGATGTCGGCGAATACGAAGGTTCCACTCTGCGGGCCCTCAGAGCTCACCCGGGGACAGTACTTCAGAGCAGCGCACCCTCGAGGCGCAGCAGGAACTCCTTGCGCTCGACCCCACCGGTGTAGCCGCCGAGGGCGCCGCCCGTGCGGAGCACGCGGTGGCAGGGCACCACGACCGGCATCGGGTTCGAGCCGAGGGCGTTGCCGGCCGCCCGCACCGCGCGGGGGCTGCCCGCCTCGGCGGCAACGCTCGCGTAGGTGCCGGTGTCGCCGAAGCCGATCCCCGCGGTGGCGCGCAGCACCTCTCGGGCGAACCCGCGGGTGAGGGCCCAGTCGACCGGCACGTCGAAGGCCGTGCGCCGGCCGTCGAAGTACTCATCGAGCTCGCGCCGGATCGGATCGAGCTTCGCGGGCAACTCGAGCACCCGCGGCGAGACCCTCTCCGCCAGCTCCTCGAGCGTGCGGTCCCGCTCCCTGAAGTCGTCGTACGACACTCGCACGAGCCCGCGCGGCGTCACCGCCACGGTGAGCGAGCCGAGCGGGGAGTCGACCGACGCGTACGCCACGTCGAGCAGTCCCTCGTCCTCCGCCC
This sequence comes from Thermoleophilaceae bacterium, assembly GCA_035650215.1. Lineage (GTDB taxonomy): Bacteria > Actinomycetota > Thermoleophilia > Solirubrobacterales > Thermoleophilaceae > JACVRW01. The sequence continues at coordinate 12,868 of DASRIC010000019.1, forward strand.
GCTCCGCGATGGCGAGCTCCGGCGCCACCCCGGGCAGGCCGCCCGCGGCGTCGCGAATGATGCGCTCCATGTCCTTCACCGATCCAACTCCTCTCTCAGCCTCTTGAGCCCCTCGTGCACGTTGCGCCGTGCGGCCTCCCGCGAGCTGTCGAGCACGACCGCCAGCTCGTCGTACGGCATCCCGAGCACCGACCGGCAGAACACCGCGCTCCGTTGCTTGGGCGGCAGCTCCCGGACCCGAGCCCACAGCTCCGGCGTGCCGTCCACTTCCGGCGGCGGCGTGCCCTGGTCGGGCACGACCTCCACCGGGAGCGGCCGGCGTGCCCGCGCGCGGTGCGCGTCGATCGCCTTGTTCTGGGCGATCCGGTAGAGCCAGGCCCGGAGGTTGTCCGCCCGCTTCAGGCCGGGATACGCGCGCAGCGCGGCGATCCAGGTCTCCTGATAGCAGTCGTCGGCATCGACGGCTCCCACGGTTGCCACCAGGTAGCGATAGATGTCGGAGCGATGCTCGTCGAGCAGCGCCTGGAAGGGGGGCAATCTCACGCCCACAAGAACGCTCCGCGCGGGCCCGGCGTGAGATTCAGGAGGACACGAAGACCGGGGCCCCGACAGGGACCCGCTCGATCAGCCAGCGCGCCTCGCCCGTGCGCACTCGCATGCAGCCGAGCGAGGCCGGGCGGCCGATGCTCGCCAGGTCCGGGCTGGCGTGGACGGCGAGGCGGTCGCCCCCGGGCCAGCTCGCCGGCAGGCGGGTCTGGTGCCCGGTGAGGGCGATCACGCAGCACCCGTAGGGCGAGTCGTCGTCGGTCACGCGCAGCTTGTCGGTGACCGAGAAGCGGCCCTCCGGCGTGGGATTGCCGCGCCTGCCGATGCCGATCGCGAAGCTGCGCTCGGTGTGTCCGTCGCGCCGGACGTAGAGAGCGCGCTTCGACAGGTCGGCGTGGAGCGACCAGCGCACGCAGTCGATGCGACCCGCCTCGGCGCGCATCCAGGCGATCGTCTGGTTGTCCAGCTCGGGCGCTTGCACGGCCAGCCAGTCCCCCTCGCGGTCGATCACGCCGAACACGCGGGGTGTGCCCCACTCCGTACGCCCAGGGACCCGCTCCAGCACCTTGCCCCCCGGCTTCTCGTACAGGGTCGTGCGCCCGCTCGCGTGCGCGCGCGGGTAACACGAGGCGTCGTCGGGGTCGGACGGGAAGGGCGCCGCGGCCGGTCCCTCCCGGGCCGGAAGGAAGATCCGGGTGCCGTCGCCCGAGTCCGCGCCGCCGCCCGCGGCCTGGCCGTCGCCGCCGAGCCCGTTGATCGCGATCAGGCCGAGCCCCGCCCCGAGGGCGGCCAGGCCCAGGCCCACCAGCGCCAGCGCCAGGTGCGGCACCCGCCGCGGCGGCTCCTCGCCTGAGGCCCAGACGGTCTCGGGCGTGCGCGGCGGCGGCGGGGGCGGCTCGGGCTCCGCGTTGGGTGGCTCGGGGTCCGCCTTCGGCGCCTCGTGCTCCCCGAACTCCGAGCCCAGCTCTGCGCCGGTGCCGCTCCAGGTCTCCTCCTCGAGCAGTGCCTTGAGGACCGTGCCGAGGTCCGCCCCGCGGTGGACCCCGAGCTCCTCGGCGAGCCGCTCGATCGCCGCCGCGCGCCTGCGCGCCACCTCCGGCGGCTGGATGTCGTACACGAGCGCGAGCGCCTCGTCGGGCACGCGCCGCCGGAGGGACAGTGCGAGCAGCTCCCTGTCCCTCGGATCGATGCGCTCGAGCGCACGGGCCACCTGTTCGGGGGCGATCATCCGGGTGCCACGCACGGTACGGGCGGGGCAGGCCGGAAAAGCGGGGGACGCCGATCAGTAGAGCGTCTTCTTGTAGCTCTCGTCGAGCCGTGCCTCGACCGCGTCGAGGGTCAGGTCCGGGATGTCCATGTGGTCGCGGAGCATCAGGGACGCCGATGGCACCTCGTCCGGCCAGGTCTCCGGCTGCCACAGCGCGGAGCGGATGAAGGCCTTGGCGCAGTGGATGAAGGCCTCCTCGACCTCCACGCCGATCCCGAGCGCCGGCGGCTTGCCGTTCACCGCCAGCTCGGCCAGCAGGCCGGCGTCCCGCGTGATGCAGGCGCGGCCGGTCACCCGCAGCGTCTCGCGCAGGCGGGGAATCATGAAGATCAGCGACGCGCGCGGGTTCTCGAGCAGGTTGCGAGGCGAGTCGGCGCGCCGGTTGCCCGGGTACTCGGGCACCAACAGGCGGCGCTCGTCGAGCACGCGAACGAAGCCGGGTGGCCCGCCGCGCGGCGAGGTGTCGCAGGTGCCGTCGGCCGCCGCCGTGGCGAGCACGAGGAAGGGCGAGCGCGCGATGAACTCGCGGCAGTGCTCGTCGAGATGATCGATCTGCTTGCGCAGAGCCGGGGCGCCCTCGCCCGGCGCCGGCACGACCGCGCGAAGCTCATCCTCGCCCCTGACGATCTGGCCGAAGTCCATCGACCTCAGGATACGCGGGTCGCAGCGGCCGGAGGGGCGGCCGCAAGGCCGCCCCTCCGGCGTGCGGTGCTGCGTCTAGCGAACCGCCTTGTCGCCCTTGAACTGCGGGTCGTAGAGGCCGTTCGCGTTGCCATTGCCCTTCCCGGTGCCCACTGTGGCGGGACGTGGTCATCGCGAAGGTCCAGAGCCCGTGTGCCAGCGCGTCCGACGGCTGCTTGATGTCCTCGGCACCGGTGAAGAGACCACCGACCGGGATGCCCGCGGCCACGAACGCGTCGTAGTCGGAGCGCCCGTCGAACGCCGTCGGCTTCGTGGCCCGACCGATCGAGTCGAAGAAGTCGACGAACACGTCCTCGAGAACGCCGGAGCCGGCGGAGCCGGTGGACGGCGAGATTGAGGCCAAGCAGCTAGTGACCGCGCGTCAAAACGGAGGGGGAGGGATTCGAACCCCCGGGCCTCTCTCGAGACCGGCTGCTTTCAAGGCAGCTGCATTCGACCGGACTCTGCCACCCCTCCGGGCCGTCCGGATCTTAGGCGCGGCAGGGCGGTCTGGCATTGCCCGGGACGGGGCAGATTTGAGAAGCTCGCACCCGGCGATGGCGCCCCCCGCCGACAGCAGCCGCCGCTGGTGGATCCTCGCGGCGATGACCGGCACGCTGTCGATGATGATGCTCGACGCGACGGTGGTGAGCGTGGCGCTGCCGTCGATCCAGGCCGACCTCGACATGGGCCAGACGGAGCTCCAGTGGGTGGTCAACGCCTACCTGCTCGCGCTCGCCGCGTTCGTCGCGGTCGCGGGACGGATCTCGGACATGTTCAACCGCGTGGGCGTGCTGATCGCCGGCGTCGGGCTCTTCGTGGTGTGCTCGGCGCTCTGCGGGCTCGCCCAGTCGGACGCCTGGCTGATCGCCACCCGGGCGCTTCAGGGCCTCGGCGCGGCGCTGATGATCCCGCCCACCGCGACGATCGTCACGAACACCTTTGGCGTCGAGGAACGCGGCCGCGCGATGGGCATCTACGCGGGCCTGTCGATGATCTTCCTCTCCCTCGGCCCGCTGATCGGCGGCGTGTTCACGGAGGCCCTCGACTGGCGCTGGGTGTTCTGGATCAACATCCCCGTCGGGGCGGCCACGATCGCGATGGTGATCTGGACGCGTCCCGAGGGCCGCGTGGAGGCCGGTGGGCGGATGGACATCCCCGGCCTCGTGACGCTCGTTCCGGCGCTGGCCGCGCTCGTGCTCGCGCTGATGGAGGCGAGCAACTGGGGCTGGGGCTCGCCGCGGACCGTCGCGCTGCTCGCCGGCGGCACCCTCCTGCTGATCGCGTTCGTGGTGATCGAGCGCCGCGCCCCGGCGCCGCTGGTCGAGCTGCGCCTGTTCAGCGTGCGCAACTTCCGGGGCGACACGCTCGTCCTGTTCTTCGCCCAGTTCGCGCTGATAGGGCTCACGATCTTCGGCGCGATCTTCACCCAGGACATCCTCGGCTTCACGCCGATCGAGGCCGGGCTCGGCATGCTGCCGATCACGCTGCCGCTGCTGGTGGCCGCGCCGCTGGCGGGCCGCGTGTACGACCGCGCCGGTCCGCGCGCGATCGTGACCGCGGGCACGCTCTCGGCGGCGCTCGGGTTCGGCATCACCGCCGCGGTGCTCTCCGACCTCGACTACTGGCTGCTCGTGCCCGGCTACGTGTTGATCGGAGCCGGGGTGGGGATGGTGATGAGCCCCACCAACACGGACGCGATGAGCTCCGCACCGATCAACCTGAGGGGCCAGGCCTCGGGCGCGATCCAGACGGTGCGCCAGGTGGGCGGCACGGTGGGCATCGCCCTGCTCGGCACGCTCGTGGCGAGCGTGCAGGACCGCCGGCTGTCCGACCTGCTGCTCGGTCTTGGCGAGCCGGAGTCCGCCGTCGAGCGCAGCGAGCGGATCCTCGCCGAGGACCCGGGGGGGCGCGGCGACCTGGTCAAGGGGGCCTCGCCGGCGCAGGTGCAGGACATCCTCGAGAGCGCGCGCGACGCGATGGTCGACGGCGTGACCGCGGCCTACTGGGCGAACGGCGGCGTGATGCTGCTGGCGTCGCTCGCCGCGTTCCTGATCCTGCGCCGCACGCGCTATGCCGACGAGCCGGGCGACGTGGCGCCGGCCGTGGCCTGAATCTCGCGCGGCGCGCCAAACGGGTGGAGGGCGGCGGGGATCGCCACGCTGCCGTCGTCGCGCTGGTGGTTCTCCACAATCGCGATGATCGTGCGCCCCACCGCCACGGCCGTGCCGTTCAGCGTGTGGAGGTGCCGCACGGCCTGGCCCTCGCCCTGGCGGTAACGCAGGGCGAGCCGGCGCGCCTGGAAGTCCGTGGTGTTCGAGCAGGACGTGAGCTCGCGGAACCGCTCCTGGCCGGGCAGCCACGCCTCGAGGTCGTACTTCTTGGCGGCCGAGGCGCCGAGGTCGTCGACCGCGATGTTCACCACCCGGTACGGGATCTCGAGCGCGGCGAGGATCTCTTCCTCGATCGCAAGCAGCCGCTCGTGCTCGTCCACCGAGGTCTCCGGCTCGACGAACATGAACATCTCGACCTTGTCGAACTGGTGCACCCGGAAGATGCCCTGGGTGTCTTTGCCGGCGGCGCCGGCCTCGCGCCGGAAGCACGACGAGAAGCCGGCGTAGCGCCGCGGCAGCTCGGCGCCCGCGAGGATCTCCCCGGCGTGCAGCGAGGCGAGCGGCACCTCGCTCGTCCCGGCCAGGTAGAGCTCGTCGTCGGGCACGCGGTAGATCTGCTGCTCGGTGTCCGGCAGGAAGCCCGTTCCGAACAGCGCCTGCTCGCGCACCAGCACGGGTGGGACCACCGGCATGAAGCCCTTCTCCTCCAGCAGGGTGAGCGCCCACTGCACGAGCGCCAGCTCGAGCCGCACGAGCGGGCCCTTCAGGTACGCAAAGCGCGAGCCCGCCACGCGCGCGCCCGCCTCGAGGTCGAGGTAGTCGCCGAGCAGCTCCACGTGGCTCCGTCCGGAGCGCCCCGGGTCCCCCTCCTCGCGGATCACCTCGTCGGCGGCGGGGGCGCTCGGGTCAGGCAGGTTGGGCAGCGCCGCGAGCGCCGCCGAGCGCTGCTCCTCGACCGTGCGCAGCTCCTCGTCGAGCTCCTTCTCTCGCGCGGAGGCCCCGCGCACGTCGGCGATCGCCTCGGACGCGTCCTCCCCCGAGCGCTGCAGCTCACCGATCCGCTTCGAGGCCTCGTTCTTCTGCCTGCGCAGCTCCTCGAGCTCGGGCAGCAGGGCCCGCCGGCGCTCGTCGAGCTCGAGCGCCTCGTCCAGCAGGGCGGGATCGACGCCCCGCCGTGCCAGCGCCTCACGCGCCGGGCCGGGCTCCGCGCGGATCTGCCTCAGGTCGAGCACGAACGACCCCGTCCGGGCTACTCGCCCGTCTGGCCGGAGGCTGTCGGGTCGTTCGTCCCGCTCTCCCCGCCCGAGTACTCGGACAGGAAGTCGGCCACGGCCTCCGCGTCATCGCCCACGACGATGTTGGCGGGCATGATGGCGCCGGAGAAGCCGCCGTTGCGGATCGCGTACAGCACGTCGTCGCGGCTCTCCTTTCGGACGTTGAAGTTGGGGCCGTTGGTGCGCTCGCCGCCCTGGAGCTGACCCTCCGGCTTCGAGCCATAGGCGTTGGCGGCGTCGAGCGAGTGGCAGCCGGAGCAGCGCTCGTAGAAGAGCTCCGCCCCTCGGTGCGCCGTCTGATCGTCGTCCGGGACCTCGATCTCGCCGCCGCAGCCCGCGAGCAGGGCGGCCGCGGCTGCGCACGCGATTGCGATCGGACGGCTCACCGCGGCGCATAGTATCCGCTCCCCCGTGCGACGCCCCGCGATCCTCATCGCCGCACTCGGCATCCTGATCGGCGCTTGCGGGGGAGACGACGAGGGCTCCGAACGGGCCCGGACGGTGACCGTTAAGGCGAACGGGACGCTCAGGGTCACGGCAAAGGAGTACTCGTTCGATCCCGCCCGCGCGATGGTGCAGGGGGCCGGCCGGCTGACGCTGACGCTCGCGAACAAGGGCTCGCTGGCGCACAACCTGAAGCTCGTGAAGGACGGCAGGCAGGTGGGCGGCACCCCCGCCTTCCCGGGCGGGCAGACCGAATCCGCGGTCGTGAACCTCGAGCACGGGCGCTACGAGATGGTCTGCACGGTGGGCGACCACGCCGAGCTCGGCATGACCGGCGAGCTCCAGGTCCGTTAGCACGGGGAGGAGCGGACCGGGCGGCGGCGAACTCGTGGATGCCCCCGGCGTCGGCCGTGACGGCCCCAGGCTTCCCCGGGATCGTCCTCTTCGGCGGCGAAGGCCGGCGCCGGGGCTCCAGCGTCTACCCGCGCCGCTTTGAAAAGCGCAGCAGCGTGCCGCCGCTCCCCGGCCGCAGCACCACCTCGTCCATCATCAGCCTCATGAACTCGAGGCCGCGTCCTGACTCGGGCATGTCGCCGCGACGCACGCGCGGACGGAAGCGGCCGGTGTCGAGCACCTCGAACACGAGCGCGTCTCCCTCGACGCCGACCGCGATGTGGATCGGATCCTCCGGCGAGGAGGAGCCGTGCTGGATCGCGTTCGTCACGGCCTCGCTCATGGCGAGCTTGACCTGGTAGCGGGCGTCGCCGTCGAGGCCGAACTGGGCGGCCGCGTGATCGGCGAAGTCGCGGGCCTCTTTCAGGCGGCCCACGTCCGCTCGCATCGCATGCTCGCGTGGCTCGAAGGTGACCATTCCCCGGTTCACTCCGTCCCTCGGATGACTCCTACGTGAGCTTCGGCCAATCGGTTCACGCCATGTGTGAGACGGGTCACGTCGACCCAATCGCTCCGGTCCGGGCCGAGCCCGGCCCCTCGCGCGACCCGATCGCTCCGGTCCGGGCCGAGCCCGGCCCCTCGCGCACTGCGGTGATCCAGTTCGCGGGCGGCTACGAATGGCATGGGCGACGGGAGGACGGCTCCGCTCGGAACCGGCCTCCGAGACCCCTCAGAAGGAGGACTCGCTCATGCGCAAGCTGCTGCTCGCCCTTGCGGCGCTCGCAGCCGCGGCGATCGCGGTACCGCTCGGCTTCGGCTCGAGCCACCGCGAGGCGCCGAACATCTCGCTCGACCCGGCGGCGGACAACACGGACACCTATGCGTGGACCGCCAAGGACGCCCCGGGCGCCCTCACGGTCGCCGCCAATTGGATTCCCGGCGAGGTGCCGGCCAACGGCCCGAACTTCCACGGGTTCGACGATCGCGCCCACTATTACGTCCACATCGACAACACCGGCGACGGTCGTCCCGACGTCAGCTACCGGTTCCAGTTCAAGACGCAGATCCGGAACAAGGAATCGTTCCTGTACGCCCTTCCGGGCGCCAACGGGTTCAACGACTCCAAGCTGAACGTCGTCCAGCGGTACAACATCGTTCGCGAGACGTACCGCTATCGCGGCCGGCGCGGCGTGCAGATCAAGGAGAAGACGATCGCGCGCGGGCTGCCGGTGGCGCCGCCGAACATCGGCCCGAAGACGTTCCCGAACTACCAGACGTTCGTGGACCAGTCGGTTCGGTCGCTCTCCGACGGCACGAAGGTGTTCGTCGGGCAGCGCGACGATCCGTTCTTCGTCGACCTGGGTGCGACGTTCGACGGGATCAACGTCCGCAAGCTCACCGGCAACCAGGGTGAGGGCAAGGACGACCTGAGTGGATTCAACGTCCATTCGACCGTCCTCCAGATCCCCGAGCGGCTCGTGACCAACGACCACAAGGCGGTGTCCGGAGCGGATGCGTCCAACGCCGTGGTGGGCGTGTGGTCGACGACCGAGCGCAAGCGGCTGCAGGTGACCGACGCGACCCGGGCACGGACCCGCGGGAACGACTGGGTACAGGTCTCACGACTCGGCAACCCGCTGGTCAACGAGGTCGTGATCCCGCTCGGCAAGAAGGATCAGTTCAACCGCACGACCCCCGACCGCGACGCGGCGCTCTACGGCAAGTACGTCGTGAAGCCCGAGCTCGCGGCAATCCTCAACGCGCTGTTCAACGTCGGCGCTCCGGAGAACGACCGCACGGACATCGTGCAGGCGCTGCTCCAGGGCATCCCCGACCTGAACCAGCACAAGGGGGTCGAGGGCCCGCCCGCGGTCGACACGATCAAGCTCAACCTCGGCACGCCTCCGGCTGACACGGAGGACCGCTTCGGGGTGATCGGCGGCGACGTCGCCGGGTTCCCGAACGGCCGTCGCCTCGGCGACGACGTGGTGGACATCGAGCTCCAGGTCGTGGCGGGGATCCTCAAGAACAACCCGGTGCCGCTCGGCGACGGGGTCGATCGGAACGACAAGCCGTTCCTGACCGTCTTCCCGTACCTGGCCGGCCCGGACAGCGGCTTCGACTCGCGGCCCTCCACGCGCGTCGAGCCCGGCCACCCGCCGGTTCCGGCAGGCGGCTGATCACACCGGCTCCCCGCGGGCTTCGGCTCGCGGGGAGCCCTCTTTTCACGCACATGACTCTCAGCCGACCCAACCTCATCAAGCTCCTCGGCCCGCTCGTGGTCTTCTGCGCCGTGCTCGTGGTGCTGCTCGTGCAGAGCGGACCGCAGGCTCCGGACCTGCCCGCGCTCGGTGCCGGCTCGGACGTGGGGCGTCCCTCCGGCGACCCGGTGGCCGACGCCCAAGCCGCGGTGCGCTCCGCCCCCGGCAGCGCCGCCGCCTACGCCTCGCTCGGCGACGCATACCTCCAGCGCGCCCGCGAGAGCGGCGACCCCTCGTTCTACACGCGCGCGGAGCGCTCGTTCGACGCCGCCCTGCGGCGCGACGGCGCCGACGTGGGCGCCCTGATTGGCGCCGGCACGCTCGCGGGCCTGCGCCACGACTTCGCGGAGCAGCTGCGGCTCGGGCAGGAGGCGAGGCGCGCGGCGCCCGACCTGGCCCGCCCCTACACCGTCGTGGCCGACGCGCAGATCGAGCTCGGCCGCTACGACCGCGCGGCGCGCTCGATTCAGCGGCTCGTGGACCTGAAGCCCGGGCTCGCGGCCTACGCGCGCGCGTCCTACTTCCGCGAGCTGTCCGGCGACCGCGCGGGCGCCGTCGCGGCGATGCGCCTGGCCGCGTCCGCCGGCGGCACGCCCGAGAACTTCGCCTACGTGCAGGCCCTGGTGGGCGACCTCGAGCTGGCGCGCGGCCACGGCGCCGCCGCCGGCGACGCCTATCGCTCGGCGCTCCGGGCGCTGCCCTCCCACCCTCAGGCGCTGGTCGGACTCGCACGGCTCGACGCGGCTGGCGGTGACCTCTCGTCGGCCGCCGCCCGCCTGCGTCGAGCCTCCGAGCGCCTTCCGCTCACATCCACGCTGGTGCTGCTCGGCGCGGTCGAGCTGGCGGCCGGCGAGCGCGCCCAGGGCAGGGCCGACCTCGCCGCGGCGCGCGCTCAGCAGCGCCTCTACTTCGCGGCCGGCGCGGCGCCCGACGCCGACGCCGTGCTCTTCGAGGCCGACCACGGCGCCCCGCTGCGTGCGGTCCAGCTGGGCCGGGCGCTGTGGGAGCGCGCGCCGAGCGTCCGCTCGGCCGACGCGCTCGGCTGGGCCTTCGTCCGCTCAGACCGTGCGGCCGCGGGGCTGCGCTGGTCGCGCCGGGCGCTCGCCCTCGGCTCGCTCGACCCGGTCTTCAGGTTCCACTCCGGCATGGCCGCGCACGCGGCCGGCCGATCCGGCAGGCGCGACCTCGACGTCGCGCTCGAGGGCAGGGGGTTACTGACACCGCTGCAGGCGAAGCAGGCACAGGAGGCTCTGCGATGAGACGGCTCGGACTCGCGATCGTGGCCGCGGCGCTGCTCGCCGGGGCGCTGGCCCCCCAGGCGCTGGCGCACCCGCTCGGCAACTTCTCGATCAACCACCTGAGCGTGGTCAGCGTCTCGGCCGACCGGGTCGACGTGCGCTACGTGCTCGACCAGGCCGAGATCCCGACCGTGCAGGAGCGCTCGCTGTCACGGGGGGAGGCGCTCGCGAAGAAGCGCGGCGAGCTCGAGCGCGCCCTGCGGCTCGAGGTCGACGGGCGTCCGGTGCGGCTCGCCTTCGACGGCCCCGGGCGCGTGTCGTACCCCGCCGGCGCCGGAGGACTCGACACCTCGCGCTTCGAGTTCCGGCTGAGCGCCCCGGCGGCGGACCCCACGCGGGTGCGGCTGCGCGACGAGACGTTCGCCGGCCGCGTGGGCTGGAAGGCGATCGTGAGCGAGCCCGGCGAGGGAACCGCGGTGCGCACGAGCGCCCCGAGCGGGGATCCGACGGGCGGGCTGCGTCGCTACCCGGAGGACCTCCTTAACAGCCCGCTCGACCGGCGCGAGGCGTCCTTCTCGGTGAGGCCCGGCGACGGCACGCTCGTGGCGCCGCGCTCGGAGGGCGGGGAGACCTCGGCCACCCGGCCCGGCGGCGACGGCTTCGCGGCGGTGTTCGAGAACGCGGCGGCGGGCGAGGGCGTTCTCCTCGTGCTCCTGCTCGCGGCCTTCGGCTGGGGCGCGCTCCACGCGCTCTCTCCGGGGCACGGCAAGGCGATGGTGGCGGCCTACCTGGTGGGTACGCGCGGCAGGCCGCGCCACGCGGTGGCGCTCGGCGCGACCGTGACCGTGACCCACACGATCGGGGTGTTCGCGCTCGGCGTGGTCACGCTCGCCCTCTCGCAGTACATCCTCCCCGAGGACCTCTATCCCTGGCTCAACCTGCTCTCGGGCCTGCTCGTGGTCGTGATCGGCGCGGGCGTGCTGCGCTCGCGGGCGCGCTTGGCCAAGCACGTCCATCATCATCACCACGACCACCACGGGCCCGGTCACCATCACCACCACGGGCCCACCACCGTCACCAAGCGGAGCCTGATCGGCATGGGCGCCGCCGCGGGCCTGATCCCCTGCCCCTCGGCGCTCGTGGTGCTGCTGGCCGCGATCTCGCAACACGAGATCGGGCTCGGAATGCTCCTGATCACGGCTTTCAGCGTCGGGCTGGCGGCCACCCTCACCGCGCTCGGCCTGGCCGTGGTCTACGCGCGCACGCTCCTGCCGCGGCTGGCACTCCCTCGCTCCGGCGGCGTGCATCGGCTGGCCACGGCGCTGCCCGCCGCCTCGGCGCTCGTGATCGTGGGCATCGGCTGCCTCCTGACGGTGAACGCGCTTCCCGGTGTCGTCTAGGCAACAACTTCCTGCGAACGACTTGCACTTACGAGTGATCCGTTGAAGACTCCCGCTCGCAGACTTCACCGAAGAGAGATGACCTCCCCCCACACAGGCCCCTCGCTCAACGCCCCCGACCTGGACTCGGCCGTGGGCGCGCTGCGCGCGAGGGGTCTTCGTGTGTCGGCCGCCCGGCGTCTGGTGCTAGAGGCCCTGTACTCCGCCGACGCCCCGATCTCGGCGGAGCAGATCGCCGACGGGCTGGCGGGGCGCCTGCCGCGCTCCGACCTCGCGTCTGTCTACCGCAACCTCGAGACGCTCGAGCAGGTCGGCCTCGTGCGCCACCGGCATCTCGGCCACGGGCCCGGCCTCTACTGGCCCGCGGGAGTCGACGACCGCGAGTACCTGGTGTGCGACTCATGCAGCCGAGTGCTCGCCGTCGAGCGCTCGGAGCTCGATCCGCTGCGCGACTACATCAAGGAGCGCTTCGGCTACCAGGCCGCCTTCTCGCACTTCCCGATCCTCGGGCTCTGCGAGGAGTGCGCACGAGAGGAGACCGACCGGTGATCGATCTGCCCATCGCCCTGCACATCCCGGACGGCTTCCTGAGCGGCGGCGTGGCGCTCGCGTGCGGCCTCCTCGCGGTCGTCGCCGTTGCCTACGGGCTGCGCGTTGCGAACGTCGAGCTCGACGAGGCGCGGGTTCCGCTGCTCGGCGTGCTCGCCGCGTTCATCTTCGCCGCGCAGATGCTCAACTTCCCGATCGCCGGAGGCACCAGTGGCCACTTCCTCGGCGCCACGCTGGCCGCCGTCTTGCTCGGTCCCTGGCTCGCCTGCCTCGTGATGGCGGTGGTGATCGCGGTCCAGGCGTTCGCCTTTGCCGACGGCGGCATCTCCGCGCTCGGCGCCAACGTGCTCAACATGGGCGTGCTGGGCGCGCTGCTCGCCGGGCTGGCGGTGGGCGCCGCGATGAAGGTCGTGCCGCATCGCCGCGGCGCGTTCCTCGCCGTGGTGGGCGTCGTGTCGTGGCTCGCGGTGATGACCGGGGCCGCCGCCACGAGCCTCGAGTTGGCTCTGTCCGACACCATCCCGCTCGCTACCTCGCTGCCCCCCATGCTCGGCGTGCACGCGCTGATCGGGATCGGCGAGGCCGTGATCACGGCCGCCGCCGTGAGCGCCGTACTCGTGTCGCGCCCGGACCTCGTGGCGCTCGCTCCCGAGGAGCTCAAGCGGCCGCCGGCGGCGCCGGCGGCCCGGCCCGTCGGTGGGGAGGCCTTGACATGAGGAAGATCCCGACGGGAGCATTCGTCGCGCTCGCGCTCGCGCTGGCCGTGGGACTGGCCACGGCGGTGTCGCCGTTCGCCTCGTCGTCGCCCGACGGGCTCGAGACGGTGGCGGGCGACAAGCGGTTCCTCGACGAGGGCAAGCTGGCCGGCGTCCAGAAGGACTCGCCGATCCCCGACTACGCCTTCCCGGGCATAGAGAACGAGCGCGTGGCCACGGGCGCGGCCGGCTTCGTCGGCACCCTGGCGGTGTTCGCTATCGGGTTCGGGCTGGCGTGGGTCCTGCGTCGCCGCGATCCCGCCCCCGGAGGAGGCGGCGCCGCGGCCGCCTGAGCTCGTGGGCACGCTCTGCAACCACTCGCTCGACCTCACCGGGCCGGCGGGCAACCTCGAGAGCCCGGTGCACCGGCTCGATCCGCGCGCGAAGATCGTGGGCCTGCTCGCGGTCACGCTGGTGGCGGTCACCACGCCGTTCGAGGCCTGGCCCGTCTACCTGATCTGCGCGCTCGTACTCGCCCTGGTGGCGGCGCTGGCGGGCGTCGGCCCGCGCGAGATCTGGAGGCGCGCCCGCTTCGTGCTGCCGCTCGTGCTGGTGGTGGCGGTGTTCGTCCCGCTCGTGCGCGAGGGCGGACAGGCCTGGGAGCTCGGCCCGTTCACGGTCCACGAGACCGGACTTCAGATCTTCGCCTCGGTGGCCGCCAAGGCCACGATCGGCACGATCGCGGCCGTGCTGCTGGCCGCCACCACGTCGTTCCCGTCCGTGCTGCGCGGGCTCGAGGCGATGCACATGCCGCGCCTCCTGATCCTGATCGCCGCGTTCATGTACCGCTACCTGTTCGTGATCGTCGAGGAGGCGGGCCGAATGCGCGCCGCGCTGGCCGCTCGCGGATTTCGCCCACGCACCGCGCTCCAGGTGGGCGCGCTCGGACGGGTGGCCACGGCGATGTTCCTGCGCACGTACGCCCGCGGCGAGCGCGTGTACCAGGCGATGCTCGCGCGCGGGTACAGCGGCCGGATGCCGCAGCTGACCCCGCTCGCGTTCGGCCGCGCCGACCTCGTGTTCGTGGCCGCAGTGCTGGTGACGCTCGTTCCCGCCCGGGTGCTGGCATGAGCTGCGCCGTCCACGCCAAGCGTCTCTCCTACAGCTATCCGAACGGGCAGCCGGCGCTGCGCGACCTCGAGCTGCATATCGAGCACGGCGAGCGGGTGGCGGTGCTCGGCCCGAACGGGGCGGGCAAGACGACGTTCATGCTCCACCTGAACGGGCTCGTCATGGGCGACGGGAACCTCGAGGTGGCGGGCGTCGACGTGGGGCCGAAGACGCTGGCCGAGCTGCGCCGTCGTGTGGGCCTCGTGTTCCAGGACCCCGACGACCAGCTGTTCATGCCGACCGCGCGCGAGGACGTGGCCTTCGGGCCGCTCAACATGGGCCTCGAGGGCGCCGAGGTGGAGCGGCGCGTGGCCGAGGCGCTGCGGTCGGTGCGCATGGAGCCGGTGGCGGACAGGGCGCCCTACCAGCTCTCGATGGGCGAGCGGCGCCGGGTGGCGATCGCCACCGTGCTCGCGATGCGCCCGAGCCTGCTGGTGCTCGACGAACCGTCGGCCAACCTCGACCCGCGCGCCCGACGGGAGCTGATCGACATCCTCGCCCAGATCGAGCGCACGATGCTGCTCACCACGCACGACCTGCCGCTGGCGGCCGAGCTGTGCGAGCGCGCCGTGATCCTCGCCGGCGGCACGATCGTGGCGGACGCGCCATGCCACGAGATCCTGGCCGACGCCACCCTGCTCGCGGCGCACGACCTCGAGCTGCCCGGCGGCTTCGACCTCGACCTCGTGGTCCCGCGCCCGCGGCCCGGGCAACCAACCACGATGAGCGTCCCGGAGTAGTCGCCAGAGCGACTACTCCGGGACGTTCAGGCCCGGTAGAGCTCCGCGTAGCGCGTGAAGAAGTCCGCCTCGGCGATGGTCGCCTTCTCGAACTCGTCGAGCAGCACGCGCTCGTTGGGACCGTGGATGTTGGCGAAGCCGTCCGTGGTGCCCACCACCAGCAGCTCGGCGTCGGGCGCGGCCGCCGCGAGGGCCTGAACGATCGGGATCGAGCCGCCGCTGCCGGCCATCACCACCTCGGCACCCCAGGTGGCGGCCCACACCTCGCGCGCTGCGGCGTAGGCCGGGCCGGCGGTCCGGGCGGCGTAGCCGTTGCCGGTGGCCTCGGCCCGCACCTCGAGCCCGATGCCAAAGGGCTTGATGGCGCGCAGGTGCTCGACCACGGCGGCCTGCCCCTCGACGGCGTCCTGCTCGGGGTGGAAGCGCAGGTTGAGTCGCGCACGCGCGCGCGCCGGAACCGCGTTCAGCGACCTCTCGACGGGAGTGGCGTCGATGCCGATCACCGTGATCGCTGGACCCGACCAGACGCGCGACCCGAGCCCGCCCGTGCCGATCAAGGGGAGCCCGTCGCGCACCTCGGCGAGCGCCCGCAGCTCCTCCTCGGTCTGCGACTGGCCGCCCCACTCCTCGCGGCGCAGGCCCGCCACGGCCACGTCGCCGCGTTCGTCGTGCAGCGAGGCCAGCGCGTGGAGGAGCACGAGGAGCGCGTCCGGCGCCGCGCCGCCATAGAGCCCGCTGTGCTTGGCCGAGGCGAGCGTCTCGACCTCGACCGTCACGTCACCCATGCCGCGCAGGCCGACCGTGAGCGTGGGCGTGCCGGCCCGCACGCTTCCCGCGTCCCCGACCACCACCACGTCGGCGCGGAACAGCTCGGGATCCTCCGCCGGGTACGCCGGCAGCGCGCCGCTCCCGATCTCCTCGTGGCCCTCGATCAGCAGCTTGATGCCTACCGGCGGCTCGCCGTCGTGGGCGCGGAGGGCGCCCACGTGCGCGAGCACGTTCGACTTGGAGTCCGCCGTGCCGCGGCCGAAGAGGGCGCCGTTGCGCTCGCTGGGCTCGAAGGGCGGTGTGTCCCAGAGGCTCTCGTCGCCCGGGCCCACCACGTCGTAGTGGCTGTAGAGGAGCACGGTCGGGGCGCCCTCGGGCGCCGGTATCTCGCCGGTCACGATCGGCGCGGTGCCGGGCAGGTCGAGCCGCTCCACCGCAATGCCGGCGTCCGCGAACAGGCGCGCGACCATGTCGTGGGCGTCGAGCAGGGGCCCTTCGTGCGACTCCGAGCTCGAGATCGACGTGATGCGCGCCAGCTCCTCGAGCTCGCGGCGCAGCTCCGGCATCAGCGCCTCGACCCGCGTGCGTTTGCCTGTGTCGGCCATGCCTGCCCTCCTCGTTCCCGTCAACCGCCAGTCTGATAGCCGCGCAGCGCCAGCGTCACGATCAGCAGCGCGCCCACCGTCATCACGCCCATCTCGCCGAGCGCCACGCGCTTGGCGAGCACCATCTGCTCGCGCCGGTCGAGCGCGTCCACGTCCTCGACCCCCTCGAGCTCGCGCTGCGCCACGCCCGCGCGCATGCCCTCGCTGACCAGCGAGACCACGAGCGGCGCGATGCCGTAGGCCACGTGCAGCCCGTCCGGCGCCGACGCTCCGCGTGCGAGCAGGATGAAGCCGACGAGGGCCTGCGCGACGACCGTGGCCTGGGCGATCCGGAGCAGCGGCCAGAACACGATCGAGGCGCGCGCGTCCTTGCGCAGCCAGCCCACGGCGCCCCATCCGGCGGCCAGCGCGTTGGCCGCGAGGACGGCGATGCCAAGCACCATGTGGATGTCCGTCAGGGGGTGCCCTTTCGCACTATGTAGCACCGCCGCACAAGGTTGCGTTATACCTCCCGGCTGGAGTGCTGAAGAGCTACCTCCCAGCCCTGGTGTTCCTGCTGCTCGGGATCGGGATCGGCACGGCGTTCTCCTACGCCAACCATCTCCTCGGTCCCACGCGCCCGGGCAAGGTGAAGAGCGAGCCCTATGAGAGCGGCCTGCCCTCCGACGTCCGCAAGTCGTTCCGCTTCGGAATCAGCTTCTACCTGATCGCGATGCTGTTCATCCTGTTCGACATCGAGGTGGTGTTCCTCTACCCGGTGGCGCTCCAGCTCGATGCCTTCGGCGTCTTCGCTCTCGTGGAGACGATCGTGTTCGTGGTGCTGCTGCTCGTGGCGTTCGTGTTCGTGTGGCGAAGGGGAGCGCTCGAGTGGAAGTAACCCGCACGCCCGTGGGCAAGTCCGATATGCGCGTGCGCCAGCTGCGCGCCCAGCAGATGCTGCGCGGCGAGCTGGCCGGGAAGGATCTCGACGAGTACGTGGAGGAGCGGCTGCTCTTCACCAGGCTCGAGACCGCCCAGAACTGGGCGCGCAAGAACGCGATCTTCCCGCTCGGCTTCGGGCTCGCCTGCTGCGCCATCGAGATGATCACCGTGATCGGCTCGCCGCGGAACGACCTCGCCCGCTTCGGGGCCGAGGCGATCCGCTTCACGCCGCGCCAGGCCGACCTGCTGATCCTGTCCGGCCGCGTGTCGATCAAGATGGCGCCGATCATCCGCCGGCTCTACGACCAGATGCTCGAGCCCAAGTGGGTAATCGCGATGGGCGCCTGCTCTTCGAGCGCCGGGATGTTCGCCAACTACGCGGTGGTCCAGGGAGCCGACAAGTTCCTCCCGGTGGACGTGTATGTGCCCGGCTGCCCGCCGCGGCCCGAGGCGCTGATCTACGGGATCATGAAGCTGCAGGACAAGATCATGGGCACGCCCGACATGGGCTGGCGCGAGCGCTACGGCGCGGAGGGAACCGAGGAGGTCGAGTCACCCGAGAGCGGGCATGCCTGACGCCACCGGCCTCGAGCTGATCGCGCAGGGCGTGCGCGACGCGGTGGGCGCCGAGGCGATCACGGGCACCCTGTTCCACCGCGAGCAGGCCACGCTTGAGGTGGCGCCGGCGAGCGTCTACCCGGTGCTGCGGCACCTGCGCGAGGCGGAGGAGCCCTGGGAGTCTCTGATGAGCCTCCACGGCTGCGACTACCTGCCCGAGGAGCCCCGGCTGGGCGTGCACTACCAGCTGCTCTCGATGGAGCGCTGCGAGCGCCTCGGCGTGAAGACCCGCCTGGGCGTCGATGACCCCCACCTCGACACCGTGGTCGACCTCTTCCCGACCGCGGACTACCAGGAGCGCGAGGTCTACGACATGTTCGGCGTGGTGTTCGACGGCCACCCCGACCTGCGGCGCATCCTGATGCCCGAGGACTACGTGGGCTATCCGCAGCGGCGCGACTTCCCGATCGGCGGCGAGCCGGTGCTGTTCACCTTCAACGAGGACAAGTACCCGCGCTGGTATGAGTGACGAGCGGACCGACAGCGACCGGGTGAGCGACGCCAGCGCGGCCGCGATCGGCGTTCCCTACCGCGAGCGCGAGCGCTCGGTGACGATGGAGCGAATGGGCGAGGAGCCCGTGTCGGGCACCGAGGCCGTGGTGGACGGCGACGTCCACCACGAGCTCTTCACGATCAACATCGGCCCTCACCATCCCGCCACCCACGGCGTGCTGCGGCTGCTCACCACGCTCGAGGGCGAGGTGGTGCGCGACGTGAAGCCGATCATCGGCTACGTGCACACCGGGATCGAGAAGAGCTGCGAGGACCACCAGTACTGGAAGGTCATCACGTTCGTCGAGCGGATGGACTACCTGGCCTACTACTACAACGCGCTGGTCTATTGCATGGCCGTCGAGCGGCTGCTCGAGATCGAGGTGCCGCCGCGGGCGCAGTACCTGCGCGTGGCGCATCTCGAGATCAACCGGATCGCCTCGCACCTGTTCGCGCTCGCCACCGGGGCGCTCGACCTGGGCGCGGTCACGATGCTCTGGTGGGGCTGCCGCGACCGCGATCTGGCGCTCGACCTGTTCGAGATGTCCTCCGGCCAGCGCATGCACACGCGCTACTTCCAGATCGGCGGCGTCTTCGAGGACATCCCGCCCGGCTGGGTGCGCAAGGCGCGCGAGTTCATCGAGATCATGCCCAAGCGGATCGACCAGTACGAGGCGCTCCTCGATCGCAACGAGATCTGGCTGCAGCGCACCAAGGGCACCGGGCTGATCTCCACCGAGCGCTGCCTCGAGCTCGGCGTGACCGGGCCGCTCCTGCGCGCCACCGGGCACCCCTGGGACCTGCGCAAGGCGATGCCCTACAGCTCCTACGACCACTTCGACTTCGACGTGCCGGTGGGCATCCAGGGTGACAACTACGACCGCTTCAAGGTCCGCCTGGACGAGATGCGCCAGTCGTGCCGGATCATCGAGCAGGCGCTCGACGGCCTGCCCGAGGGCCCGTTTATCACGGACGACCGCAAGGTCGCGTTGCCGCCGCGCCACGAGCTGGCCACCTCGATGGAGGCGCTGATCCACCACTTCAAGCTCGTGACCGAGGGCTTCCGCGTGCCGCCGGGCGAGACCTACGTGGCGATCGAGTCACCGCGCGGCGAGCTCGGCTGCTTCCTCGTGGCCGACGGCTCGGCCAAGCCCGCGCGCGTGCACATGCGTGACCCGAGCTTCGTGAACCTGCAGTCGCTGCCCGAGATGGCGAAGGACTCGCTGATCGCCGACTTCATCGCCTGTGTGGCGATGCTCGACCCGATCCTGGGAGGAATCGACCGGTGAGCGCGAGCCCTGAGGACCAGGGCCGCCTGCGCGCCGTGCCGCTGCCGCCCGGCTGGGACGAGCCCGTAGCCATCGAGGAAGACCCCGCGACCATCCCCGACCCCGCGCAGGTGGAGGTGCCGGACGCGCTGCGCGCCGAGATCGAGCGGCTCATGTCGCTCTATCCCGATCGCCACTCCGCCACGCTGCCGGCGCTCGACGCCGCCCAGAAGGTGCATGGCTGGTGCTCGCCCGAGGCGATGCGCCAGGTGGCGGCGGTGATGCAAGTCACGCCGGCCTACCTGTCGAGCGTGGCCACCTTCTACGACATGCTCCGCACCGAGCCGTCCGGCACGCGATACCTGTACGTGTGCACGAGCGTGGCGTGTTACGTGCGCAATGCGAAAAGCGTGTACGACGCGCTCGAGCTGGAGGCGGCGGCCCAGGGCCTCGAGGGCGTGGAGCTGCGCGAGTTCGAGTGCCTCGGCGCGTGCGACATGGCCCCGATGGCCTCCGTCGACGGCCGCTACGTCGGCCCGCTCACCGACGATGACGCGGCGGAGGTCGTTGCCGCCATGAAGGAGGGCCGCGAGGTGCTGCCGGGGCGCGGGCTCCCCGATCCGGGCTACCGCGTGCCCGTGGCCGGCGACCAGGCTGCCGGGCCGCCCGAGGAGCCGGACGTGCACCCGGCCGGAGGTACCTGGAAGGAGGCCGAGCTGCTCGACGTGCCGGAGGCCGAGGGCCCGCCGCCGCACAAGCGCGAGGGCCTCCATCCGCTCGATCCCGGCACGAGCATCGTGCGCGAGGAACCGGAGGAGCCCAGTTGAGCGAGACGCGCATCCTGCTCGCGAACATCGACGAGCCGGACCTGCACACGATCGCCGTGTACGAGCGCCTCGGCGGCTACCGCTCGGCGCGCAAGGCGCTGCTCGAGATGGCGCCCGAGGCGGTGCTGCACGAGCTCGAGGAGTCCGGCCTGCGCGGCCGCGGCGGCGCCGGCTTCTCGATGGGCAAGAAGGCGAGCTTCATCCCCAAGGGCGCGATGGACAAGTACCTGTGCTGCAACGCCGACGAGTCGGAGCCCGGCACCTTCAAGGACCGGCTCCTGATGCAGAAGAACCCGCACCTGCTGGTGGAGGGCTGCATCATCGGCTCGGTCGCCGCCGGGGCGAACAAGGGCTTCATCTTCATCCGCGGCGAGTACGAGACCCAGGCCGACATCCTCGACGCGGCGGTGGCCGAGGCCTACGAGCGCGGCTACCTCGGCGAGCGCATTCTCGGTTCGGACCACTCCTTCGACCTCGTGGTCCACCGCGGCCAGGGCGCCTACATCTGCGGCGAGGAGACCGGTCTGCTGGACGCGCTCGAGGGCAAGCGCGGCAACCCGCGGCTCAAGCCGCCGTTCCCGGCCAACCAGGGCCTCTACCAGGGCCCCACGCTGATCAACAACGTGGAGACGCTCTGCAACACGCCGCTGATCGTGGAGAAGGGCGCCGAGTGGTATCGCGGCCACGGCGAGGGCAACTCCACGGGCACGAAGGTCGTGTCGGTGTCCGGAAACGTGGTGCGGCCGGGCAACTACGAGGTCGAGCTCGGCATCCCCTCCCGCGAGCTGATCTACGGCCTCGCCGGCGGGCCGCCGGACGGCCGCGAGATCAAGTGCTGGTTCCCCGGTGGCTCCTCGGCGCCGGTGCTCACGAAGGAGCATCTCGACCTGCCCTACACCTTCGAGGCGATGGCCGAGGCGGGCTCCATGCTCGGCTCCGGGGCGATCATCGTGGTCGACGAGACGCAGCCGCTCGTGCCGCTCGCGCTGCGGCTGGCCGAGTTCTACCGCCACGAGTCGTGCGGCAAGTGCGTGCCCTGCCGCGAGGGCACCAACTGGACCGTGAAGATGCTCGAGCGCATCGACGAGGGCGAGGGCACGCCGATGGACCTCGACATCCTCGAGCAGGTCCAGGGCAACATCATCGGCAACTGCCTGTGCGTGCTCGGCGACTCGATGGCGATGCCGGTGGCGTCGATGCTCAAGTACTTCCGGCCCGAGTTCGAGGCGCACATGGAGGCCGCCCGCGCGCGCCGTGACCTCGACCAGATCCAGCCGATGGGCGCCCTTGAGCTGGGCGGGGTCCAGGAGGCGGGAGCCGCCTAGCCGATGGCCCGCCCGGCCAAGAACTGGATCACTTTCGAGATCGACGGCCGCGAGGTGCGCGCCGAGGAGGGCACGATGCTGGTCGACGCCGCCAAGCACGGCGACGTCGAGATCCCCTACTTCTGCTACGAGCCGAAGCTCGGCGAGCCGGTGGGCGCCTGCCGGATGTGCCTCGTGGAAATCGAGGGAATTCCGAAGCTCCAGACCTCGTGCTCGACCCCGGTGCGCGACGGCATGGTCGTGAACACCACCTCCGCTCGCGTGAAGCACGCCCAGAACGCGGTGGTCGAGTTCCTGCTCGTGAACCACCCGCTCGACTGCCCGGTGTGCGACAAGGGCGGGGAGTGCCCGCTCCAGGACATCTCCTACGGCTGGGGCGCCGGCCGCTCGCGCTTCATCGAGCCCAAGCGCCACTTCAAGAAGCCGCTCGAGCTCTCGCCGCTCGTGGCGATCGACCGGGAGCGCTGCATCCTGTGCTACCGCTGCGTGCGCTTCTCGCAGGAGATCGCGGAGGACCACCAGCTCGTGTTCCTCGAGCGCGGCGACCACACCTTCGTCGGCACGCACGCCGGGCGCCCGTACGTGGCCCCCTTCAGCGGCAACATCATCGAGCTCTGCCCAGTGGGCGCCCTCACCTCGCAGGCCTACCGCTTCCGGGCGCGGCCCTGGGACATCGAGGACTCCGGCACGGTGTGCACGCTCTGCCCCGCGCAGTGCAACGTGAAGCTCACGATCCGCGACGACGCCAAGGTCGTGCGCGTGCTCGCGCGCGACAACGAGGAGGTGGACGACGGCTGGCTCTGCGACAAGGGCCGCTTCGCCTACCAGTCCTTCTCCTCGCCCGAGCGGATCACCGCCCCGATGGTGCGCGACGGCGGCTACCTGCGCGAGGTGTCCTGGGAGCGGGCGCTGTCCGACGCCTCCGCGGCGCTCGCCCGCTCGGGCGCGGCCACGGTGGCCCACGTGGGCGGCGGCGTGACGAACGAGGAGGGCTTCCTCGTCCAGCACCTGCTGCGCGCAGGGCTCGGCTCACCCCACGTCACGAGCGGGCCGGCGCCCTCCGCCCCTCACGCGCGCGCGCTGGCGCGGCCCGACCTGTCGGCGAGCGTGTCGGACATCGACCACGCCGACGCGATCCTCGTGCTCGACACCGAGCTGGTCGAGGAGGCGCCGATCATCGACCTGCGCGTACGCAAGGCGGTGCGCCGCTACGGCGCCCGGCTGGTGGTGGCCTCGGCACGCCCGTCCACGCTCGACCCCAACGCGGCCGCCGCGCTGCGCTTCGCGCCCGGCGCCGCCGAGGCCGCGATCGGCGCCCTGGCGAGCGCGCTCGGCAGCCCGCGCGCCGGCTCGCTCGACGAGCTGGCCGGGAAGGCGCGCGCCTCGGAGGGCTTCCGGGCGGGCTCGCCGCCCCCCAACGGAGGCGGGCCGCGCAGCGGGGCCGACGCCGTGCGCGCCGTGGCCGACGTCCTGCGCGACGCCGGCGACGTGGTCGTGATCTGGGGCGAGCGAGTCGGCGCGGCGGAGGACGCCGTCGAGGCCCTGCTGGCCCTCGCCGGCGCGCTCGCGATCGAGGGCAAGGACGAGTCGGGCCTGATCGAGGTGCCCGCCGGCACCAACGGCCGCGGGCTTCGAGAGGTCGGCTGCGTGCCCACGCTCGAGCCCGGTCTCAGGGACGCTTCTCCGGCCGACACCGCCGAGCCGAACGCGCTGCTGCTGTTCGAGTCGACCCTTCCCGAGTCCGCGCTCGCGGG
>DASRIC010000020.1:0-39994 GCA_035650215.1 Thermoleophilaceae bacterium
AGCGGCCGCGATCAACGCCGCCTTGAAGCGCCGCCCGACCTCGTCGTCCTAGACGATGAACGACTCGAACAGCACGCGCTCGCGCGCACCCTCGATGGCCGCGAGCATGTCCTCGTAGAGGACGGTGCCGTACGTGTAGACGGTGACGGTCGACTCGCCGACCGGGAGATCGGCAGCCTCGGTCCGCGGGAACCTCGCCTCGCGCGGGCGCATGCGCTTGCGCCACGAGTCGACGGCGATCAGCGCGCCGGCCGTCGCGGCCTGCGCGGCGACGACCGCGAGCGCGACGCGGCGCAGGACGCGCCGCAGCGTGGAGACGACATGGTCCATGGCCGCGGGAGTCTAGGCGTCGAACGTCCCTGCTCTTCCTCGGATCTTCCTTGCGCCTTCACATGAGCACAGCGACTCGTCGGAACACTCGAGGCATGCGATCGTGGATCGCGGTGGTGGGTGCGTGGTGGTGCGCGGTCGCACTCCTCGACGCCGCCCCGGCCGATGCCATGTCCTGCGCGTCCGCGATCGTCCTCGACGGCCACGTGCTCTTCGGCGGAGGCATCCCGCGCGAGCAGCTCCCGGAACGGGGCGCGTCGCTTCGAGCATCGAGCCCGCATGCGGCGAGGACGACCGCAACCGGGACGTGACTGTCACAGCCTTCCGCGACCTGCCGGCCACCGTCGCCGTGTGAGTCTCAGGCGGCCAACGGTTGCGCGTGGTCGCTGACCGCGCCGGCGTGACTCATCGCTTCGGCACCAGGATCTGCGCAAGGGCTCCGCTCGAGAAGCGCTCCTCTTCGACGACTTCCAGCTTCAAGTGCTCTCCCAGCTCGGCGAATGGGCTGCGGCCCGCGCCGATGGCGATCGGGACCGTCGTCAGCTGGTACTCGTCGACGAGGCCCAGGCGGGTCAGTGACTTAGCGAAGCCGGGGCCACCGTGAACCAGGTCCGTTCCCTCGTCGTCCCGAGCCTTCAGATCGGCAA
This sequence comes from Thermoleophilaceae bacterium, assembly GCA_035650215.1. Classification (GTDB taxonomy): domain Bacteria; phylum Actinomycetota; class Thermoleophilia; order Solirubrobacterales; family Thermoleophilaceae; genus JACVRW01. Next base: position 978 of record DASRIC010000020.1, read on the forward strand.
TCGCCGCGCCCAGGTCCCCGCCGAAGATCTCGACTGGTCCCCACTCCGCCTTCTCGAGGGTGTGGGAGAAGACGGCCTTCGGCTTCTCGTTCATCGCGGTTGCGATCGGCCCCTCGGACGCGGCCCAGTGCGGGCCCATGATCTCGTAGCTGCGGCGGCCCATCGCGTGAACGCCGGCCTCCTCGAGGGCGCGGCGGTTCCACTCACCCGAGTCGTCTCCGAACCACTCGAACATCCATTCATGGGTCCCGTCGGGGCTGGTGACAAAACCGTCGAGAGACATGACCATCTTGAGAATCACTTTCCTATCGCTCATGGCGGTAGAGACCTGCCCGATCGCGTGAATTCATCGCTCGTCGGTGGACACGGCCCCATCGCTCAGGCGTGAGAGAAAGCCGAACCCCGCACCTGAAGGCAGGTGGGAGCCGGCCCTCTCATAACGCGCTGTTCGTCAGTTGCCGCTGGCGTAGCCCCGGCAGTTCGTCCCCGGCCCCTCGGCCTGGAACAGGCGGGCGAGTTCGTTGGCCCCGCGATCGCCGTCACCGAGGAACGCCTTGGCGTCCTCCACCGTCTTGCCCCAGTTCTGCACCCTCCCGTCCTGGAACGGGTCCCCGCCGCCGCTGGGGTCGTCGTTGAGGCCCGAGAAGCTGCAGATGCTCCCGGCCTGGTACGCATTGATCGGGGTTAACCCGTTCTTGTTGGGTCCGCCATGGTTACTGCCGGTGACCTCCCCGGCCAAGGCAGTTCCGCCCATCGCCGCCAGCGAGGCCGCTGCGAGACATGCACCTACGAGTGCCCGCTTCAACTGTTTCCTCCAAGTGTCCGGGATGAGTGGCAGCTCCACGGGCCGCGAAACAGCGCGTCCCGGGCGGCCATGCGAGTCCGAGCCAACCTATATCCGGTCGGCGGAGATCACCACGCAGGTGCAACAGATATGCAATCCGGTGGCGGTAGCGCAGAATCCCGCTGCTTTCCGCCACCGTCCTACAGCTAGCCGTCGCCGGCGGCTTCTCGCTCACGCTCGAGCTTCTCGGAGAAGGTGCCGCCGCCGGTGCGTCGGTGGTGGGCGAGTTGCGCCCGGGCGACAGTGTCGCGGCGCTCGATTTCCTCGATCATTTCGAGCGCCTCGCCCCACGCCTCCGGGTCGGCCCACGGCGCCCCGCGGCGGACGCCCCACAGGATCGTCCGGGCAACCGTCGCGACGCGCGCGAAGCTGGCGACGGAGATGCCCTGCGACTCCGCTTCCTCCTGGATTCGAAAGTAGAGGTCGTCTGACACCCGGAAGTGAATAGCCCGCATTTGCAACGCCTCCCGCCGCTTGAGAACCCAGATGGGATCACGAACTGGGCAGTCTGAACCGCTCGAGTTGACGGCTGTCAGTATCGCCGAAGCACGCTGCAGGCGGAGTTTCCGTCAGCGGCGGTCGCGTAGGCGAGCCGGCCAGCCCAAAATCCTGGACGGATCCCGATGTCTGGGATCAGGTCATGGAGCAGATCAGGAGAGGACCGACCTCCGCGATCAGCGCAGCGGCTGCCAGTCCGGGAAGAGGTCCGGCCGACGATTGTCGGTGACCCTGGTCACGTCGCTCCCGTCGGTCGCCATCGTGTACAGCTCGAAGCCGCGCCCGAGGCGCTCGGTCGACAGATTGCGGTTGTCACGATCGCCCGCGAAGGCGATCCGGGTGCCGTCCGGTGAGAAGGCAGGGTAGGTCTCGTAGAACCGGGTCTGGGTCAACGGCCGCTTGCCGGACCCGTCGGCGCTCATGAGCCAGATGTCGGACTGCCTCACGTTGAACAGCCTGTTGACCTCGAATGCGATGCTCGCCCCGTCGGGCGACCAGTTCGGGTTGAGCTCGTCGGCCCCGCCGGGGGAAGTAAGCCGGCGCAGGTTGCCGCCGTCGGCGGCGTCGATGAGCGCGATGCTCGAGTCGAAGGCACGGTTCGTCTCGCCGCTCTTGAGAATCGCGAACGCGATGGTGTCACCGTCCGGTGACCACTGGGGATCCGTGTAGTCCAATCCCCTGCGGTTGCGGGTGAGGCGCTGCTTGCCGGACCCGTCGGCGTTCATGACGTAGAGCCGGAGGAACTCGCCGTCCTTGGTGGTCGCGTACACGATCTTGGTCCCGTCCGGGGACCACGCGGGCGCGATGCTGAACCCGCGGTGGCGGGTGAGCCGCGTGAGTCCACTACCGTCGGCGTTAATCACGCAGATCTCCCACGGGGGGCGCTCTGGGTTCTTGGCGCAGCCGGCGACGATCTTGCTGCCGTCGGGCGACCAGCTCGCATCGCCGAGGCCCTTGCGGTCGGTGAGCCTCGTCAAGCCGGAGCCGTCGGCCGACACGGAGAACAGATCCACCCCCCCGCCTTTCGTCGGCCGATCGAAGAGGAGCGTGCCGTTTCTCCCAGGATGGCTGGCGCCGGCAGGCACCGCCAAGGCGACGGCTCCGGCGGCAGCGGCGACGACGAGAACGAGAAGTGTGGGCCAGCGCATGGGACCGATCCTCAGACTGCCCGTCCACCTCGTCAAGAGACCTGTTGCGGATGTGTTGCAAGAGCGGCCCGCGCCTTGTGGCTACCGCCCGCGGAAGACGGCTAGCACGGACTCAGTCGCATTCACGGGCACCTCTGGCCGTCGATGTCCGCTAGTCCGCGAGCGTGTCCGGCAGCTCGACCCGCGAGCGGATCTCGAGCTTGTCGTACGCGTTGCGAAGATGGCCCTCGACGGTCTTCTCCGTGACGAAGAGCTGCTCGGCGATCTGCCGGTTCGTATGGCCGGCCGCCGCGAGGTCCGCCACGCGACGCTCGCTCGGAGTGAGCGCCGCGATCCCGCGGAGGGCTGTCCGCCGCGGGCGCGCGCCGGCCGCCAGCAGCTCGTCGCGGGCGCGCTCCGCGATGCCGTCGGCCCTGCTGGCCTGCGCGATCTCGAGCGCGCGGCGCAGCGGCTCGCGCGCGTCGCGCGGGCGGCGTGCGTGGCGTAGCGCAACGCCGAGGTCCACGAGCACACGCGCCAGCTCCACCGGCGCTTCCGAGCGCTCGACCTGCGCGACGGCCTCCTCGAGCGCCGTGACGCGGTCACCCTCGCTCACGAGGGCGAGCGCGCGGAGCGCGACCCCGATCCCGCGCGGCGCGCCGAAGTCCTCCGCCAGCCGGAGCTCCTCGGCGGCGAGGGCTTGGGCCTCCTCGGTTGCGCCGAGCCGGGCGAGAGCGAGCGCCGCTCCGGAGCGCCATTGGACGACGGCCGTGCCCGGCGCCCAACCGTCGTTGCGCCTGCCGAGTTCGCGCAGCTCCTCGAGCGCCGCCGCCGGGTCGCCGAGCGCGAGCAGGAGGGCCCCGCGCGCTTGGAGAACTGTCTCGAAGGGGAGGGAGTCGGGCTCGTCTCCGGCCAGCCCCTCGAGCTGGGCGCGCAGCTCGTCCTCGCGGGCGCCGCGGTCGATGGCGGCGAGCACGGCAGTGCTGCGCGCCAGCGCGGCCAGCACGTGCGTTCCGCGCGACTCGCGCGCGAGACGCAGTGAGATCGCGGCCTCTGTCTCGACTTCGTCCAGCCGACCGCGCCGGACTTCGAGCAGCGCTCGCAGGTTGGCCGCGCCCGAGAGCGGAAGCGCGGTGCCGCGCCGACGGGCATCCTCCGTTACCACGGCGCAGAGCCGCTCGGCTACGCCGAAGGCCTCGCACCACGTCGCAGCGGCCGTCCCGACCAGTGCGGCCCACGCGGCCCCCTCGTCGACCTGACCCCCGAGCGCCGGGAGGATGCGCCCCGCGAGGCGGGCGCCCTCTTCCGCCGATCTGCCCTGGGCCGCCTCGTCGAAAGCGAGCGTTGCGAGCGTCGACGCGGCTAGCGCCCCCCTGGCCCCGTCCGGCGGCTCCTCGAGCGCTTCGAGCCGGGGGGCGAGGAGCCCGCGCCGCTCGCGGCTGACGGCGCTCATTCCGAGCAGCTGGACCTCGAGCGCCTCGGCCAGCTCCGCATCGCTCGTCTCAGCGAGACAGCCCTCCAGCACACGGACGACGCCGGAGTCGCCGCCGCCGTAGAGGACGGTGCGCGCGAGCTCGATCGCCGCTCGCGCGCGCGAGCGCTCGTCAGGGGCAAGCTCGACCGCGCGCCGGAGATGCTCGGCGGCCCCCAGCTCGCCGGCGCTCGCCGCCGCGGCGCCGAGCTCGATCAGCGTCTCCGCCAGCTCCTCGGCTGGCGGCGGCTCGGCGAGCGCCCGCTCGAGGAGGGGCACCGCGTTGGCGGGCGCGCCGAGCGCGACGGCTCTGGCCGCGGCGGCACGTAGGGCAGCGCCCGTCGCCGGATCGCCCTCCGGGCTCGTGAAGAGGAGATGCGCCGCTACCTCCTCGTCCGGCGCGCCGCGAGCGGCGAGGATCCGCGCCGCCCGGGCGTGGGCGCGGCCGCGCTCCGCCGTCGCCATCGAGCCATCCACCGCGCTCTGGAGGACCGGATGGGCAAATTCGAGCGGCTCGCCCTCCGCGAGGATCCCCTCCCGGCCCAGGGCTTCCGCGGCCCGTCGCGCGTCGTCTCGGTCGAGCCCCGCGAGCAGGGCTGCGTCCGCCAAGCTCGCGTCGGCACCGAGCACGGCCACAGCCTCGGCAAGCTCGCGCGCTCCGAGCGGCGCGCCGGCGAGCCGCAGCATCACCATGGCGGCCACGCCGTCGGGTGCCAGCGTGCCCGCGAGCTCCGCGGCGCGCTCGTCGGGCGCGAGGCGGCGGCGGGCCAGCTCGCGCAGGAGCTCCCCGAGGAAGAACGGGTTGCCGCCGGTGGCCTGAGCGCAGCTCGCGACGAACGCCTCGTCGGGCGGCGCGCCGAGCGCTGCCGCGGCCCAGGCCGCCACGCCGCGGTGGCTCAGTGGCGACGGGCGCGCCACCGCGGCCGCCGGGTCGGTGACCAGGCGTGCCAACAGGGCGTTCCTCGCATCCGCCACCGGCCGCGTCGCCACGACCACGGCGATCGGAGAATCCTCCAGGCGCCGCGCCAGGTAGTCGAGAAACTGGAGCGTTGGCAGGTCAGCCCACTGGGCGTCATCCACGAGCAGGGCGATTGGCTGCTCGAGCGCAACGTTGCTGGCGAGCCAGAAGAGGCCGTGGATCTGCGGGAAGGCGTCCTCCGCCGCGCCACTCGGCACCGCCGCGGGGTTGAAGACCGACTCGGCCTGCCGCGCGGCGCCGGATAGGAGCGCCTCGCGACGTTCGCTGTCCGCCGCAAGCACCTCCGATTCGAAGAGCTGGCGCGCTACCCCGAACGGCACGTGGGACTCGAGCTCGCTCGCTCTGGCGGCGAGAACCCTCATGCCGCGAGCACGCGCCAACTCTCGCGCGGACCTCAGCAGACGCGTCTTGCCTATTCCGGGCGGGCCCTCGATCACCAAGAGCGCGGCCGAGTCGCCGGCTCTCGCCAGCGACTCGGCCAAGAGGGCGGTCTCGCCCTCGCGCTCGTGCAGGTCAGCCGGGCGGCTCCCTTCCATGGAGGGCGAGCATAGGTGCGCTCCGGCCCGGGAAGATCAACGCGGCCCGCGCACGACCCTGAACCCGACTCGGCGCGGCGCCGAGCGGTTGCCCGCCATGTCCGTCGCCACGGCGACGAGCACGTACCGCCCGGGAACGAGATATCGGCCGCGCAGCCGACCCGGGAAATTGAGCCGGTTGCGTCCGGGCTCGCCGCGCTCGCCGAAGCTGCCGCGCACGAACAGTGCACAGCGAGCGCGGGTGCGGTTGCCGGGAGTGGGCCGGGCGCAGCGCCCGCCGGCGCGCCGCCCGGCTCCGCGGCGCGCCACCCGCAGCGAGATGCTGGCGATCTCGCTCAGCGAGTAGTCAACGCGGCCGCGCTGGCCGACGCGGAGCTTCGCCGGGGACAGCGCGAGTCCCGAGAGCGTGGGCGCGACCAGGTCAGGCAGCGGCGCCGCGGTCTCGGCACCGCCACCGCCGCCCGGCGGCGGCGTGGTCGCGCCCCCCTCGCCCCGCGGCGGCGCGACGACCGCGCCCTTGACCGTGTCGACCCTCCAGGTCGCGATCGGATGTCCGCTCACCGATGGGGCGAGCGCGATGTACCTGGCGTCGCCGCTCGTCGAGAGCTCCTGGAGCGGAGCCAGCGAGCCGTCGCGGAGAAGCTCGCGCGTCACCGCGCGCCAGAGGCCTCCGCCTGCGTCGGAGAGCCAGGCGTGATACGCGTCGCCCTCGCCGTCGAACACCACGCGGGGGACCTGGTAGCCACCGCTGCCCGCCCGTTCCGCGAGCGTCGTCACCGGCCCGTAGGAGCCGTTGGGCAGCTCGTGCCGTGTCTTCACCGCGTAGCCCGCCGCGCTGACGCCGGTCCACGTGACCTGCGCGCCGCCGTCCGGGTTGACCGCGAGGTCCAGCTCCGAACCCTTGTCGCTCGGCGCCTCGCGGACGTCATGCGCCGGGCCGAGGGACCCGTCCGGCGACATTCGCCAGGTCAGCACCTCGGGGCCGCGGATCACCGCGATGTGAGCGATTCCCGTCGGGTCGATCCGCACCTGCGGCGACGACGCCGCCTGTCCCGTGAGGGTGAGATCCTTGATCGGCCCCACCGAACCGTCCCCGTTCCACCGCCGCGCCTGCGCGATCGGCCAGAAGCCGTCGCTTCTGATCCAGACGAACACGGCGTTCCCCTCGTGGTCCACGGCGACCTGTGGGTAGTCCGCGTCGCCGACTGCGGAGAGGTCCTTGGCGGGCATGAGCGTCCCGGCGGGCGTCATGCGCCGCGCCTGGATCGTCCACCCGGTCTGGACCTTCTGCTGCCACACGAACGTCACCCCGCCGGCGGGGTCGACGGCAAGCTGTGGCGCGTACCCGCTGTAACCCGGGGCCGAGATGTCGACCGTCTGCCCGAGGGTCCCGTCCGCGGCGAGCGTCCGCGTCTGGACGACATACGGGTCCGCCCCCAGCTTGCGCCAGACGAAATGCACGTTGCCCTCGGCGTCCGCCGCGGCCTGGACGTCGTCCCCGGAGCTGGTGAGCTTGTGCACCTGCCCAAGTACGCCGCCCGGCGTGCGCGTGCGGGTCTCGAGTCCGACGTTCGCCCGCCACCACACGAAGTGGGCGGCCCCGGTCGGGTCGGTCACGACCCTGCTGTCGGCGGTGATGCCAGGCGGGCTTACGTCGAAAGAGGGCTCGAAGCCGGCCTGCGCCGGGCCCGCCGTGAGGCAGAGGCCGGTGAGCACGGCTGCGAGCGCGAGGGATCTCCTGCGTATGTGTGTACGAGTGCTCATGCGGCGAGTGTCCGCCCGCCGGCCGGGGCCGCCAACGGGGCGACCCCCCGGGAATACCCCTCGACTTTCGTGGGTCCGAACCCAGGCACGCCGCGTCATGGTGATCCCGGCGTCGCTTCAGCGCGCGCTCGCGACGCGCCGCAGGTTGTACGCTCGACTTCGAGATGAAGCGACTGAGGGCCCGCCGCGGCGACCGCCTGCTCGAGCTCGACGAGGTCGAGCGGCGACTGAAGCCATTCGGGCGCCGATACCTGGGTGTTCGCGAGGTCCCGCTCGACGCTCTCGTCGGGACAGATAGCCGCGCGAGCTCGTTCACCCGCGACTTCCGCCCGCTTCACGCCTTCAGTCGCGAGCGGCTGCGCTCACTTGAGAGCGCGTTCGCCGACCGTGTCTTTCCGCCGATCGTTACGGTCAAGCTCGGTGACGCGTACTTCGTAATCGACGGTCACCACCGCACCGCTCTCGCGCGGCGCGGAGGGGCGGAGATGATCGACGCCGACGTGACCGAGCTCATTGCGCGCGTCCCTCTCCCGGCCGGAGCGGACATGCTCGAGGTCGTTCTCCGGGAGCTCGAGCGGATCTTCCTCGAGGACAGCGGGCTTGCCGAGGCGCGTCCCGGCGCGCGCGTCCTGGTTAGCAGGCCCGCGCATTACCTCGAGCTGCTGGAGAACATCCAGGTGCACGGCTACCACATGATGCGAGCACGCGGACGCGTGGTTGAGAACGCGGAGATCGCGGCGAACTGGTACGACGCGATCTACACGCCGACCCTCGCCGCGATCGACGGCTTACGCCTCGGCCGCCGATACCAGGACGCGCCGCCCGGGGACCTGTTCCTCGTTCTCCACCGGCACCGGCGGGATGCATTTCCCTCGACCGGCTGCCCGCACCTCGCGCAGACCGTCGTCTCGGTGATCGGCGACGGCGGGCGGCGCCGCCGGATGCGTTTGCCGGGCCGCCCGGGCCGTTCGCCGGCCTCGGGGTAGGCCCACCCGTGGGTCAACTGCCGTTTCAGCGAATTGGAGCCGTCGCCGACCTCATTCGCCGGTCAGCTCGGAGGACGGCTTCGGTGGCGACACGGCGATAGGACGGTCCGGCAGCGAGGGGTCGCGCTGCCCCCGGCGTACGCGCCGCGATGAGGCCTGAGACCGAGTCGTGTGACGGAGTGACCAGAGCCGGTCGACACCGGCCCACGCGGCGAAGCAGAGCCCGCCGATCGTGCCCGTCACCGTCATCAGCACCCCAGCCGCCGCGGCCGCGGCCACGCCGTCGTTGCCGAGGATCAACACCGCGGCTGCGGCGCCGACGCTGGGACCGACCGGCAGCTGGCCGAGCGTCACGACAGCGATGAGAACCGCGATCGCATCGAAGAAGGAGGCGTCCACGCCGACCGAGTGGAGCAGCAGCCAGTTGCGGAAGATCTGTGCGAACACCGCGACGAGCACCAGTCCGATCACGCGGCTTCCGCCGCTGAGGCTGCGCAGCACCGCGAGCCCTGCCCACAGCTCGCGGCCCTTGCGCAGGGCGAGCTGCCGCAGACCGGCACTCAGTCCCCCGACGACCGCGAAGGCGACGATCGGCAGCCACCACGGCAAGCCCAGCGGCGCGACCAGGGTGAAGGACGCCAGTGCCGCCAGCATCGCCTCGACGGCAAGGATCGGGAACTCGGCCGCGATGAGCGTCGGCACCTGCGGAGCGACGGACGGCGACGAGTGCCGGAGCGCGGCGATCCGTGCGGCGACGCCCAGCTGCCCGTTGACCAGGCTTCCGAGTACCTGCATGCTGGACGCGCGGTAGAGAATGCGGCGGTCGACAGTCCCCCCGGCCGCTTCGATCGTCCGATGCCACGCCTCACTACGCACCAGCAGCGCGACGATCTGGAGCAGCGTAGTCAAAACCAGCACCCACGCCGCTACCGAGGAGAGGGCCTCAACGAACTCGTCGCGGCGCCCCGCGAGCACCAACCCGAGCAGGGCGGCGGTGCACAGCGATCCGAGCACGGCGATCGGGGCACGTCGCCGCCGGCAGAAGCTTCGAATACCTGCGCTCAGACGAGCGACGCCGCTCGCGGCACGCGGGCTCGCTACCCCAGTCGTTGGATGGCCTTCTCGCGCCGGTGGGCCGGGCTTACTCGCACTACCTGCCAGGCGAGGCCGACCCGCTCCAGCGCCCGGATGAAGAGGCCGCCTAGGTCGATCTCAGCGCGGCGAAGGCCGTGAAATGCCGACGTAGGGAAGGCGTGGTGGTTGTTGTGCCAGGACTCCCCGAGCGTCGCCAGCGAGAGCCAAGCCACGTTCGTGGAACGGTCGTTGGTGGTGAAGCGGCGGCGGCCGAAGAAGTGGCAGATCGAGTTGATGCTGAACGTCGCGTGGTGGAGCAGGAAGACACGCACCAGGCCTCCCCACATGAGCGTGAGCAGCGCGCCGCTGATGGTTCCCTTCACGACGTAGCCGAGCGTGAACGGGATCGCCAGACTGGCGACGATCAGCGGCTTCTCGGCGGCGTCGATCCGCCGCATTCCGGGGTCCGTGAGCAGATCCGCGGCGTAGCGGCGCCGGTCGGCCTGTCCGACCGAATTGAACAGCCAGCCCACATGGGCGTGCCAGAGGCCGGCCAGCGCTCCAAGCACCCCGGAGCCCTTGCCGTGGGGGCTGTGAGGGTCCCCGTGCTCGTCGGCGAAGGCGTGGTGCTTGCGGTGATCGGCCACCCACTTGATCACCGATCCCTCAACCGCCAACGTGCCCACCACGGCCATCGCGTAGCGCACAGCGGGGTAGGTTTGAAACGAGCGGTGCGTGAGGAGCCGGTGAAAGCCGACCGTGATTCCCAGGCACGTGGCCACGTAGGTGACGGCCAGGACGGCCAGATCGATCCATTCCACGGCCCGGCCCCAGAGCATGACGATCGCCACCACGAACGCGGCGAGCGGAATCACGATCGCGACCACGTTGGTTGCCTGGTGGGCGAACCCGTGGGCGTGAGGCGGGGTGTGCGGCCCGGCAGGCCGGTTGCCGGACTCGGCGCTCGCGTCGCCGGAAATGGCCGGCGCAGTCGACGTCACGACGCGCCTCAGCGACGTTCGTGGAGGTACAAGGCGAGCATCGCGATATGGGGGTCATCGTGTTGAGCGCCGGTGTGCCTGCGCAAGAGGCCGACCAGCCGCGTGCCTACCTCGCCGGCGGTCTGCCCCGACGCTCGCTTCGCGACCGCCTCGCCCCGGTGCGGATGGGCGCCGTTGGAGATACTCGATGGAGAGAGAAGAGAGGAGGGTGAAGTTTGGGAGGCCACTGTGCCGCCTTTCGGTCGCGATTCTGCGATGTCGCGAAAGTCAGCCGGCGCTGCCCCGATCGAGGTCGGGACCCCTCCTACTGCCCCTCAATGCACCCGTGATACCACTGTGTCCATAGGGGTGTCAAGCCTTCGTCGTGGGTACGAGCAGAAAGAGCTCGAGCTCGAGGTCCGGGCCGACGTGGTGGGTCGAGATGAAGCGCGACACTTGCCGGCCCGTGATGCGCTCGACCGCTCCGATGAAGCGCTGCTCCATCGCCCCTTGAAACGCGCTGCGGGTTTCGTGGACGAGGGCCTTGCGCTGGAGCTCGATCATGGTCTTCTCGACATCCGTGTAGACCTCCCCGAGCAGACAGGCGAGCATGTCGTCGCCCATCATCTGCGTCCGTGCCGTCGCAGGTTTGCGACCGTGGTAGCGCTCGTGGAGAGCGACCATCGCCTCGGTCACGGCCGCGAGCAGCCCCTCGCCCGTCTCATGCCCGTCTGCGAGGTCCGACACTGCGAACCGCCTCTCGACCGTCCTCGAGCAGAAAACCGCGCAAGAGGCAGAAGACGGAAGAACCAGGCGGCGGTAGAAAGTCGAATGCTATCGCCCTGGGACTACAATGACGACCATCGAGGACCGCCCGCGCCACGAATCTCGAGCGCTCTCGGACGCACAGGCAGCAGATCCCAGCGGGGATGTGCGCACCGCCATATCCGACGGCATCGTCGCGCTGCTGAAGGAGTTCTACGGGCGCGGACCAGACAAGACCAAGACCTACGTCAACGGCGACCTCGTCGTCTGCCTCCTGCGTGGTGGCTTCACCCGCGTCGAGCAGACCCTTCGCGAGGGAGGTCATGGCGACGACGTCATCCGCCAACGCATGGCCTTCCAAGACGTCATGCGCGACCGGTTCACCAAAGTCGTGGAAGACGCCACCGGCCGCAGTGTGATCGGCTTCATGTCGGGCAACCAGCAGGACCCCGACATGATCTGCGAGATCTTCGTCCTCGCCCAGAACAGCCTTCTGGACTGAGCGACCGCTACAGCGCCTCGTCCAGCACCACGCGCGCCGCGGGCGCGGCCGTGGCGCCGCCCGAGCCGGCGCGTACGAACATCACTCCAACCGCGATCGTGGGCCGGCGGGCCGGCGCGTAGGCCGTGAACCAAGCGTCGGTGTTCGTTGGGTCGGAGGGCAGCGTCTCGCCGGTCTCGGAATCGCGCGTGTCGCCGAGCTCGGCGGTGCCGGTCTTGCCCGCCACCTGTACGCCGTCCACCGCCGCCGCGGTGCCAGTGCCGTACTTCACGACGCCGACCATGAGCGAGCCGATCGTCCTGGCCACCCGCCGGGTGGTCACGCGGAACGGCTCCGAATGCTCGCCGAGCCCGAACGTGGGCAGGTGGCGCACGCCGCCGTCCGCGATCACCTGGGCCACGGACGCCATCTGGAGCGGCGTGGCCAGTGTCTTGAACTGCCCGATGGCGGTCGAGCCGACCTCGAGCGGCGACACGATCTCGGACGCCGGAGGCAGCGTGCTCGGCACCTCGCCGGGCACAACCGGCTCGCCGTTCCAGCCGTAGCGCTCGGCCGCGTCCACGAGCGCCTCGGCGCCCACCTCTACGCCGAGAGGCGCGAACACCGAGTTGCACGAGTGCGCGAAGCTCTCGCGAAAGCTGCCGCCGCAGAACTCGCCGTTCGCGTTCTCGAGCTCGACGCCGTCGATGGTGGCCGCCGACTCGACCGGGAACTCTTCCGAGGGCTTGACGAGCCGCTGCTCGAGCGCGGCGGTGGTGGTCACGATCTTGAAGGTCGAGCCCGGCGGCTGGGGACCGGAGAACGCGATGCCGGCGATCGCGAGGATCTCGCCGTTGCGGGGATCGAGGGCCGCGATTCCGCCGAGCCGGCCCGCCAGCCCGACCACGGCGGCCTCCTGGAGGCGTGGGCTGATGGTGGTGCGCACGGCCGGGGCGGCCCGCGGCCGGGTGCGTGCGAGCACCCTTCGCCCGCCCGCGATCAGCTCGCCACCGGGGCGCCCTCGCAGCCGCTCCTCGAAGGCCTCCTCGAGGCCGCTCTGGCCCACCGGGAGGTCGCGCGGGAATCCCTGCGCGTAGAGGGCCCTGCGCTCCTCGGCCGTCTCCTCGGGCTCCATGCTTCCGGCGATCGAGTCGGCGATGCCCACGAGCGGCGAGCTGCGCTGGCCGGCGGGTCCCTCCGCGAGCACCCGGCCGTTGCGCGACAGGAGCTTGGCGCGCTCGGGCAGCTCGATCCCGCGCGTGAGGCGCTCGCCGGAACGGAGTCCGGGGAACACCATCTGCGGCTCCCAGTTCACGCGGTCTTCGCTCACGGGAATCACGAGCTCGCCAGGCACGCGCCCGAACACGCGCGTGCGCACCTGCATCGGCACCACCACGCCGCCGTTGCGCTCGCCGGTCGGCTCGGCGCTCGTAACGCCGGTGGCGGTGGCGGTGGCGGCGGCGCGCCGGTAGACGCGCTCGAAGCGCCTGAACGGGTAGACGCGCTGGGCGTCCTCGCTGAGGAGCGCGTGCATCGCGCGCAGGTCGCCGCTCTGCCAGGCGGCGGTGAAGTCGCGCGCCACCCGCTCCTGACCGGAGATCACCCCGGCGCCCACCAGCGCGCCCGCGAGCAGCGCCAAGCCACTCAGCCCACAGAGGGCGGGCAGGGCACGGTGGGTGAGGCGCCGGCGGCGCTCGGAGGTGAGCTCGTTCAGGGGGGAGCGGGGGTGGGGGGTTGTGACGATGGTAGCCAGGCTGCCCACACCGGCTCCAGCCTGGCGCGACGGCGGTAGGGTGCCTCGCGCGGGTGACGCCCCTCGATTGGATCATCGTCGGCTTCACGCTCTTGATGGCCACCTGGGGGTACGCCCAGGGGCTCGTGGTGGGAGCGCTCTCGCTGGCCGGGTTCGCCGGCGGCGCCTTCATCGGATCGCGCCTCGGCCCGCTGCTCCTGGAGGACGGCTCGCGCTCTCCCTACGCGCCGCTCATGGCGCTGGTGGCGGCGCTGCTCCTGGGCGGCGTGCTGGCGTCGGGCTTCGAGCTGCTCGGATTCCACCTCCGGCTCCGGTTCGGGGAGCGGCTCGGGCGCGTCGACGGCGCGGGCGGGGCGCTGCTGGTGGGCTGCCTCGGCCTGCTGCTGGTCTGGGTCGGAGGTGCCGTGGCCCTCCAGACCCCGGGCGCGCGCGAGCTGCGCGAGCCGATCCAGCGCTCGGCGATCCTCGGAGCGCTCAACGGCGCGCTGCCGCCCTCCGGGCCGCTGCTCCAGGCGCTTGCCCGCTTCGACCCCTTCCCGGAGATCGACGGCCCCCAGGCCGACGTCGCGCCGCCCAACTCGAAGATCGCGCGCGACCCCGACGTGCGTCGCGCCGCGGGCAGCGTTGTGCGCGTGCTCGGCACCGCGTGCGGCCTCGGCGTGCAGGGCTCGGGCTGGGTGGCGCGCGACGGGGTGGTGGTCACGAACGCCCACGTGGTGGCGGGCCAGGACGACACGACCGTGGAGCTCCGAGGTGAGGGGCCCCGGATCGACGCCGAGGCGATCTGGTTCGACGCCAAGAACGATCTTGCGATCCTCAGCGCGCCGGGGCTGGGCGGGGCGCCCGCCCTGCGGCTGAGGCGCGGAGCGGAGCCCGGTACTTCGGCGGCGATCCTCGGCTTCCCCGAGAACGGCGGCTACGACGTGCAGCCGGGCCGCCTCGGCCAGACCTCGGAGGCGGTGACTCAGGACGCCTACGGCCGCGGTCCCGTCACGCGCGCGATCACCTCGTTGCGCGGGCTCGTGCGCTCCGGCAACTCGGGCGGGCCGATGGTGGACGGCAGCGGCCAGGTGGTCACCACGATCTTCGCGGCCTCGGTCACCGACTCCGGGCGCTCCGGGTACGGGGTGCCGGACCCGATCGTGCGGGGGGCGCTCGGCAGGGCGGCCGGCCCGGTGGACACCGGACCCTGCGCCTAGTGTCGTGAGTCGTTGGTTTTAGCCCGCCGGCGGCTGGTGAAGCCCGAACGGGGAGCCCTGGTCGTCGCGGCACAGCTTGAAGCGGCCGACGCGGGCGACCGACTCCTCGTCGCCCTCCACGTCGAGCTCCTCGATCGTGCCGCCGAGCTCGACCACGCGCTCGACCGCGGCGTCGATGTCGTCGACCGAGAAGAACACGTACGGCGCCGCCCCCTTGTCGCCGCCGTGCAGGCCGCCGGCGATCGTCGGGGTTCGGATGCCGAAGCCGCCGCCCGACGGCTCGAAGCTCCAGCCGAACGCCGCCTCGTAGAAGGCTCGCCCGCGCGCGGGGTCCTCGACCCCCAGCTCGAAGAACGACAGCTCACCGGACATCTCGATCTCCTTCGTCTCGCTCTCGTGCGGTCACGCTAGCGCCGCGCCCGCCCGCGCGTCTTGGACGAAATCGACCGTCGGATCAGAGCGCGGCAACGATCGCGTCGATGTCCGCGCTCCGCTCGCGGATCAGCTGCTCCGCCTGGCGGCGCAGCGCGGCGAGGTTCTCCTCGCTGGCGTCGTCGAGCTCGTCGCTCGCCTCGGTGAGCTCGGTCTGCAGGCGCCAGTAGCTGCCGTCCGTGAGCGCGTGGCGGAGCTGGTAGTCCACGGCGTCCGAGATCCCGTCGAAGACCACGTCGAGGATTGGCTTGGCCCACTCGGCGAGGCCCCAGTCCTCGATCTCGCTGAACCGGCGCTTGCGCGTGCGCTGGCCCGTGCCGAGCGACACGAGCCGGACCTCCGCGCTCGGCTCGAAGCGGAGCACCTCGGCGAACGCCGACATCGCCGGGTTCACGGCGAAAACGCCGCCGTCGATCAGCGAGCGCGCCCCCACCTCGGATGCCTCGAAGTAGGTGGGGGCCACCGAGGTGGCGCGCGCCACCACGGACAGCGCGAAGTCCTCGTCGGCGCTCTCCCGCGCCGCGCGGCTCTTGAAGAAGTAGGGCCCGGGCTCGGCGGTGTCGTAGGTGGGCACGATCAGCTCGGGGCGGGCCTCGCTCAGCCGCTTGTCCCCCAGGAAGCGCCGCAGGGCGTCGTCGAGCGCGGCCGAGTCGTACTTCTCGTCGAGCAGCCCGTCCGCGCTGCGGATCCGCTGGAACAGGCTGCGGTCGAAAATCTTCGGCCCCTCCTCCTCGTACAGCGCCACGACCCGCTCGGCGGGCAGAGGATCGGGGGCGCACAGCGCGCAGGCGATGATCCCACCGGTCGAGGTGCCGGCGAGCAGGTCGAACAGCTCGAACACCGGCCGCTCCGCCCGCTCCTCGATCTCGGCGAGCACCAGCGCGGGAATCAGGCCCCGGATCCCGCCGCCGTCGACTGCAAGAACTCTCACGGCCGCCACGCTAACCGCTATAGATGGAACGGGTGCGTGCCGTTCTCACAGCCATGCTCGCCGCCGCCGCGACCCTCGGCGGCACGGCGCTCGCGGTCGAGCCGCCGGCGGGCAGCGCCCCCGAGCGCGCCCAGGTCGACGAGAACCCGTGCATCGGCGAGTTCGCCGAGGAGCTGCGCTGCCCCGACCTCGTGATGCGCCGTCCATACGGCCTCTACACCGACCGCCTGACCAAGGCCGGGCACACCGTGCTGCGGGCGGGGAACGTGATCGACAGCGTCGGCGCGGGCCCGGCCGAGCTGCACGGCACGCGCGCATCGCGGCGCTTCATGAACGCCCGCCAGCGCATCTACACGAGGTTCGGAGACCGCATCGCGGTGCGCACCGGCGCCCGCCTCGAGTTCAAGTTCGCGCATCAGCAGCGCTACTGGTGGAAGTTCCACGATGCCGCCCGCTTCGAGCTCTGGCGCGTGGACGCGCGGGGGAGGCGCACGCGGCTGGTGCGCACCGGCCCCAAGGTGGCGTACTGCCTGCGCGACCTCACCCACACCCGGCCCGACACGCCGCGCTCCCCGCGCCGAGCCGTGTACCCGGCCTGCAGCAACAACAGCCGCGCCACGGGCGTGACCCTGGGCACCTCGCCTGGCTGGGCCGACATCTACCCGCCCGCGTATCCGGAGCAGTGGATCGACGTGACCGGCCTGCGCGGATGCTTCGCCTATGTGCACATCGCAGACCCGAAGAACGGCGTCTACGAGTCCGACGAGGACAACAACGAGGCACAGGTGATCGTGCGCCTGCCGTTCGACACCAAGCGGCGGCGCACCGGCTGCCGCGGGCGCGATGTAGGTCGCGGCTTCGACCCCCGCGAGTACTGAGCGCAAGCTAAAGGGGCCCCCTCCGGGGGCCGACTATCACCGTGGGATGCTGCAGCGGATTCCCCAGCTCAGCCTGCTCGTGAAATTCAGCCTGCTGAGCCTCGTGGCGGTCGGACTGATGGGGGGTGCGCTGGCGTACGTCCTGAAGAACCAGATCCGCGACCGCGCGGCCATGGACGCCACGCGGATGGCCACCCGGATTGCCCACGATTTGGTCGACCAGCACGTCACCCGCAACGACCTCCGCTACGGGCTCAGCGACGAGCACTTGATGAGCCTCGAACAGCGCATCGACGCGCTGGTGCTTCGCGGCACGATCCGGAACGCGAAGCTCTACAACGGCCGCGGCCACCTCATCTACTCGCTCGACCGCAGCCAGATCGGTCAGAAGGACCGGGAGCACGTTCGCCCGGCGCTCAGGGGAGAGGTGCTCGCGACCTTCGAGGAGGCGGACGGGAACGACAAGCCGCTCTACGAGATCTATGTGCCGCTGCAGCACCTGGGCGACAAGCGACCCGCGGGGGTGTTCGAGCTCTACCTGCCCTACCGCCCGATCCAAGCCCGCATCGACGAGGACACCCGCAACCTCTACCTCGTGCTGGTCGCCGGGCTGGCGCTGCTCGAGCTGCTCCTGTTCCCGATCGTCGGGCGCGCCTCGCGCACGCTCCGCCGGCACGCGGAGGAGAGCCGCCACCAAGCGCTCCACGACGATCTGACCGGAATCGCGAACCGTCGTCAGCTGGTGGCCGCCCTGGGAAGGGCGGTCGAGCGGGCCGGGTCCGGCGACGGCCGCTTCGCGCTCCTCATGTTCGACCTCGACCGCTTCAAGGAGGTGAACGACGCCCTCGGCCACGGGCACGGGGACCTGCTGCTTCGCGAGGTGGCCACCCGGCTGCAGACCAGCGTGCGTGCAGGGGACCTGCTCGCGCGCCTGGGCGGCGACGAGTTCGCCCTCTTGCTCGACGAGGTCGACCGGGCCTCCGCCGCGATCGAGATAGCCGACCGCGTGAGCGCCACGCTCGCGGAGGAGTTCGTGCTCGGCGACGTGCCGCTCGTGGTGGAGGCGAGCATCGGCATCGCGCTGTTCCCGGATCACGCCGAGGACGGCGAGGGCCTGCTCCAGGCCGCCGACATGGCCATGTACGCCGCCAAGCGGGGCGGCACCTCGGTGGAGGTCTTCCGGCCCGAGCGCGACCGCCGCGAGTCCGGCAGCGTCGCCCGGCTGGCGGAGCTCCGGCGAGCGATCGCGGACGACGAGCTGGTGCTGCACTACCAGCCCAAGGTGGACCTCCAGACGGGCGAGGTCACCGGGGTGGAGGCCCTCGTGCGCTGGCAGCACCCGAGGGAGGGCCTGCTCGCTCCGATGCAGTTCCTCCCGCTTGCGGAGCGCACGGCGCTCGTGGGCCCGCTTACCGCCTGGGTGCTCGATGCGGCGCTCGCGCAATGCGCCGAGTGGCGCGCGATGGGCATCGACGTGCCGGTGGCCGTGAACGTGAGCGAGCGCAGCCTGCACGATCGCCACTTCCCGCGCGAGGTCGGCGAGCTGCTCGAGCGCTCCGGCGTGGAGGGCAGCCGCCTGCACCTGGAGCTCACCGAGCGCGGCCTGATCGCCGACCTGCCCACCGCGATGGACGTGATCGATCGACTCCACGCTCTCGGCGTACGCCTCTCGATCGACGACTTCGGCACCGGCTACTCGTCGCTGGCGCGCCTGCTCGAGCTGCCAATCCAGGAGCTCAAGATCGACCGCTCGATTGTGCGCGACATGGAGAGCGGCGCCTCGGGCACCGCGATCGTGCGCTCGACGATCGACCTGGGCCACCATCTCGACCTCGAGGTGGTGGCGGAGGGAGTGGAGAGCGAGACCACGCTACGGGAGCTGCGCCGACTCGGCTGCGACGCCGCCCAGGGCTACTTCCTGCTGCGCCCCCAGCCCGCCGCCGACGTGAGTGACTGGCTGCGCGAGCGGGCCTCTACCGCGGCGGCCGGGTAGGCGGGGGCACGGTGATGCCGCACGTCGTGCAGCGGACCTGCGGCGGCTGCTGGGGCGGGCAGGGAATCGGGACGCCCTGAGCGTCCCGGCACTGTCCGGCGGAGGGCGGGTCGACCACCACGGGCGGCTCCGGCGGCGTTACCACCACCGGCGGCTGCTCGCTCTGCGGCTGCTCGGTTGACGCCGGCGGATCGCCGGCCAGGCCCTCGCCGCCGCCGCGGCGCTGGCGGCCGACGCTGCCGCTGTTGCCCCCTGACTGGCGCTCGGGGTTCGAGCCCCCGCGGAGCGTGCGCGGCGAATCAGCCGCGGCGGGCTCGCCGCCGCCGCTCTTCGCCGTCTCGTCCTCAGGCGTGACCGCCCCGAGGCCGGCCTGCTGCCTCGAGCCCTCCGCGCCCCTCTTCTTCGCGGTCTTGGCGGCCTTGCCGGCCTCGGCGGGCTCGGCGTTCGGCTCCTCGGCCACGGCGATCTCCTCCGCCGCGGGCTCCTGGGCGATGGTCGGCGCTCCGTCGTGCGTGCGGGCGGTGAGCACCACCAGCAGGAGCAGCGCGGCGAGCGCGCCCGTCAGGGCCAGGCCCAGGCCGCGGTGGCGGAGCCGCGAGACGCGCGAGCCTGGGAGGCGCGCGATCTGCTCGGACCAGTCGGCGTCCACGGCCTCGGCCGCGCGCGCCATCGTCTCGCGCATCAGGAAGGGCGCCGCGGCCACCGGCAGCCAGGCGCGGTAGGAGAGTCCGGCCTCGTCCATCGCCTCGCGGCTCAGCCGGCAGGTCTCGCAGCCGCGCACGTGCTCGTCGAGCCAGGGCGCCTCGCCCTCGCCGTCCTGGCCGGCGGCGATCAGGGCGATCGCGCGCTCGCACTCCGGCGAGGAGGTGGCGATCGACGCCAGCGCGGTGCCGCGCAGCGCGTCCCGTAGGTTGATGCGGGCGCGGGAGATCAGCTGCGCGACCGAGTTGCGGTTCATCTCCATGATCTCCGCGATCTCGTCGTAGGAGAGGTCCTCGAGCTCGCGCAGGGCCAGGACCTCGCGCTGGCGCTCCGGCAGCGCGGCGTTCGCTGCCCGGATCTCCTCCGAGCGGGCCTGCTGGAGCACGTTGCGCTCGGGGTCGTCCTCGGGGTCGCCGGGGTCGAAACCGAAGCCGCCGCCGCCCACGCCCCCGCCGACCGGGATCGACGACTCGGGGATCTCGTCACTCGGCTCGGCCCGCTTGCGCCGGTCGATCAGGTCGTAGCAGGCATGGCGCGCGGAGGTGAACAGGTAGGAGCCGAAGGCGAGGTCGCGTCCCTCGAGCTTCGGCAGCCGGCGCAGGACGCTGACGAAGGCCTCTTGGGTGGCGTCCGCGGCGTCGTCCTCGGAGCCGAGGATGCGCAGGCAGAGGTTGTAGGCGCGCTGCTCGTAGCGACCGTAGAGGTCGGCGAACGCGTCCCCGTCGCCGGCCACCGCGCGCTGCGCGAGGCGGGCCTCCTCGGCGGCGAGATCGCGGGGGGCGGGCGTTGCGATCACGGCGGCGCGCCCCAGCCGTCGGGGACAGGGGCCCGGGAGCTCGTGGACGACGCTTGCCATCGATCCTCCAACCGCGTCCCGGGCCGGGAATTACGCACGGGCACAGCGTCCCGCGCTCGAGGAGGGCGCTGTGTGCGAATGCGCACAATCGCGGGCCTCAGCGGCCCAGGTGCATCCCGAGCGCATGCGGGGCGGCGCAGACGGCCCGCGTGAGCGGGTCGGCCCGCTCGCCGCGCTCGTTGGCCCGCTCCACGCGCAGGAGGGCGGAGCGGACCGCCGTGCCGCCCAGCCACGCGAGCGGCTCGGGCGGCACCCAGGCCCCGGCGCCCGAGTCCACGATCGGCAGCCGCGTGAGCGCGTCGCGCCGGTCGAGCGCGAGCGACGCGAGCGTGCGCCCGGCGAGGTGGGAGGGTCCGACGCCGTTGCCCGTGTAGCCGAACGCGAAGTGGATCGGGGCGCCGGGCAGGCTCCCTAGCTGCGGGATGTGGCTGGGGGAGACGTCGATCGGGCCGCCCCAGGCGTGCGTGATGCGGCGCCCGCGAACGTCCGGGAACAGCCGCTCGAGGTGGTCGCGCAGCTCGGTCGCCACGTCCGGGTCGACCTCGATGCGCCCGTTCACGCGCGCGCCGTACGCCACCCGCCCGCCGCCCCAGCCGAACACGATGCGTCCGTCGGGCGTCGTGCGGAAGTAGTGCAGGAGGGTGCGGCCGTCCGTGATGCACTCGCCGCCGGTCCAGCCGAGCGCCTCGAGCACGTCCGGCACGGGCTCCGTGAGCACGATGTGGGAGGAGGTCACCGTCAGGCGCGAGCGCAGCGGCGCGAGCGAGCGCGCCGCGGGCCCCACCGCGAGCACGGCTGCCCCGGCCCGCACGCGCCCGCCGTCCGTCTCGGCGGCCACCTCCGGGCCCAGGCGGCGCACGCGCGAGCGCTCGAACACCCGCACGCCGCGCTCGATCAGCCGCCGGCGCAGGCCGAGCCCCAGCCGGGCGGGCTGGAGGGTCGCGAAGTCGGGCACCAGCACGCCGCGGCGGAACTCGGGCGAACGGCAGCGCGCCCGCACGGCGTCGGGCGCGAGGTCCTGCACGGCGTCGGGCGAGCCGAGCGCGGCCGCGGCCTCGACGGACGCGCGGCCCACGCCGTCGAAGCGCTCGCCGGTGGAGACGCACAGGTAACCGGCCTGGTTGAACCAGGCGTCCACCTCGTTGTCCCGGCACCACGCGCCGATCGCCGAGACGCTCTCGCTGGAACTGCGAAGGAGCTCGCGCGCGGGGCCGTCGCCGAAGCGCTCCCGGATCGCGCCCGCGCTGAACCAGAGCGACTCGCAGAAGCCTCCGTTCCGGCCGCTCGGCCCGTGGCCGCAGGTGCCGCCTTCGAGCAGCACGACGTCGAGCGAGGGCTCCGCTTCGAGCAGGTGCCAGGCGCTCCACATGCCCGTGTAGCCACCCCCCACGATCACCACGTCCGCATCGGTCGAGCCGTCGAGCGAAGGCAGCGGCCGCGCCCCGCCGGCCTCCTCGAGCCACCAACCGGTGGCGGTATGGGTGGCGGTATCGATGGCGATGTGCGTATCGTGAGCTGCCGAGATGGGCAAGACCCTAGTCATCGCCGAGAAGCCCTCCGTGGCCCGGGACCTGGCCGCGGCGCTGCCCGGATCCTTCAAGCAGTCGAAGGACAAGACCTCGCTCGAGGGCGACGATTTCACGATCACCTGGGCGGTCGGCCACCTGGTCGGGCTGGCCGAGCCGGACGCGTATGACCCGAAGCTCAAGAAGTGGCGCTACGCCGACCTGCCGATCATCCCGGACGAGTTCAAGCTCGTCCCGAACGACGACCGCGCGGCCAAGCAGCTGAAGGCGATTCACCGCCTGATGGCGGACGACGAGATCGACGACGTGGTCAACGCTTGCGACGCCGGGCGCGAGGGCGAGCTGATCTTCGCCTACCTCTACGACGTCGCCCCGGTGCAGAAGCCGGTGCGCAGGCTGTGGCTCTCGTCGATGACGAAGGGCGCGATCTCGGAGGCCTTCGAGCGGCTGCGCCCGGGCGACGAGATGAAGACGCTCGAGGACGCCGCCCGCGCGCGCTCAGAGGCCGACTGGGTGGTGGGCATGAACGCCACCCGCGCGGCGTCGATCCGGCTGCGCGCCGCCTTCGACGGCGCCGTCTCGCTGGGCCGCGTGCAGACGCCCACGCTGGCGCTGATCGTGCGCCGCGAGGAGGAGATCCGCGCCTTCAAGCCCGAGCCCTACTGGCTCGTGGAGGCGCGCTTTGCCGCGAGCGGCGAGCGGGCGTACACCGGCCGCTACCTGGGCGGCAAGCGGCTGCCGAGCGAGGACGAGGCCAAGGCGATCGTCACGGCGGTCACCGGCAAGCCCGGCGAGATCACGAAGCTCGAGCGCAAGGAGGAGCGCGAGCGGCCGCAGCTCCTGTACGACCTCACCTCGCTCCAGCGCCACGCCAACACGCTCTACGGCTTCTCGGCCCGGCGCACGCTGTCGGCCGCGCAGCGGCTCTACGAGGAGCACAAGGCGCTCACCTACCCGCGCACCAACTCGCGCTTCCTGACCGGCGACATGGTGGCCGAGATCAAGCCGATCGCCGAGCTCGTCGGCCACAACGGCGCCTACCGGCGCGCGGCCGAGTACGTGACCGGGCTCGAGCGGCTGCCGCTCGAGCGCGTGGTCAACGACAAGAAGGTCGCCGACCACCACGCGATCATCCCCACCCGCTCGGACCACAACCTGGGCAAGATGGGCCAGGACGAGCTCAAGGTCTACGACCTGGTGGCCAAGCGCTACCTGGCGATCTTCCATCCGGACGCCGAGTTCGAGCGCACGCGCGTGGAGACGACCGTCGAGGACAAGGTGTTCAGGACCTCCGGCCGTCGCCTCGTCGAGCCCGGCTGGAAGGCCGTGTACGGCGAGGAGGCCGAGCCCGAGCGCCCGGAGGAGGACTCGGGCGGCGATCAGCTCCTGCCGAAGCTCGAGCGCGGCGAGTCGGTCGACACGCGCTCGGTGGAGTCGATCCGCAAGGAGACCCAGCCGCCGCGGCGCTTCTCGGACGCGTCCCTGCTGGCCGCGATGGAGACCGCCGGCAAGGAGGTCGAGGATGCCGAGCTGCGCGAGGCGATGAAGGACTCGGGCATCGGCACGCCGGCCACGCGCGCCGGGATCATCGAGCTGCTCATCAACCGCGAGTACGTGGAGCGCGAGGGGCGTGCTCTCGTGGCCACCGAGAAGGGCATCCAGGTGATCCGGCTGCTCGGCGGCCACGAGCTCACCTCGCCCGAGCTCACCGGCAGTTGGGAGCGCCGGCTCGGCCTGATCGAGCGCGGCGAGGACACGCGCCCGGCCTTCATGCAGGACATCGCGAAGTTCACGACCGAGACGGTGCAGGAGCTCGACAAGCTGAAGGGCGTGCAGATCGAGCGCGCCAAGCTCGGTCCCTGCCCGGTCTGCGGGCGTGAGATCTCCGAGAACCGCAAGGGCTACTCGTGCTGGTCGCGCGAGGACCCCGGCTGCGGCTTCGTGATCTGGAAGCGCAAGGCCGGCAAGTCGCTGCCGGTGAGCGTGGCCAAGGAGCTGATCGAGTCGCTGCGCTCCTCGCGCGAGGCCGGCGAGGAGCCCGGGGTGGGGCGCACCGCGAAGGCGGTCACCGGCTTCCGCGGGCGCTCGGGGCGGACGTTCCGGGCCAAGCTCCGGCTCGAGCAGAACGACGAGGCCAAGTGGCGGGTCGAGTTCGACGAGGAGTGGGCCAAGGAGCCGCCCAAGGGCGAGACCGAGGAGGAGCGCGCCGAGACCGACGCGCGGGCCAAGGGCGCCGCAGCGTGAGCCGCGGCGAGTAGTCAGCGGGCGAGGTACCCGCCGTCGACAGCGAGCTCGGCCCCCGTGATGTGGATGGCCTCGTCCGAGGCGAGGAACGCGACCGCTGAGGAGATCTCCTCTGGTTCGGCGCGGCGGCGCAGGGGGGTGACGGGGCAGATGGCGTTGATCCGGATGCGGTGGGGCGCGTGTTCGAGCGCGGCGCGCCGACCGGTCGCGTTGACGGCCATTGTGCCGTGCCAGCCGTCGTCGGTCTCGTCGACGACCGGTGCCACGCGCACGACTCCCGCGTTGTTGACGAGGATGTCGAGCCGACCGAAGCGCTCTTCAGCGGTCTGGACTGCCGCCTCCCAGTTCTCGGGGGCCGGCGGCCCGGAGTTCGCGGGCGCGCGCCTCGCCCGCGTCCTCGAGGACGTCGCCGAGGACGACGCCGGCGCCCTCCTCGGCGAGGCGGCGGCCGTGTGCGCGCCCTGTCCCCGTGCGCCGCCCGAGATGAGCGCCGTCTTGCCGGCAAGCCGCGCGGTCATCCGTGGATCATCAGGTGGTCGCGCCGACCCCGGGAGGTGTGGCCTGCGGATGCGTCGGCGCGCGTCGGCTTGCGGCGGAGCATGCGGTCGATGCCTCGTCGCGTGCGGTCCATGTCGCGTTGCCACTCGTGGCGTGGGATGTCGATCCGCGCTTCGGGTCGCGAGGAGCGCGTGTAGAGGGCCGACAGCCCGACGTCGGCGCGCTTCTCGGCGGTCAGGAACTTGCGATGAGTCGCGCCTGAGCCGAGTACACGGGAGGCTGGGGGCCGCGCGGTGCGGCGAGGCCGACGAAGTACAGCCGCTCCAGGCAGACGGGTAGCACCATCCCCGCCACGCGCAGCGGGACGCCGTCGGCCCATTGGACCTGTGCCCGCTCCAGGACCTCGCGGAGCTCGCGGCTCAGAGCGCCAGCGCCACGTCGCGCAGCTCGTTCTCGAGCCGGGGCGGGCCGTCGTCGTCGTCCAGCCAGAGCACCGTGCCCGGCCAGTAGGGGCTGTCGCGGGCCCCGCTCGTGAGCACCGACTCGAAGAACCAGCTACCGGTGTTCCAGAGCCGGGCGCCGGCCAGCGTGGTCCACTCGGCCAGCTCGTCGCCCGGCAGCGGGCCGGGCCGGTGCGTGTGGCCGAAGACCACGTGGTCGGCGCCGAGTGCGAGCGCGTCAGCCACCCGGCCCATCGCGAGCAGGCCCGAGCGGCGTAGCTCCTCGCCGGTCAGCTCGGCGCTGAAGGGGCCGAAGCCGAGTCGGTTGAGCGCGAGCACCGCGGTCGGGATCGTCACGCTGCCGATCAGGAAGCGACCCGCGCCGCCGGCGATACTGCCGGGCTTGCCGTTCAGCCGGCGCCAGACGTCGCGCGACACGTGCCCGCCGCGGGCGAACGCCCGGCGCGACGACCCCTGCGCGAGCTCGAGGTGGAAGACGTACATGGGAGCGAGGACGGCCTCGTACTCGCGCGCCGAGTTGCAGTCGCGGCCGCCGCCGGTGAGCCGCCCCATCAGCGAGGCGGCGATGGACTCGATCCGCGGCACGGTGAGGTTGAGATCGAGGTAGTGGCCGTGCGTGGCATAGACGTCGGGCCGCAGCCACACGCCGGCGTAGGCCACGCTGAGCTCGACCTCCGGCATCCACGACGCGATCCGCCCGAGCGCAGCGTCCCCGGCCTCGACGGGCCACTCCTGTTCGGAAGAGACCTCGCGCCCCTCCAGCCGCAGGCGGGTGAGCCAGGGGGAGGCGAGCGCGTGGTCGTGGTTGCCCGGCACCACCAGGATCGGGCGCCCGGCGAACGCCTCGCCGAGGGCCTCGAAAAAGGGCCGGACCTCGTCGAGCACAGCGTGCAGCGGGCGCTCGCGCAGCTCGATCGTGTCGCCGAGCAGCACCAGCCGGTCGGCCTCCACGAGCGTGCCCAGCAGGCGGTCGCGGGCGTGGCCGTCGCGCGCCAGATCGCGGCGCGAGAGCACGCCGAGGTGGAGGTCGGAGATCGCCGCCGTGCGCATCGTCCGGATGGTCGCAGGCGCGCGCGCCGGCGCACTACTCTGAGAGTCCTGCCCACCTTCTGCCGTCACAACCGCTTCGTCTCCGACTGCCCGATCTGCTCGAAGGGCACGGTGCTCGACCCGGCCCGCAGGGCGGAGCGGCGCCCGCGGCAGAGCTCCGGGGGCACCGGCCGCAAGGCGGGGTCGCGGAGCGCGGCCGGGGGCGCCCGCGTGTCGCGTGGCGAGTTCGCCGCCGCCGGGCCCTACGAGGACGGTCGCGAGGTGCGCCTCGAGCGGGTGCCGGGCGGCCTGCGCCTCGCGTCCTGGCACGCCGGCCAGCTGGTTCGCGACGCGCCCGTGATCGAGCTGGACGATCTCGGCGCCCTGCTCAGCGGCGCCGTCGAGAAGGAGCTGCTGAGCGCCGATCAGGCGGCGATCCCGCTTGGCGAGGGCCAGGGCGAGCCCGGCGCCTTCGGCTCGAGCGCGGGGCGCTCGGGCGAGCTGCGGGACGAGCTGCGCGTGGAGCGGCTCGACGACCGGCGGGTGCGGATCGCCCGCTGGCTCATGCGCCCGAACCGCGGCTGGGAGCTGCAGGCGGCGCCGGTGATGCTGCCGGCCGCGCGCTACGCGCAGGCGCTCGCCGCCGCGGCTGCGAGCGGCGTGCTGTCAGGCGGTCCGACGGCCTAGCGACTATTCACGGGTGCCGCTCACTCTTGTAACGGGCCCCGCGAACGCAGCCAAGGCGGGCGAGGTGCTGGGCGGCTTGCGCGCCCGGCTCGACGACGAGCCGATCCTGCTCGTTCCCACCTTCGGCGACGTGGAGCACGCCCAGCGCGAGCTGGCCGAGCGCGGCGCGGTGTTCGGCGCGCGGGTGCTGCGCTTCGAGTGGCTGTTCCGGGAGATCGCCGCGCGCGCCGGCTACGGCGAGCGCGTGGCCTCGCCGCTTCAGTGCGAGCTGATCGTGGAGGACGCGGTCGAGCGCGCCCGCCTCGTGGTGCTCGCCCGCTCCGCCGAGCGGCCCGGGTTCGTGCGCGCGGCCGAGCGCTTCGTCGCCGAGCTCGGGCGCTCGATGGTCGATCCCGCCCGGCTCACCCGCGCGCTAAGGGACTGGGCGGGCGACGGCCCGCGGCGGGCCTACGCGGAGGAGGTGGCCGCCATCTACCGCGGCTACCGCGCCGGGCTCGAGGAGACGGGCCTCGTGGACGTGGAGCTGTCGCGCTGGCGCGCGCTGGACGCCCTGAGGCGCGACCCCGAGGCCTGGGGTGCCACCCCGCTGTTCGTCTACGGCTTCGACGACTTCACGACGCTCGAGCTGGACGCCCTCGACGCGATCGCAGGCCGCTGCGGCGCCGACGTCACGGTGTCGCTGCCCTTCGAGCCCGGCCGGGAGGCGTTCCGCACCGTGGCAACCGTCCGGCAGGAGCTGCTCGCCCGCGGCGCGGCCGAGCTCGCTCTCTCCCCGGTCGACGAGCACTATGCGGACGAGTCGCGGCGCGCGCTCCATCATGTGGAGCGCAACCTGTTCGCCGACGACGCCGGGCGCGTCGACCCCGGCGGCGCGATCGAGCTCCACAGCGCGGGCGGGGAGCGGGCCGAGGTCGAGCTGGCCGCCGCGCGGGTCCTCGAGCTGCTCCGCGCGGGCGTCGCGCCGGGCGACGTGGCGCTCGTGCTGCGCTCGCCCGGCCGCTACTCCTCGCTGCTCGAGCAGGTGCTCGGCGCCTACGGGATCCCGTACTCGATCGACCGCTCGGTGCCCTTCGGCCACACCGCGATCGGCCGCGGGCTCCTTGCGCTCGTGCGTGCCGCGCTGCTCGGAGGCAGCTCGCATGACCTGCTCGCCTACCTGCGCACCCCGGGGCTGCTGCGGGTGCCGGGTCTCGCCGACCGCCTCGAGGCCGCGGTGCGCACCGAGGGCGCCCACACGGCGCGGGAGGCGCGTGCGCTCTGGGAGCGCGAGCACTGGAAGCTCGACGAGCTCGACCGCCTGGCGGACGCTCGCGACGCGGGCGCCCTGCTGGAGGAGCTCGAGCGCCGGCTCGAGCGGCTGTTCGCCGCCCCCCACCGGCGCGAGGCCCCGGTTCTCGCGGGGCCGGAGCTCGCCGAGGCGCGGGCCCTCAAGGCCGGCGCTGCGGCGCTGGCGGAGCTCCGCGAGGTGGTGCGCGCCACGCCCGGCCGGCGGCTCGACGCCGCCCGCATCGCGCGCGTGCTCGACGAGCTCGAGGTGCGCGTCGGGGAGACGCCCCAGCCCGACCGCGTGCAGGTGGCCACGCCGGAGGCGATCCGCGCGCGCCGTTTCGAGGTGGTGGTCGTGTGCGGCCTGCAGGAGGGCGAGTTTCCGCGAAGCGCGGCGCCCGAGCCGTTCCTGTCCGACGATGACCGGCGCGCGATCGCAAGCGCCGCGGGCCTCGTCCTGCCCGTGAGGGCGGACCGCCTCGAGCGGGAGCGCTACCTCTTCTACGTGTGCGCCTCGCGCGCGGAGCGCCTGCTCGTGCTCTCCTCGCGCTCGAGCGATGAGGAGGGGGCCCCGCAGGCGCGCTCGTTCTTCGTCGACGACCTGCTCGACCTGCTCGAACCGCGGCCGCGCGCGCGCGAGCGCTCGCTGGCCGACGTGACCTGGACTCCTGACGCGGCGCCCACCGCCGCCGAGTGGGACCGCGCGCTCGCCGCGGCCGGGCCGCGCGTCGAGGAGCGCGAGACCGCGCCGCTCAGCGCGGAGCCGCTGCTGGCCGAGCTGGCCGCCCGCGACGTGGTGTCGGCGGGTGCGCTCGAGCGCTTCGCGGACTGCCCGGTCAAGTGGCTCGTGGACGACGTGCTGCGCCCGTCCGAGCTGGCCCCGGACCCCGAGGCGATGGTGCGGGGCGACTACGCCCACGCGGTGCTCGAGCACACCTACCGCCGGCTGCGCGAGGAGACGGGCGAGCGGCGCGTGAGCCACGCGAACCTCGCCCAGGCGGAGCGCATTCTGCTCGAGGAGCTGCGCGAGCGCCGCTCCGCCTTCAAGCTCTCCCCCAAGGAGACGCGCGTGAAGGCGGCCGCCCGGCGGCTCGAGTTCGACCTGCTGCGCTACCTGCGCGCCGAGGCGGACTCGGACAGCCGCTTCGTGCCCGAGCACCTCGAGCTCCGCTTCGGCTACGGCGAGGGGGAGGAGCCGGTCGAGATCGCCGGCGGGCTGCGGGTGCGCGGGCGCATCGACCGCGTGGACACGAACGACGGCATGGCGCTCGTGCTCGACTACAAGAGCGGTAAGCGAGTGGACCGCTACAAGGTGGCCAGCTGGGAGCGCGAGAACCGCTTCCAGGCGGCGCTCTACATGCTGGTGGTCGAGCGCCTCCTCGGCCTGCGCGCGGCGGGCGGCGTGTACGTCGCGCTCGGGAGCCCCGACCCGCGCCCGCGCGGGATGGTCGCGGCGGAGGTCGACGAGCTCGGCAGTGGCTGGGTCACGCACGACCGGCTCGACGCCGAGCGCTTCCAGGAGAAGCTCGACTGGGCGCTCGAGCGCATAGCCGACACCGCGGGACGCATGCGCGCCGGGCGGCTCTGCTCGCTGCCGGACCGCTGCGCCTGGAACGGCGGCTGCTCACATCCCTCGTTCTGCCGGAGCGTTCGATGAGCGGGCTCACCGCCGAGCAAGAGCGGGCGGTCGAGCGCCGCGACGGCTCGCTCACGGTGCGGGCGGGCGCCGGCACGGGCAAGACGACTGTCCTCGTGGAGCGCTTCGTGCGCGCGGCGATCCGGGACGAGGTGCCGGTCGAGGCGATCCTCGCGATCACCTTCACCGAGAAGGCGGCCGCCGAGATGAAGACCCGCGTGCGCCGGCGGCTGCTCGAGGAGGGCCGGCGCGACCTCGCCCGGGCGGCGGAGAGCGCCTGGATCTCCACCATCCACGGCTTCTGCGCGAGCGTGCTGCGGGCGCACGCCCTGAGCGCCGGCATCGACCCTGACTTCCGCGTGCTCGACGAGCTCGAGTCCGAGCGGCTCGCGCTCGACGCGTTCGACGGCGCGCTCGAGGAGTTCATGGCCGACGCCGCCGACCCGGCGCGGATCGAGATGGTGGCCGCCTACACGCCCGACCGGCTGCGCGACATGGTGCGCACCGCCTACTCCCACCTGCGCAGCCGCGGGCAGCGCAGCCCGCGGCTCGAGGAGACCCTCCCGCCCGCCCGCGCCGGCGAGCTCGAGCGCTTCGAGCCCGCTGCCCGCGCCGCGCTCGCCGAGCTCGGCCGGGCGGGGTCCTCGAAGGCCGTCGACGGCGCGATCGAGCGGCTCGAGCGCGCGCTCGCAATGATCGGCCGGCTCGAGGCCGGCGAGCTCCCCGAGCCCGCGGAGCTCGACCGGGTGGAGCTCAGGGGCGGCAACGCCAGGGCGCTCTCGGGTGACTCCTGCCGGGCCTACCGCGACGCCCTGGCGGCCCTGCGCTCGCTCGTCGTGGCCGAGCGCGAGCAGCGCGACCACACGATGCTGCGCGCACTGCTCGCTCTGTACGACGAGCGCTACGAGGGCGCGAAGGTCGATCGCTCCGGGCTCGACTTCGAGGACCTCGAGCTGGCCACGCGCGACCTGTTCGCGGGCGACGAGGGCCTCAAGCTCGCCTACTCGGAGCGCTTCGAGCAGCTGCTCGTCGACGAGTTCCAAGACACGAACCCGCTCCAGAACGAGCTGCTCGAGCTGCTCGCGCGCGACAACCTCTTCCGTGTCGGGGACGAGAACCAGTCGATCTACCGCTTCCGCAACGCCGACATCTCGGTCTTCCGGGGCCACTGGAACGCCGCCCTCGAGGCCGGCAGGGCGGAGAGCGTCACGATCAACTTCCGCGCGCGGGGAGAGGTGCTCGACGCGATCGACATGTGCTTCGAGCGCACCTGGGGCGAGCGCTTCGAGCCGCTCCGCGAGGCGCCCCGCGTTCGCTCGCTGCCGCCGAAGGTCGAGCCGTGCGTGGAGCTGCTCGTGGTCGACAGACCGAAGGCGCGCTGGGACGAGCGTTTCGCGGACGTGGAGCACCCGTTCGGCGAAGCCCTCCACGGCGCCCAGGCCTGGCGCGCAGCCGAGGCGCGCCTGCTCGCCAAGCGGATCGACGAGCTCACGCGCGACGGGCCCTTCGACCACGGCGACGTGGTGCTCCTGTTCAGGGCCACCACCGCGATGGGCTGGTTCGAGCAAGCGCTCGAGGAGCGCGGCATCCCCGTGCACGTCGTGGGGGGGCGCGGCTACTGGGGCCAGCAGCAGGTGGCCGATCTGCGCAACTGGCTCTCCGCGCTCGCCAACCCGCTGGACGAGATCGCGGTCTACTCCGTGCTCGCCTCGCCGCTGGCCGGGCTCTCCCTCGACGCGGTGGCGCTCATCGGGCTGGCGGCCCGGCGCCTGCACCGCGACGTGTGGTGGACGGTTCGCGAGCCCGGCGAGGAGCTGCTCGAGGTGCTCCCGGCCGTCGACCGGCGGCGGCTCTTGACGCTCGTCGAGCGACTCGAGGGGGAGCGCGGGGTGGCCACGCAGGTGTCGCTCGAGACGCTCATCGACCGCGCCGTGACCCGCACGGGCTACGACCGCCACCTGCTCGCGCTCCGTGGTGGCGCGAGGCGGATGGCCAACGTGCGCAAGCTGATGCGGATGGCGCGCGAGTACGAGGCCGACGAGGGGCGCGACCTGCGCGGCTTCGTGGACCGTATCGTCGAGCAGGACGCGCTCGAGCGCCGGGAGGGCGAGGCGCCGCTCGAGGGCGAGGCCGGCCGCCTGCCCGTGCGGATGATGACCGTGCACAGGGCGAAGGGCCTCGAGTTCCCGGTGGTCTGCGTGTGCGACCTCGGCAAGGAGGGCCGCGACGACGAGGGCTCGCTGCGCATCTCCGAGGACGGCAGGGTCGGGCTGCGCCTCGCCGGGCTGGGGGGGTCGGTGAGCAGCGAGACACTCGAGCGCATCAAGGAGGAGTCGAAGCTCCTGGCGGAGGAGGAGGAGCGGCGGATCTTCTACGTGGCCGCCACCCGCGCGCAGCAGCACCTGATCCTGAGCGGGGCCACCGACCTCGAGCGCCGGCAAGAGCCCAGCCCGCTGAGCGAGCCGATGCGCTGGATCTGGCGCGGCCTCTGCCCCGGGTTGCCGGCGGCCGCCGAGCGGCCCGAGGGTGTGGAGGTCGACGAGCGCGAGGGCCGGGAGGTGCGCGTGCGCTTCAGCCTCTGCAGCCCCGAGAGCATCGACCAGGTGCTGCCCGCCTCCGACCGCGCGCCGCTCGCGCCGGCGGGGGAGGAGGAGGCGGCGCACCAGCAGCCGGAGCTCGAGCTGGGCCTGCCGCCGGCGCCACGCGCTCTGCCCGTGAGCCGCCTGAGCTACACGGGCCTCGAGGCGTACCGCAGCTGCGGCTACCGCTTCTACCTCCAGCGGGCGCTCGGCCTCGCGCCGGTCGAGCCCGCGCCCGCGGCGGGCGAGGAGGCGGCTCCCCGCGAGCCGGGCATGACGGCGCTCCTGCGCGGCTCAATCGTCCACGAGCTGCTCGAGCGGCTCGACTTCCGCCGCCCGCAGCTGCCCTCCGACGAGGAGCTGGCGGCCGCGATCGAGCGTCACGGGCTGGAAGCGCGTCCCGAGCAGGTGGCCGACCTGCGCGCGATGGTCGAGCGCGTGGCCGGCTCCGCGTTGTGTGAGCGGATCGGGAACGCTCGCGCCGCGCGCGCCGAGCTGCCGTTCGCGTTCACGCTGACCCCGCCGGGGGCCGGCGGGCGCAGCCTGCTCGTGAACGGAGTGGTCGACGTGCACGTGCCGGAGAACAACTCGACGCTCGTGGTCGACTGGAAGAGCGACGCCCTCGATGGCCGCGAGCCGGAGGAGGTCTGCGCGCGGTCGTACTCCACGCAGCGGCTCGTGTACGCGCTCGCGGCGCTGCGCGCCGGCGCCGAGCGTGTGGAGGTTCTCCACTGCTTCCTCGAGCGCCCCGACGAGCCCGCTCGCGCCGTGTTCGAGGCGGCCGACGCCGGGCGCCTCGAGGCGGAGCTCCTCGAGCTCGCTCGCGGGGTCGTGGAGGCGCGCTTCGAGCCCTCGGATGAGCCGCATCACGGCCTCTGCGCGGACTGCCCCGGCCGCGCGGCGCTCTGCGTCCACGGGCCCGAGCTCACGCTGCGGCCCGTGCCCGCAAGCTGACGGTCTTTCCGTCAGGTGCCGGGCCTACTCTGCGACCAAGGTAGTCGTGCGAACCGGAGGAGATCGAAGGCAGATGCCGCTCTGCTTCATCGAGCCACAGGAAGCGATCAGAGTCGTTGCCGAGAGTGTCGGCCGCGAGGCGCGCCGCCAGCTGCTCGGAGAGGTCGTGCGCGCCTGGGTCGACGAGATCCCCGAGGACGAGCTCCACGGCCACTACGCGAAGGCCGTCGAGGAGCTGGACGAGGACGACCTGTCGATGCTCGCCGCCTGGCACGCCTCGCTCGAGGTTGGGCATCCGGTCGCGAACAAGGAGTTCCTCCTGGGCGCTTTCGCCGGCCTGGGCGAGCACCGCCGCGAGGCGCTGCGCATAGCCGCCGGATTCAAGGGCGACGACGCGTTCGAGGCGGGCGTGAGCGAGGAGCAGGCGCTCGACACGGTGCTCCCATGGTTGTCGGACGAGCGCCTGATGGAGCTCGCCGCGGAGGCGGTGGAGCTCTACTGCTGGGACCGTCTGGGCTGCGACAACTGACGCTCGCGGCCTCCGTCGCGCTCGCCGGGCTCGCGCTCGGGCTGAGCGGCTGCTCGGAGCTCGCGACCGAGGCCACGGGCGGCCCGGAGCCGCACTCCGCGCGCGTCACGAAGCACACGGACGGCGACACGCTGTGGCTGTCCGGGATCGGCAAGGTGCGGCTGATCGGCGTCGACACGCCCGAGGTGTACGGCGAGGTGGAGTGTTACGGCCCGCGGGCGTCGGCCTTCGTCGAGCGCACCGTCCCGCTCGGGTCGCACGTGCGCTACAGCCTCGGCGTCGAGGAGCGCGACCGCTACGGGCGCGCGCTCGCCTACGTCTGGCTGACCGACGGGCGGTTCCTCAATCGCCTCCTGCTGGCCCGCGGCCTGGCCGAGCCGCTCACGATCGCGCCGAACGACGAGTACGAGGTGGAGTTCGCGCGCGTGTCCGACCGCGCCCGCGCGGCGGGGCGGGGGCTCTGGGGCCGCCCGGGCTGCGCGTAGGTATTCTCGCGCGCTCGTGACACGCCGGGTGAGGGCTCCTGACGGGATCGAGATCGCCTGCGAGGTGGCGGGGGAGGGGCCGGGGCTGGTCGCCGTGCACGGCGCCGGCTCGGCGAGCTGGGGGTTCGCGCTGCTGCGGCCGCACCTCGAGCGACGCTTCGAGGTCTGGACGGTCGACCGCCGCGGCCGCGGACCCTCGGCCGACGGCGACGGCTACGCCCTCGAGCGCGAGGTGGAGGACGTGGCGGCGGTGGTGCGCGAGGCCGGGAAGGGTGCGCTGCTGTTCGGCCACTCCTACGGCGGGCTGCTCGCCGGCGCCGCCGCCTCGCGACTGCCCGAGCTGCCCGGGCTGGTGCTCTACGAGCCGCCGATGGGCGGCGTGCTCGGCGGCCCCGAGCGCGTGGACCGCTGGGAGGCGCTCGTTCGAGATGGCGATCGCGACCGCATGGTGAGTGAGTTCCTCGCCGAGATCGGCGGCTACGGCGAGAGCGATATCGAGACGCTCCGCCGCACGCCCGTCTGGGGGCTGCGCAAGGAGGTGGCGCACACCGTGCCGCGCGAGCTGCGCGCCGAGCTCGGGTACGAGCTCGACCGCGACGCACTCGGCCGTCTCGGCGCCCCGGTGCTCCTGCTGGTCGGCACGGAGAGCCCGGCGTGGGCGAAGCGGTCGACCGACGCTTACGCGGAGGCGATCCCCGCGGTCACGGTGCGTACGCTCGAGGGTCAGGGCCACGGCGCGGCCCTCAGCGCGCCCGAGTTGCTCGCGGATGAGATCGCGGGCTTTCTCCTCTGATTGAATCGCGGCAGCGATGACCGCCTCGCTTCCGCCCGAGATCCAGGACGTCTTCCACCGCTTCGTGACCACGGAGTTCACGACGATCGACGGGCGCGGTCAGCCGATCTCGTGGCCGCTCACGCCGTACTACAGCCCTGGCGCTCCCTGCATCGACGTGACCACAGGCCTCGGCTATCCGAAGAAGGCCAACGATGCCCGCGGGAACCCCAAGGTCGCGCTGCTCTTCTCGGACGAGACCGGCAGCGGCCTCGACGACCCTCCCCAGGTGCTGGTACAGGGCACCGCGGACGTGGACGATCGGGACCTCGACGCCAACCGAGAACGCTACGCGCGCGAGCTGCTGGAGAAGCTCCCGGCGACGGCGAAGCAGCAGCCGCCGAAGGCGTTGCAGCGCGCCTTCAACTGGTACTACACGCGCATCTACCTGCACGTCCGGCCGGAGCGCGTCTACGTCTGGCCGGGCAGCGACGTGACGGCCGAGCCCAAGCTCTACGACGCGCACATGGAGGAGGTGCGCTCTGGGCACGACGAGGAGCCGGCGGGCCGCCACGCCGGCACCGAGGGTGGCCGCGAGGTCTGGGACGAGCGGATCGACGAGCTGGGCGGGCGCTGCCCCACGGCTGCTCTCTCGCTTGCGGCGCCGGACGGCTTCCCCTTCTCCGTGCGGGTGCCGATCTCGGTCGACCGCGAGGCCCGCCGCATCCGCATCGGGTCCGGCGCGATAGGCGTACCCATCCAGCCGGGGCTCGCGTGCGTGACGGCGCACGCGCACGACCCCGAGTTCAACTGGCAGCGCAACTTCCAGGTTCGCGGCGACCTCGTGGAGGAGGACGGCGGCTGGGCCGTGATCCCGCACAAGCTGGTGGGCGGCCTCGAGCTCCCGCCCGGGTCGCTCGTGTCGCGGCTGCGGCTGAACGCGAGGAAATTCCTTCGCTACCGCTCGGTGGCAAAGCGCGAGCTCGCCCGCAGAAAGAAGTAGAGACGCAAACGTCGCGCTTGAGGAGCGTTCCCCGGTGGCCGAAGCCTCCGGTTCGCGCGGCGAGCCTCACATCCTCGTGGCTTCGCTCTTTGCGCTCGGCTTGCGTCTCTGCGGTGCACTACAGCAGCGGCCCCGTACCCCGTCAAGGGCCCCGCCTGTAACCACCCCGCTCTTTCCGGGAAACGGTCGGATCGCGGCGTCGGGGCAAAAAAATGAGACGCAAACGTCGCGCTTGAGGAGCGTTCCCCGGTGGCCGAAGCCTCCGGTTCGCGCGGCGAGCCTCACATCCTCGTGGCTTCGCTCTTTGCGCTCGGCTTGCGTCTCGAGGCTGAGTGAATCAGCGGCCCCGGGTGCGGTCAAGAGCCGTCGCGCAAGCGAGCCCGCTATTTGCGGGGAAAAGCCCCTACGGCCGGGGCCGGAGCGTAAGCTGGGCCGCGTGCAGACCGGCGCGAAGGGCTCGAGGGACGGCCGCACGGTCCGCGCCGAGCGGACCCGCCAAGCGCTGGTGGAGGCACTCCACGGCCTGCTCCGCGAGGGCGAGCTGAGGCCCACCGCCGAGCGAATCGCGGCGCGGGCCGGGGTGTCGGAGCGATCGGTCTTCCAGCACTTCCCGGACCGCGAGGTGCTCCTCGAGGCGGTGGCGCGCGAGCAGTACGAGCAAATCGTGCGCGAGCTCGCTCCGGTGGACGCGTCGTTACCGCTGCGGGAGCGGATCGACGCCTTCGTGGCCGAGCGCACGCGCATGCTCGAGCAGGTCACGCCCGTGCGCCGCGCGGCGGTGCTGATCGAGCACGAGTCTGACGTGGTGGCCGGCTGGCTCACCACCGCTCGGCGCGGCGCGGCCACCGAGGTAGAGCGCGTGTTCCGGCGCGAGCTGGAGCCGCTCGAGCGGGGCGAGCGCACCGTGCTGCTCGCGGCGCTCGTGTCCGCCAGCGCGTGGCCCGCCTGGGAGGGCTACCGCGCCCATCAGGGGCTGGGGACGGAGCGCGCGCGGGCGGCGATGCGTGCGACCGTGGCCGCGCTACTCGGAGAGCGCTGAGCGGATCTCCGGGATCGCCTGCTCGGCGTCCACGAAGTGCACGGCCTGAATGCCGAGCGCGCGGGCGGCCTCGCAGTTGATCTCGAGGTCGTCCACGAACACGCAGTCCTCGGCCGAGACGGAGTCGCCGAGGCGCTCGAGCGTGAGCGTGTATATCGCCGGATCGGGCTTGCGCAGGCCGACCTCGGCGGACACGACCACGACCTCGAAAAGGTCGTCGACCAGGGGCGAGCGCCAGAGCGACTCCCACTCGCGGACGTTGTTTGTGAGGAGCGCGGCGCGGACTCCGTCAGCGCGCAGCTCGCGGACGAACTCGACCATGGGGGTGTTCGACTCCACGCGCTTGATCGAGAGCTCGATCAAGCGCGCGAGGTCGAAGTCCCGCTCGAGATGGGCTTCGATCCGCGCGCGGAACTCGGCCTCGGTGATCTCGCCGCGCTCGAGCTGGAACAGCGGCTGGTCGCCATGCTCCTCGGCCGCGCCCGCCATCGCCCTGCCGAGCTCCGCGAGCGTGACGCCGGACTCCTCCTGGTAGGCGAGGAAGCCGGCCTCGAGCGGCGAGCTGAGCACGCCGCCGAAATCGCTGATCAGGACGCGGCTCATGCGGCGGCGGGCGGCTCCCTGCGAACCATCAGCTCGTAGGCCCCGATCCCCTCGCGGCCGTCGAGGCGCCAGCGGAAGATCGCGGCGTGCACCTCGATCTCCTCGAGCTCGAGCGACGAGCCCGCCAACACGAGCCCCGAGCCGCGGTGCGGGAACTCCTCGTCGCCCAGCCAGAGCTCGAGGCCGGCGCTGCGCTGGCGGCCGTCGCCGTCGTAGACGGTGGAGATGCGCGCCTCGCTCACCTCGCGCATCGTCCCGTCCTCGAGCAGCCGCGCGCTCACGAGCTCCTTCCCGTGCCCGACTGCGCCGCGCGGGCGGCGAGCGATCGCGAGCAGCGCGTGGCTCTCGTCGACGAGGGCGGACACGCTCCGCAGGGCGTCGAGCTCCTCCCAGCGCGGCGGCGTGGCGGTCTCCGAGAGGGTGCCGAGGCAGTCGACCGTGCGTCCGGCCGCGGTGCCGCGCACGCGGCAGATGCGGGCGGTCACCCCGCTGAGGTCGGCCTCCTCGCTGAGCGGCTCGATCTCGAGCGACAGGCGCTCGGCCAGCTCGGCCCGCCAGCTCGAGCCGTTCTGCGTGAACACCGGCCCTTCGACCAGGGCGGTCGGCTTTCGCCCCTCGAAGAGGATCGTGGCTCCCGACCGCGCCGTCCCGTAGATCTCGTGGTCGGGGTCGAAGAACGAGAGCGCGAGCGCGGGGGCGCTCACCGCTCGAGGCCCCGGGTCGTGTCGTCGTACTCCGACGCCGTGCCCTCCACGTCGAAGCGCCCGCGCGGGCTGCGGCGGCTGGTGCTCCCGACCACCACGCGCCGGCCGAGCCGCCGCGCCACGAGCCGCCGGACCACGGCGCGCGTGGGCGGGATCAGGAGGATGATCCCGACGATGTCGGTGAGGAAGCCGGGCGTGATCAGGAACGCGCCGCCGAAGATCACCATCACGCCGTCGAGCACCTCGCGATGCGGGACGCGCCCGGCCGCCATGGTCTCGTTGAACCTGAGCCACACGGCCCGTCCCTGCGACTTGAGCAGCAGCGATCCCACGATCGAATCGATCGCGAGCAGCAGGAGCGTCGGCACCACTCCGATCGAGTCCGCGACCGTGACGATCACGTACAGCTCGACCAGCGGGACGACTATGAAGATGACGAGCAGCAGCAGAATCGGCATCAATCCCAGGCTACCCGCTGGCTACCATTGGCTCCGTGCCGACCAAAGACGACGTATACGACGCACTGTCGAATGTGATCGACCCGGAGCTGGGCCTCGACTTCGTCGAGCTCGGCCTGGTCTACGGCGTCGAGATCGACGGCGGCACCGTGTCCGTCACCTTCACCCTCACGACCCCCGCGTGCCCGATCGGGCCGCAGGTCTCCGAGCAGATGCAGGAGTTCGTCGGCGAGCTCCCCGGCGTCGAGCAGGTGATCCCGAACATGGTCTTCACGCCCGCGTGGACCCCGGACAA
>DASRIC010000021.1:0-5878 GCA_035650215.1 Thermoleophilaceae bacterium
CCCGCCTCCTCCGCGCTCGCCCCAGACGAAACCAACGCCATCACCAACAACCTGTCCTCGCGCGTCATACGCGCAAACTTCGACCGCCTCCCGGACACCAAACACCCCCCGTGATCGTGCAACGACCACTAGAGGCCAAGCTGCCAGAGCGACTACTCCGGGACGTTCGTCGGCGGCGCGAGCGCCAGCAACCGGTCCGGGCGGTCGTAGACGTCGTCGGAGGAGAGTCGCCGAACGGTCCAGCCCGCTGCCTCCCACTGCGCGCTCTTGCGGGCGTCCTCCCCGACGTCGAGGTGGAACGGTCCGCCGTCGATTTCGACGATTCGCCGCCAAGCGGGCCAGCTCAGGTCGGCCTCCTCCCCGGCGATGCGAACGTTCAGCCGCGGCAGCGGACGTCCGGCGGCGCGCAGGGCCTCGAGGGCCCGGACCTCTGCTCCGCTGCGGGCACGCTCGAGCGGCAGGCCGCTGTAGCGGGCCAGGACCGCCGCGAGCCGCCTCGATCCCCGCCGGCGACGATGCGCGCC
Organism: Thermoleophilaceae bacterium; assembly: GCA_035650215.1. GTDB lineage: Bacteria > Actinomycetota > Thermoleophilia > Solirubrobacterales > Thermoleophilaceae > JACVRW01. The sequence continues at coordinate 525 of DASRIC010000021.1, forward strand.
GACGGCGTCGGCGAGCTCGTGAACGGAGGTCAGGTCGAGCCGTACGGCGTCGCGGACCGCTCTGGCGAGCGCTCGAGCGCTCGCGATGCGGGCGAGGTCGAGCAGCGTGCGGGCACTCGCCGTGATCGCGATCCCGCGCAGGAAGGTCCACTCTCCCTCGAGCACCGAGCTGCGGTAGGCCAGCACGCCACCATGCCGCCGAGGGCCGCCGCTCCCCGGCCGGGTGACCGTCTCGAACACGCGCGCGGGCGACCAGAACCCCCAAGCCGCGGCGGCGCTGACGTGGCTGAGAACGCTCCCCGGCGCCGTGAGCGTTGCCTCCATCCAGCGACCCCAGTCGTCGTGCTCGAGCACCGGTGCCACTGCGAACACCGCCTCCTCCCTCGCCACCAGCCGCCCTGTGGCGACCCGATGCGCGATCGCGGCGTCACTCAACCCGAGTTCGGCCAGTTGCCGCCGCGACACGCGGTTGAACTGCCGCCCCGCCAGCTCTGCAAGTCGAGCGTCCCTCACTACCCCCTATAGCCCGCACTCCGGGACGTTCTCCCCCCGGGCCGCGGATCCGGCCGCTCAGTCGTGCCTGAAGGCCTCCAGCACCTCGCGCTGGAACTCGAGGATGTGCTCGCTCATCACACGCCGGGCCCGCGCGCCGTCGTGGTCGATCAGCGCCTCGAGCAGGTGCATCTGGTCGTGGACGGTGTGCCCGAGGCCGGGCACGCGGTCGAGCACGAGGTACCAGATGCGCAGGGAGTGCGTGAAGTAGAACTCGAGCGTGTCGACCAGATAGCGGTTGCCGGCGGTCTCCCAGGTGAAGCGGTGGATCCGCTCGTCGAAGCGCATCAGCCACTCCTGCTCGTGCGGGCGCGTGACCTCCTCGATCTCGCCGAGCAGGACGCCGGCCGCCTCGCCGGCCGCGTCGTTCATCCGGGTCGCCGCGAGCTCGGCCGCGTAGGCCTCGAGCTCCACGCGCACCTCGCTGATGTTCACGATGTCGCTGGCCTCTACATCGGTCACAAACGTCCCGCGGCGCGGCTGCACGGCCACGAGATCCTCGAGCTGAAGGCGCTTGACGGCCTCGCGCAGCGGTGTGCGGCCGATCCCCATCTCGCGCATCAGCTCGTCCTCGCGCAGCGCGGTGCCGGGAGCGAGTCGCAGGGTCACGATGCGGTCGCGGAGCGCCACGTAGGCGCGCTCGGCTGCGAGCTCGCGCGCGGGCGCTTCGACGACGGGAATCGGTTCAGCGGCCACTGCTGACCATGATGGTAGCCTGATATATCACTTATGGGGAGTGGTGCGGTGCCCCTCGACCCGCGGTCCGGTGACCTGTCCGGGAGCAGCTCGCGGGCGCTCGCCGAGGTCCTCTCCCGGCCGCGCCTGGAGGTCCTCCCGTTCGACGGCATCGAGGAGGAGGTGCGCGCGAACCTCGCGACCGACGCCCGCGTGACGGTCACGGCCTCCCCCCGCAAGGGGCTCGAGGCGACGCTCGCCCTGAGCGAGCGGCTCGCCCGCGCCGGCTACACGGCCGTGCCGCATCTGTCGGCCAGGCTCGTGCGCGACCGCGCCCATCTCGAGGAGGTGCTGGCGCGCCTGCGCGACGCCGGCGTGCGCGAGCTGTTCGTGCCGGCCGGCGACGCCACGGCCGCCGGCGAGTTCGCGGGCGCGGCGGAGCTCCTGGAGGCGATGGGGCCGCTGCGTGCGGACTTCGACGAGGTCGGCATCACCGGCTACCCCGAGAGCCACCACCTGATCTCCGACCCCGACACGATCCGGGCGATGTTCGAGAAGGAGCCGATGGCCACCTGCATCGTGAGCCAGATCTGCTTCGACGCCGGCACGATCCGCGCGTGGATCGAGGCGGTACGCGAGCGCGGCACCTCGTTGCCGATCTGGATCGGGCTGCCCGGGGTGGTCAACTCGCGCAAGCTGATGCGCATCTCGATGAAGATCGGCCTCGGGCGGTCGGCCCGCTTCCTCGGCCACAACCGGGGCTGGGTGCCGCGCCTCCTGACCCGCCAGTTCAAGCCCGACCGGCTGGTGCGCGAGCTGGCGCCGGTCGTGGAGGACCCCCAGGCGGGGGTGGCCGGCTTCCACCTCTACACGTTCAACGAGGTGGCGCGCACCGAGCGCTGGCGCCGGCACGCCGTCGAGCAGCTCCGCGGATGACGTGACGCGGGCGCACGGGTCCGGCATGATCTCGCAATGACGACCGAGCACCTGGACGTGCTGATCGTGGGCGCGGGACTGTCGGGCATCGGCGCCGGCCACCATCTCCAGACGCGCTGTCCCGGCAAGACCTACGCGATCCTCGAGGCCCGCGACGCGATCGGCGGCACCTGGGACCTGTTCCGCTACCCGGGCATCCGCTCGGACTCGGACATGTACACGCTCGGCTACGCGTTCAAGCCCTGGAAGGACGCCAAGGCGATCGCGGACGGGCCCTCGATCCTCGAGTACGTGCGCGAGACGGCCCGCGAGAACGGCATCGACCGCAGGATCCGCTTCGGCCACCGTGTGGTCCGGGCCGAGTGGTCGAGCGCCGAGGCGCGCTGGACCGTGCACGCTGAGCGGGCGGACACCGGGGAGACGGTGCGCTTCAGCTGCGGGTTCCTGTTGGGCTGCACGGGCTACTACCGCTACGACCAGGGCTACCTGCCGGAGTTCCCCGGCCGCGAGCGCTTCGCGGGCCGGATCGTGCATCCGCAGCACTGGACCGGCGACGTGGATTACGCGGGCAAGCGTGTCGTGGTGATCGGAAGCGGCGCCACCGCCGTGACCCTCGTGCCGGCGATGGCAGAGGACGCCGAGCACGTGACGATGGTCCAGCGCTCGCCCAGCTACGTGATCTCCCTTCCGGGGACCGACCCGGTGGCCGATCTGCTCCGGCGCGTACTGCCGATCAAGGTCGCGTACTCGATCGTTCGCTGGAAGAACGTGCTCATGACGATGCTCTTCTTCCAGGCGAGCCGGCGCTGGCCGCGGCGCATGAGCCGGCTGATCCGCAAGGGCGTGCGCGGCCACCTGCCGGAGGGCTACGACGTCGACACGCATTTCAACCCGCGCTACAACCCCTGGGACCAGCGCGTCTGCCTCGTGCCCGACGGTGACCTCTTCGAGGCGATCTCGGCCGGCCGCGCCTCGATCGTGACCGGAGAGGTGGAGGCCTTCACCGAATCCGGGGTGAAGCTGACCTCGGGCGAGGAGGTGCCCGCCGACCTGATCGTCACGGCAACCGGGCTGAACCTGCTCGCCCTCGGCGGCATGGACGTCGCGGTGGACGGGCGGCCACTCGACCTGCCGAAGACGCTCGCCTACAAGGGGATGATGCTCGAGGGCGTGCCGAACTTCGCGCTCGCGGTCGGGTACACGAACGCGTCCTGGACGCTGAGGTGCGACCTCACCTGCGAGTACGTCTGCCGTCTCCTGAACCACATGGACGAGCACGGCTTCACCACCTGCGCGCCGCGCAACAGCGATCCGGAGCGGCCCACGCTGCCGTTCATCGACTTCACGTCGGGATACGTGATGCGCTCGATCCACAAGTTCCCGCGCCAGGGCACCGAGGCCCCCTGGCGGCTCTACCAGAACTACGCACGCGACATCGGGATGATCCGCTACGGGCGGCTGGACGACGGCGAGATTCGGTTCTCGCGGGCGGCGTCGACGCCGGAGCGGACCGAGCGCGCGGCGGCCTGAGCGACGCCGCTTCGCTTGGAGTGGTAGGACTCCTATCCGAGGCAGGGTTCGCCGCGACCGAGGGGAACGTGGAATGTCCGATCCGCGCACCGTCCTGTCCGAGCTCGACGGGAGGGTCATGGATCGCCGCAGATTCCTGGCCTTCTCGGCCGCCCTAACCGGAACGGCCATGTACGCGCAGCTGCGTGGCGACCTGGCGCACGCGATGCCGCGCGCCGCCGGATATCCCTTCCGCCTGGGGGTCGCATCCGGCGATCCCACCCCGAACGGGGTCTCGCTCTGGACCCGGCTCGCGCCCGAGCCGCTCGTGGCGGACGGGGGCATGCAGGCGAGCGACGTGGCCGTGCGCTGGCAGGTCGCCGGCGACGAGGCCTTCGGGAACGTGGTGCAGTCCGGGCGCGTGGCGGCCGTTCCGGAGCTCGCCCACTCGGTCCACGTCGACGTGACCGGCCTCAGGCCGGGCCGCCGCTACTTCTACCGCTTCATCGCCGGCGGGGAGGCGAGCCCGGTCGGGACCACGATGACCGCGCCCGCCGCCGGCGCGCGCGTGTCCGACCTCCGCTTCGCCTTCGCCTCCTGCCAGAAGTGGGACGACGGCTTCTACTCGCCATATCGCCGCATGGCCGAGGAGGACCTCGCGCTCGTGATCCATCTCGGCGACTACATCTACGAGTACGGGATCGGGTCCGGCGGAGTGCGCAACGCGAGCCTGCCGCCCGAGTTCGCCCCGGAGTGCGTGACGCTCGAGCGCTACCGCCTCCAGCACGCGCTCTACAAGACCGACACCGACCTCCAGGAGGTGCATCGGCTGTTCCCCTGGGCGGTCACCTGGGACGACCACGAGGTGGCCAACGACTACTCCGGGATCTTTCCCGAGTTCGCCGACACGAGCCCGGAGTTCCTGGCCCGGCGTGCGGTTGCCTACCGGGCCTACTTCGAGCACATGCCCGTGCCCACGAGCGCCAGCCCCAAGCGGGATCAGGTGCGCCTGTACCGCCGGCTGCGCTACGGCGACCTCGCCGAGTTCAGCGTGCTCGACACACGGCAGTTCCGCACCGACAACCCGTGCGGCGACGGCGAGCAGCCCCCGTGCGACGCCGGCTATGACCCCGCCGCCACCATGACGGGGGCGACCCAGGAGCGCTGGCTGCTGAACGGGCTCGAGCGCTCGCGGGCGCGCTGGAACGTGATCGCCCAGGGGGTGATGATGGGCCAGCTGAAGCACGACGCCGACGGCGGGCGGTTCTGGCAGGACGCCTGGGACGGCTGGCCCGGTCAGCGGGCTCGCATCCTGCAGGGGATCGTGGACGCCGGCGTGTCGAACCCGGTGGTGATCACCGGCGACTGGCACTCGACCTTCGTCCACGACCTCAAGGTCGACTTCGACGACCCCGACTCGCCCACGGTGGCGACGGAGTTCGTGGGCACCTCGGTCTCCTCCAACGGCGACTTCGAGGTGTACGGGCCCTACTACGGGCCGATGGTGCCCTTCAACCCGAACATCAAGTTCTTCGACGGCGATCGCCGCGGCTATGTGCTCTGCACGCTCGACGAGGAGCAGTGGCGCACGGACCTGCGGATGGTCACGACGGTGTCCACGCCGGACGCCCCGGCCTACACGTTCGCCTCGTTCGTGGTCGAGGACGGCCGGCCGGGGGCGC
>DASRIC010000022.1:0-49561 GCA_035650215.1 Thermoleophilaceae bacterium
GTCGGTGGTGGAGGACAGCGTGTCCGAGCGCGTGGTCGAGGCGATCGTGAGCGGTGCGCACACGGGCGAGATCGGCGACGGCCGCGTGTTCGTGTACGACATCGAGCAGGCGATCCGGATCCGCACCGGCGAGAGCGGCGAGGACACGGTCCGCCATGCGATGGCGGAGGGCTGGGGGCACTAGGCCCCGCATTGAACGTCCCGGACTACCCCGTATAGCGACCAGTCCGGGACGTTCATCTGGCCGTGAGCCACCAGCCGGCTGCGTCAACGCCTAGGTCGAGCGGACCGAGCGGCGCAGCTCGTCGAACGGCCGCAGCGCCTTGAGCCCGACGGCGATGGCGCAGCCGAGGATCGACCAGACGGGCCAGAAGTAGCCGCTCCCGGACGCCAGCCAGATCCCGATCAGGAAGACGTTGAGGATGGCGAGGGCGCCCACCCACAGGCGCAGCGAGCGCCGGCGGCGGAGCGCCCGTCCGCCGTCGTCCGAGCGGGCCACCTGGGACTCCAGCGGCGGGACTCCGGCCAGGACGAGCCAGGCGTCGAGCCCGCCGACCAGCGCGAGCCCGAGCAGCGGCCAGACCGGCCAGGCGTTCGGCGCGCCGGTGAGCGCCCAGATCGCGACGAGGGTGAGCGCGATGCCGGCCAGCACCGCGAGGCGGACGCGGAGCCCGCGACGGCGGCGGGCGATCACCCCCGGGGCCTCGGCGTCCGGCAGCACGAGTCGCTGCGGTCCGTGGCCGGACGCGTGGGCCACGGGCACCGGCTGCGCGGCCAGCGACATCACCGCGCGCACACGCGTGCCGCCGCCGGGCGGGCTCTCGAGCTCCACGTTCCCGTTAAGCGCCCCGACCCGGTCCTCGAGCCCCTGCAGGCCGGAGCCCGAGCCGAGGGCGGCTCCGCCCCTGCCGTCGTCGGCCACCGTGACCGTGACCTGCCCGTCCTCAGCCCGCACGGCGACCGTCGCGCTCTCCGCCTCGGCGTGCTTGCTCACGTTGGCGAGGCATTCGGACACGACGAAGTAGGCGGCGGCCTCCACGGGGTCCGGCAGCCGCTCCTCCGGCGACTCGAGGATCTCGACCGGCACGGTCGAGCGCGTCGCGAGGTCCTCCAGCGCCACCCGTAGGCCACGGTTGGTCAGGATCGCCGGGTGAATGCCGCGCGCGAGGTCGCGCAGCTCCTTGAGCGCGAGGCCTGCCTCCTCCCCCGCGCTGCGGATCAGCTCGGCCGCCTGCGGGTCGCCCTTGGCGGCGCGGGCCTCCGCCATGCGCAGGTTGAGGGCGAGCGCCACGAGGCGCTGCTGGGCGCCGTCGTGGAGGTCGCGCTCGATCCGCCGGCGCTCGCTGTCGGCGGCCGCGATGATGCGCGAGCGGGCATCCTGAAGCGCGGTGACCCGCGCGGTGAGCACGGGGTCGGCGTTCGAGCCAAGCAGCAGGCCGGCGAACCAGGCGTACAGCCGCCCGAGCGCCCCGAGCGCCGGGATCCCGAACAGCAGGATCAGCGCGCCGAGCGGCATCACGGCGAACGCCTTGCCGAGGGTGTCCACGCTCAGCAGGCCGAGCTCGATCCCGTCGGGCTCGATCACCCAGTACCAGGCCGGCGCCAGGAGCAGCCCGGCGCCGGCGCCGAGCACCACCACGGCGACGGTGAACGAGGCGATGCCCGCCGGCAGCTGCAGGAGGAGGAACACGAGGTCCTTCCAGGTGGCCGGGTCGGCCAGCCGCGCCCCGAGGCGCGCCCAGCGGCCCGCTCCCTCCGCGTCGGGGCGGTACGGGCTCGGGAACGGGCCTCCGGTCAGGCGCCGGAGCATGCGCCGCTCGTGCACGGCGAGCCAGCGCCAGGCGTAGACGGTGCCGATCAGGATCGGTATCCCGATCAGCGCCACGGCGGTGCTCACGCCGACCGAGATCGCCGTGACGAGGATGGTCGACTCGACGATGCCGAGTGGCAGCGCCAGGATCAGGTAGGCGATCCGCCCGTAGGTCCGCGGCTCGAGGATGTCGTGCAGGAAGCTCCCGATTCGCGTGAGGCTACGCCGCGCGCTCGCGGCCGTCGATACGGGCACCCGTACGGTGGGCGTGGGAGAATTGCGGCGATGCGCAGGACGATCCTCAGCGCGTTCGTCGTCCTGCTCACCGCCATGGCCGGACCCGCCGCCGCAGCTGAGCTGCCGGGCTCCTTCACGCTGCGCGAGTACGCCGGTGCGGGGCCGGCGACGAGCCGGACGGCCGGGCCGCGCGTCTTCCCGGCGCGCTCGCGGCTGCGGGCGGTGCGCGACTACCTGCGCGGGCGGGCGGGGATCGAGTCCTGGGCGCTGATCGACTCGCGCGGGCGCGAGCACGGGTGGGCTCCTCACCGCACGTACGTCTCCGCGAGCCTCGTGAAGGCGATGCTGCTCGTGGCGCGGCTGCGCGCGATCGCGCCCGCCCGTCCGAGCGCCGCCGACCGCGCGCTGCTCGGCCCGATGATCACGGAGTCCGACAACGACCGCGCCGACGCGGTCTACGCCCTGGTCGGGGACGCAGCGCTCTACGACCTGGGCCGGCGCGCCCACATGCGCGACTTCTCCGTGGCCGGCTACTGGTCCGGCGCGCGCTTCAGCGCGCTCGACCAGGCCCGCTTCTTCCGCCGCATCGACCGGATGGTGCCGCCGCGCTCACGCGCGTATGCGCGCGGGCTCCTGTCCTCGATCGTCCCGTGGCAGCGCTGGGGCTTCTCGCGCTACGCGCGCGCCGGCGGCTTCACCACCTTCATGAAGGGCGGCTGGCGCAGCACGGCGCTCGGGCGCCTCGTGCACGAGGCGGCGCTGTTCGAGCGCGGCTCCACGCGACTGTCGATGGCGGTCTTGACCGACGGCAACCCCTCGCACGAGTACGGCACGGCGACGCTGCGCGGTGTGGCGCAGCGCGTGTTCCGCGAGCCGGCCCGCGCGAGGCGGGCGCGCCGGGCGGCCCAGCGCGACGGGGAGGCCGGCACGCCGGCGCACAGGCGGGCCGGGCTCGCGGACGTGCACCGCTTCGCCCCCGACATCGCGGTCGAGCTCGTCTACCGCACGACGCGGAACCTCACCGGTCGCCGGCTGCCGGGCTACTGCGCCGACTGGGCGCTGCTCTACGAGCCCGCGGCGCGCTCGCTCGGCCGCGTCCAGCGCTACCTGCGCCGGCGCGGGCTCGGCCTGCTCATCCTCGACGCCTACCGCCCGGCTCGCGCCACGCGCGCGCTCGTGCGCTGGGCGATGCGGAGCGGCAACGAGGAGCTCGTGGGCACCTACATCGCACGCAGGAGCCGCCACAACACCGGCTCCGCCGTGGACCTGACGCTGGTCCGGACGAGCGACGGAGAGCGGCTGCCGATGGGCCGCTACGACGCCCTCGGCCCGGGCGCCCACACGCGCAGCGCGACCGGACGAGTGCTGCGCAACCGGCTGACGCTCGAGAGCGCGATGGAGCGCTTCGGGTTCGAGAACTACTGGCGCGAGTGGTGGCATTTCGAGCACGCGGTGAGGCCGGCCCGCTATCTGGACCTCACGCTCGGCTGCTGAGGCCGCCCGCTTCAGCCGCGATAATGGGGTCATGCCCGACGACCTCCTGAGGGTGGCGCTCGCCCAGATCGACCCGACCGTGGGCGACATCGACGGCAACGCCCACGCGATCGCCGAGCGCACGCGCGCCGCGCGCGACGGCGGGGCGGTGCTCGTGGTGTTCCCCGAGCTGAGCCTGACCGGCTACCCGCCCGAGGACCTGCTCCTGAAGACGAGCTTCCTCGACGCGGCGGCCGAGGCGCTTCGTGAGCTGGCCGCGCAGACGCGCGGGATCGCCGCGGTGGTGGGCTATCCCGAGCGCGCCGAGGACGTGTACAACGCGGCCGCGGTGCTGGCCGACGGCGAGGTCACGGCCCTCTACCGCAAGATGTACCTGCCCAACTACGGCGTGTTCGACGAGCAGCGCTACTTCCAATCGGGCGCCGACGCCGCCATCTTCGAGCTGAACGGGGTGCCGATCGGGCTGTCGATCTGCGAGGACATCTGGGAGCCCGGCCCGCCCGCGATGACGGAGGCGCTCGGCGGCGCGCAGGTGATCGTGAACCTCTCCGCCTCGCCCTGCCGCGCCGGCTACGGCTCGCGGCGCGAGCGCATGCTCACCCAGCGCGCGGTCGACTACCTGGCGGCCGTGGTGTTCGTGAACCAGGTGGGCGGGCAGGACGAGCTGGTCTTCGACGGCCACAGCCTCGCGATCGACCAGGACGGCCGCGTGCTCGCCCGCTGCGCCCAGTTCGAGGAGTCGCTCACCTTCTGCAACATCGACCCGCGCGAGGTGAGCGCCGCGCGGCTGCGGGACACTCGCCACCGCGCCAACGTGCGCAGGCAGCGCCGCGCGACGCGGGTGGCCGAGCCGCCCGTGTTCACGCTCGCGAGCGTGACCGTCGACGCCGCCGCGCCCACCGAGGTGGCGGGCGAGCTCGCCGCCCCGCTCCCGCCAGAGGCGGAGGTGTACGCCGCGCTGCGGCTTGGACTGCGCGACTACGTCGACAAGAACGGATTCGCGCGCGTGTTGATCGGGCTGTCGGGCGGCATCGACTCGGCGCTCGTCGCGCTGCTCGCCGCCGACGCCCTCGGCCCCGAGCGCGTGACCTGCGTCTCGATGCCCTCGCCCTTCTCGAGCGAGGGCACGCGCGCGGACGCCCAGGCGATCGCCGAGAACCTGGACGTGGAGTTCCGGGAGATCGGGATCGCGGACGCCATGGGCGCCTACGAGCACATGCTCGCCGACGCGTTCGCCGGTCGCGAGCCCGACATCACCGAGGAGAACGTGCAGGCGCGCATCCGCGGCAACGTGGTGATGGCGCTCTCGAACAAGTTCGGCTGGCTCGTGCTCGCCACCGGCAACAAGTCCGAGATGTCGGTGGGCTACGCCACGCTGTACGGCGACATGGCGGGCGGCTTCGCGGTCCTGAAGGACGTCTACAAGGGCTGGGTCTACCGGCTGGTGCGGTGGCGCAACGAGCAGGCGGGTGGCGGCGCCGCGGGTCCCGTGCCCGCGTCGGTGCTCGAGCGCCCGCCCTCGGCGGAACTGCGCCACGAGCAGCGCGACGACGAGTCGCTCCCGCCCTACGACCTGCTCGACCGCATTCTCGAGGGCTACATCGAGGAGGACCTCGATGCCGCCGAACTGGTGCACCGAGGCCTGCCCGCCGACGAGGTCGAGCGCGTGATCGGCATGGTTGACCGCGCCGAGTACAAGCGCCGTCAGGCGCCGCCCGGCATCAAGATCTCGACCAAGGCGTTCGGCCGCGACCGGCGCCTGCCGATCACGAACCGCCACGTGTCGCGGGCCTCGCGGATCGAGGTCTAGCCCGCCCCTCCGGCGGACCCCGGCTCGGGCTGGGGGCGCACGGCGATCGCCACGCGCGTCATCGCGCAAAGGCGGCCCTCGTCGTCGCTGAAGCGCACGTCCCAGACCCAGCTCGTCCGGCCGCGATGCAGGGGCGTGCCCTCCGCGTGGATGGTGCCCGCGCTGGCCGGGCGCAGGAAGGTGGTGTGGTTCGACTGCCCGACGGCGATGTTCCCAGCTGGGGCGACCGCGAGGTAGGTCGTGACGGAGGCCAGCGACTCCGCGAAGGAGGCGTACGCGCCCCCGTGCACGAGCCCGAACGGCTGCTGAACCGGCGGCCCTACGGTGAACCGTCCACGGCAGCCGTCGGGGCTCGCCTCGAGCAATTCGAAGCCGAGCACGTCGTCGAGCGTGCCCGGCGCCGGGTAGCCGTCAACCGGGGCTTCCATGGGCCAGCGCACACTACAGTCCCCTGCTCATGGCCACGTTCGACCAGCTGCCCGCGGAGCAGCGGGCGATCGTCGAGCTCGTGCTCCAGCGCGGCAAGACCTACGACGAGCTCGCCGACATGCTCGGCATGCCCGAGGCGCGGGTGCGCGAGCTGGCCCGCGACGCGCTCGTGGAGCTGGCCCCGCTGAGCGTGCGCGGCGTCGAGGAGGACTGGCGCAGCCAGCTGGCCGACTACGTGCTCGGGCAGCAGGCGGGCGCCGAGGCCACCGCCACGAGGGGCCATCTGCGGCGCTCGGAGGCGGCCCGCACGTGGACGCGCTCGCTGCTCGACTCGCTCGAGCAGTTCTACGAGAACGGCGCGCTGCCGGCGATTCCCGAGGGCGAGCGCGGCGCCCGCAAGGCGGCTGCGCGCTCCACGTCCGCGCCGGCGGCGCCCGCCACCGCCGAGCAGCGCCGCCGGCGGCTGATGGCGCTCGGCGGCGGGCTCGTCGCGCTTCTCCTCGTGGCGGTGCTGCTGTGGCCGGTCGGAGTGCTCACCGGCGGCGAGGACGAGTCGGGCTCGGGCGACCAGGCCGCCGCGGACACCGGGGCTCAGGGCGGCGCAGGCGCCGGCGCCGGGCAGCAGGCGCAGTCGGGCAAGCCCGCGGGCATCGCGATCGTCGCCCAGCAGGGCGGCCGGAAGAGCGTCCTCGTCCGGGCCTCGAACCTCGCCCCGAGCGGCGACCGCGAGGCCTATGAGGTGTGGCTCTACAACGCGCAGGGCGATGCCAAGTCGCTCGGCGGCCAGGTGACCGACGCCCAGGGCCAGTACCAGGCGATCGGCGCGCTGCCGGCGGACTTCGCCGACTATCGCTTCATCGACGTCTCCCGCGAGCCGCTCGACGAACAGACCAGCCACTCGGGGGACTCGGTGCTGCGCGGCCGCATTCCGAAGCTGCGCGAGGCCAACCCGCGCGGCAACCAGGCCGCCGTGCTCGGCCAGACCGTGCTCGCCCCGCCAGCCGGCTGATACGTCGAACGTCCCGGACTGGTTGCTGGGGCCACTACTCCGGGACGTTCAAGAGGCTGAGCGCACGGCGGCCGCCAGGGGCGCGACCGCGCGGGCGAGGCCCTGCTCGCTGATCGAGGAGTAGCCCAGGAGCAGCGCGGGCGGCGACGGCGCGACCGTGTCGCAGTCGCCGTGGAGCGTGTGGAGCGCCACCCCGCGCTCGAGGGCGCGCGCGGCGATGGCCGACTCGTCGGCGCCGTCCGGCAGCCAGGCCACGACGTGGAGGCCGGCCGCGGCGCCCCCGACCCGCACCTCGGGAAGCCGCCGTGCGAGGCCCTCGAGCAGGATGTCGCGGCGGGCGCGGTAGCGGCGCCGCATCTGGCGCAGGTGACGCTCGAGCTCGCCCCGCTCGATCATCGAGCCGAGCGCGGCCTGCTCGACCACGGACGGGGTGGCCTTGGTGGTCACCTGCTGGGCGGTGAGGTCGTCGACCAGCGTGCAGGGCAGCACGAGCCAGGCCACGCGCAGGCCGGGAGCGAGCATCTTGCTGGCGGTGCCGGCATAGACCACGTGCTCCGGCGCCAGGCCCTGGAGGGCGGCCACCGGGTCGCGGTCGTAGCGGTACTCGGCGTCGTAGTCGTCCTCCACGATCAGAGTGTCGCGGCTGCGCGCCCAGCCCACCAGCGCCGCCCGCCGCTCGGGCGCCATCACCACGCCGGTCGGGTGCTGATGGGTGGGCGTGACGATCACCGCGTCCACGCCCGCCGCCTCGAGCTCGGAGACCACGAGGCCGCGCGAGTCCACCCTGACCGGCACGGGCTCGAGGCCCGCGTACCGCACGCTGTCCGCCTGGCCGGGCCAACCCGGGTCCTCGACCCCGATACGCGTGGCGCCACGCGCCCGCAGGGCGCGCCAGATCATCGTCATCCCCTGCGAGATGCCCGTGCAGATCAGGATGCCGCCGGGCTCGGCCACGGTGGCGCGGGCGCGGGCGAGATAGTCCGTGAGCGCCACGCGCAGGCCGCTGTAGCCGCGCGGCCGGCCGTACAGGAGCCACGCGTCAGGCAGCTCGCGCATCGCGCGGGCGGTGGCCGACTGCCAGGCGCGGCGGGGAAACGAGGACACGTCGGGGAGGCCGGCGCGCAGGTCGTAGCGGGCCGTGGGCTCGCGCTGCACCGCCGTCCGCGGACGCGCCGACCGGGCGCCCACCGTCTCCGCCACCCGCGTTCCGGACCCGCGGCGGGCGGTCAGGTAGCCCTCGGCCACAAGCTGGGAGTAGGCGTCGACCACGATTCCCCGCGAGACGCCGAGCTGCCGCGCGAGCGCCCGGCTCGGTGGCAGCGGAGCGCCGGGACGCAGCCGTCCCGAGCGGATGCCGTCGCGCAGCTGGCGCTCGAGCTGGGCCCGGCGCGAGGCGGTCGCCTCGAGTGTCAGCAGCAGGTCCACGACGCGCAGGGTACGTGGTCGGGAGCCGAATTGGCCCTATCCGCCGACAACCGATTGGCCCTTCCTATCGGACCAATAATGCGTAGCTTGAAGAGCCATGCGCGTTGTGGTGGCTGACGACTCGGTCCTCCTCAGGGAGGGCATCGTGCGCCTGCTCGAGGAATCCGGCTTTGAGGTGGTGGCTCAGGCGGGCGACGCGGACGACCTGCTGCGCAAGGTGTCGGCTCACCGGCCGGACGTGGCGGTGGTGGACATCCGCATGCCGCCCACGCACACCGACGACGGGCTCCGCGCGGCCGTGGAGATCCGCAGGCGGCTGAGCGGGACGGGCGTGCTCGTGCTCTCCCAGTACATCGAGGAGGGCTACACGCTCGAGCTGCTCGGCGACGGCGGGCAGAGCGTCGGCTACCTGCTCAAGGACCGGGTGGCGGACGTGGAGCGGTTCCTGGAGGCTGTCCGGAGCGTGGGCAGCGGCGGCTCGGCGCTCGACCCGGAGGTCGTGGCCCGGCTGCTCGGCCGTCACGCCAGGCGCACGGAGCCGCTCGACGAGCTCACCAGGCGCGAGCGCCAGGTGGTCGGCCTGATGGCGGAGGGCCGCTCGAACCGCGCGATCGCCGAGGAGCTCGTGGTCACCGAGCGGGCCGTCGAGAAGCACGTCACGAACATCTTCAACAAGCTCGGGCTCGAGCCCACGGCGGACAGCCACCGGCGCGTGCTCGCCGTGCTCGCCTTCCTGCAGGCCGAGGCGCCCTGGGGCGCCGAGGCGGCGTAGCGCGCCCAGCCGGGCGGCCCGGCTCATCCCTCGTAGACGCCGAGGAGCTCGGCGCGCTGCAACGCGATCTCCGTCACCGAGGCGGCCACGTACAGGTGCCGGCGGTATTCGAGCTCCTCGTCGAGATCGTCCATGTAGGCGGCGATCTCGCCCAGTCCGTTGCGCTGCGCGAGCGCCCGCTCGACCTCGAGCTCGGCCACCTGGCGGCGGAGGTCCTCGGTGGTCACGGTCCCGTCGAGCATGCCGCGAGCTTGTCGGGCGGGGCCGCCCGCCGCAATCGAGCTAGCTGGCGGCGGATGGTTCGGTTTGCCCCACCCCCGCACGCCTGGCAGCACGACGGGCAACGCGCCTGCGCGTCGCGACTGTCGGCGAGATGACTCCCCAGGCCACTCCCGCACACGATGAACGCTCGCGCTGGATCGCCCTCGTGGTCCTCTGCGTGGGGATGCTGATGATCATCCTGGACGCCACGATCGTGAACGTCGCGCTCCCGTCGATCCAGGACGACCTCGGCTTCTCGCAGAACAGCCTCGCCTGGGTCGTGAACGCCTACCTGATCGCGTTCGGCGGGCTACTGCTGCTCGCCGGGCGCCTCGGCGACCTGATCTCGCGGCGGCTGATGTTCCTCAGCGGCTTGGCGGTGTTCACGGTCGCCTCGCTCGTCTGCGGCTTCGCCCAGAGCCAGGACGTCCTGATCGGCGCGCGCTTCGTCCAGGGCGTGGGCGGCGCGATGACCTCGGCCGTGATCCTCGGGATGATCGTGACGATGTTCCCGGAGCCGCGCGACCAGGCCAAGGCGATCGGCGTCTACAGCTTCGTCGCATCCGCGGGCGCCTCGATCGGCCTGCTGGCCGGCGGCGTGCTCACCGAGGCGATCAACTGGCACTGGATCTTCTTCGTGAACCTCCCGATCGGCATCGGCACGGCCCTGTTCGCGTCCCGCCTGCTCGAGCGCGACCGCGGCATCGGTCTCGACCAGGGCGCGGACGTGCCCGGCGCGGTGCTCGTGACCGGCTCCCTGATGCTTGCCGTCTACACGATCGTCGAGGCCGCCGACGCGGGCTGGGGCTCGGCGCAGACGCTCGGCCTGGGCGCCGTGGCGGTGGCGCTCATGGGCGCGTTCGTGGCGCGCGAGGCCACCGCCCGCACCCCCCTGGTCCCGCTGCGCATCTTCCGCTCGCGCAACGTGTCCGGCGCGAACGCCGTGCAGATGCTGATGGTGGCGGGCCTGTTCGGAATGTTCTTCCTCGGCGCGCTGTTCCTCCAGCGGGTGCTCGGCTACGACGCGCTCGAGGTGGGCCTGGCCTTCCTGCCCGTTGCGGTGCTGATCGGGGCGTTCTCCCTGAGGGTGTCGCCGCCGCTCGTGCTGCGCATCGGCGGGCGGGCGACGCTGCTGCCGGGACTCGCCATGATCGTGGCCGGCCTGTCGCTATTCGCCCGGGCCCCGGTCGACTCCACGTACCTCGTGGACATCCTGCCGGTGATGGTCCTGCTCGGCGTGGGCGCGGGACTCGTGTTCCCGGCGCTGATGACGCTCGCGATGTCGGGCGCCACGCAGAGCGACTCCGGGCTTGCGTCGGGCCTCGTGAACACCACCCAGCAGGTGGGCGGGGCGCTCGGCTTGGCGGTGCTCGCGACGCTCGCGACCACGCGCAGCGAAACGCTGCTCGGCGACGGCCAGTCCACGGCGCAGGCCCTGACCGACGGCTACCACCTCGCCTTCACGGTGGGAGCCGGACTCGTGGCGTTCGGCATCGTGCTCGCGCTCGCCGTGCTGAAGCCGGAGACCGTCGCCGAGCCCGCCTACAGCGAGGCGGCGTAGGGCCTTCGTCAGGCGCGGCTCAGCCCGGCAGCAGCTTGCCGGGATTCATGATCCCGGCCGGGTCGAGCCGCGCCTTGGCCGCGCGGATCAAGTCGAGGCCGAGCTCGCCGACCTCGGCTCGCATCCAGCGCGCATGGTCGCGCCCGATGGCGTGATGGTGGGTGATCGTGGCGCCCGCGCCAACGATCGCCTCGCCGGCCGCGCTCTTGGCGGCCTCCCACTGGCCGAGCGCATCGTCCTCCTGGCGCGCCAGGAAGGTGAAGTAGAGGGAGGCGCCCGAGCGGTAGAGATGGGAGATGTGGCAGAGCACGAGCGGCGGCGTGCCGCGTGCCTGGAGCGCCGTGCGGAGCGCGGCGCCCACGGCGTCGTAGAGCGCCTCCAGGTTGCTCCAGGAGGTGGCCGTCTCGAGCGTCTCGACGAGCACGCGCCGGCCGAGCAGGTCGTCGCGCAGGTAGGGGGCGCTGAAGCGGCTGCGCAGCCACGCCTCCCCCGGGCCGCGGCCGAGCCCGAGGCCGCCGCCCGCGCGCAGGTGGCGCGCCGCCGCGAGCCGGCGCTGCTCCACCTCGTCCTCCCCACCCTCGAAGCCCATGATCGCCAGGCAGCCGCCCTCGTGCCCGCGCATGCGCAGGTAGCGCCTGGCGAGCTGCTCGCGCCTGCCGCCGGTGCCGGTGCCGAACGCCAGCGTCAGGCGCGTGGCGGGCTCGTCCGAGAGACGCGCCACGTCGGCGCAGGCGTCGGCCTGGGCCATCTGGCGGAGCGCGTCGCGGCCCTCCGCGAAGCTGCGGAAGGACCAGCCCTCGTAGCGGCGCGCCTCGGGCGCCGGGCGCACGCGCAGCGTGGCCTCGCAGATCACACCCAGCACGCCCTCCGAGCCAACCACGAGCTCGCGCAGGTCCGGGCCGGCGGCCGTGGCCGGCAGCGCCCGGGTGCCGAGCTCGCCGGCGGGCGCCACGAGCCGCACGCCCTCCACCAGCTCGTCGATTCGCCCGTAGCCGGTCGAGGCCTGGCCGGCGGAGCGGGTGGCCACCCAGCCCCCCACGGTGGAGTACTCGAACGACTGCGGGAAGTGCCCGAGGGTGAGGCCCTCCGCGCCCAGCCGACGCTCGGCCTCCGGCCCCAGCAGCCCCGCCTCGAGCGTGGCGGTCAGCGACGTGCGGTCGATCGCCACGACCCGGTCGAGGCCCGTGAGATCGAGCGAGACCGCCGCCGCGAACCCGTCGCGAACCGTGGCCACGCCGCCCACCACGCTGGTGCCGCCGCCGAACGGCACGACCGCCACCCCGGCGTCGGCGCAGGCCGCGAGCAGCGGGGCGATGCGGTCGCTCGACCGCGGCCGCAGCACCGCGTCCGGCGCTCCTGAGCCATCGCCGGCGCGCAGGCGCACCAGGTCCGGGTACGAGCGCCCCGCGGCGTGCGCGATGCGGGCCTCCCGTGAGTCGTCGAATGCGTCGGCGCTGCCGGCGGCGGCCGCGAGGCGTCCGCCGAGCTCCTGCGAGAGACCGCTCTCGGGCAGCCCGACCTGCTCGATCGACACATGCGGCGAGCGCGCGGACGGGTCGACGCCGAGCTCGTCGCGCAGGAGCGCCTCGGCGGCTTCCGGCAGTGGCGCCTCCTCCCGGTCCTCGCCCCAGCCCCACCAGCGCATCAGCGGGCCTCCCCCGGGCCGAGCAGCTCGGCGAGGCCGTCGAGGGCGCCCTGCACCTGGCGCACGCCGGCCGCGCGGAACTGGAAGGGCGCGAAGCGCGCCCAGCCCCGCGGGCGCTGGTCGAGCTCGATCGCCACGCGGCTGCCGCCGTCGGCCTCGCCCACCACGATTGTCGTGAGGGCGGAAGCGAGGATGCGCTCGAACGGTGACTCCTCTACCTCCTGGCGCCACACGACCCGCCCGGGCGTGACCTCCACGAGCGTGTAGTCGGCGCGCACCGGTTTGCCCTTGGGCGAGCTGAACACCGTCGTCCAGGCGTCGGCGCTCGCGTCCTCCACGCGCACGACGCCCGGCCACCAGGCGGGCAGCCTGGCGGGGTCGGAAACGAGCCGCCAGACCTCGTCCGGCGCCGCCGGCAGCGTGGCCTCGCGCCGCACGATCACTCGGACTCGTACACCACGAGCGAGTGCACGTCGTAGGAGGAGAGCCGCTCGCGCCCGCCGAGAAAGGCGAGCTCGATCACGAAGGCGCAGCCCGCCACCAAGCCGCCCGCGCCCTCCACGAGGTCGCACAGCGCGCCCGCGGTGCCGCCGGTGGCCAGCAGGTCGTCGTGCACCAGCACGCGTGCCCCGCCGGCGATCGCGTCGGCATGCATCTCGAGGCTGTCGACGCCGTACTCGAGCTCGTACTCGACCGCCGAGACCGCGCGCGGCAGCTTGCCGGGCTTGCGCGCGAGCACGAAGCCGGCGCCGGCCGCCGCCGCCACGGCCGCCCCGAGCACGAAGCCGCGCGCCTCCGCGGACACCACGTAGTCGACCGAGCGGGCGCTCGCGTAGCCCGCCAGCTCGTCGATGGCGAACCGGAGAGCGTCGGCTGAGAGGAAGACCGGCGTGATGTCCTTGAAGACGATCCCGGGCTTGGGAAAGTCCGGG
Organism: Thermoleophilaceae bacterium; assembly: GCA_035650215.1. Taxonomy (GTDB): domain Bacteria; phylum Actinomycetota; class Thermoleophilia; order Solirubrobacterales; family Thermoleophilaceae; genus JACVRW01. Next base: position 13,386 of record DASRIC010000022.1, read on the forward strand.
ATGTCCTGTATGTGGTCCTGGAGGCGCACGGCGGGCCAGGGTCAGCGAGCGAGTTTGCGCAGGTCCCTGATCAAGAGCAGGTGCTTCAGGTGCGACGCGATCGCCGCCAGGTTCTCGAGCGCCTCCACCGCCTCTTTGCGCCTTTCCGGATTGCGCGAGCGCAGCGCCGGCGCGAGGATCTGCTCGAGCAGCGCAGCCTCGCGGTCCGCCGAGGTGCGGAAGACGCGCAGGTTTCGCCCGCCCACGCCGAAGCGCTTCAGCTCGGTGACCGCGCGCACGATCTCACGCTCGGTGTCGTCGTACATCGTCTCGCCGTCGTGGCGCTCGCCCTTGATCACGCCGAAGTCCTCGAGCTCCTTGACGAGCGCGCGGTCGGCGCCCGTGTCATCGAGAACGTCCTCGAGGCCGTAGAGGGAGCCAGGGCCGCGCAGCGCGAACGTCGAGCGGCGGAGCGCCCGCGAGTCGGGCGTGGCGGGCTTGTCGGCCGCGGGCTCGGCGTCCGCCCGGCCGGCGGCCAGCTCCTGGCGGATCACCCGAAGCGGCAGGAACTCGTCGCGCTGGAGGCGCAGGATGGTGCGCAGGCGGTCCACGTCCGCCGGCGCGTAGAGCCGGTACCCGCCGGGCGTGCGCCGCGGCGCCAGCAGCTTCTGGTCCTCGAGGTAGCGGATCTTCGAGATCGAGATGTCGGGGAACTCGCGCTCGAGCTGCTTGCACACGCCGCCGATCGTGAGCGCCTTGTCCTTGCGCGGAGGCGCTCCCTCGTCGACCTCGGCGCTCACCGCTCGTCCAGGTAGGTCAGCTTGTACTTGCCCACCTGCAGCTCGTCCCCGTTCTGGAGCCGGTGCGACTCGATCCGGCGCCGGTTCACGTACGTTCCGTTCAGCGAGCCCAGATCGTCGATGTAGAGCCCGTCCCGGCGCCGCACGAGCAGCGCGTGGTTGCGCGAGACGGTCACGTCGTCGAGGAAGATCTCGGCGTCCGGGCTGCGCCCGATCGTGAGCCGCTCGCCGCCGAGGTTGAAGGCCTCACCGGAGCGCCCGCCGCCCGAGCGGATGACGAGCGTGGCCCCCTCGTGTATGACCTCCTCGATGTCGACCGGGCGGATCTCCCCGGTTTCGTCCACCTGGTAGACCTCGGTGGTGTCGCCAGCGCCGGTCTCGGTGGTGGGCTCGCCCAGGAAGGCGCCGCACTTCTGGCAGTAGTTCGCCCCCTCGGCGTTGACGAACCCGCACTCGGGACAGTGCACGACGGTCTCCTACTCGGCGTCGCCGTCCGCGGGGATGCCCTTGCCCGACAGGATGTCCGTGAGCTGCTGCACGTCGGCGCCTGAGATCACCGTCTCGCCCTCCTCGTGCTTCTTGCGCAGCCGGTTCACGAGCTCGGCTCGCAGGATGTCGATCTTGCCGTGGAGGATCCGGCGCCGGTACGACACCTCCTGCTCCTCCTCCGTGAGCTGCTGGATGAGGTCCTTCAGCTCCTGGTCGGAGAGTGCGCCGAGATCAGGAAACGTGTCCAATGCGGTCCTTTCGCGAGTGAGTGAGGCCGAGCGACTATAGCGAGTCCTCAAGTAGAGGTTGAGCCTTCTCGCAGGGCCCGCACCCCATCTTGCAGATACAGCGCGGTGGCCGCAAGGGTGAGGACGATGCCGAGGTAGAGGAGCGCCTCCGGCACCCAGCTGTCCCACACGAGCGCCAGGCCGAGGGCGGCCATCACGGGCCAAACCGCCCAGCGCCCGACCATGTTCACGTTCAAGTCGATGCCCCGTCGCAGCGCGACCTGGGTGAGCACGAGCATGAACGCCTCCCGCGCGGCCAGCAGGGCGAGGGCCCAGCGGGGCAGCAGCTCGAAGTGCCACGCCACGATCACGCCCGATAGCACCAGCAGCCGGTCGGTCAGCGGGTCGAGGAGCGCCCCGAGGCGGCTGTACTGCCCGGTGATTCGGGCCACCATGCCGTCCAGGTAGTCGGTTCCGGCGATGAATGCGAACAGCGCGCAGGCGAGCCAGGAGCGGCCGTCGCCCGACTGGAAGGCCACCACCAGGAAGACCGGTATGAGAGCGAGCCGCGCGAAGCCGATCGCGTTGGGAATCGTCCAGGGATGGAGTGCCTCGCCGCGCCGCGTGCCCTCCGGGGGCCCGCCTGAGCGGTCGAGCCCCACCAGACGCTTGAAGGTGAGCTGACGGCGATCGCCCGGCGACGACCGGGCGTCGCCTCCTACGGGAGGCTTCGCCAAAGCTCCTGCACCGCAGCGGCCGCCCCGTCGAGCGGAAGCGCACGCTTCTCCTGCCCGCGGCGTACCTGCGCCTCGAGCTCACCCGCCTCGACGCCCCTCTTGCCCACCGTCACGCGCAGCGGGCAGCCGAGCAGCTCGGCGTCGGCGAACTTCTCTCCGGCGCTCGCCACGCGGTCGTCGTAGAGCGTGTCGAGCCCGGCGTCGAGCAGCTCCCCGTAGAGCCGGTCCGCCACCGCACGCGCCTCCTCGCCCTCCTTGCCGAGCGTCACGAGCTCCACGTCGAAGGGCGCGATCGCGCGCGGCCACGAGATGCCCTGTTCGTCGGCGTACTGCTCGATCGCCGCCGCCATGATGCGCGCCGGCCCGATGCCGTAGGAGCCCATCCAGATCGGCTGCTCCCTGCCGTCCTCGTCGAGATAGCGCGCACCGAGCGGCTCCGAGTAGCGGGTGCCGAGCTTGAAGATGTTGCCCACCTCGATCGCCCGCTCGATGCGGATCGGGCGCCCGTCGGGGCAGAGGTCGCCCACCTCCACGCGCCGGATGTCCACCCAGCCGGGCTCGAAGTCGCGGCCCGGCTCGACGCCGGTGAGATGGACGTCGGTCTCGTTGCCGCCCGTCACGAGCCCGTGGAGCCCGCGCAGCGCCTCGTCGGCCACCACCTCCACCGGGCTGCCCACCGGGCCGATGAAGCCCGGCTCGGCGCCGAACTCGCGCCGCACCTCCTCGGGCTCGGCCGGCCGGAACGGAGCGCCGAGGGCGTTGTGGAGCTTGATCTCGTTGAGGCGATGGTCCCCGCGCACGAGCGCCAGCACCGGTCCGCGGTCCTCGACCACCACCGGCATCGCCTTGATCAGCGCGCCCTCGGGCACGCCCAGCATCGTGGCCACGGCCTCGACGGTCGTGGCGCCCGGGGTCTCCGAGCGCCGCGGCGCGCCGTCCGCCTCCGGCAGCCCGTCCACGCGCGCGGGGGTGGCGCTCGCAACCTCCACGTTCGCGGCGTAGCCGGCGTCGGAGAGCGCCACCTCGTTCTCCCCGGCCGCGCAGGGCGCCATGTACTCGTGGGCGCCGATACCGCCCATCGCGCCCACGTCCGACTCCACGCTGTACCACTCGAGCCCGGCCCGGTCGAAGATGCGGTCGTAGGCCGTGATGCAGAGGCGGTAGGACGCGTCGAGCCCCTCGGCGTCGCGATCGAACGAGTAGGCGTCCTTCATGATGAACTCGCGCGTGCGCAAGAGGCCCGCGCGCGGCCGCGGCTCGTCGCGCTCCTTCGTCTGGAAGTGGTAGAGCAGCTTGGGCAGGTCGCGGTAGGAGCGCACGTCGCGCGACACGTGGAAGGTGAGGTTCTCCTCGTGGGTCATCGCGAGCACCAGCTCGGCGCCGCGCCGGTCCTTGAGCTTGAACACCTCGTCGATGTCGTAGCGGCCGCTCCGCTTCCACAGCTCGGCCGGCTGGAGCACCGGCATCAGCATCTCGAGGCCGCCGATGCGGTCGAGCTCCTCGCGCACGATCTGCTCGACCTTGCGGTGAGCGCGCCAGCCGGCGGGCAGTAGCGTCCAGAGCCCGGCGCCCAGCTGCCGGGCCAGGCCGGCGCGCACCGAGAGCCTGTGCGAGACCGCCTCGGCGTCCGCCGGAGCCTCCTTCACGGTGGGCAGGAAGTAGCGTGAGAGCCGCGTCACCGGAGGCGAGTCTAAAGGTGGCTTGACTTTCGTCGCGAGAGGGTCACCATCGATTCAGATGGCCCGGCAGGCCGGCATCGCGGAGCCTCGTATCGACGCCGCGCGGGTCCTGTCCCCGCGCGAGCGCGAGGTCTTGTCCCTGCTCGCCTCGGGCCTGAACGGCTCCGAGATCGCCGCCCGGCTGCGCATCTCCCCGGCCACCGTGCGCACCCACGTGGAGCACGCCAAGACCAAGCTGGACGCCCGCACCCGCGGCCAGGCGATCGCCATCGCCGTGCGCCGCAGCCTGCTCGACGACTGACGGGCGGATGCCTAGGCGCGGGTGAAGCGGCGGCCCGCGGTGGGCGAGGCGTCCTCGTCGAGCCGGATGCGCTTGGGCCCGTTCGCGCCGGCCATCGGCAGCGCCTCACCGTCCCCGAGGGCGTCCCCGCTCGAGGCGGCGGCCTCCATCGCCGCGATCCGCTCCGGCGTGAGCTCCCCGGCGTTCTCCTCCTCGATCTTCGAGAGCCAGGCGGCGCCCTCGGCGGCCTTCTGCTCGTCGACCTCCACTGCGCCGCGGTCGATCGACTTGTCGATCTCGAGGAACAGCGCGTCCACGAGGTCGTCCTGCGGGACCTTCTTGAGCGGCTTGCCGTGGGCGAAGATCAGCCCCTCGTTCTTTGCGCCGGTGATCCCGAAGTCGGCGTTCGACGCCTCCCCGATCCCGTTCACGGCGCAGCCGAGCACGGCCACCTCGATGGGGTCGTCGTAGCCGCGCAGGCGCTCCTCGATCTCGGCCACCACGGTGTCCATGTCGAACTGGAGCCGCCCGCAGGTCGGGCAGGCGATCAGCACCGGGCCGCGCTCCCGCAGCTTGAGCGCCTTCAGGATCTCCCAGGCGACCTTTACCTCCTCCTCGGCGTGGAAGGTGGAGAGCGAGATGCGGATGGTGTCCCCGATCCCGTCGGCCAGCAGCGTGCCGAGCCCGACGGCCGACTTGAGCGACCCGGACCACTTGGTGCCGGCCTCGGTGATGCCGAGGTGAAGCGGATTGTCGATCTTGGCCGCGAGCAGCCGGTTCGACGCGATGGTGTTGGGCACGTTCGTCGACTTGATCGAGACCTTGAAGTCCTCGTAGCCGAGCCGTTCCATCAGGCCGACGTGCTCGACCGCGGCCTCCACGAGCGCCTCGACCGGGTTCTCCTTCTCGAGCGCGTGGAGGTGCTTGGGGAGCGAGCCGGAGTTGACCCCGATCCGCATCGGCACACCCGCCGCGCGCGCCTTCTCGACCACCTCGCCGGCCTTGTCGTGGCCGCCGATGTTGCCCGGGTTGATGCGGATGCAGTGCGCGCCGGCGTCGATCGCCTTGAGCGCGAGCGTGTGGTTGAAGTGGATGTCCGCGATCACCGGGATCGGCGACTCCTTGACGATCCTGGCAAGCGCGCGCACGTCCTCGTCGCGCGGGACCGCGCAGCGCACCAGGTCGCCGCCCTCGTCGGCGATTGCGCGTATCTGGCGCATGGTGGCGTCGAAGTCCGCGGTCTCCGTCTTGGTCATCGACTGGACGGCGACGGGGGCGCCGCCCCCGATCTTGACGCCGCCGACGTCTATCTGGCGTTTCGAGGCCACTGCCTATCGATGGTAGTGGGCCGGTCAGGCGCCGAGCAGCTGCTTCAGGTCCACGACGGTCGGAATGGGCTCCTCGACCACGTCGAGCCAGGTGTGACGGCGGAACTCGTCACCTCGTGCGCGCGCTTCGCGCTCGCGGCGGATCCCACCAGCATGGAAGGAGCTCCCACAGCCAGGCGGCGGCCAGCCCGCTCAGGACCGCTTCCGGCCCGCACGCCTTCACCGCTGCCATATACCGCGACTCGACGGTACGAGGCTTGAAGCCGACGTGGTAGACGCCCGGATGGGCGGCAACCAGGAGCTCAGAGCCGAGCCGGCCCGCGATCTGCCGTCGCGACACACCGGCTGCCAGAAGCTCGACCCGGCTCACCGTCCCGTGGTCGCGAGAGGCACGCATTTGGTGCCCTAAGCAGGACGATCCCCACGTTTCCCCCCCCGTGGGGCTACGCCGAGTAGAGCTTCTCGATCTCCGCGGCGTACTTCTGGTGGATCGGCTTGCGCTTCAGCTTCATGGTGGGCGTGAGCTCGTCCCCGCCCGGCAGCCACTCCTCGTCGAGCAGCGTGAACCGCTTGATCTGCTCGACGCGGCCCAGCTGCTCGTTGGCGGCGTCCACCCCGCGCTGCACCTCCGCCTCGGCCGCCTCGCGGCCGTTCTGCTCGATGAAGCCGGGCGCTACGTCCGGGTCCAGGGTGATGAGGGCGACGTTGTAGGGCTTCGCGTCGCCGATCGCGATCGCCTGGCCGATCAGAGGGCTCGAGGCCTTGACCTTGGCCTCGATGTTCGCCGGCGACATGTTCTTGCCGCCCGCGCTGATGATGAGCTCCTTCTTGCGGTCGACGATCTTCAGGTAGCCGTCCTCGTCGAACTCCCCGACGTCACCCGTGTGGAGCCAGCCGTCGTCGTCGATCGTCTCGCTCGTCCTGTCGGGCTGGTTGCGGTAGCCGCTCATCACGACCGGCCCGCGGATCAGCACCTCGCCGTCCTCGGCCAGCTCGATCTCGGCGCCGGGCGCCACCGGCCCGACTGTGCCGATCTTGATCCGCCCCGGAGGGTTGCAGGCGCCGTAGCCGCAGGTCTCGGACATGCCCCAGAGCTCCGCCAGGGGGATTCCGACCGCGTGGAAGAACTCGATCACCTCGGGCGGGGTGGGCGCGGCGCCCACGTTCACCGACTCGACCGCGTCGAGCCCGAGCATGCCGCGGATCTTCGAGAACACGAGCTCGTCCGCCCTGGCGTGCTCCTGCGCAAGCTCCTCGGGGATCTCCTCTCCCGCCTGCTCCGCCCGCACCTTCCTCATCCCCACATCGAGCGCCCAGCGCGTGGCCTCCCGCCTCTGCTCGTCCTGCTCGGCCGCCATGCCGGCCTCCATCGCGGCCTTCAGCTTCTCCCAGATGCGCGGCACGGCGAAGAACCAGGTGGGGCGCACCTCGGGCAGGTAGGCCACCACCTGGCGCGGATCGGGGCAGCAGGTGGCGGTGAAGCCGAGCATGATCGGCAGGTAGTGGCTGCAGGCGCGCTCGGCGATGTGGGCCATCGGGAGCCACGAGACCACGCGGCCGTCGGTCGGGAAGGCGATCACCTGGTCGAAGCCCCGCACCGCCGCGAGCTGATTGGCGTGCGTGAGCTGCACGCCCTTGGGCGGGCCGGTGGTTCCCGACGTGTAGATCAGTGTGAGCACGTCGTCGGGCTCGACCGCGCGCCAGGCGGCCTCGAAGTCGAAGTCCGGCTCGGCGTGGCGCGACACGTCGCCGTCCTCGTCCACCACGATCAGGTGCTCCACGCCGGGGATGTCGCGGACTCGGTCGGCGAACGCCTTCTCGGTCACGAGGATGCGCGCCTCGGCGTCCTCCACCTGATAGCGGATCTGCTCGGGCGAGTAGGTGTTGTAGACCGAGAACGGCGTGGCGCCGAGGTGCAGCGCGGCAGCATCGAACCAGTGGAACTCCGGGCGGTTCGTGAGCATGAGGCCCATGCACTGGCCGCGCTCGAGACCGAGGCCGGCGAGCCCCGCGGCGGTGCTCCGCACCCTGTCGGCGTACTCCCCCCAGGTGATCGAGAAGGCGTCCTCCTTCGTGCGGATGGCGCATCGCTCCGGGGTGGCCGCGGCCGTGAGCTGGAAGGCCTCGGCGAGCGTCCTGGCGTCGAGCCCAGCCGGACGCTCGGTCCGGCGCTCGGTGATCGTGCTCATGTGCGCACGCTAACGCAGCGCGCACACCTTTCGCCGGGCACTACCGGACCTGGAACCCCTCGCCGCTCAGCCTGTCGATGTCGTTCGTGAGCCCGACCAGGAAGATCAGGATCACGAGCATGAAGCCCACCACCCCTGCCCGCTCCATCACGCTGAAGGCGACGGGCCGGCCGCGGACCTTCTCGACGATCGCCCAGAAGATGTGCCCGCCGTCGAGCGGCAGGAACGGGAACAGGTTCACGATCGCCAGCGAGAGCGAGATGATCGCGAGGATTCCCACCACCTGGGCGAGGTCGTAGAGGATCGTCTGGCGCGTGGTCTCGTACGAGCCGACCACGCCCGAGATCTCCTTGCGCTTCTCCGTGTCGAGCAGCCGCGCGGGGAGGGTGAGCGTGGTCTTCGTGATGTACCAGAACCTGTCCGCCGTCACGTCGAGTGACTCGGCGAAGGGCAGAGTCTCGCGGGGCCCCGCCTGATACGAGAAGCCCAGTCGCGAGCGCCCGGGGTCCTCACCGTCGCCGTTCGGCGCCGCGGGATCGTAGATCGGGGTGATCTCGAACGTCCGCTGGCGCCCGTCGCGCACCACCGTGAGCTGCACGGGCTGGGCGGCCTTGCATCCCTCGGTCCGGGCGTCGCCGGGGCACTTGTGGGTGGCGATCTGCTTCGCGAAGACGGCGGGCCCTCCGCGCTTGCCGTCCACCGCCACCACGCGGTCGCCCGACTCGAGCACCTTGGCGGCCGGGTAGTTCGTCTCCATCACCCCGACCTTGCTGGTGCCGGTCTCCGCCCCGATGAGCGCGAAGAACACGAACATGAGCACGAACGCGAGGATCAAGTTCATCGCGGGGCCGGCGGCGATCACCACGATGCGCTTCCAGACCGGCTGCGAGTAGTAGGCCCGGGTCCGGACCTCGTCGGGGAGGTCCTCGTCCGGGTTCATGCCGCTGATCTTCACGTAGCCGCCCGCCGGGATCGCGCCGATCGCGTACTCGGTCTCGCCGCGCTTCTTGCTGAACAGCGTGGGCGGGAAGAAGAGCGAGAACTTCTCCACGCGCATGCCCACGCTCTTGGCCGCCCAGAAGTGCCCGAGCTCGTGGAGGATCACGAGCAGCGCGAAGCCGACGAAGGCGAGGACCCAGCTCATGGTGAAATGGAATCCTCCGCAGCCCGCCGAGCCGGCTGCCTCGGCCCGACGCCCACGACCGCTGCCCCTCGCGCCACCTCGCGTGCCTCCGCGTCCGCCTCGTACAGGTCGCTGAAGTGCCTCACCGGGCGCGCGGGCAGCTCGGCCAGCGTCGACTCGATCACGCGAGCGATGCCGCTGAACGACAGCTCGCCGCGTAGGAAGGCGTGCACGGCCACCTCGTTGGCGGCGTTCAGCACGCAGGGCGCGGTGCCGCCGGCCTCGGCGGCCTCCCGGGCGAGCCGCAGGCAGGCGAACGTGTCCGAGTCCGGGGCCTCGAAGGTCAGCTGGCCGAGCTCGACGAGGTCGAGCGTGCGCACCGGCACGTCGGCGCGCTCCGGATAGTGCAGGGCGTAGGAGATCGGCACCCGCATGTCGGGGTAGCCGAGATGGGCGAGCGAGGCTCCGTCGTTCAGATGCACCAGGGCGTGCACGATCGACTGCGGGTGGACCACCACGTCGAGGCGCTCGTAGGGCACGGAGAACAGGTGATGGGCCTCGATCAGCTCGAGTCCCTTGTTCATCAGGGTGGCCGAGTCGATCGTGATCTTGCCGCCCATGTCCCAGGTGGGATGGGCGAGCGCCTGCTCGCGGGTCACGTCCTCGAGGTCGGTGCGACCGCGGAAGGGACCGCCGCTGGCGGTGAGAACGAGCCGGTCGACGGTGCCCGGCCGCTCGCCGGCAATGAGCTGGTGAAGGGCGGAGTGCTCGGAGTCCACCGGGATCAGCTGCGCGCCGGTGCCCTCGGCGAGGGCGGTCACCAGCTCGCCGCCGACCACGAGGCTCTCCTTGTTCGCGAGCGCGAGATCGATCCCCTCGCCGAGCGCGGCCACCGTTGGGCCCAGGCCGGCCGAGCCCACGAGCGCGTTCAGCACGAGGTCGCAGTCGGTCTCGGTGATGAGCTCCACGAGCCCCTCAGGGCCGGCGAGCACCTCCACCCCGCGCCGGTGCTCTGACGCCATGGCCGCGGCGTCGAGGTCGGCGAGCGCGACCCTTTCCACGCCGTGCGCGCGTGCCTGGTCGAGCAGCAGCTCCCAGCTCGCCGAAGCCGCGAGGCCCACGACCTCGAGCTCGCCGCTGCGCTCGACCACGTCGAGCGCCTGCGTGCCGATCGAGCCGGTGGAGCCGACTATCAGGACCCTGCGCATCCGACCGAGTCTAGGGAGCGGTCCGCAACGCCAGCCCGAGAAGATCCGCCACGGCGGCCACGAGCCGCACGTCCTCCTCGTCGAAGGCGTCGACGTGCGGGGACTGCACGCTGAGCGCCCCCCAGCTCTCGCCCCGCACCCGGATCGGCACGTCGAGCTCCGAGCGGGTATCGGCCGAGACCGGGGTCACGATGTAGTCCGGCTCGAGGCGCACGTCGCCGGCCAGCAGCGGCACCCCGTCGCGCAGGCAGCGTCCGAGCAGGCCGCGACCGGCGGGCGCCGAGAAACCGCGCACCTCGTCGCGGGCGAAGATTCCGGCACCGGCCTCGACCACGGTGGTGTCCTCGCGGATTCGCACCGCTACCGCGCCGAGGCCGCCGAACGCGCCGTGGAGCTCGTCGACGGCCACGTCCAAGGCCGGCAGCCCACCGGGGCTGTGGGCGAGGCGCTCCCCCACGGCGCGTATCAGGCCGAGCTGGCGCGTTCGGCGCTCGAGCACGGCGCGCCCGCCGCTTCTGGCCGGCCGCGGCGGGATGGCTGCGCGCACCAGCAACCCGGCATCGAGGCGGCCGTCCTCGAGCGTGCCCGAGCGCCCGTCGGCGTAGATCTCGAGCAGCCAGGTGCCGTCGTGGTCGGCCGCCGTGGCGACCAGCACCGCCGTGCGGTTCTCACGACGCAGGATCTCGCGCTCGGCGGGGTCGGCCTTCGGGTCGTCCTCGTGCACCACGAACGAGCCCGCGCCCGCCGCGATCAGCCGCGCCGTGGCGGGGTACTCGTCCACGAGGTAGACGTCGTTGTCGACCTCGAGCCGCAGCCCGCGCACACGGCGGTCGCGACCGTCGGCCAGCGAGACGGTCTGGATCATCTCGCCCGGCACCGGCACGAACGACACCGCCCAGGCGGCGGCGTTGAAGGTCTCGGCGAGCCCGATCGCCACGGCTTCGACGCGCTCCAACGCACCCGCCGAGGACAGCGGCCCCTCGAAGGCTGCAATCAGGTCGTGCACCGTGTCGCGCAGCCGCTCCTCGGCGGTGCGGCGTACGGCCCGGCGGTCGCCCGAGGGGCGCGGCTCACGCGAGGTGCCGCCCGCGCTCACCACCTGCCCGCCGCCGCGGCGCTTGGCCCGGTAGAGCGCGGCGTCGGCGGCACGCAGCAGCTGGGTTGGGCTCCTCACGCCGGCGCCCAGCGCGGCCGCCCCGCACGAGATCAGGATCCGCTCCGCGCCGCCGGCGCTCGCCGCGAGCGACTCCAGGGCGGCCGAAGCCAGCGCCCGGGCGGCCTCGATGCCCGCATCCTCGACCACCACGCAGAACTCGTCGCCGGCGAGCCGGCCCACGAGGCAGCCGGGGCGTGCGGCCGCCGCGCCAACCAGCGCCTCCCCCACGCGCTGGAGCGCGCGGTCGCCGGCGTCGTGGCCGTGCTCGTCGTTGATCACCTTGAGCTCGTCGAGGTCGCACAGGAGCACGGCGAGCGAGCCGCCGCGCTCGTCGACGCGGGCGGCGGCGCGCGTCAGGCGCTCCTCGATGGCGCGCCGGTTTGCGAGGCCGGTGAGCGGATCCTCGTACGCGAGCCGTGAGACGCGCGAGAACAGCTCCGCCCGGCCGATCGCGACGGCGATCTGCCCCGCCACGGCCTCGAGGAAGCGCACGTCTGTGCCGGAGAAGCGCGGCTGGCCGGTCGCGGTGGTGGCGTAGACCTCGCCCCAGGCGTCGCCCTCGACCACGATCGGCACGCCCACCTCGGACTCCTTGCCGAGCCGCACCAGCCGGCCGGCGGACCAAGGGTCCACCCCGGGCGAATCGATCGCGTTGAAATAGGCGATGCCCTCGGAGAGCAGGGTCGCGGCCGCGCGGTCGGCCTCGAGCGGATAGCGCTCGTCGGTGGGGTTGCGCTCCTCCCCCGGCCCCAGCTCGCCCACGTTCACGAGCACTCGCAGCGTGCCGGTGTCACGCTCCCAGCGGCTGACCGACAGGGAGGCCGCGCCCACAGCCTGCCGCGCCTCCTCGGCGGCGAGCTCCACCACCTGAGCGAGGTCGTGCGCACCGGCCGCCGCGGCGGCTACGCGCAGGAGCGCCTCGCGCTCCGAGCCGGTCGGGCGTGCGGCGCGGGTCACCCCGCCCGCCCGGGGGCGCGGCCGTGGCGCAGGAGGGAATGCCCTGGCGGGCTCCACATGCTCTTCATCGGCCGCATGGAGGATCGCTTGAGGGTCAGCCGTAGCCGAGCGCGACGGCCGCGTAGTAGACGGCGGGCACCGTGAACATCACCGCATCCAGGCGGTCGAGCACCCCACCGTGCGCCCCGAACAGGCGGCCGGTGTCCTTCACCTCGAGATCGCGCTTGATCATCGACTCGAACAGGTCCCCCACGGGCGCCGCCAGCGCGACCACCGCGCCGAGCAGGAGCGCGTCCGGCCCCGAGAGCCAGTCCTGGTAGAGGCCGGCACACCAGAACGTGAGCGTGGCGCCGGCGAAGCCCGCCACGAGGCCCTCGAGCGTCTTGTTGGGCGAGATCCGCGGCGCCAGTGGCGTGCGGCCGTAGAAGCGCCCGCCGAAGTAGGCGAAGCTGTCGCCGAGGAAGGTCGCCACCAGCACGTCGATCAGCAGGCCGTCGCCCTCCGGCAGCTCGCGCAGCCAGATCGCGTGCACCATCGCGAGGCCGATCCAGAGGACGCCGAACATCGTGGCGGCGATCGCCCACGACACGTGCTCGCGGCGCGGCCGGCCGAGCGCGAGCAGGAAGGTCACCGGAAAGCCCGCCACCAGCACCATCACCACCTGCTTGGGCTCGCCGTAGAGCGCCGCGGCGAGCATCCCGGCGAACGTGACGAAGCCCGCCAGAGAGGCGGGCTGCACGCGCCCCATCAGCCCGTAGAGCTCGCCGAGGGCGATCACGCCGAGCACGAGCAGCGCGCCCGCGAACACCTCTCCACCCTGGGTCACGATCACGACCGCGAAGACGGCCGCCGGGATCGCCACGATCACCCGCGCGGCCAGGTCCGAGGCGCCCCTCGGCGCTCTCGCGCGGCCCTCCACCTGCCTACCGTCCTCCGAAGCGGCGCCGGCGCGCCGCGTATTCCGCGAGCGATTCCTCGAAGGCCTCGCGCGTGAAGTCCGGCCACAGCTCGTCGCGGAAGACGAACTCCGAGTAGGCCGCCTGCCAGAGCAGGTAGTTCGAGATGCGCAGCTCGCCGCTGGTCCGGATCAGGAGGTCGGGATCGTGCATGTCGGGTGCGTAGAGATGGCGGCGGAAGTCCTCTTCCGTCCCACCTGTGAAGGTTCGCGCCGCGTCCACGATCTCCGCCCTGCCGCCATAGTTGAAGGCCACGAAGAGCGTGATGCGGGAGTTCGAGGCCGTCGTTCGCTCGGCCCACTCGATGCGGCGCACCAGCTCGGCGTCGAGCCCCCCGCGGCGGCCGATGAAGCGCATGCGGACGCCCTCGGCGTCGAGCTCGGGCGTCTCGCGGTCGATCCGCTCGGCGAACATCGCCATCAGGCCGTTGACCTCCGCCGGCGAGCGCGACCAGTTCTCGGTGGAGAACGAGTAGACCGTGAGCTCGCGCACCCCGAGCTCGACCGCGTCGCGCAGCCGCGCCTTCACAACGTCGGCGCCCGCCTCGTGGCCCGCCAGCACCGGCAGGCCGCGCGCCCTGGCCCAGCGACCGTTCCCGTCGGTGATGATCGCGACGTGGCGCGGCGCGTCGGCGAGGACGCTCACACCTCGAGGATCTCTTCTTCCTTGCCCGCGAGGGCCGTGTCGATCTCGCCGACGTGCTTGTCGGTGAGCTTCTGGAGAGCGTCCTCGGCGCGGTGCTCGTCGTCGGAGCCCACCTCGCCCTCGCTCTTGAGCTCGCGCAGGTCGTGCATCACCTCGCGGCGCACGTTGCGCACGCCGACCCTGCCCTGCTCCGCGATCCCGTGGACCACCTTCACGAGCTCCCGGCGACGCTCCTCGGTGAGCTCGGGGATCTGAAGGCGGATCAGCTGACCGTCGTTCGACGGCGTGAGGCCCACATCCGACTCGAGGATCGACTTCTCGATCGACTTGATCGAGTTCTTGTCGTACGGGGTGATGGTGAGCAGCCTCGCCTCGCTGGCCGAGACCTGGGCGAGCTGGCGCAGCGGCGTGCGCGCGCCGTAGTAGTCCACCTCGATCCGGTCGAGCAGGTGCGGCGACGCGCGCCCGGTGCGCACGGTCGCGAACTCGTTCTTGGTGGCCTCCACGGACCTCAACATGCGGGCCTTCGCCTCGTCGAGGAAGTCCTTCAGCAGGTCGTCGCTCATCCGCTCCTCACAACGGTCCCAACACGCTCGCCGGACACTATCCGGTCGATGTTGCGCTCGTCGTCCATGTTGAACACGTGGATGGGCAGCCCGTTGTCCATGCACAACGACAGCGCCGTGGAGTCCATCACGCCCAGGCGCTGCTCGATCGCCTCCACGTGGGAGATCTCCTCGATGAAGCGGGCGTTCGGGTCCGTCTGCGGGTCCGCGCTGTACACGCCCTTCACCCCGTTCTTGGCCATCAGGATCGTCTCGGCGTGGATCTCGAGCGCGCGCAGGGCGGCCGCGGTGTCGGTTGTGAAGAACGGGTTGCCGGTGCCCGCCGCGAAGATCACGATCCGGCCCTTCTCGAGGTGGCGCATGGCGCGCCGCCTGATGTAGGGCTCGGCCACCTCCGAGATCGTGATCGCCGACTGCACGCGCGTGTGGGCGCCGGTCTTCTCGAGCGCGTCCTGGAGCGCCAGCGCGTTCAGCACCGTGGCAAGCATGCCCATGTAGTCGCCGGTGGCGCGGTCCATGCCGGCCGCGGCGCCCGAGAGCCCGCGGTAGATGTTGCCCCCGCCCACCACGATCGCGATCTCCACGCCCTTGGCGTGAACCTCGCGGACCTGCCCCGCGATCGCGGCGATGCGCTCGGGATCCGCTCCGTAGGAGAGGTCGCCCAGGAGCGCCTCCCCCGAGAGCTTCAGCAAGATGCGCTTGAAGGCCGTCACTCCTCGCCGACCACAAAGCGGGCGAAGCGCCGCACCACCACGTTCTCGCCCGTGCCGGCCGCGAGCTCGGTTCGCATCTCCTCGAGCGTCTTGCCGCTGTGCTTGTCCTCGTTCACGTGGCGCTGGTTGAGCAGCACCACCTCGTCGAGCCGCTTGCCCATGCGGCCCTGCACGATCTTCTCCTGCACGTTCTCGGGCTTGCCCTCGCCGGCCGCCTGCTCGCGGTAGACCCGCAGCTCGGCCTCCTTCCAGGCCTCGTCGACGTCGTCCTCGGACACGTACTGCACGTCCCTCGACGCCGCCAGGTGCATCGCCACCTCGCGTGCGAAGTCCTGGAACCCTTCGGTGCGGGCCACGAAGTCGGTCTCGCAATCGACCTCCACCAGCACGCCGATCTTGCTCCCGGCGTGGATGTAGCTCGTGACGACGCCCTCGGTGGCGGCGCGCTCGCCGCGCTTCGCGGCCGACGCCTGGCCCTTCACGCGCAGGATCTCGATCGCCTTCTCCACATCGCCGCCGGCCTCCTGCAGCGCGGCCTTGCAGTCCATCATCCCCGCGCCCGTGCGGTCGCGCAGGGTCTTCACGTCCTTCGCAGAGATCGGGTCGCTCACGGGGACTCCTCGTCAGGATCGAAGGTGCGGCGTTCGCGCGGCGCGGCGCCCTCGGGCACGGGCTGGGCGGGCTCGTCGGGCGAGAAGCCGGCCTCCTCGGCCTCGCGGCGGGCGCGCTCCTCGGCCTCCTGGCGCTCGCGCTCCTCCGCCTCACGCAGGGCGCGCTCCTCGGCCTCGCGGCGCTCGGCCTCCTCGCGCTCGCGGCGGGCGGCCTCCTCTTCGGCGCGGAAACGCAGGGCGCGCTCGCGGACCACGTCCGCGATCCCGTCGATCACGAGCTTGCACGAGCGGATGGCGTCGTCGTTGCCCGGGATCACGTAGCTGATCGGGTCGGGATCGCAGTTGGTGTCCACCAGGCCGATGATCGGGATCTTGAGGCGCGCGGCCTCGCGCACGCCGATCGCCTCGGTCTTGAGGTCGACCACGAACATCGCGTCGGGCGGGCGCTGCATGTCGGCCACGCCGCCCAGGTTGGTCTCGAGCTTGTCGCGCTCGGCCATCGCCCCGATCCGCTCGCGCACCGGGAGCAGCTCCATCGTGCCGTTCTCGGTCCAGTCGCGCAGCTCGTGCAGCCGTTTGATCCGCTTCGAGATGGTCTGGAAGTTCGTGAGCAGGCCACCGAGCCAGCGCTGGTCGATGTACGGCATGCCGCAGGAGTCGGCGGCCGCCTTGATGGCGTCGCGCGCCTGCTTCTTGGTGCCCACGAACAGCACCGTGCCGCCGCGCCCTGCGAGGTCGCCGGCGAAGTCCTGCGCGCCGTGCAGCAGCCGCTCCGTCTTCTGCAGGTCGATGATGTGGATGCCGGCCCGCTCGCCGAAGATGAAGCGGCGCATCTTCGGGTTCCAGCGGCGCGTCTGGTGGCCGAAGCGCACCCCGGCTTCCAGCAGCTCCCTTATGCCGATCTCGGTGGCCAAAGAGACTCCCTTTGTGTGATTGCGGTGTGCCCGCCGGCCGGCCTGCGGACCCGGGGTCCTCCCGGGCAGGGCCGCGGCCGCCTGGTCCGGCGGGGTAGTTGGTCCTGAACTGGCGGAGAAGGATAGCTGCCGGCGACCGTCCCCGAGAACGAAACGAGGCGGTCGGAAGACCGCCTCGTTTCTATATTTCAGCCCCCGTCTGGCCCTCCGGAGACTGGCTCCCGTCTAGCTGCGTGCAATGCGACTCGCAGATCGACGGGTGGTTTGGACTCGCACTGCGTGAGTTCCCGCGTGAAGGGATGCTTAAACATCAATTGATTCGCGTGGAGGAATTGGCGTTCAAGGCCAAGTCGGCTGCCGCAGCGCGCCCCTCGATACTGGGGATCTCCGCAAACGGGATGGCCGATGGCGGCAAGGTGAGCGCGGATCTGATGAGTGCGCCCGGTCTCGAGCCGGACCGCAAGGAGGGTCGTGCGCGGGAGCCGTTCGAGCACCTCGAAATGCGTGATCGCGCGGCGCGTGCGGTCGCTGCGGGTGGACATCACGGTGCGCCGCGCGCGGTCGCGGCCGAGCGGCGCGTCGATGGTGCCGCGCTCGGCGTCGGGATGGCCGGCCACGAGCGCGAGGTAGTCGCGCCGGATCTCGCGTGCGCGCATCATCGCCTGGAGCGCGCGGTGGGCCTCGTCGGAGCGGGCCACCACGAGCAGCCCGGACGTGTCCTTGTCGAGCCTGTGGACGATGCCCGCTCGCTCGGCATGCTCGCCGCCGGCCGCCCGGCCGGCCAGCAGCTCGGCGAGCGTGGGCCCGGTGTGGCCGGCTGCCGGATGGGTCACGAGCCCCGCCGGCTTGTCCACGACCATCAGGTACTCGTCCTCGAAGACGACCGCGGGCTCGGCGGCGGCCGGATGCGGGGCGCCGCCGGCCGAGTCCGGCTCGGCGGCCACCCGCACCCGCTCGCCCTCGGCCAGGCGGTGGTTCTTCGCCCGCGCGCGGCCGTCGACCGTCACGCGGCCGGACTCGATAAGCCGCTGGGCCGCCGCGCGCGAGCGCGCCGCGCCGGCGGCGGCCAGGTAGGCGTCGAGGCGCAGGCCGGCGTCCTCCGCCGTCGCGGTCAGGAGCTGCTCGTCCGTCTCTGCCTCCCCTCCACCACGTAGAGCAGCAGCAGCACCCCCACCACGATCGAGGTGTCGGCCAGGTTGAAGGCGGGCCATGCCACAGGATCGATGAAGTCGATCACGGCCCCCTCGCGGGCGCGGTCGGCGAGGTTGCCGAGCGCCCCGCCCAGCAGCAAGCCCACGGGCAGCCAGAGCCACGGCATGTCGCGGTGCGCGAGGAAGTAGGCCACGAGCAGCGCGAGCGAGAGGCCGATCAGGATCCCCACCAGCACGCCGCCGCCCTCGAACGCGCCGAACGCGACTCCGGTGTTGCGCGTGTTCGTGAGCCCGAGGCCGGGGAGCACGCTCACGTCGTCTCCGCGGGCGATGTTCACGTCGGCCAGCTGCTTGGTCGCCTGGTCGAGCGCCACGACCAGGCCAGCGGTCGCGATCGCGGCCGCCGGGCCCCGCATAGCCGGCTACCCCTCGATCAGGGACGCCACGATGCCGCTCACGATGAGCAGCACGAAGGTGGCGACGATCGGGCTGAGGTCGAGCGCCCCTGGGCCGAGTCGCACCGGCGGCAGGACCCGGCGGAACAGGTTCAGGTAGGGGTCGGTCACGTCGGTCACGAAGCCGAGCGCCGCGCTCAGATAGCGGTTGTACGGCATCCGCGGGATCCAGCTCATGATGATCCGGATGAAGATCAGCACGAGGTAGACGAGCGCCAGCGTGCGCACGTAGTCGGCCACGTCGGCGCGCGAGATCGCGAGCCAGAGGTTCATCGGGTGGCCTCCACCACCGCGTCCACCGTCGCGCGCGCCAGCTCGCGCAGGCCGCTCTCCTCGAGGCGGATGAGGCCCTTCTCCGTGGTCCCGCCCGGCGTGGCCACGCGAGCGCGCAGGTCCTGCCCGTCATAGCCGTGGTCGGCCAGCCAGCTGGCGGTGCCGCCCATGGTCTCCACCACCATGCGCATCGCCGCCTCGGGCTCGAGCCCGTGGGCCGCCCCGGCCTCCGCGAACGACTCGGCCACCAGCGCCATGAACGCGGGGCCGCAGCTCATGAGCGCCATCGCGGGCTCGATCAGCGGCTCGTCGGGCAGCCGCACAACCTCGCCGGCGCGCCCCATGAGGGCGAGGATCTCCTCCTCGGGGCCGTCGCCGGACCCCGGTCCGCCCACGTAGCAGAGCACCCCGCGCCGAACCTCGACCGGCATGTTGGGGATGAAGCGGTAGATCGCGGCGCCGGGATAGGCGTCCGAGATCGCGTCGGTGCTGGTGGCGGCGAGAATCGACACCACCACCTCGGCTCGGCCGGCCACGTCGGCAGCCACCTCGGCGAGCTGCGGCGGCTTGTGGCAGAGCACGACGGCGTCGGCCCGCTCGGCCAGCTCGGCGTTCGAGCCCACCGCCTCGCCTCCGAGCGCCTCGGCCAGCGCGCGCGCCTTGTGCCCGTCCACGTCGGCCACGAGTGCGGGCTCTCCGATCCCGCGCGCGAGAGCGGAGGCCATGTTCCCGGCGCCGATGAACCCGAGCCTCATTCCGGCGCCGAAGCCTACAAGGGGGGTGGCTCAGTCCCCGGCGGCACCGATCTGAAGCGCGAAGGAGCGCACCCGCCGGTTGGCCATGGTCGCCCGCAGCACCGGATAGGGGTTGCCGGCACCGAACACGTTGATGCCGCTCGCGAGCCACCAGGAGCGCCCGTGGCGCGTGGCGCCGCGGTAGAGGCGCCGTAGCCGGCGCTGGGGATGTCCGACCCGCAGGCCCTTCCCGGTGCGCCAGTTCGAGCCGAAGGCGCGCGCCACCTGGGCCTTGCCGAGAGTCGGGTCGCAGGCGCTGCCGCCACCGAGGTTCACGAACAGGATCCGCAGGCCGATCGCGGGCCAGAGCGTGCGGCAGGATACGCCCTGCGAGCCCTCGGCGAGCACCGACGGGGGTCCGAACACCGCGATCGCGGCGCCGAGGGTGGCGTTCCGCTCCGGTTGGAAGTCGCCGATCGCCCTGACCTCGCCTCTACCGCTCTTGCTGCCGCTGGCCTCGATCGTGAAGGGCTCAGCCACGGCGGCCGCGGGCACGACGAGCGCGGCCACGAGCGCCAGCGTCGCGAGCGGTGCGGCACGAACGGTCAAGACTGGTTGAAGAAGCCCTTCTCGATCAGGCGGGCGCGCTCCTCCGCGGACACCTCGACGTTGCGCGGTGTGAGCAGGAAGACCTTGTCGGCGATGCGCTGCATGCCGCCGTCGAGCGCGTAGGTCAGGCCGGAGGCGAAGTCGATCAGGCGCTTGGAGAGGTCGGTGTCGGTGCCTTGGAGGTTGAGGATCACCGGAATCGAGTCCTTGAACTGGTCGGCGATCTGCTGGGCGTCGTTGAAGCTCTTCGGGATCACAAGATGCACCTGGATGTCGCCGGTGCTGCGGCCGTTGCCGCCCACCGAGCGCAGCACGCGCGTCTCGCGCGAGCCGCCGCGCGGCTCGTCGGCGAAGATGTCGTCGAATTCGTCCCGCCGGCGGCGCTGGAGGCGACGCACGTTCGGCCGGTCGCGGTAGCGGCCCTCCATCTCCGCCTCGGGCTCCGGCTCCGGGTCGGGGAGCGACTCGTAGCGCGGGTCCTCTTCCTCGGCGAGGCCGAAGTAGACGAGCGTGCGATGCCATGTGTCGCGTAGCGCCATGCTTCCGTGAAGTTCGCTCGTAAGTGGGAAACTCCTTCGGGCTGGTAAGTGTAAGGAGTGGAGCTCAGAACGTTCCAGGTACTGCGCCAGCTACCCGGCGCGGGCAGCCTCACGCTCGACGGCGAGGACAGCGGCGAGGGCCTCCCCGTGGTGCTCGTGCACGGGCTGTCGGCCACGCGGCGCAACGTCGTCCAGGGGTCGCGCGCCCTGATCCGCAAGGGCTACCGGCTGATCGCCTACGACGCTCGCGGCCACGGCGCCTCTTCCCCCGGGCCCCGGTACGAGTACGCCGACCTCGTGGGCGACCTCGAGGCGGTGCTGGACCACTTGGAGCTCGAGCGGGCGGCCCTCGTGGGCAGCTCGATGGGCGCCGCCACCGCGATGGCGTTCACACTCGAGCACCCCGAGCGAGTGCCGGCGCTCGTGCAGATCACCCCCGCCTACACCGGCTACGCGCGCACCGGCGACGTGGACGGCGACACCTGGGAGCGGATGGCCTCCGAGCTCGACGCGGGCGGGGTCGACGCGTTCGTGGAGGTGGCCCAGCCCGGCGACCTGCCCGAGAAGTGGCGCGAGATAGCGCGCGAGGCCACGCGCCAGCGCATGGAGCGCCATGCGGACCCGCGGGCGGTGGCGCAGGCGCTGCGCGAGGTGCCGCGCTCGATCGCCTGGAAGGGCCTGGAGGCGCTGGCCTCGCTTGACGTGCCGGTGCTGGTCGTCGGGTCGCGCGACGAAGCCGACAGCCTCCACCCGCTCGGCGTGGCGGAGCAGTACGTGGCGAAGCTCCCGCGCGCCGAGCTCGCGGTCGAGGACAAGGGTTCCTCGCCCCTCGCCTGGCAGGGCGCCCGCCTGTCGGGCGTGATCGCAGACTTCTTCGAGCGGGTCGGCTACGCGTCGTCGTAGAGCACGCTGCCGAGCCGCACGATGGTCGCGCCCTCCTGTGCCGCCACCTCGTAGTCCTGCGTCGTGCCCATCGACAGCCGCTCGAGCCCATGCTCGGCGGCCAGCTCGGCGAGCTTGGCGAAGTGGCGCCGGGAGTCCTCGGGGCGCTCGGTGAACGGCGGCATCGTCATCAGCCCGGTCACCGGGCACGGACAGCTCTCGATGTAGCGCGCGAGCTCGGACGGCTCGACGCCCTCCTTGGAGTCCTCGCCGGCAACGTTCACCTGGATCAGCACCTCGCGCGCGGGGGTCTGCTCGAGCCGGCGCAGCGCCGACTCCGAGGCGATCGAATGGATGAGGCGCACGTTGGGCGCGATCTCCTTGATCTTGCGGCTCTGGATCGCGCCGATGAAGTCCCAGGTGAAGAGCTCGCCGTGGAGCCCCTGCTTGGCGAGCAGCTCCTGGGCCCTGTTCTCCCCCACGAGCTCGATGCCGGCCTCGGCGAGCGCGGGGAGGTCGGCCGCGTCCACGTACTTGATCGCGGCCAGGATCTCCACCTCCGGGCCGATCCGCTCGCGCACCCGCTCGAGGTTCTCCCTCAGCCGCTCAGCACGCACAGGCCCGCCTGCCTTCCGGTCAGGCCGCGGTCGCGGCGGTGAGAGAAATAGCGCGCCGGCTCGCAGCTCGTGCAGCGGTCCACGTGCTCGACGCGTTCGACGCCGGCCGCCTGGAGCTTGGCGGAGATCACCTTGCGAAGGTCGAGCATGCGCCCCTGTGCCACCCCGTCGAGGCCGGCGAAGGCGGCAAGCACCTCGGTGCCGACCTCGTAGCAGCAGCCGCCGATCCCGGGCCCGACGGCGGCCGCCGGCGTGCCCTCGAAGCCGGCAACCGCCTTCTCGACGATGCCGCCGGCGAGCGGGCGCCAGCCGCAGTGGAGCATCGCCGCTCGCTGCCCGTCGGAGAGCGCGACCGGGTAGCAGTCCGCGACCAGCACCAGCAGGCCGAGCTCCGGCTCGCTGGTGAGA
The DNA here is from genome assembly GCA_035650215.1 of Thermoleophilaceae bacterium. GTDB lineage: Bacteria > Actinomycetota > Thermoleophilia > Solirubrobacterales > Thermoleophilaceae > JACVRW01. The sequence continues at coordinate 35,611 of DASRIC010000022.1, forward strand.
TGACCGTCGACCCGCGGCAGCTCCTTGCCGCCCGGCTCGGCGTAGGCACGCTCCGGCGGCGGAGCGTTCCAGTCGAGCAGGTCGGACCCGTGCACCTGCAGGCCCATCCCCACGCGCTCGGGCTCGACCGCCGCCGCGGCCGCGACCCGCCGGCGATTCTCGGCCACGCGCGCGGGCTCGTCGTCGGTCAGGAGGCCGAGGTTGAGCGACTCATAGGGGCCCTCGCTCACGCCCCCCTGACGCGTGGAGAACAGCACCCGCGCACCCGGCAGCTCGACCAGGTCGGCGTTCACGAGGCCCGCTCCCGGGCGAGCAGGAGGGCGGTCTCGAGCTCCTCCTCACGCCCCGACACGATGCCGTCGAGCTTGCGCCTGAGCGTCTCGTCGAGCGCCCGGCCGAGCGCCGGGCCCTCCGGGACGCCGGCCGCGAGCAGGTCGTCGCCGTCGATCTCGAGGCTCACCCCGCGCAGCTCCTCCACCCAGCGCAGGATTTGCTCCGCGGGCGCGCCGAGCGCCATCGCAAGCGCGAGCGCCTCCGGCGGCTCCGTCACGAGCAGCGCCCGTAGCTCGGAGGGCAGGTGCTCGCGCTCGCGCAGGGTTGCCGCGATCCTCGGCGCCACCCGCGCGGCTCGCGCGGCGGCGTCGCGCCGGGCCGCGAGCAGGTGAAGGTCGGCGAGCCAGAGGTCGAGCTCCTCGGGCGCGCCGGCGATCAGGGCTCCGAGCGCCGCCACGCCGCGGTCTGCACCGATGGCGACGGCGCCCAGCGCCGCGGAGGCCACCAGCTGGGGATCGGGGTCGAGCGCCGGGTCGAGCGCGCGGTCGATCTCCAGCTCGCGCAGCCGGGCCACGGCGGCCGGGGCGTCCAGCTCGCTCAGCAGGTCCATCAGCTCATCGCGGACGCGGGCGCCCGACACTGTGCGGAGCGCGCTTGCCGCCACGGCCTCACGGGCGAGCCGCTCGGTGTCGGGGTCGAGCCGGAAGCCGAGGCGCGTCTCGTATCGCACCGCCCGCAGGAGCCGGGTGGGGTCGTCCAGGAAGCTGCGGTCGTGGAGCACGCGAACGGTCCCGGTCTCGAGGTCGGCCACGCCGCCGCAGGGGTCGTAGAGGTGGCCGAGGTCGTCGCCCGTGATCCCGAGCGCCATCGCGTTCACGCCGAAGTCGCGCCGGGTGAGATCGTCGCGCAGCGGCGCGGCGCTCACCTCGGGGAGCGCGCCCGGCTCGGGGTAGGTTTCCCGCCGCGTGGTGGCCAGGTCGAGCGCCAGCTCGTCTGCCAGCACCTTGGCGGTGCCGAAGCGCTCGTGCTCGCGGGCGCTGCCCCCGAGCCGGTCGGCGAGCGCCCGGGCGACCGAGCGGGCGTCGCCCTCCACGGCCACGTCGATGTCCACCCCGTCGGCGCCGCGCAGCAGGTCGCGCACCGCCCCGCCCACGAGGTACGCGGGCGGGAGGCCCTCGAGCGCGGGAAGCAGCCGGCCCATCCCGGGCAGGCGCCGAACGCGCTCGCGCAGGTGCTCCGCGGCCAGCATCAGAGCCGGACCGGGATCCCCGCCGCGCGCATGCGCTCCTTGGCCTCGCGCACGCTGTAGTGGCCGTAATGGAAGATCGAGGCGCACAGCACGGCATCGGCGCCGCCCCGCTCCACCGCCTCCACCAGGTGGTCGGGCGTTCCAGCGCCACCCGAGGCGATCACCGGCACGTCCACGGCCTCCGCCACTGCGCGTGTGAGCGCGAGCTCGTAGCCGTCCTCCGTCCCGTCGCGATCCATGCTCGTGAGCAGTATCTCGCCGGCGCCGCGCTCCACGCCCTCGCGCGCCCACTCGATCGCGTCGCGGCCCACCGGGTCGCGACCGCCGTTCACGTAGACGCCGTAGGAGGTTTTATCGCCCGTCACAGCCAGCGCGTCGATCGCCAGCACCACGCACTGGGCGCCGAACACCTCGGCCAGCTCCCCGAGCAGCTCGGGGCGCGCGACCGCGGCCGAATTGACCGACACCTTGTCGGCGCCGGCGTCGAGCACGGCCTGGGCGTCGCGCACCGAGCGCACTCCGCCGCCGATCGTGAACGGGATGAACACGTCGTCGGCGCAGCGGCGCGCCAGCCGCGCCACCGTCTCGCGCTTCTCGTGGGAGGCCGTGATGTCGAGAAACACGAGCTCGTCCGCCCCCTCGTCCTGATAGCGCACGGCCAGCTCCACCGGGTCGCCGGCGTCGCGCAGGTCCACGAACTCGACGCCCTTGACCACCCGCCCCTTGTCCACGTCCAGGCAGGGGATCACGCGCCGAAGCAGCATCAGTCGCCGCCCTCGAGCGCCGCCTGCCCCTCGCGCACGCCGAAGCGGCCCTCGTAAAGCGCCTTGCCGGAGATCACCCCGGCCAGGTTCACCAGCCGAAGCCCCCGCAGCGCTCGCAGGTCCTCGATCGACGCGATGCCGCCCGAGTACAGGAAGCGTCCCCGCACGGCCTCGGAAACGCGGGCCACCTCGTCGAGATCGGGGCCCTCGAGCATGCCGTCGCGATCGACGTTGGTATAGACGAAGCGCGTGGCGCCGTGGGCCTGGAGGTGCCGGATCGCGGCGTCGCCGCGCATCTGGGTCTCGCGCGTCCAGCCGGCCACCGCCACCTGCCCGCCGCGCACGTCCACCCCGATCAGGATGCGCGAGGTGAAGGCCGACAGCGCCTCGTCGAGCAGGTCCGGGTCGGTGAACGCGGCCGTGCCGAGCACCACCCGCGCCGCGCCCGCCGCGAGCGCGCGCCGGATCGAGCCGATCGAGCGCAGGCCGCCGCCGAGCTCGACCGGCACCGGCAGCTCGCGCGCGATCCGCTCCACGTGGTGGAGGTTGGCGGGCTCGCCCTCGCGGGCCCCGTCGAGGTCCACAACGTGCAGAAAGCGCGCCCCAGCCGCCGCGAACGAGCGTGCCGCCTCGAGCGGATCGTCGGCGTACACGGTCTCGTCGGCAAAGCGCCCCTGGCGCAGCCGCACGGCCTTGCCGTCTCGGATGTCCACGGCGGGCAGCAGGATCATGCGCCGCGGGCCAGGCCGACGAAATTCTGCAGCAGGCGCAGCCCGTGGGGTCCGGACTTCTCCGGGTGGGACTGGAGGCCGTACACCGGCGCGCGGGCCACCACGCTCACGAACTCGCTCCCGTAGTCGGCAGTGCCGAGCACGTCGTCCATGTTCGCGGGCCGCGGGGCGAAGGAGTTCGCGTGGTAGAAGGCGCACGGGTCGGGCAGGCCCGCCACGAGCTCGCTCGCGCGCCGCCAGGACACGGGGTTCCAGCCGATCTGCGGCACCTTGAGCCCGTTCGCCTCGAGGTCGACCACGGGCCCCTTGAGCAGGCCGATGCCCTCGGCGCCGCCCCGCTCGGTTGTCGACTCGAACATCAGCTGCATGCCCATGCAGAGCCCGAGCAGCGGCACGCCGGCCGCCACCCGCTCGCGTAGCAGCTCGTCGAGCCCGAGCCGGCGTACCTGCTCCATCGCCTTGGGCATCGCCCCCACGCCGGGAAGCACCACCGCCGCGGCCTCGCGCACGCGCGCGTGTTGGTTGGTCAGCTCCGGCCGGGCGCCCACGTGCTCGAGCGCCTTCGCGACCGAGCGCAGGTTGCCCATGCCGTAGTCGAGCAGGGCGATCTTCGTCACAGGAGGCCCTTGGTCGAGGGCACGCCCTGCACGCGCGGGTCCTCGGCCACGGCCTGGCGCAGCGCGCGGGCGAACGCCTTGAACGCCACCTCGACCATGTGGTGAGCGTTCGTGCCGACCTCGACCCGCAGGTGGAGCGTGAGCTTGGCGGTGTTCGCGACGGCGCGGAAGAACTCCTCCGCGAGATCGGTGTCGAAGTCGCCGATCCGGGCCACCGGAAAGTCGGCCTCGACGGACGTGAAGGGCCGGCCGGAGATGTCGATCGCGCAGCTCGCGCGCGCCTCGTCCATCGGCACCGTGGCGTGTCCGAAGCGCACGATCCCGGCTCGCTCGCCCAGCGCCTCGTCGAGCGCCTGCCCGAACGCGAGGCCGGTGTCCTCGACCGTGTGGTGCGGCCCCGTCTCGGTGTCGCCCACCACGCGCGCGTCGAGGTCCAACCCGGCGTGACGCGCGAGGGCGTCGAGCAGGTGATCGAAGAAGCCGACCCCGGTCGTACGGCTGCCGCCACCGTCCCCGTCGAGGGCGAGGCTCAGGTCCACGTCTGTCTCGCCGGTCGTGCGGCGAATGTGCGAGGTGCGGCTCACGCGCGGCGCTCCATCGATTCGGCGTGCACGGGAAAGCCCTCGGCGCGAGCCAGCGCGGCGCCTGCGGGCGCGAGGCGAGCGGGCGCCTCGCCCGGCAAGGATACGCGAGCCATCCGGCGCCGGAAGGTGGCCGCGGAGAGCGCGGACTGGAACCGGGCGGCGCCCCCCGTGGGCAGCACGTGGTTGGAGCCCGCCACGTAGTCCCCGAAGGCCGTGGCGGCCCCGGCGCCGACGAACAGGCAGCCCGCCCGGCGCACGCGCAGCGCGAGGGCCTCGGCGCGCTCGCCCACCAGCTCGAGGTGCTCGGGTGCGAGCTCCTCGGCGGTCTGCAGGGCGGCGGCGCCGCCGAGCGGCGCCACCTCGAGCAGCGCGTCCGTCACGCTCGGCCGCTCGACGGCGAGCGACTCGACCCGCTCGAGCACTGCGTCCCGAAGCCCCTCGTCCGGCGCGAGCAGCCAGAGCAGGCTGTCCGGCCCGTGCTCGGCCTGAGCCAACAGGTCGAGAGCGATCGGCTCGGGATCGAGGCCGTCGCCGTCCGCGACGACCGCGAGCTCGCTGGGGCCCGCGATGCCGTCGATGCCGACCTCGGTGAAGGCCACCTGGCGCTTTGCCTCCTGCACGTAGGCGTTGCCAGGGCCCGCGATCACGTCCACGCGCTCCACCGACTCGGTGCCGAAGGCGAGCGCCGCGATCGCCTGCGCTCCGCCCATCCGGTAGACCTCGCTCACCTCGCACAGCACGCACGCCGCGAGGATCGTGGGGTGCGCGCGGCCGCCGGGCCCCGGCGGGGCGCAGACCGCGATCTGCTCGACCCCCGCCGCCCGCGCCGTGACAGCGCCCATCACCACCGTGGACGGGTACGCGGCCCGGCCTCCCGGCGCGTAGATCGCCGCGCGTCGCACGGGCAGCTCGTCGATCTCGACGCGCTGGCCTTGGTCGAGCTCGATCGCCAGCGGCTCGCGAAGCTGCGCCTCCACCACGGCGCGCACGTTTGCGATCGCGGTGCGCAGCCCGCGGAGCACCTCCGGCGGGAGCACGCCGAGAGCGCCCTCGAGCTCGCGCGGGTCGACGCGCAGGCGCTCGGGGCCGAGCGCGGCGTGGTCGAAGCGCTCGGTGAGCTCGCGCACGGCGGCGTCGCCGCCCGTGCGCACCTCGTCGAGGATGGCGCGCACCTCCCGCTCGAGGTCCGGCCGGGCGCTGGGGCGCGACGGGGACTCGACCCGGCGAACCCTCACGAGCGGATCCGTTCCACGAGCGCGTCAATCCGCTCGGCCTTCAGCTTGTGCGCCACCGGGTTGGCGATCAGCCGGGCGGTCGACACGCCGATCTCCTCCACCACCCGCAGCTGGTTCTCGCGCAGCGTGCCGCCGGTGGCGGTCAGATCCACGATTCCGTCGACCAGCCCCGTGAGCGGCGCCAGCTCGACCGACCCCTTGACCTCCACGATCTCCGCCTGGCGGCCCGTCGCGGCGAAGTGCCGCTGGGCCACACGCGGGTACTTGGTGGCGATCCGGACGCGCCCGAGGCGCCGCAGTGCGTCGGCCACCGGGTCCCCGCCCTCGCGCGCCGCCACGACCATCCGGCAGCGCCCGAAGCCGAGGTCGAGCAGCTCGTACACGTCGCGCTGCTCCTGCTCGAGCAGCACGTCCTTGCCGGTGATCCCGAGGTCCGCCGAACCGTGCTCGACGTAGGTGGGAACGTCGCTGGGCCGCATCGTCACGATCCCGGCGTCCGCGAACAGCAGCTTGCGGTCGTTGGCGCGAACCTCGGCGGTGTCCACGCCGAGCCGGTCGAGCAGGTCGAGCGCCGCTCCGAAGAGCGCCCCGCGTGGCACGGCGATGGAGAGGCGCTCCGCGCTCATCCAAGGGCCTCCTCCGCGGCCTGTGCGAGATGCACGCGCTGCACGTCAAGGGCGACCCCGCAGGCGGGCAGGTCGCGGCCGAAGCGGCCGAGCAGCTCGTCGTAGCGGCCGCCGCCGCCGAGCGCGAAGCCCACCGCCGGGTCGTAGACCTCGAACACCGCGCCCGTGTAGTAGCCGAGCCCGCGCACGAGGCCGAGGTCGAAGATCACCCGGTCGGCCACGCCGCGGCCCTCGAGCAGGTCGTACAGGGCGCGCAGTCCCGCCACCGCCTCGGCCACCGGCCCGTCCGCCCGGTCCAGCACGGCCGGGCCGCCGCGCAGCTCGGGCAGCCGCAGGAGCAGCTCACGCTCGCCGGCGCCCACTCCCAGCTCGGCCACGCTCCGCTCCAGGGCCACCAGGTCGCGGCGGAAGAGGCACTCCACGAGCGGCTCGTGGCCGTCCTCGGGCACGTCGAGGGCAAGCAGCAGGCGGCGGTAGAGCGATCCGTCGCCCACCCCCACCCGGTGGCGACGAAGGCCGGCCGCGTCGAGCGCCTCGATCGTGAGCGCCACCACCTCGGCGTCGCCCTCGGCCCCGGGCAGGCCGATCAGCTCGATCCCGGCCTGCAGGAACTCGCGCGGCTCGCCCACTCCCCGTTCCGCCGCGCGCCAGGCGCGAGCGAGGTAGCAGAAGCGCAGCGGCGGCTCGGCGGCGCCGTAGCGCGTGGCCACCACCCGGGCGGTGGGGATCGTCATGTCCGAGCGCAGGGCGAGCACGTCGCCCCGCTCGTCGAAGGTGCGGTAGCGGGCGCCCGCCGCGTGCGCATCGCCGCGGCGCAGCACCTCCTCGTACTCGAGCGCCGGAGTGTGGATCTCGCCGTAGCCCGCGGCCGCGAAGCGCGCCCGCATGCGCTCCCCGATCGCGCGCAGCTCGCGCATCTCGTCGGGCAGCACGTCCCGGGTGCCCGGGGGGATCGGGTATGCCACAGGCGTGCCCTCCGTGCCGCGCTAGGCGGGCACGCGCTCGGCGGCAACCCGCTCGATCCGCGCGCCCAGCGACCGCAGCCGCTCGTCGATCCGCTCGTAGCCGCGGTCGATCTGCCGGATGTTGCCGATCTCGGACGTGCCCTCGGCGCACAGGGCCGCGATGAGCATCGCCATGCCGGCCCGGATATCCGGGCTCTCCATGCGCTCGCCGTGAAGCCGGCTCGGGCCGCTCACGACCGCGCGGTGCGGGTCGCAGACGATCACCCGAGCGCCCATCGAGACCAGCTTGTCGACGAAGAACAGCCGGTTCTCGAACATCTTCTCGTGGATCAGGATCAGGCCCTCGGCCTGCGTGGCGAGCGCCAGGGCGATGCTGGTGAGGTCGGCGGGGAAGGCCGGCCAGGGACCGTCCTCGATCTTCGAGACGGCGTCGCCTTCGTCCGACTGGATGCGCAGCTGCTGATTCGGCGGGACCAGCACGTCGTTGCCGTCGTACTCGATCCGGCAGCCGAGCCGCTCGAAGGCAAGGCGGGTCATCCGCAGGTCGTCCGGCACGCAGTCGCGGATGCGCAGCTCACCGCCCGTGCAGGCCGCGAGCGCGATGAAGCTGCCGATCTCGATGTGGTCCGGCCCGAGCACGTGGTCGGCCCCGCGCAGCTCCTCCTGGCCGTGCACGATCATCAGGTTCGAGCCGATGCCCTCGATCCGGGCGCCCATCTGCATCAGCAGGCGCGCCAGATCCTGCACGTGCGGCTCGGAGGCCGCGTTGTGGATCACGGTCGAGCCCGGGGTGAGCGCGGCGGCCATCAGGGCGTTCTCGGTGGCCATCACCGAGGGCTCGTCCATGAAGAAGTCGCAGGCGTGCAAGCCGTCCGGCGCGCTCAGGTGGAAGTAGGAGCGGTCGACGTCCACGGACGCGCCGAGGGCGCGGAACGCGTCGATGTGTGGATCGAGGCGCCTGCGCCCGATCACGTCGCCGCCGGGCGGCGGCATGTCGGCTCGTCCCAGCCGGGCCAGCAGGGGGCCCGCGATCAGGAACGAGGCGCGGATGCGCTCGGCGAACCCGCGGTCGACCTCGGTGTGCGTGAGCTCGTCGGCGAGCAGGGCGAGCACGTTCTCGTCGCGCCACTCCGCCTTCACCCCCAGACGCTTGAGCAGCTCGATCATCGCCTCCACGTCGCGGATGCGCGGGATGTTGCGCAGCACGACCTCCTCGCTCGTCAGCAGGCACGCTGCGAGCGCGGGAAGAGCGGCGTTCTTGTTGCCGGCGGGGACGACCGTGCCTGACAGGGGCGGCCCGCCCTCGATGATGAACTTCTCCATGCGGGGATCCGCCCGGGTGGTCGAGGGAACGAGCGGCTGCGGAAGCGTATCGAAGGCCATCTGGCTGGAGATTCGGGTGTGGGCCTGGATACCCTGCCGCGCATGCCCCAACCGACTCGCGAAGAAGCCTGGAACCTCGTCTGTGAGTGGACCGAGTCCGACTCGCTGCGGAAGCACATGCTCGGCGTCGAGACCGCGATGCGCGCCTACGCCCGCGAGTGGGGCGAGGACGAGGAGCTGTGGGGCGCCACCGGCCTCCTGCACGACCTCGACTACGAGCGCTACCCGAACCTCGACACCGGACATCCGCGCAAGGCGCTCGAGCTGTTCCGCGAGCGTGACTACCCGGACGAGCTGATCGACGCGGTGGCCGGCCACGCCACCTTCCTCGAGGTGCCGCGCGAGACGCGTATGGCTAAGACGCTGTACGCCGTGGACGAGCTGAGCGGCTTCGTCGCGGCCGTGGCGTACGTCCGGCCGGACGGGGTGCACGGCATGACGCCGAAGTCAGTCAAGAAGAAGCTGAAGCAGCCGAGCTTCGCGGCGGGCGTCAACCGGGACGAGGTGCGCGAGGGCGCCGAGGAGCTCGGCGTGGACTTCGACGAGCACGTGGCCTTCGTGATCGCCGCGCTCGAGGAGCGCGCGGACGAGCTGGGCATCGGGCCCAAGGCCTAGCGCCAGCGGCCGCCCGCCTTCGCCCAGCCGGCCAGGTGGTCGACGGAGCAGAAGGCGTCCGTGATGCGGTGCTCGCCTCGGTGGCGAATCGCGGCTACGCGCACGTCCCCCAGGGGCTCGCCGCACTGCGAGCACGAGTCGGCAGCGGTCACCACGCCCGCCGGCTCCTCCACCTCACCGGCCTCCCAGTGCGCGCCCCGGATCGCCCAGGGCACCACGTGCTCGAGCCGGCAGAACGCCGCCCTGCGCTCGCCCGGCAGCTCCTGCACGCGCCAGCCGTCGTGCGGCTCTATCTCGTTGCCGCACCAGGTGCAGCTGGCGGTAGATTCCGCAGGCATGGCGCTCCCGATTATCGTGCTCGAGGGCGACGAGACCGGCCAGGAGCTGCTCGAGCAGGCCCTGCGAGTGCTCGACCCCAGGGTCACGAAGGTGGAGGTCGAGCTCGAGCACTACGACCTGTCGCTGGAGAATCGCCGCCGCACCGGCAACGACGTGGTGACCGCGGCCGCCGAGGCGATGCGCGATGCGCGCTTCGGGCTGAAGGCCGCCACGGTCACGCCCGAGGGCGCCGACGACGTGGGCAGCCCGAACCGCATTCTGCGCGAGGCGATCGACGGCAAGGTGATCATCCGCACGGGCCGTCGCATCCCCGGCGTGACCCCGGTGGCCGGCGTGCACTACCCGATCGCGATCGTGCGGATGGCGGTCGGGGACGCCTACGGGGCGAAGCAGTGGCGGGCCGAGGAGAACGGCGACGAGGCTGCCTACCGCACCGAGCGCATCACGCGCAGCGTCTGCCGCGCCGTGAGCGAGTACAGCTTCCGCACCGCCCAGCGCATCCACGGGCGTGTGTACGGCGGTCCGAAGTGGACGGTGAGCCCGGTCTACGAAGGGATGCTGAAGGAGGAGATGGACGCCGCCGCCGAGCGCTATCCGGAGGTGCCCTACTCCCCCGTGCTGATCGACGCCACCTACGCCGGGCTGATCTCCGGCGCGGCGGACGCCCCGCTCGTGATCCCCGCGCTCAACCGGGACGGCGACTGCCTCTCCGACCTCGTGATGCCGATGTTCGGCTCGATCGCGGGGGCCGAGTCCGTGCTCGTGGCCTTCGACGACGACTACGAGCCGAGCGCGGTCATGGCCGAGGCGCCGCACGGCACCGCGCCCGCGCTGCTCGGCAAGGACATCGCGAACCCGATGGCGATGATCCTCGCTGCCGCCGCCGTGCTCCACCACGCCGGCGAGGAGACCGCGTCGCGGGCCGTCTACGAGTCGGTGCTGGAGGCGGTGGCGACGGGCGTGCGCACGCCGGACCTGGGCGGCCACGCGAGCACGAGCGAGTTCACCGACGAGGTGATTGGGCGCGTGCGCACCAAGATCGACATCTGGTCCTCGCTGTAGCGGGCGCTAGCGCCGCGCACTCCGGCCGAGCGGCAGCCCAGCCGCGCTGCGGGCCGGATCCCTCAGGTGCTTGCGCCGCCGGACGACGTAGTAGCGGCGCTGCACGAACAGCGTGAGCACACCCGCGACGACGATGCCCGCGAGGTTGACGCCCAGCTGGAGCGCGGCGCCTCCCGCGTCGCCCCACTCGCCGTACGCGGCCGCCACGCCGATGTTCGACGCCGCCGGGATCGTGGTCACCGAAATCAGCACGCCCACGAGCGCCCCCGACTTGGCCGACGTGAGCGACAGGACGCCCGCCGAGCCGGCCACGAACGCCACAAAGAAGCTGAGGAAGTCCGGGTTCGAGATGAACTCCGTGAACGGGTGCTGAGCGTCCGCGAAGTCCTCCGGAAACGCCCCAACGGCGATCATGAACAGCGTGGTCAGGAGCGCCGCGAGCATGCCGATCGGAAAGCCGACCAGCAGCGCGGCGAGCGAGCGCTTGGCCAGCCCTCCCTGCCGGTTCACGAGCGCGACCGACAGCCCCGCCAGCGGGCCGAACTCTGGCCCGACCACCATCGCCCCGACGATCAGGATCGGCTGGTCGAGGATGATGCCGACCGCGGCGATCTGCATCGCCGCGACCATGAACAGCACGAAGCTGAACGACAGCTCGGTGTTCTCCGAGGTGCGCGACTCGACCTCCTCCCAGACCACAGCGTCGGACGGCAGGCCCCTGGCGGCCTTCTCGGCCGCGATGGCCGCCTCGGAGATCGAGGTGTCGATGTGCTCGATGGCTATCGAGCCCTCGCGCGGTATGTCGAGCTCCTTGAGGTCGCCGATGATCACGCTGGCGTCCTCGCGCGCGACGTCGCAGAGGATCACGTCGCCCCTGGGCTTCCGCGCCGCTCCGTGGAGATGCACGACGTTCAGCACCGACGGCGAGGCGCACAGCAGCTCGAGCGCCTGATGCGCCGTCGCGCCCGGCGCCACGATACGGAGGTGGATCATCTGCGCGCCGGGTCGGGCTCCGCCAGATAGCGTGCGAGCCCCTCGCGGGCGTGCGGCGGGATCTCGCGCTTGCGATAGCTCGCCGTGTCGACGAACACGTGTCGTAGCTCGCCCTCCACGAGCCGCTCTCCGTCGCTGGCCCGCTCCACCGCGACCGCCACGACGGCGGACGTCGTCCCCACCCGGACCACGCTGACCACCAAGTCGATCTCCTCGTCGAAGCGGGCCGAGGCCAGGTAGCGGATGCCCGCCTCGGCCACCATCGCGTCGGTCCCGTCGCCGATCATCTCGGCGTAGCCGCCGAATGCCTCGCGCCAGAACTCCGTCATGGCGACATCGAAGTACATGAGGTAGTTCGCGTAGAAGACCACGCCCTGCGGGTCGCACTCGTTGAAGCGGACCCTGGTGCGGTGGCGGAAGGGCGCTGCCATCCCGCTCGCAGCCTAGCCGCGGCAGGTGGTGCAAGGAAAGTTGCAGCAAATCGGCACTTCCATCCGACCGCGCCCGTACCTTCACGAACGCATGTTCCCTCGGTTCAGAGAGCAGATTGGCACGGCGCTCGACCTGATCGTCGAGTTTTCGACGCTCGGCGAGTACCGCCTGGGCGCGGCCCCTGCCGCCCCCGGCGCCCCGGGTGCCCCCGCCGACGCTTCTGGCCCGGCACCGCAGTTGGGAGGCGCGTCACGCACGCGCACTGCGGTCCGCCGCATCGTCGCGGGCGGAGCGACCGGCCTGCCGCCGGTCGCCACCCCCGCGGCCCGGCGGGGGCATGCCTGCGGCGGCCCCGGGGCGCGCAGCGTGCGCCGTGGCCAGCCGGCCGCGCCCGAGCAGCTCTGCATGGCAGTCTGAGCGGGTCGCCTACTCGCCGGGCGCTCGCCAGGCCCCAAGCGCCGCAAGCCTCTCCTTGAGCCACGCGACCGGAGCGGGGTCCTTGCCCTCGGTTGAGCCGTCCAGCTCGACGAAGCGAACGAACAGGTCCATGTCCGGCAGCCTTCTGACCATGCTCGCGAAGGCGTCCTCCACGGCGTTGTTGCTGCGGAAGAAGCGCCGGCGCCAGAGGTTGAACGGGCGATCGTGGAGCTCGATCGTGGCGAGCAGGCGCTCGTCGTCGGTATAGCGCTCAGCGAACCGGCGCGCGCGGACCGCGTGATGGTTCTCGCCTGTGTGCAGGATCCAATTGCTCACGCGGAACTTGAGCGAGTCGTGCACGAGCGCGAGGAAGCGGAGCTCCGCCCTCCGGGTGCCCGTCTCGCCCCAGCGCTCGATCGTGGCGAGCAGCGCGCCCACGTGAGCGCCCACGGTGCCCTCCGGGTGACCGCGCCGCGGCTTGCCCCAGCGCCATCCCTCGAGCATCTCCGGGTCGCCCGCGAGCCGGCGCTCGAGGTCGGTCTCGGGCACGAAGCCCGGCACCAGCTCGCCGGCGGCCGGCTCCGCTGTCGCCTCGCGCGCGGGCGCTACTGGACGCTCTCGGCCGACCACTGGTCGCCGCTGCGGCCGAGGATCACACGAGCCTCGTCACCGGACTCGCCGATCGCCACGAAATGGGCGCGGTCCTGGTCCTGCCCAGGACGATCGTCGACCAGCACCAGGTGGAGCTCCTCGAACTCCCACCCGGGACGCTCCTGCTGAAGCGCGCGCCGAGCGACCTCCACCATCGACTCTCGGTGCCAGCCGCGGTCCTGGGCACGCGCCTGCTCGAGAGCGGAGTCGGCCGCCGCCACGTGCTCGGCATAGGAGCCGGACTGGCGCCGCGAGCGCGCCTTCACGCCGAGGTAGCCGAGGATGAGCGCGACGATCACGACGACGAGCGCCACGATCAGGACGATCGCGAGCGTGGAGATGGCGAGGGGCGGAGCGAACACTCGAGGGCGCCAGTCTAGGGATGCAGGGAGGCACAACGACGAGAGCCGCCCCGAGGGACGGCTCTCCAGTCAAAGAACGGCGGCGACCTACTCTCCCAGGGCCGCGAGGCCCAAGTACCATCGGCGCTGAGGGGCTTAACTGCTCTGTTCGGAATGGGAAGAGGTGTGGCCCCCTCGCTATCACCACCGAAATGTCACGAGACCGGCGCCGTAGGGCACCCCGCCCACGCCGGAGCTTGAAAACTGCACCGTTGGCCGCTCGCCGGCGCCGAAGCGCGCGACGAGCCAGCGGAAGATCAAATATCCGTCAAGCCCTCGAACCATTAGTACCGGTCTGCTGAGCACATCGCTGTGCGTACACATCCGGCCTATCACCTGGTGGTCTTCCAGGGGTCTTACTCCCTCAAGGGGATGGGAGAGCTCATCTCGAGGTCGGCTTCCCGCTTAGATGCCTTCAGCGGTTATCCGCTCCGCACGTAGCTAACCAGCAGTGCCCTTGGCAGGACAACTGGTACACCAGAGGTGCGTTCATCCCGGTCCTCTCGTACTAGGGACGACTCCCCTCAACTCTCCAACGCCCACGGCAGATAGGGACCGAACTGTCTCACGACGTTCTGAACCCAGCTCGCGTACCGCTTTAATGGGCGAACAGC
>DASRIC010000023.1:0-8780 GCA_035650215.1 Thermoleophilaceae bacterium
CCGCCCCAGGGGGGCAGGCTCTGATGCTGCAGCCCAAGCGCGTCAAGTGGCGCAAGGAGCACCGCGGCAGGCGCCGCGGCTACGCCAAGGGCGGCACGCACGTGGAGTACGGCGAGTACGGCCTGAAGGCGATCGAGCGCGGCTGGGTCACCAACCGTCAGATCGAGGCCGCCCGAATCGCGATGACGCGCAAGATCAAACGTGGCGGCAAGGTCTGGATCAACATCTTCCCGGACAAGCCCTACACGAAGAAGCCCGCCGAGACCCGCATGGGGTCCGGCAAGGGCTCGCCCGAGGGCTGGGTGGCCGTGGTCAAGCCCGGGCGCGTGATGTTCGAGCTCTCCGGTGTGCCGGAGCCGCTGGCGCGCGAGGCGATGCGCCTGGCCGGGCACAAGCTGCCGGTCAAGACGAAGTTCGTGCTCCGCGAGGGAGCGGGCCAGCAGTGAAGGGGATCGAGGTGCATAACCTGGAGGACTCCGAGCTCGTCTCGTTCACGGACACCGCGCGCAAGGAACTGTTCAACCTCCGCTTCCAGCACGCCACGGGACAGCTCGAGAACACGGCACGGCTGGGGCAGGCAAAGAGGGATCTCGCGCGCGCCCTGACCGTCGCGCAGCAGCGTGGGATCGACGTCGACACCGAAATTCGCAGGCAGAAGAAGCAATGATCGAGAACGAGACCGAAGAAAACGTGGCGCAGGAGGCTCCCGCCGAAGAGCAGGCCCCTGCCGCCGAGCAGCCGGAGGCCGCGGCCGTCCCGGCGGAGCCCGAGGAGCAGCTCTCACCCAAGGAGCGGCGCAAGCGCGAGCGCTCGCGGCACAGCGGCGAGGGTCGCCCGCAGCGCTCCGTCGAGGAGCGCGCGCAGGAGCGCGCCGACGCCCGCCGCCGCAAGGCGCAGCACCGGCGGGCCTACCGCCAGAAGATGCGCGAGCGGCGCACCTCCGAGCCGCGCGGCGAGACGCCGCCCGTGGAGGACAAGGGCTCGGGCGCGCTCAAGGTGCGCCAGGGCGTGGTGGTCTCCGACAAGGCCGACAAGACGATCACGGTGCGCATCGACGTGGTGCGCAGGCACCGCATGTACAAGAAGATCGTGCGCACCTCCTCGACCCTCCACGCCCACGACGAGCGCAACGACGCCCACGTCGGGGACACCGTCCGCGTGGTCGAGAGCAGGCCGCTCAGCCGCCACAAGCGCTGGCGCCTGGTCGAGGTGCTGGAGAGGGCTCGCTAGTCCAGTGATCCAGCAGGAGTCGAGGCTCAAGGTCGCGGACAACACGGGCGCCCGTGAGGTGCTCTGCATCCGCGTTCGCGGCGGCAGCCATCGCCGCTACGCCGGGGTGGGCGACATCATCGTCTGCACCGTCAAGCAGGCGATCCCGCACGGCTCCGTGAAGAAGGGCGAGGTCGTGACCGCCGTGGTGGTGCGCACCAAGAAGGGCTTCGGGCGCGACGACGGCACCTACATCGCCTTTGACGAGAACGCGGCGGTGCTTATCGACGCGCAGAACAACCCGCGCGGCACGCGCATCTTCGGGCCGGTCGCGCGCGAGCTGCGCGAGCGCAACTTCATGAAGATCGTCTCGCTGGCGCCGGAGGTGCTCTGACTTTGGCCATGAGGATCCGCCGCGACGACACCGTCCGCATCATCGCCGGCAAGGACCGCGGCAAGACCGGCCGCGTGCTGCGCGTCGACCCCCGCCACGATCGCGTGGTGGTCGAGGGCGCGAACATCATCAAGCGCCACACGCGCCCGCGCACGCTGCGCGACACCCAGCGCTCCCAGGAGCTCGGCGGTATCGTCGAGATGGAGGGGCCGATCCACGTGTCCAACGTGATGCTGATCGACCCCGACTCGGGCGAGCCCACGCGCGTGGGCGTCAAGCGCGAGGGCGGCCGCCGCGTGCGCATGTCCAAGCGCTCCGGCAAGGAGATCGACTGATGGAAGCCAGCGCCCAGGCGAATGTCCCGCCGCGCCTGAAGGAGCGGTACGAGAGCGAGATCAAGCCGAAGCTCCGGGAGCGCTTCGGCTACTCGTCCGTGATGCAGGTCCCGCGCGTCGAGAAGATCACGCTCAACATGGGCGTGGGCGAGGCCAAGCAGGACTCGAACATGCTGGAGGCGGCCCAGGAGCAGCTGGCCACGCTCGCCGGCCAGGCGCCGAACGTGCGCCGCGCGCGCAAGTCGATCGCGGCCTTCAAGCTGCGCGACGGCATGCCGGTCGGCGTGAGCGTCACGCTGCGCCACGCGCGCATGTACGAGTTCCTCGACCGGCTCGTGTCGATTTCGATCCCGCGCATCCGCGACTTCCGCGGTCTCAACGCGCGCTCGTTCGACGGCCGCGGCAACTACTCGATGGGCGTGCGCGAGCAGATTATCTTCCCGGAGATCGACTATGACGCGATCGACCAGGTGCGCGGCCTCGACGTGACGATCACCACGAGCGCCGCCACCGACGAGGAGGCCTACGTCCTCCTGCGAGAGTTGGGCATGCCGTTCGCACCCGACGGCGCGCCGGGGTCGGAGGACCAGGCCGAAGCCGCCGAGGCGGCGGAGGAGGAGGCGCGGCTCGAGGCGGCCCGCCAGCGGGCGGAGGCCGAGGAGCAGGCCTACGAGGAGCTCAAAGAGGAGAACCCCGAGGCGTACGAGCCTCCCGCCGAGGAGCCCGAGGAGGGCGAGGAGGGCGAAGGCGAAGGTGCAGCGCCAGCTGCCGAGGAGACCGAGGACTGATGGCCAAGACATCGCAGAGGGTTCGCCAGCAGCGCGGATCCAAGTACAAGACACGCAACTACAACCGATGCAAGCGATGCGGCCGGCCGCGCGCCTACCTGCGCAAGTTCGGCCTCTGCCGCATCTGCCTCCGGGAGGTGGCCCACGAGGGCATGATCCCGGGGCTCACGAAGTCGAGCTGGTGACTCAATGTCGATGACCGACCCAATCGCAGACCTCCTGACCCGCATCCGAAACGGGCTGCACGCGGACCGCGACGCGGTCGAGATGCCCGCATCCACCTTCAAGGCGGAGGTCGCCCGCATCCTGCGCGAGCAGGGCTACATCGAGGACTTCGCGGTGGAGCCGGCGCGAGTCGGCCGCACGCTGCGCGTGACGCTCAAGTACACCGAGGACCGCAAGCCGGTGATCCAGGGAATCGAGCGGATGTCGAGGCCGGGCCGCCGCCACTACGTCGAGGCGGGCCTGGTGCCTAAGGTCCAGGGCGGCAT
The DNA here is from genome assembly GCA_035650215.1 of Thermoleophilaceae bacterium. Classification (GTDB taxonomy): domain Bacteria; phylum Actinomycetota; class Thermoleophilia; order Solirubrobacterales; family Thermoleophilaceae; genus JACVRW01. The sequence goes on from DASRIC010000023.1 coordinate 3,218, forward strand.
GGGCACGACGATCGTGTCCACCTCCCGGGGCGTGATGACGGGCCACGACGCGCGCCGCGCCGGCATCGGCGGCGAGCTCGTGGCAAGGGTCTGGTGAGCCCGTCCCGATGAGCCGCATCGGAAAGCAGCCGATCGCCGTCCCGGACGGGGTGGAGATCACGATCGAGCCCGAGCTCGTGAAGGTGAAGGGGCCGAAGGGCGAGCTCCAGGAGCGCGTGAGCCGCGCCATGGACGTGTCGCAGGAGAACGGCGAGATCCTCGTCAAGCGCCCCACCGACCGCGGCGAGCACCGGGCCCTGCACGGCCTCACGCGCAGTCTGATCGCCAACATGGTCGAGGGCGTGACGAACGGCTACGAGAAGTCGCTGGAGATCCAGGGCGTGGGCTACCGCGCTCAGCTCCAGGGCTCGAAGCTCGTGCTCGCGCTCGGCTACTCGCACCCGGTGGAGATCGAGGCCCCGTCCGGGATCGACTTCGAGGTGCCGCAGCCCACCCGCATCATCGTGCGCGGGATCTCCAAGCAGGTGGTGGGCGAGGTGGCCGCGATCATCCGCAAGCAGCGCCCGCCCGAGCCCTACAAGGGCAAGGGCATCCGCTACCAGGGCGAGTACGTGGCGCGGAAGGTGGGCAAGCGCGCATGAGCGCACGGACCAAGCCGAAGGCACGGCTCCGCCGCCGCCGCCGGGTGCGCGCCAAGGTGCGCGGCACCGCCGAGCGGCCGCGGCTGTCGGTGTTCCGCTCCAACCGCGGCATCGGCGCCCAGCTGATCGACGACGTGGCGGGCCACACGCTGGCCGCCGTGAACTGGACCGAGTCCGACCTGAAGTCGCTCGGCCGGCTCGAGCAGGCCAGCAAGGCCGGCGAGCTGCTGGCCGAGCGCGGCAAGTCGGCGGGCGTCCAGACCGTGGTGTTCGACCGCGGCGGCTACCGCTACCACGGCCGCGTGAAGGCGCTCGCCGACGGCGCGCGCGAGGGCGGCTTGAAGTTTTGAACGGCATCGCTCCGGTCCGGGCCGAGCCCGGACCCTCACGCACGACGATGATCGCTACGGTGAGTGACTCCAATGGCTAGTAGGGACAGGACACGCGGCGACAGACGTGGTGGGCGCGACGGCAGCTCAGACCTTCAAGAGCGCGTCGTCGAGATCAACCGCGTCGCGAAGGTCGTCAAGGGCGGCCGGCGCTTCTCGTTCACTGCGCTGGTCGTGGTCGGCGACGAGAAGTCGCAGGTCGGGGTCGGCTACGGCAAGGCCAACGAGGTCCCCGTGGCGATCCAGAAGGGCGTCGAGCGCGCCCGCAAGAACCTCTTCAAGGTGCCGATGCACGGTGCGACGATCACCCACGAGGTGGTCGGGGTGCACTCGGCGTCGCGCGTGCTGCTCAAGCCGGCCTCGCCGGGTACCGGCGTGATCGCCGGCGGCGGGGTACGCGCCGTACTCGAGCTGGCCGGCATCAAGGACGTGCTCTCGAAGTCGCTCGGATCGCAGAACCCGATCAACCTCGTGAAGGCCACCGTGGCCGGCCTCCAGGGCCTGCGCGACCCCAAGCAGGTGGCGGAGCTGCGCGGCCTGACCGTCGCCGAGGTGCTCGGCCTCGAGCGCAACGCCGAGGACGCCGCGGTCTGATGGCCACGCTCACCATCACCCAGGTGCGCTCGTCGAACGGCTCGAGCCGCAGGCAGACCGAGACGCTGAAGACGCTCGGGCTCGGCAAGATCGGGCGCACCGTGGAGCGCGAGGACCACCCGAGCGTGCGTGGCCTGATCCACGCCGTCGGGCACCTGGTGGAGGTGCGGGATGGCTGACGAGGAGCGCATCGGGCTGCACAGCCTGAAGCCGGCCCCCGGCTCGCGCCGACCGAAGAAGCGGGTCGGCCGCGGCGAGGGCTCCGGCACCGGCAAAACCTCCGGCCGCGGCCACAAGGGCTACGGCTCGCGCTCGGGCAGCAAGCGCCGCGTGCGCTTCGAGGGCGGCCAGACACCGATCCACATGCGGATGCGCAAGCTGCGAGGCCCGCACATGAAGAAGTCGATGCCGTTCGAGAAGTTCCGCACGCGCACGCAGCCGGTGAATCTGGACGACCTCGAGGCGCGCTTCGACGGCGGCGCCGAGGTCACTCCCGACGGACTGCGCGAGGTGGGTCTGGCCACCAAGCGCGAGGTGCCCGTCAAGGTGCTCGGCCGCGGCGAGCTCTCCAAGGCGCTCACCGTGCATGCCCACGGCTTCTCGAAGACCGCGCGCGAGAAGATCGAGGCCGCCGGCGGCACCTGTCAGCTCCTCGAGGGGTAGCGTGCTCCGGACCTTCCTGAACGCGTTCCGGGTCCCCGACATCCGGAAGAAGCTGGCCTTCACGGCCGCCATGTTGGCGCTCTACCGGCTCGGCGCCTACATCCCCGCGCCCGGGATCAACATCGACGTGGTCGAGGACCTCGCCTCGAACTTCGAGGGCCAGTCGAACGTGCTCGGCTTCCTCAACCTGTTCTCGGGCGGCTCGCTCCAGCGCTTCGCCGTCTTCGCGCTCGGGATCATGCCCTACATCACCGCGTCGATCATGCTGCAGCTGCTCACGGTGGTGCTGCCCTCGCTCGACAAGCTCCGCAAGGAGGGTGAGGTCGGCCAGCAGAAGATCACGCAGTACACGCGCTACCTCACAGTCGCCCTCGCGTTCGGCCAGTCGATCGGCTACGTCTTCCTGTTCCGCACCTTCGCCGGCAGCGAGGGCACCGAGGTGGTCGACAACTTCACCTTCGGCCGCGTCTTCGTGATCGTGATGACCCTCACGGCTGGCTGCGTGCTGCTGATGTGGCTCGGTGAGCTGATCACCCAGCGCGGCATCGGCAACGGCATCTCGCTGATGATCTTCGCCTCGATCGTCTCGGGCCTGCCGAGCGGGATCCAGGCCTGGTGGACGAACCCGGACCAGATCTTCGTGGTGATGATGCCGTTCCTCGCGCTCGCGATCATCGCCGGCATCGTGTTCATGCAGGAGGGGCAGCGGCGAATACCCGTGCAGTACGCCAAGCGCGTGGTGGGCCGGCGGATGGCCGGCGGCGGTTCCACCTACCTGCCGCTGCGGGTGAACATGGCGGGCGTGATTCCCGTGATCTTCGCGGCCTCGCTCATGGCCTTCCCGCCCACGGTGGGCGAGCTCACGCAGGCCAGCTGGGCACAGGACTTCTCGGCCTTCTTCAACCCGAACGACGCGCCCTACCTGATCGGCGAGTCGATCCTGATCATCCTGTTCACCTACTTCTACACGGCGGTGACCTTCAATCCGGTGGAGCAGGCGGACAACCTGAAGAAGTACGGTGGCTTCATCCCGGGGGTGAGGCCTGGAAGACCCACGGCCGAATACCTCGACCGCATCCTCGCGCGGCTCACGTTCCCCGGCGCGCTCTACCTCGCCGCCGTAGCGGCGCTGCCCACGATCCTCATCAACCAGACGAGCGCGAACTTCTTCTTCGGCGGGACCTCGATCCTGATCGTGGTCGGCGTGGCGCTCGACACCATGAAGCAGCTCGAGGCGCAGCTCATGATGCGCAACTACGAGGGCTTCCTGAAGTGAGCGAGCTGAACCTCGTCCTTCTCGGTCCGCCCGGGGCCGGGAAGGGCACCCAGGCCGAGCGCCTGGTCGAGGACTTCGGGCTTCCCTACTACTCCACCGGCATCATCCTGCGCGAGGCCGTGGAGAAGGGCAACGACCTCGGCCGCGAGGCCAAGGGGTACATGGACAAGGGCGAGCTGGTGCCGGACCTCCTCATCTGCAACGTGATCGCTGCCCGGTTCGACTCCGGCGAGGCCGACGACGGCTTCCTGCTCGACGGCTTCCCGCGCACGATCGGGCAGGCCGAAATGCTGGAGGACGCGCTCTCGACGCGCGGACGGGAGCTCGCCGGCGCGCTCCTGATCGACGCGCCCGACGACGAGGTCGTACGCCGGCTCTCAGGCCGGCGCACCTGCGTGAAGGCGGGTCACGTCTACCACGTCGAATTCGATCCGCCGAAGAACGAGGGCGTCTGCGACCAGGACGGCTCGCGGCTCGTCCAGCGCGACGACGACCGGCCGGAGACCGTGCGCAAGCGCCTGTCGGTGTACCACGAGCAGACCGAGCCGCTGATCGAGTGGTACGAGCGGCGCTCGGTGCTGCGCCGCTTCGACGGCACGCGCACGCCCGAGGAGGTGCACGACCGGATCCGTGCCACACTTGCCACGGTCCGACTCGAGGACGAGGTCTGAACGTGATCCAGCGAAAGACACCGGAGCAGCTCGACAAGATGGCTGCGGCGGGCCGCATCCTCGCCCGCTGCCACGAGATGCTGCGCTCGAAGGCGCGCCCGGGGGTCACCACCGCCGAGCTCGACGAGGCCGCCGAGCGCTTCATCCGCTCCCAGGGCGCCGAGCCGGCGTTCAAGGGCTACCGCGGCTTCCCCGGCTCGATCTGCGCGTCGCCGAACTCGATGGTGGTGCACGGAATCCCCGGCTCCTACCGGCTGAACCGCGGCGACGTGCTCTCGATCGACATCGGCGTGATCCTCGACGGCTGGGTGGCCGACGCCGCGATCACGCACCCGATCGGCCCGGTCACGCCGGTGGCCAAGCGCCTGCTCGCCACCACGCGCGCGGCGCTCTTCGACGCGGTCGACCAGTGCCTCGTGGGCAACCGGCTCGGCGACGTGTCGAGCGCGGTGCAGTCGCGCGTGGAGGCGGAGGGCTTCGGTGTGATCCGCTCGCTCGTGGGCCACGGGATCGGCCGCGACATGCACGAGGATCCGCAGATCCCCAACTACGGGGAGCCGGGCACCGGGCCGGAGCTCGAGGAGGGCATGGCGCTCGCCATCGAGCCGATGGTGAACGTGGGCGGCCCGCACGTGCGCATGGGCTCGGACGGCTGGGCCGTGTTCTCCCAGGACGGCTCGCTTGCCGCGCATTTCGAGCACACCGTGGCCATCACGGCCGACGGGCCGCGCATCCTCACCCCCTGGCACGAGCTGATGCCCGACGCGGCGGCCCCGGCGGCCGCTCCGGCAGGGTAGCTGCTGCTACTCTTGCGGGTCGGCGCGCAGCCGATTCATGGGCCGCGCGCTGGTCCTCGTTCGATACGTTTCCCGGCTCCCGGAGCTATGAAGGTCCGCGCATCAGTCAAGCCCATGTGCGAGAAGTGCAAGATCATCCGCCGCGGCGGCGCGGTCCTCGTGATCTGTCAGAACCCCCGTCACAAGCAGCGTCAGGGGTGACGAGGGGCTAAATGGCACGCATAGCCGGAATCAACATCCCCCTGAACAAGAGGGTCGAGATCGGGCTCACGTACGTGTACGGAGTCGGCCGGTCGACCTCGAACGAGGTCCTCCAGCAGGCTGGTGTCAGTCCTGACACCTACGTGAAGGACCTGACCGAGGACGAGGTTCGGAAGATCCGCGAGCGGATCGACGAGCTGATGGTGGAGGGCGACCTCCGCCGCGAGCAGTCGCAGAACATCAAGCGCCTCATGGAGATCGGCGCGTACCGGGGGCTCCGCCACCGGCGCGGCCTGCCGGTCAACGGCCAGAGGACGAAGACGAACGCGCG
>DASRIC010000024.1:0-58198 GCA_035650215.1 Thermoleophilaceae bacterium
CTGGCTCGACAGGCGCTCGACGGTGAGCCTCGCCTCGTCCTGGGACTCGTTCTGGAGGCGGTTCACCCGCTCGTTCTTGTGAAACGAGACGAACGCGGAGATGGTGGCCATCACCACGACGGTCACGATCGACATCGAGACGAGCAGCTCGATGAGCGTGAAGCCCGCCTGTCCACGCTGGGCGGTCATGGTGCCACCGGGCCAAGGGGAGCGGACTCCGAGAAGTTCTCGTCCACCGCGGCGACGTAGTACTCGTGACCCCCGGCGGCCGCGTCTACGTCGCGGAACGAGGTCATCGAGTCCTGGCCGCTGCGGCCGATGCGCTTGCCGATAGCCGTCCCGTCGCGGTAGACCCGATAGAAGATCACGTTCGAGCCGCTGTACGCCGGGGCCGCCGGGACCGAAGCGGGCCAGCTCAGCACGACGTCCGCTCCATCGACCGTGGCCGTCAGCGTCAGCGGCTGGTTCGGCTGGGTGTTCGCGCGCACCGCGACGATCGGCGAGGAAACCTCCCCCTCGCGGGGGCCGCCGCCGAACGGGTCCTCGTCCAGCGCGACGACGCGGTACTCGACGCTCGCGCCCGCCGGCGGGTTCAGGTCCCGGCACTCCGTGAAGTTCGTGTCGGTCGGCTGGTCGCAGCCCGGCACCAGCTCGGTGCCCGCGGCGCTGGTCCGGTAGACCCGGTAGCCGGTCACGTCGGGCTCGACGTTGCGGGCCCACTGGATCTCGACGATGTCGTTCACGTCGCTGAAGCCGATGCGCGGGTTCCAGCCTCCGAACACGCTTCCCGGCGCGAGGGGCACGTCGCGGTTGAGCCGGATCGTGCGCGAACGCGTCGGCCCCGGGGTTCCCTCCAGGTCGAAGGCGGTCACGCTGACCACGTAGGTGCCGTCCGGAACGTGGGTGGGGCCGCTGTCGATGGTCCAGGCGAAGGTCGCGGAGGTGCTCGAAGCGGTGTCGACGAGGGCGCCGTCCACCGCGAACCTGATTGCGACGGCGGTGTCGGCGGCCTGGACGTTGAACTTCACCGAGCTGACCGGCGTCGTGATCTCGTCCGTATTCGGGTCCTGGCCCGTGATCTCCACGTCGGGGCCGGCTGAGCTGGCCTCGTTGTTCACGATGCCCGCCTGCCGGACGCTGCGCGTGGTGCCGCCGCGCGTCCAGGTGACGGTGACCGTCACGCGCTTGTAGTCGTCCGGGTTGCGGTCGGTTCCCGTGCCCGCGTTCGAGCAGAAGCTGGCGCCGGTCTTGTCGCCGAACCCGTCCTGGCTGTCGTCGACCGAGCAGACCGACATCGTGATCTTGTAGGTCTGCTTGCGCCGAACCACCGTCCACACGGTGGTCGACGGCGTGCTGTCCGCGAGCCCTTGGATCGCCTGCACCTCGCTGATCGCCGAGCCCGCGTTCAGCTTCGCGTAAGGCACCGAGCGAGCCGCCTCGATCACCTCGCGGTTGAGGGCGTTCCCGGCCTCGCGCTCCTTGGTCATCAGCGTGCGCGCGTTGGCGCCGTCGATGAGCGCGATGGAGCCGCTGATGCCGATCACGAGGATCAGCATCGTCACCATCACCTCGACGAGCGTGAAGCCGCGGTCGTCGCGTGCAAGCGGAAGGGCGCGCATCTCGTGCGTCATCGGATCCGGCCCGGCGTCGCTTGACCCGCGGCCGCCGATTCTGGCCGAACCTCGCCAACGAAAAGAGGCGGGCCCGGAGGCCCGCCTCTCGAGGTTCAGCGCGGTAGCGCTGTTACCACTTACCGCCCGTCCCGCAGCCGGCCTTGGCACCGGTGTCGCACGTGTAGGGCTTCACGAACTGACCTGCGGTCTTCGTGATGGTGAAGTGGTTACCCGACTTCGAGGTACCCACGACCTGATACGAGTCGGCGCCGCTCGAGGTCACGTTGACCTCGCCGCCGGCCGTGCCCAGCGGAATACCGCTGTCCTGCAGGTCCTGCGCCGAGTTGGTGCAGTTCTGGTAGGTCTGCTCCTGCGTGTAGCAGGACTCGACGTGCGAAACGATGTTTCGCGCGTTGGACTTGGCCTCGGAGTCCTGACCCTTCTGACGCTGACCCAGGAAAGCGGGCAGCGCGATGGCGGCCAGGATGCCGATGATGAGAATCACGACGAGGAGCTCGATGAGCGTGAAGCCCTTCTCCTCGTTGTGCATGCGCTCGCGGAGCATCCGCAGCATTTGTCTCCTCCTTGAGAGGACTGGTTATTGGTCTGGCGCCAGTCGCCGCGGCCTGCCCCCAAGACTTCGCTCGGCGGTAGCTCGGCCGGCTCCCCTTTGGGAGCCCCGGAGCTTTGCGTCCCCGCCTCGCGACGGGTTTGCCTTTTTCACCGGACTCTGGCTCTTGCCGGGAGAGATCGACCCGGGGTGGCGGTCCCTTTAGCAGAACGCCGAGTCGGCCTAGACCAAACGTCCAGGCTGCGCCTTGGACTCAGCTCCACGAGCGGCTGCGGAGTAGGCGGAGAAGCTCGCCGCCAGGAAGAGCGGCGCGATCCAGGCGAGGTAGAAGTAGAACCAGTTCGGTGCCGGCAGCTGCACGGCCACGATCACCGCCGCCGCGAGCGCCACGACCTGGCGCGGCTCGCGCCGGCGCGGTACGAACGCGACCGCCACCGCCAGCGCGGCGGCGCCCGCCTTCAGCAGCGGCTGGAGCCAGTCGAGCGACGGGTGAAGCGCCCAGAGGCTGAACGGGGAGCCGCGGCCGAGCTGAAAGCCGATCGTGGTGTCGTACACCTCGCGCAGGCCGCCGTCGGGCACGAAGGGCAGCACGACGGCGAAGATCACGGCGACGAACGCGAGCGCGAAGGCGAGCCACGAGCGTGAGCGCCGCTCCCCCGTCCCGGAGGCCAGCAGCGGCGCGAGAGCGACCGGCGCGAACTTGGCCGCCGTTGCGAGCCCCAGCAGCGCTCCGCGCCCCGGTGGAGAGCGCAGCGCCACGAGTGCGAACACGAGCAGAGCGGCAACCAGCCCGTCGTTGGTGTTCTCCTGCAGCACGAGCAGCGAGAACGGGTAGGCCGCCCAGGCGAACGCGAGCGCGAGGCCGAGCCGCCTGCCGGCAGCTCCCGCCTGGAGGGTCGAGCCGAGCAGCATCAGGCCGATGATCGTGAGCAGGTCGAACACCACGGCCGCGGCATGCGCGGCCGGCACGGAGCCCCAGCTCCCGTCCCAGGGCAGGAGCGCCTCGAACGGCACGTAGGCGAGGTAGGTAATCGGCCCGTAGGTGTCGCCGTACACGTCGTTCAGGACGTACAGGTCCTCCCCGTGCGCGATCCGGTCGGCGCCGACCGTGCTGGCGTAGCCCACGTCGATCACGGTCGAGTCCTGCACGTTCAGCCCGACCCGGAAGGCCACGAGCAGCACGAGCCCGACCGCAAGCCAGCGCATCGGCAGCCAGGGCACGAGCGCCTCTCGCCGCGGCCGCGGCCTGAACCCGGCCAGCAGGGCGCGCACCAGCAGGTAGGCGAGCAACGGGTAGACGAGCGGCACCGAGACGTCGATCCGCCCCTGGTTGAAGTAGAGCTGTGAGATCCCGAAGGCGAGCAGCACCAGCAGGTCCAGGTGCACGAGCCGCAGCGGCCGGCGAGGATCGATGAAGGGCAGCATGAAGAGCGCCGCCAGCGGCAGCCAGACCCACGGCTTGTTGAGCGAGCGGCCCACCGAGGGCTCGCCGCCGCGCGCGAGCGGCGTGGCGGCCTGCGGGCCTGTCCAGACCTCGAGCACATCGCCGGTCAGGCCGCTCACCACCACCTCCACGCGGAGATCGCTGCCGTACTGCGAGCGCTCGAGCGGCGTGAAGTAGCCCACCTGGTAGGTGCTCGGATCGCCCCCCGCGGTGGGCACGGCGACGGTGGCGCGCAGGCCGGGGTGCTCGCGGCGCGCGTCCCGCACGGCCTGCGTGCGGTCCGCGATCGCGCGCGCCTCGTTCGGGGCCACCCCGAACCCGGGCGGCGGCTCGGTCGGCGAGGGAGGCACCACCGACTGCGGCACGAGCGCGTCCTGCTGCGCGTGCGCGGGCGCCGCGGCAAGCAGCATCGCCCCGAGCAGCGTGAGGGCGGTTACGAGCGAAGGAAGCGTCCGGCGCGCCCGCGGTATGGCGGGAGGGGGCATCTCTGCACTCGCTATCGGACGGAGGCCGCGCGAGCTTTACCGCCGATCGGGGAGCTCCCCTATCGTCGAGAGCGTGCACGTCCGCCGCGCTCTGCTCCTGTTCGCGATCGTGCTGGGCCTCGCGGCGCTGACGGCGTCGCTCTCGCGCACTGGCGAGGACGACCCGCTCAAGCCCCAGACGGCGCCCCGCGGCGAGCCGACAACGCCCCAGGCCTCCCCCGCTCCGGCCCCGGCGGCGCCCGAGGAGCTGGCCTTCGACGCGGCCGAGGACGACGTGGAGGAGCTCGACGAGGGGCGCCCCGCGACGGTCGAGGTGAACGTCGACGAGCCCGGCCAGGTGGAGATCCCGCTGCTCGGGCTGAGCGCCGCCGCCGAGCCGCTCACCCCCGCGCGCTTCGACGTGCTGCCCTCCGAGGCGGGCCGCTACGAGCTCACGTTCACCCCCGCCGCCGGCGACGAGTCGCGGCCGGCGGGAACGCTCGACGTGGTCCCGGTAGAGGAGTGAGGCGCTCGGCTCTTGTCGCCGTCATCGCGGCCGCGGCCCTGACCGCCGGCTGCGGGGACGACGAGGCCGCTCCCGCGGTCGAGCGCAGCACGCCGCCCGAGCCAGGCACGACGCGTGCCGAGCGGCCGGCTCCGAGGCTGCGGCAGGTGCGCTGCCGCGCCTCCGAGAGCGCCTGCCGCAGGGCCAGCGGGCGCATCATCTACGTGGAGCGGGTCGACCCCGACGGCGACGGCGACGCTCACTTCGTGCTCGCATCGAGGCACTCGATCACGGCGCCGGGCATCTCGGTGATCGACGTCCGAAAGGGGCTACGGCCCTCCCCGCTGCCCGGTCGGGGCGACCTGCTGAGCGCCGCCGGCCCGGTCTTCGAGGGCTCCTACGGCCAGCGCCAGATCCACGCCGTGAGGCTCAGCGTGGCCGTGCGCGACTGACCTCGCGCAGCTCGATCTTCGCGCTGCGCCCGAGCAGCATCGTGAGTCCGGTGCGCGGCTCCCGGGGTGAGCGCCGCTGCTCCCGCAGGCAGAGCGCCGACCACTCCGTTCCCTCGTCGAGCTCGGGCGCGAGCTCGACGGCCAGCTCGCGCGGCACGAAGCCGACCTGCTCGGCGCCGGTGCCGGCAAGATGCACCGCCACCGCGTTCGGATCGTGCGGGTTGTCGCGGTCGCGCCGCAGCTCGAGCGGCCGGCCGGGAGCGGCCTGCTCCGATCCGAGCGCCTCCGCGTGGAAGCGGGCGGCGCCGGCCACGGCGGCCACGCGGAGCCCGCGGCCGGCCAGCTCGGGATCGTCGCGGGAGAGGTAGCTCCCGTCGGCCGGGTCGACCGGCTGGTAGCCCGCCAGCCAGACCACCCCGCCCTCGTCCGGATACCAGTAGCGCTCCTCGAAGATCGCGTCGACCACGAGCGGCGCCGCGCCCGGAGCCATCTCAGGCGACGACGCGCAGATGCCGGTAGGGCCGTCCGCGCAGCTCGCGCACCACCGTGTCGACCACGCGCTCGTCGTCGAGCACCCGGCCGTCGGTGATCGCGCCTATCAGGCTGCGCTTGCGCGCCAGCACCGACGCCATCATCTCGTCGATCGTGTCGGGAGCGAGCAGGTACCACGCAGTTACCGCGTTCTCCTGCCCGATGCGATGCAGGCGGTCCTCGGCCTGGTCGTGGCGAGCAGGCGTCCAATCGAGCTCGAGGAAGGCGACGTTCGACGCGCGGGTGAGCGTGATCCCCTGGGACGCCGCCTTGAGCGAGCACACGATCAGCTGCGGGCCGTCCTCGCGCTGGAACGCGTCCACGGCGCGCTGGCGGTTCGCGGTCGTGTCCGAGCCGAGAATGTGCGCCGCGCCCGGGAAGCGCTCGATCACCGCGCGCTGCATGGCGATGTGCTCAGCGAACACCACGAGCGGCTCGCCGGAGGCCAGGAAGTCGTCGATCCAGGCGAGCGCGGTGGGCAGCTTGCCCCTCGCGGCGAGCTGGCGCAGGTTGTTGAGGCGCACGAGCTGCTCCGAGCGCAGGGCGGCGGCGACCTTGGCGTCGATCGTGCCCAGGTCGAGCGGCAGGCTCTGGAGCCAGGCGACCACGTCCTGCTCGGCCAGCCGGTACTCCTGCTCGTTCGAGAGCAGCACCGGCACGGTGTCGTGGCGCTTGGAGGGCAGCTGGGGCAGCACCTGCTGCTTCGTCCGCCGCACGTAGCAGGTGGCGCGCAGGTTCCAGTGGAGGCGGTCGTCGCTTCCGGCGCCGCGGAAGCGGCGCGTCAGGCGGGCGCCGCTGCCGAACTCGCCGAGGCGCCCGAGCACCCGCAGCTGGCTGATCAGCTCCTCGGCCCGGTTCAGCACCGGCGTGCCGGTGAGGGCGAGCCGCAGTGCGTCGTCCGGCAGCGTGCCCGCGAGCTCGAGCGCGGCCTTGGTGCGCTGGGCGCGCGGGTTCTTCACGTAGTGCGACTCGTCGAGCACGAGCGCGCTCAGGCCGCGGCCGGCCAGCCGCTCGAGGTGGGCGTCGAGGATGTCGTAGTTGAGCACCACCAGGTCGGCCCGTTCGGCCTCCTCGCTCCAGGTCGAGTCGATGCGACCGTCGAGCACCTCCACGCTGCGCCCCGGGAGCCAGTGGCGAGTTTCGCGCTGCCACACGAGCTTCATGCTCGCGGGGCAGACCACGGCCGCGGGGAACGCGCCCTCGGACTCGAGCGCGGCGAGGGCCTGCACGGTCTTGCCGAGCCCCTGCTCATCGGCGATGAAGGTCCGCCGCCGCTCGAGCGCGTAGCGCACCCCGGCGCGCTGGAAGGGATGCAGCTCGCCACCCAGCACGAGCCCGTCGAGCTCGGCGTCGTCGGCGTAGGAGAGCGCCACCGTGGTGGCCGCACGCTCGTGCTCGGCCACGAGCTCGCCGAGCAGCTCGGTCGCGGGCTCTTCCACCAGCACGCTCGGGTGCGAGCGCACGAACGCGTCGAGATCCAGGGCGAGCGCCGGATCGCCCGGCACCGCCACGCCCCAGGACGCGTCGCGCGTGAAGAATCGTCCTGCCCGCCCGATCGGATGCGCCTCGGGCAGCCGCTTGAAGTCGCGCACGCAGCCCTGATCCCAGATCGTGAAGAGCGCGAGCTCGGGCTCCCCCTCGTCGGAGATCTCGAGCGCCAGCTCCGCCCCCGCGGGCTCACGGCCGGCGCGGAGCTCACGGGCGCAGAGACGCGCGAGGTCGTCGAGCTGGGCGCCCTGGAGCCGCAAGAGCTCGGTGGCCGCCTCGGCGCTGAAGGGGAACACGTGCCTGCCCTCCGCCACCTCCGTCCCGTCCGGGAGGTCCTCCGGCAGCTCGCCCGCCATGGTGCGCATCACGAACACGCCCTCGCCCTCGCGCGCGAGCACGGACACAAGCGCGCGGAAGCGGTCGGAGTCGGTGAGCCAGTCGAGCACCGCCGGGTCCGCCTCGAGCTGGCTGAAGCGCGCCAGCAGGACCTCCACCGACTTGGCGATCCGCGCGTCGGCGGGCACGCGCCAGTGCTTGCGCCGCCAGTCGAACCAGCGGCCGGGGAGGCGCTTGACCGCCTCGTTCAGATCCTCGTCGAACGGAAAGTCGAAGACGAGCTCGGGCTCGCGCGGGTTGTCCGCGAGCAGGGTGACCCGGCCCCCCTGCGGAGCCGCGCCGCTTTCAATGGGATCGGACGCCAAACGAATGAGACTACCCTCCCGCGCGTCGGGCGGCTACACCCGAGCCGCGCAGCGGCCCTCTTCGGCGCGTACGCTTGGCGCCCTCGCGATGGCGACCGGACAGAGAGTGGTGGTGGCGTGCGCGCTCCCGGCGCTGGGGGTCGGATTGCTGCGGGAGCGTTTCGTCGTCGAGACCGGCGGCTGGCGCCCGGATCTGAGCTGGCTCCGGCAGCACGTGCCCGGCGCTGCCGCGATCGTGGCCGACCCGAGCGTCCGCGTCGATGCCGAGCTCGTCGATCGAGCGGGCGGCTCCTTGAAGGTGGTCGCCAACTTCGCGGTCGGCTACGACAACCTCGACCTCGACACCATCCGCGAGCGAGGTATCCGAGCCGCCAACACGCCCGACGTGCTCACGGGCGCCACCGCGGAGCTCGCGATCGCGCTCATGCTGGCGGCGGCCCGACGGATCGCCGAGGCCGACGCGCTCGTCCGCGACGGCGGGTGGCCGGCCGAGAAGTCGCTGCTCGGGCGCGAGCTCGCCGGTGCGACCGTCGGCCTGGTGGGCTTCGGACGCATCGCCCGGCGTGTCGCCGAACTTCTGCGCGGCTTCGAGGTACGGCTGCTGTTCGCCTCGCGCTCAGAACCCCGCGAGCGACACGACGCCGAGCGCCGCGAGCTCGGTGACCTCTTGGCCAGCTCGGACTTCGTGAGCGTTCACGTACCGCTCACAGCCGAGACGCGACACCTGATCGACGCGACCCGCCTGGCCCAGATGAGGCGCGGGGCGATCCTCGTGAACACGAGCCGCGGCGCCGTGGTCGACACGGAGGCGCTCATGCACGCCCTGCGCTCCGGTCACCTCGGCGCCGCCGGCCTGGATGTCTACGAGGACGAGCCGCATGTGCCGCCCGAGCTGCGCAGGCTGTCGAACACGGTGCTGCTACCCCACCTCGGCTCGGCGACGAGCGCCACGAGAGACGCCATGGCGCGGCTCTGCGTCGAGAATGTGATCGCCGTCCTGGCGGGGCGCGAGCCGCCCTCGCCCCTGGTCTAGACGATCCGGGCCCTGGCCAACGGTCGGGGCCCAGGCCTGACCCCGCCTCGCCCTCCCCGGCGGCCGGGGACCGGTCAGCCCAGCACCTCGTGTGGATGCACCCCGGCGAGCCGGCGTTGAACGGCGAGCGTCAAGGTGCCCGCTACCACCAGCATCGCCACATTGACCGCGAGGACGGCGAGTGCGCCGAGTGCCTTGTCCGCCTCCCCCACGCCTGCGGCCACCCCGAGATACGCGGCGGCCGGGATCGTGGTGATCGAGATGGCCACGCCCACGGCTGCGCTCGCACGCGTCTCCAGCGCAAGCATTCCCGCGACTCCGGCCGCGAGCGCCACGCCAATGGTCGCGTCGTTCACGGTCGCCAGGCCGGACAGCGTCGACTCGCCGACCTCGAAGCCGGACGGCAGGAGTCCCAGCACGTCGAGAGCCCCCGCGAGCAGGGCCGCGGTGAGGCAGGTCGCGCCCATCCCCACCGCCAGCGTCACCAGCGCGCGCCCAACGAGCCGGCCGCGACGACTGACCAAACCGACGCACGCCGCGGTGATCGGAAGTAGGTCCGGGCTGACCGCCATCGCGCCGACGATCAGAATCTCGTTGTCTTCGATCACGCCGAAGGCCGCGATCACGCCGGCGGCGATCATGAAGACGAGGTAGCGGGCGACTGGGCGCGCGTTCGCCCTCGCCCGCCCCAGCAGGTCGGCCCAGATCAGGGGCGCGGAGCGTCCGGGCCGGATCGGCCCGATCTCGTCGAGCCGGGCGAGCCGGATGTCGTCCTCGTCCACGCCTCGCTCGACGAGCAGCTCGAGCACGCTGTCGGCCGACCCGGCGGATACCTCCGCGGTGAGCAGGACCTTGCCGGCACGCACGCCCGGCGCGAGCGCCACGTTCCGAGCGGCGCCATGGTCCTCGAGCGCCTCGCCAATCCGGGTCAGCGACTCGGCAGGACCGTAGACCCTGAGATGGAGCATCCCTCAGAAGACCGCCGTCGGATTAATCGGCGAGCCGGTCCCCCCGACGATGCGCAAGGGAGCGGCGGCGAACAGGAACTCCCAGCGGCGGACGGCCTGGCAGTGCTGCGCGACGTCCTCGAGCTGAAGGTAGTCCAGTAGGTGGACGCCCATCGCGTTGAGCGCGAGGACGTGAATCGGGAACGCGACCCCTTCCGTGGTGCTCGGAGCAGTGTCGCTGTTGCCGTCCGATCCGAGCGAGGCGATGCTCCGGTCCGCGAGGAACGTTGCGACGCTTGGGTGCAGACCCGCCTTCGCCTGTTGGGTATCCCACGGTCCGAGTTCGACGAGACGCCGCGTGTGACCCGTGCGGACGAGCAGGATGTCGCCCGGCCGCACCTCGACTCCCTGGGCGCGCTCGGCGGCCTCGAGATCCTCGCGGAAGATGTGCTCGCCGGGCTCGACCCAGGACGCGTCGCGCACGCGCGGGATGTCGAGGAGCACGCCTCGGCCGACGAGCCCGCTCCTGAGGATCTCGATCGTGCCCACCTGCCCGCCCGCCTCCGTAACCGATCGCTCCGGGGCCCCGTCGAAGAAGGAGCCGTCGAACGCCACGTGACAGAACGCGTCGATGTGGCTGTGCCCGTCGTTGTGATAGTCGATGCCGACGTAGTCCTTGGCGAAGCCCAGCGAACCCGATCCGATATCGACTTCAGGCATCAACGTCATGTGATGGTCGGCGGGCTCGGGCACGTCGAGCCGGGCCTCGGTCTGAAGCGGCAGGCTGAGCGTGATCGTGGTCCCGCTGTGTACGAGCCCGGCGGCGGCGGTGATCCGGTCGGGCGTGAGATGGTTCAGTGCCCCCCGCGCTCCCCCTTCGCTCCAACGACCCCAGTTGGAGACCGCGTCGAACAGATCGCGAAACTCCCTGGCCGTCATGTCCACGCGTGCAGCGTACGGCCCGGCGGCGATGGTCGAATCACCCGAACCGGGTGATGCGGTCGAGGGGCCGCCGCCAGACAATCCGCAGGCTTCCCCGAAGGAAGGTTGCCTATGAGCACGGCGGTACGACCGGGCGAACGGACCGGCGCGGCCGAGGGCGAGACGGGCGCCCCGGCCCCCGCGGACGCGTTCGTCATCTTCGGCATCACCGGAGACCTCGCGAGGGTGATGACGTTCCATTCGCTGTACCGATTGGAGCGCCGCGGGCTGCTGGACTGTCCGATTGTCGGGGTGGCGGGCGACGACTGGACCGTCGAGCACCTGCGTGAGCACGCCCGCACCTGCATCGCGGATTGCGGCGAGCAGATCGACGACGAGGTCTTCGAGCGTTTCGCCGCCCGGCTGTCGTACGTGGCCGGCGACTTCGGCGACGACGACACCTACCGTCGAGTGGCGGCCGCGATCAAGGACGCGCGCAGCCCCGTGTTCTATCTCGAGATCCCGCCGTCGCTGTTCGGCATGACGATCACGGGGCTGGCGGGCGCGGGCTTGACGAAGTCGGCGCGCGTGGTGGTGGAGAAGCCCTTCGGGCACGACGTCGCGTCGGCGCGCGCACTCAACGATGAGGTCCACGAGCACCTGGACGAGTCCCAGCTCTACCGGATCGACCACTTCCTGGGCAAGATGGGGTTGGTCGAGATCCTCTTCCTGCGGTTCGCGAACACGATGTTCGAGCCGATCTGGAACCGCAACTACGTCTCGTGCGTCCAGATCACGATGGCGGAGAACTTCGGGGTCGAGGATCGCGGTCATTTCTACGATCCGGTCGGCGCCCTTCGTGACGTGGTCGTGAACCACCTCATGCAGGTGGTCGCAGCCGCCGCGATGGAACCCCCGGCCACAGGGGATGCGACGACCCTGAAGAACTCGATCGTCTCGGTCTTCCAGGCCATGCCCACCGGCGACCCCGCCCACTACGTTCGTGGGCAGTACGACGGGTATCGCGAGATCAACGGCGTCGCCGCGGACTCGACGACGGAAACCTACGCCGCCCTGCGACTGGAGATCGATAACTGGCGTTGGTCCGGCGTCCCGTTCTTCATCCGTACCGGAAAGTGTCTGACGATCACGCAGACGGAGCTGAGGCTGGTCTTCAAGGACCCGCCACGGCTTGGCTTCGGTGCCGTGGGGCCCGAGGGCCCCGTACCGAACCAGCTCGTCGTCAAGCTGGACCCTACGACTGGGATCAGGCTGCTTGTGGATGCCAAGCGCGCCGACGGCATGGAGCCCCAGCCGATCAACCTGGACATGGAATTCGGCCGGGAGGGAGGCGAGGGCGCGACGCCCTACGAGGTGCTTCTTCACGCCGCGATGATCGGCGACAGCAAGCGCTTCAAGCGACAGGACAGCGTCGAGCAATGCTGGCGAGTGATGCAGCCGCTCCTCGACGCGCCTCCGCCCGTGCACGGGTACGCGACGGGATCCTGGGGCCCGGCCGCGGCCGATGACCTCGTCCGTGACCACGGGGGCTGGCACGGGCCGTGGGTGGCGTCGTGAGCTCCTACGACGTGATCGTGATCGGAAGCGGCGCCGGCGGCGGCACGCTCGTGCACCGCCTCGCCCCGTCCGGCAAGCGCATCCTCCTGCTGGAGCGCGGGGACTGGCTCCCGCGCGAGCCCCACAACTGGTCGGCTGCCGACGTGTTCATCGACAACCGCTACATCTCGGAGGACACCTGGTACGACGCGGAGACCGCCAAGGCCTTCCAACCTCAGGTGCACTACTTCGTCGGCGGCGCCACGAAGCTCTACGGCGCGGCGCTCTACCGCCTACGCAAGGAGGACTTCGGCGAGCTGCGCCACCACGATGGCATCTCTCCCGCCTGGCCGATCGGCTACGACGAGCTGGAGCCCTACTACACGCAGGCCGAGCAGCTCTACCAGGTCCACGGAGCACGCGGCGAGGATCCGACCGAGCCGCCGGCCAGCGCGCCCTACCCGTTCCCGGCGGTCTCCCACGAGCCGCGCATCCAGCAGCTCGCCGACGACCTGGCCGCCGCAGGTCACCATCCCTTTCACGCGCCCTGCGGGGTCATGCTGAACGAGGCCGACATGGCCTACAGCAGGTGCGTCCGCTGTCCGACGTGCGACGGCTTCCCGTGCCTCGTGCACGCGAAATCCGACGCGGAGGTCCTGGCGCTCCGGCCGGCGCTCGAGCACTCGAACGTCACACTGCTGAGGAACGCCCGGGCGGTGGCGCTCCACACCAACCCGGCCGGCACGGGCGTGACCGAGGTCGCGGTCGAGCGCGACGGCAGCACCGAGACATTCAGCGCAGACATCGTCGTGGTGTCTTGCGGAGCGGCCAACTCGGCCAAGCTGCTGCTGGCCTCGGCTACCGACAAGCATCCGAACGGCCTCTCGAACCGATCCGACCAGCTCGGGCGCAACTACACGTTCCACAACAGCCAGGCGGTGCTCGCCCTCTCCAAGGAGGAGAACCCGACGGTCTTCCAGAAGACTCTCGGCCTCAACGACTTCTACTTCGGCAGCGACGACTACGACTACCCGCTCGGCAACATCCAGATGGTCGGCAAGTCGTCCGCGCCGATGTACCGCGGCGAGAAGCCGCTCGAGACCAAGCTGGCCCCGCACCGCACGCTCGAGAGCATGGCCCGCCACGCGGTCGACTTCTGGCTCTCGACCGAGGACCTTCCGCGGCCCGAGAACCGGGTGACCCTGGATCGCGACGGGAACGTGAGGCTGAGCTACACGCAGACGAACCACGAGTCGGCGAAGCGCCTCTACCACAAGCTCAAGGGGCTGCTGGCGCACACCGGGATGCACCCGGACCACCTCGTCCCCCGCAATGCCTACCTGAAGACCGACATCCCGGTCGCTGGCGTCGCGCATCAGGCCGGCACCTGCCGCTTCGGCACCGACCCGCACACGTCTGTGCTCGACCCCGACTGCCGGACACACGAGCTCGACAACCTGTACGTCGTCGACACGAGTTTCTTCCCCAGCATCGGCGCGGTGAACCCGGCGCTGACCGCGATTGCCAATGCTCTCCGCGTCGGTGACCATCTCCTCGATCGGCTCGGTGCGAAGAGCTCGGGAACCGAGCCCGCCCATGCCGCCTGACGCCGGAGCTACCGGGCGGCGCCGGGTCGTGATCGTGGGCGGCGGGTTCGGCGGACTGGCCGCTGCGCTCAAGCTGCGCCACGCCGACGTCGACGTGACGATCGTCGACCGTATGAACCACCACCTCTTCCAGCCACTCCTCTACCAGGTGGCGGCGGGCGGGCTGGCCCCGAGCGACTGCGCCGCGCCAATCCGACCGGCTCTGAAAAAGGGCTCCAACACCAGCTTTCTGATGACCGAGGTGACGGAGGTCGACGCCGAGCGGCGCCAGGTGGTCCTCGAGCGTGGCGACCGCCTCGACTACGACAGCCTGATCGTCGCGTGCGGCGCACAGACGTCCTACTTCGGCCACGACGAGTGGAAGGATGTCTCGTGCGGTCTCAAGACGCTCGCGGACGCCGTCGACCTGCGGAAACGCTTCTACGGTGCCTTCGAGGAGGCCGAGCGCAGCGACGACCCGGCAGCGCGAGCCGAATGGCTGACGTTCGTGGTCATCGGCGGCGGGCCGACGGGTGTGGAGGTGGCGGGCGAGCTGGCGATTACCGCCGACGTGATGAAGCACCAGTTCCGCGAAATCGATCCCGGCGCCGCCCGGGTGATCCTGCTCGACGCCGGCGAGCGCGTGGTCTCCGCGTTCAGTGAGAGGCTCTCGGGGAAGGTCGCTCAGCAGCTCGCCGAGCTCGGCGTGACCGTTCGCGAGGGGGCACGTGCCACCGCCATCGACGCGCGCGGCGTGACGATCGAGATCGGCGGAGCCACAGAGCGGATCGACACCAGAACGGTCATCTGGGCCGCCGGCGTCCACGCCGTCCCGCTTACCGGCGCCGTCGCTCGCGCGACCGGTGCGAGCACCGACCGCGGCGGTCGCGTCGAAGTCAACCCCGACCTGACCGTGCCCGGGCATCCCGAGATCTCGGTGATCGGCGACGCCGCCTCCCTCGAGGGTCCGGGCGGCAAGCCCCTTCCCGGGCTCGCGACGGTTGCCATCCAGCAGGCCCACCATGTGGCCAAGGGGATCGCCGAGGGGCGGCCCGGGGCCTCCGCGCCGTTCCGGTACTTCGACAAGGGCGCGCTCGCCGTCGTCGGCAGGGGGAGGGCAGTGTGCGAGATCCGCGGACGTGAGCTGTGGGGCCGGCCCGCCTTCTTCACCTACCTCGGCGTTCACCTCTACTACCTCGGCGGCCAGACCGGCCGCCGCGTCGAGGTGCTCCTCAGGTGGATCGGGGCACGCTTCGGCGAGCGCCGGAGCGCCCTGATCGAAGGCGAGCTCGCGAGCGTCGAGCGGGAGGCGCCCCCCGCGCAAGCCGCTCGATGACTCATGCCCCCCGGCCCCCATCCGGGCAGCAGATCGAGATCGCGCTCGGAGACCAACGAGCCGTGGTCGTCGAGGCCGGTGCCGGACTCAGGAGCTACTCCGCGGCGGGACGCGACCTGCTTGACGGATACGAGGCCCACGAGATGAGCCGCTCGGGGCGGGGGCAGGTGCTGATCCCGTGGCCGAACAGGATCGAGGACGGCAGCTACGAGTTCGACGGACAGCTCCACCAGCTCCCGATCAACGACGTCGAGGAGCAGGACGCGATCCACGGCCTCGTCCGTTGGGCCGCCTGGCACGTGCGCGAGCGCGAGCAGCACCGGGTCCTGATGCAGCACCGGATCCACCCCCAGCCCGGCTACCCCTTCTCACTCGAGGTCGACATCGAGTACTCGCTTTCCGCGCGTGGCCTGCGAGTGACCACGACGGCCGTCAACGTGGGAGCCGGACCGTGTCCGTATGGATGCGGCGCCCACCCCTACCTGAAGGCGGGCGTCGAGCCTGTCGACGCCGCGACGCTGCGCGCGCCCGGCGGCACCGTCCTCCTGTCAAACGAACGCGGCATCCCGGTCGGCTCGGAGCCGGTCGAGGGGACCAAGTTCGACTTCCGCCGGCCGCGGCCGATCGCCACGACCAAGCTCGACAACGCCTTCACCGACCTTGAGCGCGACGGCGACGGTCTCGCTCGCGTCTCGCTGAGCGGCCCGGGGGGCGAGCTGACGCTATGGGTCGACGAGACCTACCGCTACCTGATGCTGTTCACCGGCGATCCCCTTCCCGACGTCGACCGGGGCAGCCTCGCGATCGAGCCGATGACCTGTCCCCCGAACGCGTTTCGGACGGAGGAGGCGCTGATCCGCCTGGAGGCGGGTCGGTCCTTCACGAGCACCTGGGGGATCGACAGTGGTGCCTGATCTCTTCCCGCTGGCCGCCGACCTCGAAGCCGCGCGCAGCCAGATGGCGTTCACGCTCGGCTTCCACATCATCCTCGCGAGCATCGGCGTCGCCTTCCCCGCGATCATCCTCATCGCCAACTACCTGGGGCTGAAGCGAGGCGACGCCGTCGCCCTCGACCTGGCCCGGCGCTGGTCGAAGGTGGCGGCGGTGACCTTCGTGGTGGGCGCCATCACGGGCACGGTGCTGTCGTTCGAGATGGGCCTCCTGTGGCCGGAGTTCATGCGCCGCTTCGGCGATGTCTTCGGGCTGCCGTTCGCGCTCGAGGGGATCTTCTTCTTCACCGAGGCGATCTTCATCGCCATCTACATCTATGGCTGGAAGCACCTGTCCGGGTGGGTGCATTTCTGGACCGGCGTTCCGGTTGTGCTCGCGGGGCTCGGGGGTGCGTGGTCGGTCGTAGCGGCGAACTCGTGGATGAACCAGCCGGACGGGTTCAAGCTCGCGCCGGACGGGACCGTGACCGACGTGAACGCGCTGGATGCGTTCTTCAACGGGGCGGTCGCGTACGAGGCGCCGCACATGATCCTGGCCGCCTACATCGTCACGGGCTTCCTCGTGGCGTCGGTGTACGCCGTCGGCATGCTGCGCGGCCGGCGCGACCGCCACCACCGCCTCGGCCTGCTGATTCCGCTGACGGTGGCGGTGATCGTCACGCCCATCCAGTTCATGGTCGGGGACACGGCCGCCCGCTCGATCGCCAAGGACCAGCCCATCAAGTTCGCCGCCATGGAGTGCGTGCAGACGACCCACACCCACGTGACCGAGTACATCGGCGGGCGCTGCACCTCCGACGGCGTGAAGGGAGGAATCGGCATTCCCGGTCTCGACTCCTGGCTGGTCGGTTTCAGCACCGACACGGAGGTGATCGGACTCGACACCGTGCCACCGGACGACCGGCCGCCCGCGAACACCCTCCTCCACCTGGCGTTCGACGCCATGGTGGGCATCTGCTCCGTCCTGATCCTGTTGGGGCTCTGGCTCGGGATCGCCTGGTGGCGCAAGCGCGACATCCCGAAGACGCCGTGGTTCCTGCGAGCCGTAGCGGTATCCGGCGTGGCGGCGATCGTGGCGCTCGAGTGCGGCTGGATCGTGACGGAGGTCGGGCGCCAACCCTGGATCGTGTATGAGGTGATGCGCACCGAGGACGCCGTGACCCAGGCGGACGGCGTCTGGGTGAGCCTCGCCGTCGTGCTGGTCGCCTACACCGCGCTCGGGGTCGCCACGGTGCTGGTGCTGCGTACGATGGCGCGCCGCTGGCGGTCCGCGGATGAGGTGGACGTCCCGTATGGACCGCGCCCGGCCGCGAACGATCCCCCCGAGGCGCCGGTGTGAGCAGCGCCGATGCCGTAGCGGCCGTGCTCTGGTTCGGGGTGACCCTCTACGCCGTATTCGGCGGCGCGGACTTCGGCTCGGGCTTCTGGGCGCTCGTGGCCGGAGGCAGCGAGCGCGGCAGGCGAGCGCGCGCTCTCATCGACTGGGCGATCGGCCCGGTCTGGGAGGCGAATCACGTGTGGCTGATCTTCATGCTCGTGACTCTGTGGACCGCGTTCCCCGAGGCCTTCGGCTCGGTCATGTCGACGCTGTTCATCCCACTCAGCCTCGCCGCGCTCGGCATCGTGCTGCGCGGCGCCGGGTTCGCCTTCCACCGTGTGGCTGCGAGGAGCTCGGCACGGCGCCTCGCCGAAGCCGCCTTCGCGATCTCGTCCGTGCTCACGCCGTTTTTCATGGGGACCGTGGTGGGCGCCGTGGCGTCCGGACGCGTACCTGTCGGGAACGCACAGGGCGACCAGATCACCAGCTGGGCGAACCCGGTCTCGCTGGTCCTCGGAGCTCTCTTCGTCGCCGCCGGCGCGTACCTCGCCGCGGTCTTCCTGGTGAGCGATGCCCGTCGCTTCGGCGATCTTGAGCTCGTTGGCTACTTCACCACCCGTGCGCTCGCCGCGGCGCTCGTGGCCGGTGGACTCGCGCTCGCGGGAATCCTCGTGCTGCGCGACGATGCCCGCTACCTCTACGACGGTCTGACGAGCGAGGGCCTGCCGCTCGTGCTGATCTCGTTTGCCTGCGGTCTCGCCGCGCTGATCCTGCTCTGGCGCAGGGCACGGCGCGGCGTCCGCCCGCTCGGCGTCGCCGCAGTGGTCGCGGTGATCTGGGGCTGGGCCGCCGCCCAGTACCCCTACCTGCTACCGCAGACGCTCACGATCGAGGAGGGCGCCGGGGCGAGCGAGACCCTGACGGCGGTTCTCGTCGTCTTCGGCATCGCCGTCGTCGTCGTCGTCCCGGCCCTCGCGCTCCTGTTCACGCTCGACCAGCGAAGCGTCCTCGAGGAGGAGGCCGAGGGCTGAGCGCCGCTCAGCCGGGGTTCGGCGCCCCTACCCCGCAGAGCCCGGGCGACCCGCAGGCCGAGTTGCCGGTGACGGTGACCTTGCGATTCCCGCCGCCATCGCCGGAGAGCGTGAAGCGCACCCAGGCACTGTTGTTCGTGTCGCTCGTCTCGAGGAACGCGTTCATCGGGTCGGTCGTCGAGACGAGGTAGTAGTCCGCGGCGTTAAGCGCGCCGGTGAGCGCGACCTGCTGACCGTCCGTCGCCTGGTGGTACTGGTCGACCCAGCCGCTCCCGACCCCCTGGTAGGTGCCGTGGCAGTCCCAGAAGGTTCGGTCGCTGGTGGGAGCGTTGCCGTCGAGCCTGTAGATCTCGATCAGGCAGAAGCCGACCTTCACCGACTGCTGGCCCACGAGCGGCCCGGTGGGGCTGCCCTTGCGCACCTCGAAGCGCGCGGCGTCGGCCGTGTGCCAATGGTTGTGAGTCGGGTGGTACTCGAAGATCGAGGCCACGCGGTCCGACTGGATCTCGTAGCAGTCCGTGACCTGCTTCGGCTGCGTGCCGCACTGGTACTTGGCGTTGCTCGTGCGGATCTCCTGATAGGCGGTGGTGGTGAGCGTGCCCACGAAGTCGTGCTCTGCCCGCAGCGCCCATGGACCGGGCCCGGTGTTGGCGATCCCGTTCGAGAAGCGCAGGTACTCCTCCTGGCCCTGGTTCACGAGGTTCAGGTGCTGGGGCACAACGGTGCGCAGGTCGGGGAAGAAGCGCGGATCGGGCGTCGGCGTCGGCGGCGCCTTCCCGGCGAGCGCGACCCCCACCACGCTCAGCAGCACGACAGCCGTCACGGGCAACACGACCAGCTTGAGCCTCGTCATGCGTCGACGCTACGCCGAGTCGGGACGCTCGTCAACATCCGGCCACGAGCGCCACGCCCGGCCCGCAGCCCGCCGCGGGCCCCCAGCAGCAGGCTCGCCGAACCGAGAACGTCCCTGATCACTCCCTATAGCGACCAGTCCGGGACGTTCGCCCGGCGGAGGCTCAGTCCTGGCCGAATCGGTAGGTGGTCTGGGCGTGCGGCTCCTTGGCGAAGGCCATGACCTTGGCCGCCTCGATCCGGAACACCGCGGCGGCGTCCTCCCCTGCGCCGAACACGCCGTCGCCGACGTCGAAGCGCCAAACGCTGCCGTACTTCGTCTCGTAGGCGTCGGCGATCTCCTGCAACGCGTCGCGCTCGCTCACCCGCACTGCGGTGCCCTCGACGACAACGTCGAGCCCGCTGTCCCAGCTGTTGTTCCCGGTCGTCAGCGCCAGGCGGTCGTTGTGCGCGAGGTTGCGCGCCTTCTGCTCACGCAAACCGGTGCAGAAGTGCATCGCCCCGTCCCGGGTCACGCCGATCAGCGGGGTCACGTGCGGCCGGCCGTCCGTCCGGACCGTGGTCAGCCAGTAGAGCTCGGCTTGCTCGAGCACATGCACGACCGCCGACCACGGCGTCGGGGCGGATTCGGGGTCGCTGAAGCGGCGATCGATCTCAGCTCTGGGGTTTGAGCTCACGCTCAGCACCTCCTCTAGGGGACAGATGCCCTTGAGACTCCCTCCCCGACCGCGATTCATCGGCCTACGACGGGTGTCAAAACTTCGTGGTGGGACCACGATGCGGGGCGGCAAGCCTTGCGCCAGCATGTGAGCATGCCCACTGGGAGACAGCGGGTTCTGATCGAGTTCGACGTGACCGATGGTCCGCCTGAAGGGCGGATCAGCGTCCATGGGACCCAAGAGCAGACCTTTCACGGTTGGATCGACCTGACCGCCCGCCTCGAGGCCGTGAGGCAGCGTGGTCATTCGCCGCCGCCTCAGCGCGCTGTGATCAGGCGGACGCGCGGGTCGAGCCAGGCCTGAACGAGGTCGGCGATGGTGTTCAGGATGACGATGAAGAACGCGCCGTAGAGCGTGACGGCCATGATCGGCGGCAGGTCCAGCTGCTCGAGCGAGTCGGCGGCGTACTGCCCCACGCCCTGCAGGTTGAAGATCGTCTCGATGAGGATCGCGCCACCCCCGATGACCGCGCCGACGTCGAGGCCCCAGAGCGCGACCACGGGGATCATCGCGTTGCGCAGCGCGTGGTGAAGGATGACGCGCCGCTCCGAGAGGCCCTTCGCGCGGGCCGTTCGTGCGTAGTCCTCGTTCATGCCCTCGAGGATCCTCACGTGCAGCACGCGCGCGTAGACGCCCGTGAAGAGGATCGCCAGCGCGGTCCACGGAAGCACCATGTGCCACAGCCACTGGGCGGGGTCCTCGGCAAACGGCACATAGCCGCTGTTCGGGAAGAGCCCCAGCTCGAAGCCGAGATAGTGGCTCATCATGGCGGCGAGCCAGAAGCCGGGGATCGACACGCCGGCCAGAGCGAGGCCGCTCAGCAAGCGATCCGTCGTGCCGCCGGCCCTCAGGGCCGTCAGCACGGCGATCCCGACGCCGGCCGCGATCCAGAGGAGGGCCGCCCCCAGGGCGAGGGACAGCGTCCGCGGCAGCCCTTTTCCGATCTCCTCACGGACGTCGAGACGGTTCAAGTACGAGACCAGGTCGCCGCCGAACAGCTTCTCCATCGTGTTCAGGTACTGGACCGGTAGAGGCTCATCGAAGCCCCACTCGCGCCTGATCACCTCGACCTGGGTATCACTCGCCTCCGGTCCGGCCATTCGCCGGGCCGGGTCGCCCCCCGGAATCGCATTGAAGATCAGGAAGACGAGCACCGACGCTGCGAACATCACGAGCAGCATCGAGACCAGGCGGCGGGCGGTGAACCAGATCATGTCTGCTTCAGGTAGCTGCGCCGCCGGGCGTGCGGGTCGAACCCCCGGCGCACGCCGTCGCCCAGCATGTTGAGCGTCAGGACGGTAAGCACGACCAGCATGCCCGCCGCGACCGCGAGGTGAGGAGCGGTGGTGAGCCGCTCGCTGCCTTCGTCGATCAGGTTCCCCCACGACGGGTCCGGCGGCTGCACTCCGACGCCGAGGAACGACAGCGCGGCCTCGAGCTGGATCGCGTTCCCCACGATCACCGGGAACAGCACGAGCAGGGTCGAGCTCACGTTGGGCAGGATCTCCCGCGCCATGATCTGACGCGGGCGCATCCCGACGGCGCGTGCGGCGAGCACGAACTCCTGCTCGCGCACCGAGCGGACCTCGGCACGGATCGGCCGTACCACGTATGGCACCGCGCCGATCGTGATCACCAGCACCGGGATCAGCAGCGAGCCGCTGGCGATCTCCACGGGGCCCAGGTCGAGTCCGCCCGCCGTGAGCGCGGCGCCCACCGATATTCCCAGGAGAATCCCCGGAAAGGCCCAAAGTACGTCGACCCCGGCCGAGATGGCGCCGTCCACCAGCCCGCCCGCGTAGCCCGACAAGAGGCCCAGGCCGATCCCGAGCGCGATCGTCGCCAGCGCGGCCGCCATCCCGATGAGCAGCGAGTTGCGTCCGCCGTAGAGGAGGCGCACCATCACGTCGCGCCCTTTCGAGTCGGCCCCGAGGAAGAAGCGTCCCTCCCAGGTCGGGCCGATCGGCTGCCCGTCCTCGGCGACCACGGCGACGCGTTTCCCGTCGACCTCGACCTTGTCGGTGATGTGGATCTCCTCCGGCCCTGTGTGCGCGACGTGGTTCGCCCACACCGGCGCCGCGACGGAGATCAGCACTAGTGCCATCAGCACACCCGCAGCCGCCAGCGCCCGCCGGTCGCGCCGCAGGCGCCGGGCGGCCAGCCGCCAGGGAGCGGCGGAAACCGGCACCTCGGTCGGCCGGCCCGCGTCCGCTACCCCTCGTCCTCCTTGAGGCAGAACCGCGAGAAGTCCTCCAGGTAGATGGGGTGGAAGAACGTGCAGTTCTCGAAGTCGATCCGGTCGGACACGAAGGTGCCGCGGATCCGGTGACCGACTGGAATCAGGTAGCCCTGGCTCACCAGATAGCGGTTGAGCTCCACCCAGTCGCCTGCCACCGCATCGGTGTCCCGCTCCCGCTCGAGCCGGTCGATAGCCCGGTTGATGCGCGGATCGTCGATGTTCGAGGTGTTCCTGTTGTTCTCGGGCCGGATCGCGTCGCCGTGAACGAGGCTGAAAAACGCCAGCGGATGGAAGTACGCCGGCGAGAGCCCCTCGAACCCGGTCTGCGCCCTGGTCTCGGCGCTTCCGATCACCTGGCGCCAAACGCTGAACTCGACTAGCTTGACCTCGGTCTCCAAGCCGATCTGGTTCAGCATCTCGGCGTAGGCCTGCACGACATCCTTCTGCGGCGACTGGTCGTAGCCCCAGACCGTCACCTTCGTCCCTTCGGCGCCGGCCGCACGAATCAGGGCCCGAGCCCGGACGAGGTCCGGCGGCTCGGCCGGGTCGCCGAACGGGCAACCGCTCGAGTCGAGCTCCTCGTCATAGCCGGTCAGCCCCCGAGGGAGGAAGGAGCAGCCGGGCTGCAGCTGCCCGGCGTAGACTCGTGCCACCGCGCGCTTGTCGACGGCGTAGTTGACGGCCTCTCGGACGCGCGCGTCGTCGAAAGGCGGTAGGCGGCCGTTTAGGAAGAACCAGATGGTGCTGTCGGTGCGGTGCTGCTCATAGCGGTCGCCGGCCTCCTCCTTGACCCTCGGCAGCAGGTCCGGTGGCGGCGAGTCACTCATGTAGTCGAGCTCGCCCGTGAGCACGTCCTGGCCCACACTCGTCCTGTCGGGGCCGATCTTGATCGTGATCCGGTCGAGCTTTGCCTCGGGCACGCTCTCGTTCCCAAGCGACGCGAACTCCGGATTGCGCTCGAGCACGAACTCGCGGTTCGGCTCCGACTTTGTGATCTCGAACGGGCCGGTGCTGGGCGGGGGGCGTTTCGTCATCTCGCGAAACGGCGTATCGGCGGGGACGGGGGCCGCGAACGGCACCGCGAGCAGGTGTTCGAACGCCGCGTACGGGCGTTCGAGCCGGATGCTGATCTCTCGCGTGCGGTCGTCGGTCTCGATACCCGGGATGTCCGCCTCCGGCCGGCCCCCCTCCTCGTACTCGACCGCCCCGGCGATCGGCTCGTAAAGCGCCGCGGCGGGCGACGCCAGGTTGAGGATCCGTCTTATGGCGTGCTCGAAGTCGCTCGCCTTGACGGGGCTCCCGTCCGAGTATGCGAGACCTCGGCGAAGCCGCAGGGAGTAGCTCGTCCCGTCGGCGGAGACCTCGGGAAGCTCCTCCGCCAGCCCGGGCATCAGCGTCGTGCCCGCTGGCCCTTCCACCCGTTTGTACGTCAAGAGCGGCAGGTAGACCTGGGTCAGGACCGCATTGCTCGGGATCGTGAACCCGAAGGCGGGATCGAGGCTGTCGGGCTGCGCGAAGTAGCCGATCGTCATCGCCTTGCCCTCCTGCGCCCCATCGTCGGTCGAGCACGACGCGAGCGGGATCGCGACGAGCGGGAGCAGGAGCGCCCATCTGAGGATTCTTCCTGCGCCGCCTGTCACCCCTGTCAGCCCCCGCCCAGCGCCTTCCCCAGCTCGGCTCGTGAGTTGATCTCGAGCTTGCGATACGCGTTGCCGAGGTGCGTCTCCACCGTCCGGCGGGTGACGAACAGCGCCTGCGCGATGTCGGCGTTCGACAGCCCGTTGGCAGCCAGCTGACACACTCGCAGCTCCGAGGCGGTCAGAGACTCGACTCCCGACAGCGCCATTCGCCGCGGACGAGCGCCGGAGGCCACGAGCTCCGTGTTGGCCCGCTCCGCCAGCGGCTGGGCGCCGCAGCGACGGGCCAAGTCGAGTGCCTCCCTCAGCGGAGGCCGCGAGTCGGCCCTTCGCTTGGCGCGCCTCAGCGCGGCCCCGAGCTCACATAGGGAGGTCGCGCGCTCGAGCTTGGCCGGCGACGCGTTCAACACCCGGGCGGACTCCTCCAGCTGCTCCAGGCCGGGCTTGCCGCCGCGACAGAGCCCAGCGACCCTGAGCGCGATTCCGAGCGCACGAGGGGCTCCGAACCGCCGCGTTCGTGCGAGCTCCTCGTCCGCCAACGCGTTCGCCTCCGTGCGCTCGCGCAGGAGAAGGTGCGAGAGTGCCGCACCCGCGCGCCAGCCGGACGCCGAGAACTCCTGGCCGGCTCGGGTGAACGCTGCCACGGCGCCGGGCGGATCGCCGCGGGCCAGGGCAAGCTCCGCGCGTGCCACCGCCACCGCCGAGTTTGGAAAGCCGGGATACCGAAGTTCGTCGCCCAGCTGGCCCAGGGCGGCTTCCGCTTCTTCGAGCTCACCGCGCGCCACCAGCGTCTGCCCGAGGATCGCGATCGCGCAGAACGCCGCCAGGCCGGGAAAATCCGCCCAGGCGCTCGCGACCAGGCGCGCATCGGCCTCGGCCTCGGCCAGGTCGCCAACGCAGTAGGCTCGCTCGGCGAGGAACCGATGCGCCGTCAGCAAGCCAACCCGCGAGCCTCGCGCGCGCGCGACCTCGAGCCCCTCGGCGATCCAGCGTGCGGCGTCGTCGTACTGATCGCTCTCGATCAGCGCCCTCAGGGCCACGCCCGACGGCGCCCGCAGCGAGGGCGCATGGTCGGCGAGGAGACCGCCCTCGAGCGCTCGGCGGGCGGCCGCGACCGCATCGGCCACCGGCTCTGCCCGTTCAACACGACGCTGGGCGAGCACCGCGAGCATCGCTCGCTCGGCGGGCGTGTCAGCGGTCAAGCTGGGCTCGAGAGCCTCCAGTCGCGAGTCGAGCTCCTCGTAGTGCCCGACGTTGAACTTGAGCCCCATGATCAACGCCGCCTCGAGGCGGCGCTGCGACTCGACCTCGGTCTCCGGATCGATCTGGTCGAGCTCCCCTCGCGCCAGCTCGAGAAGCTCACCCCGGCGTCCCAGGTGCCACAGCGTGCTCATCAGCTCCGCCAGCAGCTCGTCGCGCAGCGCCCGCCCGGGCGCTGTCTCCAGCGCGGCGCGCAGATGATCCACGGCGCTCGCGGGGTCGGGGCCGAGAGCCTCGGCGCGGCCAAGCTCGCCCAGCACCTCGACGCGACGACTCCCGCTCGGCGGCTCGGACAACGCGCGGGCCAGGAGAGAGGCCGCAGCCTCGGGCGCGCCCTCGTCGAGCGCAGCCCGAGCGGTGCCGAGCAACTGCTCGACGACCCAGTCGTCACCGGCCGGCGCCGCCTGCATCAGGTGGCCGCAGACTGTCTCCCCGCCGGCGCCCTCGTCGGCCAGCAGCCGTGCGGCCCGGGCATGCAGCACCGCGCGGGCCCCGGCCGGCTGATCCTCCACGATCGACGTCCTCACGACCGGATGGACGAACTCCAGGGGCCTCGACGAGGAGAGCACGCCGACCTGCACGAGGGAGTCCGCGAGCTCAACCGCCTGCGGGAGGTCCACCTCGGCGAGCGCGGCCGCCTGGCGGAGCTCCGCACCAGGCCCAAGGAGCGCCGACGCCTGAACCAGACGGCGGGCGTCTGGCGCGACCGCGCCCACCCGCGTGAGACTCGACTGGGCAATCGCCCGCGGGCCGAGCTGCTCGACCATCGGGGCAGCATCGGCCGTGGGCGCAAGCCCCTCAGCCTGCATCGTCGCACACAGCTCTCCGAGCAAGAACGGGTTTCCCCGGGCGGCGCGATGGCACGCCCCGTAGAGCTCGTCGACGCCGCCACCGAGGCGCTCGCGCACCAGCGCCGCCGAGCCGTCCGCCGAGAGCGGCCCGGGCCGGAGCCGCAGCGCGGCATGCCGCTCGACATCCCCCAGCAGCTCAGCTCTAGCGCCGGCCTCGACCGGCCGATGCGCGATCGCGAGCGCAATAGCCAGGCCCTCGAGGCGCGGCGCAAGATGGGCGACGAAGCGCAGTGAAGCCTGGTCGGCTCGATCGGCGTCGTCGATAGCCAACAGCAGCGGCCCGTCCTCGCTGAGCTCCGCGCAGAACCAGTACAGGCCGTGGAGCGCCGCGAACATGCGGTCCTCCGGCGTCTCGGCCGGAGCCGCCGCAGGCGGATCCGTCCGAAGCAGCAGCGACTCCGCGAGACCGGCAGCGCCGCGGAACAGACGTGCCCGCTCGCCGGGCTCCAGGTGGTGCACGTGGTGCTCGAAGAGCTGCCGCACGATCCCGTACGAGTAGTCGCGTTCGAGGTCCATTCCGCAGGCGCTGAAGATCTCGAAGCCGCGCTCAGCCGCCAGGCCGGCGACCTCCCCCATCACGCTGGACTTGCCGATTCCCGCCTGGCCCTGGATCACGAGCACCCGGCCCGCGCCCGCGCCCACCGCGTCCAGATCCGCCGCCGCCTGCTCGAGCTCGCGCTCGCGCTCGTACAGCCGTCCGTGGCGCGCGCCCATCGTGGTCGGCCGAGGGAGGCCGCGGGTCCGTCGCCGTCGCGGCGTGGGGGATGCGGCGCCGTCCCTTGTCGGAGCGCTCGTCGGGGACGACGCCGCAGATAGCACGGCGCTCCCCAGCTCGCCGGCCGACGCGAAGCGGTCGCGGGGGTTCTTCGCCATGGCGCGTACCGCGACTGCGGACACTGGCTGCGGCACGTCACGCACACATGCAGAGGCGGCAGGGGGTGGGTCCGACAGATGGGCCCAGAGCTTCGCCAGCTCGTTGTCACGCGGGTACGGGACCTCGCCAGTCAGACACTGGTACAGCACGCAACCGAGGGAGTAGACGTCCGTGCGCCCGTCGATGTCGCCGCCACGGAGTTGCTCGGGCGAAACGTAATCGAGCGTGCCGACCCATTCGCCCGTCCCGGTCAAGCCCGTGCCGGACAACTCGCGCTTGGTCAGCCCGAAGTCGGTGAGGTAGGCGTGCTCGTGGCGCCCATGCCGCGAAAGCAAGATGTTGGCGGGCTTCACGTCCCGATGCACGAGCCCGTGCTCGTGGGCCGCGTCGAGCGCGCTGGCCACCTGCCGGATCAGCCGCGCGGCGCGTTGCGGCTCGAGCCGCCCCTCGTCAGCGATTGCGGCGCGCAGATCCACGCCCTCGACGAACCGCATCGCGATGTAGTAGACGCCCTCCTCCTCGCCCGCTGCATAGACCGGCACGATGTGCGGGTGATCGATCGAGGCGGAGAGATGCGACTCGCGAACGAAGCGATCCCGGAAGCCCTTCTCGTCGGCTAGGTGGGGAGCGATCAGCTTCAGCGCCACCCGTCGCCCCAACGACAGCTGGACGGCCTGGTAGACGACCCCCATGCCGCCGCGTCCGACCACGCCCTCGATCCTGAAGTCGCCGAGGACCGCACCTGTGGCCAACAGGCTCATTAGGTGGTAGCACCTCTGCTAGAGACCGCGCGCACCGGAGGACCCCAAACGAGCGTAACTCAGTCACCCGTTCTCCGCAGCAAAGGTGATCTACTGTCAGACGGCGTGGCCGATCCCCCTCGACCCCCGCAGGCGGCGACCGCCTCCGAGTTGAAGGCCCAGATCGAGGCCGAGCGCGAGGGCCTGCCGTTCCTGATCTTCCGGGACGGCGAGGGCCGGCACCAGATCCTGGTGCTCGACAAGGAACGGGAGCGGGTGTCCCTGGGCCGGCGCTCGAGCGCTGATGTGGCGCTGACCTGGGACGAGAACGTCTCGCGCCTGCACGCCGAGCTGTGGCGGATCGGCGAGGACTGGACGGTCGTCGACGACGGGCTGTCGATGAACGGCTCCTTCGTCAACGGAGAGATCGTGCGCGGCCGCACACGCCTGAGGGACGGGGACACCCTGCGGCTGGGCGACGCGGTGCTGGTGTTCCGCCGGCCCGCTGAGGCGGAGTCGGTCGGCACAGCGCCGATGGCGGATCTGCACCGCGTGGTGTCCCTTTCGGACACGCAGCGCAGAGTCCTGATCGCTCTCTGCAGGCCGTTCAAGAACACGACGGCGTTCGTCACGCCGGCGACGAACGAGGAGATCGCGGGCGAGCTGTATCTCAGCGTCGACGCGGTGAAGAAGCACATGCGAGCGCTGTTCGGGAAGTTCGGCGTCGAGCATCTGCCCCAGAACGAGAAGCGCACCCGCTTGGTGGAGCGCGCGTTCGCCAGCGGGCTCATCTCCGAGCGCGAGTTGTAGACACAGCGAGCTCCACCCAGGTGCGCTTCTGAGGCACCCGGGGCGCCGCGCGTAGGCGCCTTGGGCTCCTAGTCGCGCGCCCCCGCCCGGCGGAGACTCCTCTTCGACCGGGAGAGCCAAGAAGGGCCGCGACTCGCACCACCGCCCTTCGGCCTCCCCGGCACGTCGCCGGATCTGGAACCCGTCCGAGGAGGCGCACATGCGCTCGTTTGGCCCTGCCCGCTTCGCTGCCCGTCTTGCCCTGCTGCTCGGAGCCGTGCTCTCCGTCGCCTCCGGCGTCACCCTGAACGCGCCACAGGTCGCACGTGGCCAGGTGGGTGGCCAGCCGCCCAACATCGTGGTGATCATGACCGACGATCAGACGGTCGCCGAGCTGCGCGGGATGCGGCAGACCAGGCGGCTGATCGCACGCGAGGGTGTTCGCTTCAGCCGCTCGTACGTCTCCTATCCGGTCTGCTGTCCGTCGCGCGCGACGTACCTCACCGGCCAGTACGCGCACAACCACAAGGTGATGGGCCTCTACCCGCCCACCGGTGGCTACGGGCGCTTCGACAAGCGCAACGCGCTGCCCGTCTGGCTGCAGGCGGCTGGGTACCACACCGCCCACTTCGGCAAGTTCCTCAACGGCTACGGCGACCAGGAGCCGGCCGACGTGCCGCCCGGCTGGAGCGACTGGCACGCAACGGTCGACTACTCGACCTACCGCATGTGGGGCTACACGCTCAACGACAACGGTCGCTTCCATACCTACGGCAAGCCCTTCGACGAGAACCCGCGCTACTACCAGACAGACGTGCTGGCTCGAAAGGCGCTGGCCGTGATCGACCGTCGCGCTGGGCGGGGGCCGTTCTTCCTCTCGATCAACTTCCTCGGCCCCCACCACGAGGACCGCAGGGTCCAGGCCCGCACCGGCCAGCTCGTGCGACCGGCACCGCGCCACCGGAACGCCTACGCGAGCGCGCCGCTGGCACGCCAGCGCAACTTCAACGAGCGCGACATCTCGGACAAGCCACGGTTCCTGCGCCGCCGCGCCCACTCGCTGAGCGGTGCCGAGATCGCGCGCCTTACGCGCGACGCGCGCAGCCGGCGCGCGTCGCTGCTGGCCGTGGACGACGCGGTGGCCCGCATCGTTGCGGCCCTGGGCCGGCGAGGCCAACTCGACAACACCTACATCGTCGTCACCTCCGACAACGGCTACATGCAGGGCGAGCACCGCGTCCGCTCGGGCAAGATGCTGCCCTACGAGCCCTCCAGCAAGGTGCCGCTGCTGATCCGCGGCCCGGGCCTGCCAAAGGGCGCCGTCTCGGGCGAGCTCGTGGCCAACACCGATCTCGCGCCCACGCTGCTCGACATCGCCGGCGCCAGCGCCGGCAAGACCGTCGACGGACGCTCGTTGCTGCCGTTTGCCCGCCAGCCGGGCCGTCGCACGCGGCGAGCGATCCTTCACGAGACCGGCGGCCGCCGGTACGCGAGCCTGCGCGATCAGGACGAGGCCCCCAACCGCGGTCGCGCACTCCGGCGCGTGATGACCTACCGCGCGGTCCGCACCCCCGACTGGCTCTACATCCGCTACCGCAACGGCGAGAGGGAGCTCTATGACATGCGCAGAGACCCGCAGCAGATGCGCTCGCTTCACGCGGGCTCCCGCTACCGGCAGACGCGCCGCGCGCTCGCGAGGGAGCTACGGCGCCTCGCAGACTGCCGAGGCGCCCGCTGCCGCCGGCCCACCGCCGCGATCCCAGGGCCGCGGTGAGCGCGGTGCGACGCTCATTGATAGCGAACGCGGCCGTCCTGGCGGTGGCCGCCGCGGTGCTCGCCGACTCGCCGGCAGAGGCGACGATCACGACCTGCGGCCGAGTGGCGGACAAGCACTACTCGTTCAGAGTCGTGGCGCACGGCGAGAGGGCGCCGACCTGCCGCAGCGCGCGGCGAGTCGCACGCCGCGCGGTCGGCAACCAGATCGAGCGGCCGCTCCCCGTTCTGAAATGGGCGTGCACGGCCGACTACTACTACGAGGACCCGTGGTCCTTCCTGTGCATCCGCAGGGGCACCTTCGGCCAGGTCTCGATCGACAGGTTCCACCGGCGACGCCGCGCGGGCGGCGCCTGCGGGATGCGGACTGGCGACGTGTTCCTGGCCAGGGCGGCCTTCCGGCTTTTCGTACGCGCGACTGATGGTCTGCCCTTAGGCAATCCGGCTCGGGAGCTTGACCGCGCGGGCCTGAATGCAGGAGGGTGACCCCGTGGTACCTCGCCGGAGCGTCGTAACCGGCGTTCTCCTCGCGTGCCTCGCGCCCGTCGCGGCGGCCGCCGCGCCGCCGTACGGCGCACTTTCCCGAGTGCCGGGACGGGACGGCTGCACAGGCGTCTTCTTCGATTCCTGCCGGCCCGGCACCCTGGGTGGGCAGCTGGTGCAGCTGAGCCCCGATCAGCGCTTCGCGTACGTGATCTCCGAGGAAGGGTCGGTGGCGGGCTATCGGCGCAATCGCCGGACCGGGGCGCTTCGCGGGCTGACCAGGCCCGGGGGCTGCATGGTCGGGCGCGGGATTTTCAGGACTGTCCCGGCGGCTTCCGTGTGTTCGGCTCGAGCATCACCGGCTTCGTCCGCGATCAGGCGTCCGGCGACCTGACCCAGCTGCCGGGAACGGCCGGCTGCGTCGGACCCGATGGCTACCCGGGCTGTGAGAGCGCCCGTGGCCTGAGCCAGTACACGGCCAGCATGGCCATCAGCCCCGACGGCCGACAGCTCTACATGGCGACAGCGAGCAGTGGCGGCGACAGACGGAGCACCGAGGGCACGATCCTGGCTTTCTCCCGCGACCCCGACACCGGCATACTTACCCAGCTACCGGGGCCCGCGGGATGCCTGGTGACCGACGGCCGCGAAGGCTGCGGAGCGGCCCGAGCGCTGGGGAACTGGCCGACGCAGCTTCCCGAGCTCGCTCTCAGTCGCGACGGCTCGAACCTGTACGCGGCCTCCCTCACCGGGGGAACCGGTCTGTCGGGCGGGGTGAGTGTCTTTCGCCGCGATCCGGCGAACGGCGCGCTCGCGCAGCTCCCGGGCGATGAGGGCTGCATCAGCGGGCGTGGGATCCAAGGCTGCCGGAGCGGCAGGGGGCTCGACGTCCCGACCGGCGTCACCGTTAGTCCCGACGGCCGCAACGTGTACGTAACCGCGTTCAACTCCGCGTCGATCGCGGCCTTCGCGCGACGTCCCAGCGGAGCGTTGAGGCAGCTCGAGACCGTGGTCGGCGTTCAACACGCTCTCGCCCTCTCGAGCGACGGGAGCTACGGCTACGTCGCTGACGACGAGGGCGTCACCGTCATCGCTCGAAACGCCCCGTGGGTCACGATCCTCACCGGCGAGCGGTGCGCTGGGCGCGGCCTTCGCGTGGTGGTGCATATATAGGTCGAGGGAGCACTGCGTCGAGCCGTGGTCCGCGTCGACGGGCGACGGCTCACGTCGCGGGCGAGACGGCGCTTCGCCGTCACCGTCCCGGTGCGGCGACTGGGACGCCGAAGCCACCGGCTCAGCGTCCTCGCCGTCGACCGGCGCGGCCGCAAGAGCGTCCGAAGCCTGCAGGTGGACGGATGCAGGCGCGCCTGAGGCTCGCGCTGCTCGTCCTGACGGCAGCCGCCCTGCCGAGTGCGGCACAGGCCGCCGTCGTGGGTGAGCTGACCCAGTTGGCCGGGCCTGCCGGGTGCGTCGGCGGTTCCGCGCGCTGCACCCCCGCGCGGGGACTGGGCGGCGCGGGGGCCGTCACGGTGAGCCCGGATGGCCGGAACGTCTATGGGGCCTCCTTCGATGCCCTCACCGTCTTTCGCGCGAGAGCCGGGAAGCGGCCGCTTGCGCCAACTTGTCGGGCCGGCCGGCTGCCTCAAGACGCCGGCGCTCGACCACCCCCGCGATGAGAGCTGCACGGCCGTCCGTGGCGGGTTTCTCGGGCAGGGAGACTCGCTCGCCGTCAGCCCCGACGGCCGCAACCTCTATGCCGCCCACTCGAGCGGCGTCTCGACCTTCGCGCGCGATCCGGCGACCGGCGCCCTGACACAGCTTCCGGGCCCCGCAGGCTGCCTGATCGCCCAGGTCACCGACACCTGCGGAAGGGGCCGGGGAATCAGGGCGGCCACGGGCGTGGCGGTCAGCGCCAACGGGAGAAGGGTGTACGTCAGCGCCTTCAACAGCGGGGCGATCGCTGTCTTCGGTCGCGACCCGGCGACAGGGGTGCTCCAGCAGCCCGGACGGGCGTAATGTCTACGCCGCGTCCGAGGACCGGAACGCGGTGGCGGTCTTTGCCCGCCGGCGGCCGTGAGCCCTACTTGATCTGGTCGTACACCTTGAACATCGGCAGGTACATCGCGATCACGATGAACCCGACGATCGCGCCCACGACGATGATCATGATGGGCTCGAGGATCGAGGTGAGCGCCTTGACGGCCGCGGCCACCTGCTCCTCGTAGAACTCGGCGACCTTGGTCATCATCGTCTCGAGCGCGCCGGTCTCCTCGCCCACGCCGATCATCTGCGTGACCATCACCGGGAAGGCCTCGGGCACGGCGGCCATCGGAGCCGTGATCGAGCCGCCCTTCTTCACCGACTCGCGCACCTCCTCCATGGCCTTCTCGACGACCTTGTTGCCGGAGGTCCGGCCCGTGATGTCGATCGCCTCGAGCATCGGCACGCCGGCCGCGATCAGGCCGGAGAACGTGCGCGAGAAGCGCGCCAGGGCGACCTTCTGGACGATGTCCCCGATCTTCATCGGGAACTTCAGCTTCAGGCGGTCCCACTGCATCCGGCCGCGCTCGGTGCGCTTCCAGCGCCGGAACGCGAACACCACGGCGAAGGCCACCGCGGCCATGATGTAGAAGCGCTGGGTGACCATGTGCGAGAGCCAGACGGTGAACTTCGTGATCGCGGGCAGGTCCCCGCCGAAGTCCTTGAAGATCTGCTCGAACACCGGCA
The DNA here is from genome assembly GCA_035650215.1 of Thermoleophilaceae bacterium. GTDB lineage: Bacteria > Actinomycetota > Thermoleophilia > Solirubrobacterales > Thermoleophilaceae > JACVRW01. Next base: position 33,393 of record DASRIC010000024.1, read on the forward strand.
CGAGGAACGCCACGAGCGCGAACAGCACGACGAGCGCGAAGCCGCCGATCAGCGCCGGGTAGATCATCGCCGCCTTGATCTGGCGACGCAGGGCCGCGTCCTTCTCGAGCTGGTCGGACACGCGCACGAGCGTGCTGTCCAGGATGCCGCCGGTCTCGCCGGCCTGCACCATCGCCACGTACAGCTCGTTGAAGATGTCCGGGTGCTTTGCGAGCGAGTCCGACAGCGCTAGGCCGGCCTCCACGTCCTTGCGGACGTCGACGAAGGCGTCGCGGAGCTTGTCGTTCTCGGTCTGCTCCTCGATCACGTAGAGCGAGCGCAGGAGCGACATGCCGGAGTTGACCATCGTCGCGAGCTGGCGCGTGGCGATCACGAGGTCGTCGGCCTTGACGCGCCTGAAGCGCGCGAGGATGTCGCCGGCGTTGGCTGCCGCCTGCTCCTCGATGTCGACGACGATCAGGCCCTTGGAGCGCAGCTGCGCCGCCACCGCCTGCTTGTCGCCGGCCTCCATCTCCCCCTTGGTGGGGGAGCCTGAGAGGTCGAGAGCCTTGAATGCGTAGGTGGCCATCGCGCTACGCCACCTTCACGGTGCCCATCAGGCGGCGGAGCTCCTCGGGCGCGCCCGAGCGGGCCTCGGCGAGCTCGCGGGAGATCTTGTGCTCGCGCACGAGCTGCACCAGCGACGCGTCCATCGTCTGCATCCCGAACGACCCGCCGGTCTGAAGCGCCGAGTAGATCTGGTGCGTCTTGCCCTCGCGGATCAGGTTGCGAACCGCCGGCGTGGGCACGAGCACCTCGGTGGCGCAGCAGCGGCCCTGGCCGTCCGCCGTGGGCAGCAGCTGCTGGGTCACGATCCCCTGGAGCGCGACCGAGAGCTGCACCCGCACCTGCTGCTGCTGGGAGGGCGGGAACACGTCCACGATCCGGTCGACCGTCTGCGCGGTGTCCTGCGTGTGAAGCGTGGCGAACACGAGGTGGCCGGTCTCGGCGGCGGTCAGCGCGGTCGAGATCGTCTCGAGGTCGCGCATCTCCCCGACGAGGATCACGTCGGGGTCCTGTCGGAGCGCCGCCTTCAGGCCGAGCGCGAAGCTCTGGGCGTCCGCCCCCAGCTCGCGCTGGTTGACGATGCACTTCTTGTGCTTGTGCAGGAACTCGATCGGGTCCTCGATCGAGAGGATGTGCTCGTGGCGGGTGTCGTTGATCAGGTCGAGCATCGCGGCGAGCGACGTCGACTTGCCGGAGCCGGTCGGCCCGGTGACGAGCACGAACCCGCGCGGCTTCTTCGTGAAGTCCTCGAGCACCGGCGGCAGGCCGAGGCTGCCGAGCTTCGGCATCTCGTGCGGAATCAGCCGGAAGGCGGCTGACAGCGACGCGCGCTGCATGAACGCGTTCACGCGGAAGCGCGCGCGTCCGGGGATCGAGTACGCGAGGTCGATCTGCCAGTCGGTCTCCAGCCTCTGGCGCTGGTCGTTCGTGAGGATCGAGTAGATGACCTCACGGGTGGTCTGTGGCGTCAGGCGCGGATAGTCCATCGCGTGAAGCCGGCCGTGATGGCGGATCATGGGCGGTGAGCCTGCTGTGAGATGGAGGTCGGAGGCGTTCCGCTCCATCACCTGCAGCAGGACTTCTGAGAAGTCGAACTCCATCGTGTCTCCTATCGGCTGGAGGGTGCGATCACGTGACCCTTGCGACCTCGGCTATGGACGTGATTCCGTTCTTGACCTTTTCGAAGCCGTCGACGCGCAACGGGCGCATCCCCTGCGCGACGGCGATCTTCCGTATGTCTTCGGCAGAAGCTCGCTCGACCGTGAGGTCGCGGATCTCGTCCGAGACGACCATCACCTCGTAGAGGCCGGTGCGGCCCTTGTAGCCCGAGGCGCCGCAGCGCCCGCAGCCCACCGGCTCATAGGCCTCGAGGTCGAAGGCCACGTCGAAGCCGGCCTTCTTCAGCGAGCTGGTGCTGAGCATCGTGCGCCGCTTGCAGTAGGTGCAGAGCTGGCGCACGAGACGCTGGGCCACCACGGCCACGATCGCCGAGGCCGACAGGAACGGCTCGATACCCATCTCGGTGAGCCGCGTGATCGCCGACGGGGCGTCGTTCGTGTGCAGCGTCGAGAGGACGAGGTGGCCGGTGAGCGCGGACTCGACGGCGATCTTCGCGGTCTCGCCGTCGCGGATCTCGCCGACCATGATCACGTCGGGGTCCGCGCGCAACATCGCGCGCAGCCCGCTGGCGAACGAGAGGCCGGCCTTGAGGTTCACCTGGAGCTGGTTGATGCCGCCCAGCTGGTACTCGACCGGATCCTCGATCGTGATGATGTTGCGCTCGGGCAGGTTGATCTCGTTGAGCGCGGCGTAGAGCGTCGTGGACTTGCCGGACCCGGTCGGGCCGGTGGCGAGCACCGCCCCGTAGGAGCGCCGGAACGCGTCCTCGAACAGCCCGGCGGAGGTCTCGGACATGCCGAGCGACTCGAGCCCGATCAGCGCGGCCGACTTGTCGAGGATCCGCATCACGAGCCCCTCGCCGTCAACGCGCGGCATCGTGACAACGCGCGTGTCGATGGCGTGACCCTCGACGGTGAGCGACACGCGCCCGTCCTGCGGGACACGCTTCTCGGCGATGTCGAGGTCGGCCATGATCTTCACGCGCGAGACCGTTCCGGCGATCATCCGGCGCGGGATCTGGGTGGTCTCGCGAAGCACGCCGTCCACGCGGAAGCGCACGCGCATCTCGCGGCCCGCCGGCTCGAAGTGGATGTCCGAGGCGCCCTCCTCGACCGCCTGGGCGATGATCGAGTTCACGAGCTTGATCACCGGCGCGTCGTCGGCCGACTCGCGAATCTCGGTGATGTCGGCGAGCTCCTCCTCGCCCTGCTCCACGGCCTCGGCCACCGCGTCGTCGAGCCGGCTCATGCGGCTGATCACGCCGGCGATGTCGTCGGGCGACGCCACCACGGGGCGAACCTCGGTGCCCGTCATCAGCTTCAGGTCGTCGAGGGCCAGCACGTTCGACGGGTCGGCCATCGCCACGAGCAGGTGGCTCTTGTCGTCGTAGCCGATCGGCACGGCGCCGAGGCGCCGCGCCGCCTGCGCGCTGATCGAGTTGAGGGCGCTCACGTCGGTCTTGAAGACGGTGAGGTCCACGTGGTGCAGCCCGAAGCGCTGGGCGATCGCGCGCGAGAGCTGGTCGCCCGTGATGGCGCCCGACTCGAGCAGCACCTGCTCGGGAGCGCGCCCGCTTGCCTTGCCCTCCTCGATGGCCGGGTCGACCCGCTCGCGCGGCAGGAAGCCCATCTGCACGATCACGTCGGAGATGAAGCGCGAGCTGCCGCGCTGCTGGGGCGCCGTGAGGCCGGTGGCCGACCCGTCAGCCTCGGGAGGGCTCTCAGCCGCCGCGCTCGCCGCGCCGCCGGCCGGTACGGCGCGCAGCTGCGCCGACCCGCCCTGCGTCTCGCTCATCGCGCGTCCGCGACTACCTGGGCGAGCGTCTCGGCATCAACGTAGCCCTCGAGCAGGCGAGCCTGCCCGCCGCGGTCCACGACCACGATCGAGGGAGCCTGGTTGACGCCGAGGTCCTCGACGAGAGAGCCGTAGCGGTCGACGTTCCCAACGTGGTCGGTGAGGACCACGACGTTCTTCGTGTTCCGATCGAGCTCGCGCACCGAGGTTGCGACCGCCCGGTCGTCCAGACCGCGCGGGTTCTCGAAGAAGATGACGACCCTGCGGCCCTGGGCCACGGCGCGCTCCGCCTTGATGTGCGCGTTGGTGACGGGCACGCCGGCGCCGAGCGCGCTGGGCTCGACGCCCACCGAGGTGCCGAGCCCCACCAGGAAGCCGTTGGCGAACTGCCCGTAGGCGCCGGTCGGCAGCCGATCGGTCGCGTTCGCCGGAGCGTCGACCGCCTGCGGCTCGTTCACGCCGCTCAGCTCGACGCGGAAGTTCATGTCCACGCGCTGGTTGCCGTCACCCTTGCCGGAGAGCTCGAGGGTCGCGCGGCGCAGGATCCGGTCCTCACCGACCCACACGTCGAAGCTTGCGTCGTCGAGCACGCGCTCGGCGCGGCGCTCGAGACCGGGAGGAAGCGCGGCCGGCAGCTGGCCGGTGCGATCCATTGCCTTCGCGATCTGCGCGGCCGCGCCGGCCGAGTTGACCTGGCCGGACACGTGCGTGGTCTCCACGCCGTCGACCTCGCCGCCGTCCTCGGCCTTCACGTCGCGCAGCCAACGGGCCGGGTCGAGGCCGAGGCCAGGGGCGGAGGACCGCTGCCCGCCGGCGCCCTTCTCGACCGCGTCGACGATCTTGCTCCACGTCTCGTCGGGCACGGCATAGGCGCTGTCGCCACGGGTGAACCAAGCGTTGTCCCCGGTCGTGACGAAGCCGCCGTTCACGTCCATGCCCTGCGCGTCAACGCTGAGCTGGAAGTCGACCTTCGGCATGTCGCTCGGCCCGCCGAGCTCGAAGGCGCCGTCGGCGCTCACGACGTTCTTCTCCCCAGCCGCCGTGAAGGACAGCTCGGCGTCGAAGCTCGCGCTCCTGAGCTCGTCGCTCGTGAGCGCGGCCTCGAGGGACTGCTGCGGGGAGAGCTTGGCGGCCGGCTGCGAGGAGCTCTGCGCCGGCTGCGCCTGACCCTCGGCGGCCACCGGGGCCGCCTCGTTGGTCGCGGTGTCCCGGCTGTTCTGCACGGCGAAGACCGTGGCGCCGAGGAGCGCGATTCCGATGAGGGCGAGGAGGAAGGGGCGGGAGATCGCCATTGCCTCGCATATCGGCACGGGGTCGCCGCTGGTTTAGGGCTAGCGAGATGTACTAGACAGCGGGCTGGACGACGGCCTCGCGCATGGCCTCGACGGGCGCCCGCAGGCCCGTCCACAGCTCCAGGCTGCGGGCCCCCTGGCGCACCAGCACCTCGCGCCCGTCGACGCTCCGAGCGCCTCGCTCCTGGGCCCAGCGCACGAGCGGCGTCGGCCCCTCGCCGTAGGTGAGGTCGACCACCAGGGCGGCGTCGACGAGCGGCAGGTCGTCGAGCCGGTCGCCCGGATCGAGACCGACCGACGTCGCGTTCACGAGCAGGTCGGCGGGGCCCGGGCTGGTCTCGTGGCGCACGCCCAGCTCATCCGCCAGCGCCGCCGCCCGGGCTGGCGTCCGGTTCCAGATCGCCACCTCGGCGCCCGTCTCGCGGAGCGCCCAGGCCGCCGCGCGGCCCGCGCCGCCGGCGCCGAGCACCAGCGCGGTAGCCGGCGGCGGCTCGCCGATCGCGTCGAGCAGCCCGCCGGCGTCCGTGTTGTCACCGCGGATGGCGCCCGACGCCTCGAACGAGAGCGTGTTCACCGCGCCGATCGCGGCGGCCGCGGGCGAGAGCTCGTCGGCCACCGCGCGGGCGCGGAGCTTGTGCGGGATCGTCACGTTCGCCCCGCGGTAGCCCGAGCCGGGGAGCGCGCTCACGGTCGCGTCAAAGAGCTCGGGCGGGATGGGCAGCCGCAGGTAGCGCCAGCCGTCGAGCCCGAGTTCGGCGAACGCCGCGTTCATCATGGCCGGCGAGCGGCTGTGCGCCACCGGGAAGCCGAGCACGCCGGCGAGCGTCCTCAACAGGTGTCCGGCGACTTGCCGCCGCGCTCCTCGCGCGCGCGGTTGTACTCGTCGACGTAGCGCTGGAACTCCGCGTCGGTCTTCGCGAAGTTGTGCTTGCCGCACGTACCCGGCTTGACCACGTAGAAGAGGAAGCCGGTCTTGGCGGGACGCGCGGCCGCCTTGATGGCGTCGAGTCCCGGGTTGCCGATCGGCCCGGGCGGCAGCCCGAGGTTCACACGTGTGTTGTAGGGGCTCGGGTTCGCGAGCTCGGACTGCTTGAGCGGCTCGTTCCAGTTGCCCGTGACGAAGCGGACCGTCGCGTCGATGCCGAGGTTGATGTTGTCGCGGAGCCGGTTGTAGATCACCGAGGCGACCAAGGGCCGCTCCTTGGCCACGGCCGCCTCGCGGTCGATCAGCGAGGCGATGATCAGCACGTCGTAGGGAGTGAGGTTCTTGCGCCGCGCGTAGCGGAGGTCGACCTTCCCGAAGTTGCGCTCGAAGGCTGCAAGCTGCTCGCTCACGAGCGCCTTCACCGGCTGCCCCTTCTTCAGCTCGTAGGTGGCGGGGAACAGGAAGCCCTCGAGGCTCCTCCCAGGGGGGGCTTTGTAGTCACGCGGGTCGAGCGCGGGCGAGCGGCGCGTGGCGCGCATGTAGTTGCCCTTGAGCCGCCGCGTGAGCCGTGCGATCTCTCGCCGCGAGCGGCCCTCCGGGATGCTCACCATCACGACGTTCGGCGGCACACCCTCGGTGAGCGCGTCGAGGGCGGCGGTGAAGCTCATGTCCTCGCTCAGCTCGTAGGCGCCCGGCTTGAGGTCGCCGCTCGCTCCCGACATGCGCGCGCGCAGCTCGAAGAAGCCCGAGCTCGATATCACGCCTTCGGCCTCGAGCTGGTCGGCGATCTGCCCGAGGCTCGCACCCTCGGGGATGCGCAGGCTCACGGGCTCGCCCTCGGCCTCGCCCTTGAAGGGCTGGAACAGGGACAGGACAAACCAGCCGATGCCGGCGGCGATCGCCACGACGACGCCCAGGGCGACGAGCCGGCCGATGCGCGGCCGGCGCCGCAGGGGAGGAGGCCTGTCCTGCGGGGCGGACGTGTGCGGGGGCACCGTCAGCCGTTCGGCCTCTCCGCGCCAATCGTGAACCGCGTCGCCATTCCCGTCGACGGATCGCCGGGCCCGACGCTGCTCCCGCTCGCGCCTGGCGGCCTCTCGCTCCTCAGGTGTTCGTCCGCCCGGTACGGGCGGTGGTCCCTGGCTCATGCCCGCTGACCGGCGAGATAGCTCTCGAGCAGATGCGCGGCGGCACGCGAATCGGCGTCTCCCACTCCCCCGGTCCGCTCGGCGAGCCTCGTGGTGAGACGCTCGTCGTGCAGATCCACCGGAATACTGATTCTCCGTTCGAGGGCTTCCGCAAACGCACGCGCGCGCGAGGCCTGGGCGCCCTCGTCGCCGCGGAGGGTGAGCGGGAGCCCGATCACCACGCGTTCCGCGGCCTGTTCCTCCACCAGCCGGGCGAGCCGCGCGAGGCCGCGCTTGGTGTCGGGGCGCTCCACAGCCGGCAGCGGGGTGGCGAGCGTGCCGGTGGGATCGGAGATCGCGCAGCCGCAGCGGGCCGACCCGTGGTCGAGCGCGAGGATGCGGGCCATCAGGAGGCGAGCGTGGCCTGGATCGCCGCGCGCGCCGCGGCGAGCGCCTCGGGCAGCTTCTCCGGATCGCGTCCGCCGGCCTGGGCCATCGTGTCGCGGCCACCACCGCCACCGCCCACCGCCTCCGCCGCCACCCGCACAACCTCGCCGGCGTTCACGCCGCGCTCGACCGCGGAGGGCGCGACGTTGGCCACGAGGTGCACGCGGTCTCCGCTCACCGAGCCGAGCACCACCGCCGCGTCGCCGAGCTTCTGGCGAACCGCGTCGGAGAGCGCGAGCAGCTCCTTCGCCCCAACGCCCTCGACCTGCCCGACCGCCACGCGAATTCCCGCCACATCGTCCGCGCCGGTCACGAGCGCCTCTGCAAGGTCGCGGTCGGGTCCGCCACCACCCTTCTTGCCAAGCTCCTTCACGCGCTCGCTGAGCCGCTCGACCGCAGGCACGACCTCGTGCTCGGGCACCCGCAGGAGCGCCGCCAGCTCGTCGAGCCGTCGCGAGCGCTCCTCGAACAGCTTCGCCGCGGCGGTGCCGGTGAGCGCCTCGATCCGGCGGACGTTCGACGCGCTCGAGGTCTCGGAGGCGATGTGGAACAGCCCGATTTCCGCCGTGGCGGGCACATGCGTGCCGCCGCACAGCTCGCGCGACACGTCCTCGATCTCCACCATCCGCACGAGGTCGCCGTACTTCTCGCCGAAGAGCGCCATCGCGCCGAGCGCCTCGGCCTCCGTGCGGGTGGTCTCGATCGCGCGCACCGGGTGGCTGGCCGCTAGCCACCCTCCCACCATGGCCTCCACGTCGGACAGCTCCTCGGGCGACATCCGCTCGCCGTGGGTGAAGTCGAAGCGCAGCTTGTCCGGGCCCACGTACGAGCCGGCCTGGCGTACGTGCGGGCCGAGCCGGTCGCGCAGCGCGGCGTGAAGGAGATGCGTGGCCGTGTGGTTTCGCATCGTCGCGAGCCGTTCCTCGCGCTCGACGAGCGCGCGCGCCGGCTCACCGGCGCCGATCTCGCCCTCGAGCGGCTGGAGGGCGAGCGCCTGGTCGTCGCCCAGGCGATACACGTCGACCACCCGCGCGCGACCCGATGGCGTCTCGAGCAGCCCGGAGTCGGACACCTGCCCGCCGCCCTCCGGGTAGAAGGGCGACTCCTCGAGCTTGGCCAGCACCCAGCCGTTGGCGCGCTCGGCCACGCGGATCACCGTCTCCGCCTCGGTGGTCTCGTAGCCCACGAAGCGGGTCTGGAACCCCGCCTGCTTGGCGAAGCGCAGCACGTCCTCGTGTTCCACGTGCACCTCGGCGCCGGCCTCCGCGCGCGCGCGTGTGCGCGAAGAGCCCCTGCGCGAGGTCTCGCGCGCGCGCTCCATCAGCTCCTCGAAGCCCTGGTCGTCGACCGAGAGGCCCTCGTCGGCAAGCAGCTCCTTGGTCATCTCATACGGGAAGCCGAAGGTGTCGTGGAGCCGGAACGCGTCCTCGGCCGCCACCCATGACGTGCTCTCAGCCTTCGCCTGCGCGACCACCTCGGCGAGCAGCCGCTCGCCCTGCTCCAGCGTGCGCCCGAAGCCCTCCTCCTCGGCGCGCGCCCAGCGCTCGATCGTCGGCCACTCGGCCGTCAGCTCGGGGTAGGCCTCCCCCATCACCTCGGTCACGCGCCCGCACAGCTGCACCACGAAGGGTCCCTCGATGCCGAGCACATGGCCTTGCTGGATCGCACGCCGCAGCACCCGGCGCAGGATGTAACCGCGGTCCTCGTTCGAGGGCACCACGCCGTCCGCCAGCAGGAAGGTGGCGGCCCGGCCGTGATCGGCCAGGATGCGCAGCGCGCGCGTGGTTGGGAAGTCCTGTCCATGCGTCCGGCCGGACAGCTCCTCGCCGAGCTCGATTAGCGGCCGGAACTGATCCGTGTCGTACACCGACTCGACGTCCTGGAGGATCGCCGACATTCGCTCGAGCCCCATCCCGGTGTCGATGTTCTTCGCGGGCAGGTCGGGCAGGCTGCCGTCCGCCTGGAGCTCGTACTGCATGAACACGAGGTTCCAGAACTCGAGGTAGCGCTCGGTGTCGTCGCCCGGCCGATCGCTGTCCGGGCCGAACTCCGGCCCGCGGTCGAGGTAGAGCTCCGAGCAGGGTCCGCAGGGCCCGGTCGGGCCGGACTGCCAGAAGTTGTCCTCGCGGCCCAGCAGGACGATCCGCTCGTCCGGCATCCCGATCTCGCGCCAGCACGCGATCGCCTCCCCGTCGGGGCCGAGCCCGAGCTCCTCGTCCCCGCCGAAGACCGTGATCCAGATGTCCTTCACGTCGAACCCGAAGCCGTTCGTGGCCAGGTCGAGCGCGAACTCGACGGCGCCCTGCTTGAAGTAGTCGCCGATCGAGAAGTTCCCGAGCATCTCGAAGTACGTGAGGTGGCGGTGGGTCATGCCCACGTTCTCGATGTCCGTCGTGCGGAAGCACTTCTGGCAGGAGGTGAGCCGGTTGGCCGGCGGCGTCTCCTCCCCGCGGAAGTAGGGCTTGAAGGGCTGCATGCCGGCGGTGGTGAGGAGGACCGTCGGATCGAACGAGCTCGGGACGAGCGACGCCGACGGCATGCGCCGGTGCTCACGTTCCTCGAAGAACGACAGGAACCGCTCCCGGATCTCGGCGGCTTTCATGGCCAGCCAGTCTAGTTTCCGGGCCCGCGGTCCCCCGTGCGGATCGCCCGCCTGTCCCGGTTTCGGGGTGCCGCGAGGCTGCAACTTCCGTCCATCGGACGGGGAAGGCTGCCAGCAGGAGTGCAGGTTCCTACGGCAAAGGTGTGCATTGCTTATGCAGCCACGCGAGTCGCCTACGATCGCGCCGACGATGGCCCAGATGCTCGTAGCCGAGCGAATGGTCGGGGAAGCTCGGGTGCGCCGTTCCCGGCGTATGCCCCAGCGAGAGTTGATCGTCCGTGGACTGTCCGCGGGCGCGTTCCTGCTCGTCGCCGTGCTCCTCGCGACAGAGCTCTCGTCCGAGCGCAGCGCGGACGGGATGCTCGTCCTCGCGTTGGTCGCTGGCTACGCCCTCGTCTCCCGCGTTCGCTTCGAGTTCGGGGACACCTACGTGGTGCCTGAGCAGCTGCTCTTCGTGCCGATGCTCGCGCTGGCACCGCTCCCACTGGTCCCGATCATGGTGGCCGCCGGCGCCGTGCTTGCGGTCGTCCCGGACTTCCTTCGGGGAACGTGGCACTGGGACCGCACGATCACAACCGTGGGCGACTGCTGGTTCTCCCTCGGACCGGTCCTCGTCCTCGCCGCCCTGGCTCCGGAGACCGCGACGTTGGCGGTGGCCGGGGCCTATGCCCTCGCCTACGTGGCGCAGGTCGCCGGTGACCTGCTCTGGACCCTAGTCCGGGACCGCCTGATCGATCGGCTCCCGCTACGCGAGGTTGTGTCCTACTTCTTCGGCTGCGCGCGAGTCGACGCGATCCTCTCGCCGCTCGCCTTCCTCGTATCCGTGGCTGCCGCGCCTGCGACGCTGGCGCTGCTGGCAATCGGACCGCTCGTCTGGCTCCTCGAGATCTTCTCGCGCGACCGCCGTGAGCGTTACGCCGCAGCCCTTGAGCTGAACCGCGCCTACCGCGGCACCGTGATGCTGCTCTCCGACGTGCTCGAGTTCGACGACGAGTACACGGCGCAGCACTCACGCTCGGTCGTCGACCTCGTGGGCGAGGTTGCCGACCGGCTGGGCATCGATCTCGAGGCTCGTCAAGAGCTCGAGTTCGCCGCCATGCTCCACGACGTGGGCAAGATCTCTATCCCCAAGGAGATCCTGCACAAGCCGGCCGCACTCACCGAGTCCGAGTTCGAGGTGATCAAGAGCCACACGATCGAGGGCCAGTTCATCCTCGACCGGGTGGGCGGATTGCTCGGCCGGGTGGGCGAGGTCGTGCGCTCGTGCCACGAGCGCTGGGACGGCAAGGGCTACCCGGACGGCCTGGCCGGCGAGGGGATTCCGCTGGCCGCCCGCATCGTGTTCGCCTGCGACGCCTTCAACGCGATGACGACTGATCGTCCCTACCGCGCGGCGCTCGACGTGGACGTCGCGCTCGAGGAGCTCTCGAACAACGCCGGCACGCAGTTCGATCCGAGGGTGGTCGACGCGCTAGTCGAGGTGGTCGAGCACGGCCGGCCGCGGGTTGCGGCCACCGACCACGTGCGCGCCTTGCTGGTCACGTCGCAAATCCCCCAGTCCGCCGCCTCGGCCTCCTAGCGGCTCACCCTCCGCGCCGCGGCCCTCGCGCCAGAACGCGAGCGCGCACAACGCGGCGATCACAAGAGCGCCGGCTCCCGCGGTCACGATCAGCTCGCGCGGGGACAGCACCGTGAGCAGCGCCCCGGCCGCAAAGAACGCGATGCCGAAGGCCCAGGACGCGAGCGCGTCCTTTACGCCGAACGCGCGCCCCATGAGCGCCTCGGGCACCATCTCCTGGACCAGGATTCGCTCATGCACGAGGAGCAAGCCGTTGCCGAAACCGGCGATCGTGAACGTCACGAGCGCGATCAGCAGGCCGGGCGCCACACCGGACAGCACCAGCCCGAAACCGAAAAGCACGACGCCCTGCAGGAAGCGCCGTTTCAGGCGCCTCGGTACGCCACCTTTGGACCCGGCCAGCGAGCCGGCGATGAAACCGAGCCCGAAGAGGGCCACCAGCAACGAGTAGCCGGCGGCCGTAGTATCGAGCACGTCGGTCGCGAACGGCAGCTCGCTCACGTTGAAGAGGCCGCCGAAGAACAGAGCGGCCGACGAGCCGGCGATGACCACGCGCACGCCCGTCATCCGCACCACCAGTCCGAACCCGGCGCGAGCCTCCCGAAGCAGGGACGGCACCATCCGCCCCCGCGCGCGCTCACCGGGCGCCGGCGCGCCGAACGACAGCCAGGCCAGGATGAGCGCCGACAGCGCGAAGGTCACGCCGTTGACCAAGAGCAGCTCCTCGGGTCCGGCCACCAGGAGCGCGAGCGCGGCGATACCGGGGCCCGCCGTGAAGCCGAGATCCGCGATCGCTCCGTAGAGCGAGGTGGCGGCCGGCACACGCTCCGGCCTCACGAGGCTCGGCAGGCCGGCGAGCGAGGCCGGCGTGAACAGGGCGGTGCCACTGCCGGCGAGCGCCGCAAAGGCGAGCGTGAGGCCGAACTGGTCGACGACCGCGATCCCGATGAACGCGACCGCACGGATCACATCGGCGCCGACCATGCACCAGCGCCGCGACCAGCGATCCGCGGCGGCGCCGAAGACCGGACCGAGCAGCATCGCCGGGAGCAGGTCGGCGAGCAGCACCAGGCTGATCGCCCACGCCGAATCGAGCCGCTCGTACGCAAGAAGGAGCAGGGCGACGTACGCGGCGCCGTTGCCGAGCGACGACTGCGTGAGAGCGAGGAAGAAGAGCCGAGCCCGCGGCTCGGCGCGGAGCAGACCGATCACGTCCCTCACGCGGGCGACTCTAGAGACAAATCGGTCCCGGAAAGCGATGAGGCCGCGCTCCGCGCGGCCTCATCTAGTAGCTACTTGCGGCAGGGCATTCGACGAGTCCCCCCTGGATTGTTGGCGGTACGCTTTGCACAAGCTTGCGTACGGAACCTCTGCGTTAGGGCGACTGTCTCACGGATGTCGGACTTTGTCACGCCTTTTCTGCACGAGATCGTGCAAAAAGTGCAGCGCAAAGCGCCGATCGAGGCGCTTCCGTCAGGTTTCCGACAGGAGCCGGCGCAGGCTCGCCGACAGGCCTCAGGCGAGCTCGCGGCTGCCGTTGCTCCCCGACTGAGAGGGCAGCTCGTCGCCGCAGTCGAGCGGGCTCGATTCGTCCCTGACCGCGGCTGCGATCTCTTCCGCGGACACGCCGAGCGGGTGATGGCAGGCCGCCAAATGCCCGTTCGGATAGCGCGCCAGCGGCGGCTCCACCCGGCGGCAGATGTCGGTGGCGCGCGGGCAGCGCGGATGGAAGACGCAGCCCGGCGGCGGCTCGATCGGGTTGGGCGGCTCACCCGACACCACGATCCGCTCGCGGCGGCGATTCTCCTCGGGGTCCGGGATCGGGATCGCGGCGAGCAGCGCGGAGGTGTACGGATGGATCGGCTTCGTGTAGAGCTCCTCGGCGGGCGAGACCTCCATCAGCTTGCCGAGATACATCACCGCGATCCGGTCGGACACGTGGCGGACCACTGACAGGTCGTGGGCCACGAACAGGTACGTGAGCCGGAACTCGTCCTGAAGGTCGTCGAGCAGGTTGATGATCTGTGCCTGAACGGAGACGTCGAGGGCCGACACCGGCTCGTCGAGCACGATCAGACGCGGCTCGAGCGCGAGCGCGCGGGCCACGCCGATGCGCTGACGCTGCCCGCCCGAGAACTCGTGCGGGAAGCGGTTGAGATGCTCGGGGTGGAGCCCCACGAGCCCGAGCAGCTCCTTGACCCGGTCCTCCACCCGGTCGCGCTCGGTGCCGTGCAGGCGCAGCGGCTGGCCGATGATCTGCACGATCCGCTTGCGCGGGTTGAGCGAGGCGAACGGGTCCTGGAACACCATCTGCATCTCGCGGCGAAGCGGCTCCATCTCCCGGCGGCCCGCCCCAGTGATGTCGCTGCCGCGGAACGAGATGCTCCCCTCGGTCGCGTCGACCAGGCGCATGATCGCCCGGGACAGCGTCGTCTTGCCACAGCCCGACTCGCCCACCAGGCCGAGGGTCTCCCCCTCGTCCACGTTCAGCGTCACGTCGTTCACGGCGTGTACGCGCGCGACCTCACGGTCGATGAAGAGCCCCTTCTTGATCGGGAAGTAGACCTTCAGGTGATCGACGCCGAAGAGAGGCGCTGAGTCGGCGCTCATTCCGCCTCGGCCCCCGCCTTCGCCCCCAGGCCGATCTCGCCCGGGCGCACCTCGCGCAGCTCGCGCTTCTGCTGGGCGCTGAGCCAGCAGCGGTCGCGGTGCCCGTTGTCACCGGTGAGCGCCGGCACCTCGGTGCAGTTCGAGAACTCGTGCGGGCAGCGCGGCCGGAAATGGCAGCCCACGGGACGGTCGGCGAGCGAGGGCGGCAACCCGGCGATCGCCGGCAGGCGCTCGGGACGCGGCCGGTCGACGCGCGTGATCGACCCCAGCAGGCCCCAGGTGTAGGGGTGCTGCGGGTCGTAGAAGATCTCGTCGAGTGTGCCCTCCTCGACGATGCGGCCCGCGTACATCACGGCGATCCGGTCGGCAATGTCCGCGACCACGCCGAGGTCGTGCGTGACCAGGATCACGGCCGCGCCGGTCTCGTCGCGCAGCTCCCGGATCCGCTCGAGGATCTGCGCCTGGATCGTCACGTCGAGGGCGGTGGTGGGCTCGTCCGCGATCAAGATGCTCGGATTGCAGGACAGCGCCAGGGCGATCATCACGCGCTGACGCATCCCGCCCGAGAACTCGAACGGGTAGTTGTCCACCCGCTGGCGCGCGCGGGGGATGCCGACCTTCTCGAGCAGCTCGACCACCCGCTCGCGCGCCTGCTGATCGGGGAGCGCCTCGTGCTCCTGGATCTGCTCCACGATCTGGTCCCCGACCTTGTGGACCGGGTTGAGCGACGTCATCGGGTCCTGGAAGATCATCGCGATCTCGGCGCCGCGCACCTCGCGCAGGGTGTTCTCGGAGGCTTCGATCAGCTCGGTGTCCCGGTAGTGGGCGCGGCCCCCGAAGCGCGAGTTGGGCGAGCGCGTAAGCCCCATCAGCGTCATCGCCGTGACCGATTTGCCCGAGCCGGACTCGCCCACGATGGCGAGCACCTCCCCGGCCTTCAGCTCGAACGACACCCCGTCCACGGCCTGGACCACTCCGCCCTCGGTCCCGAACGCGACCTCGAGATCCTCGACGGCGAGCAGGGGGGCGCCGGGCTCCGGCGCTTGTGCGCTCACGCGAGCCTCACGCGCGGATCGAGGGCGGCGTACATGATGTCCACGATCGTGTTGAGCAGGACGATGAAGAAGGCGCCGAACAGCGTGATGAAGAGCACCGGCGGCACGTCGAGCTGGCCGATCGACTCCGCCGCGTACTGACCCACTCCCTGGAGGTCGAAGACGGTCTCCGTGAGGATCGCGCCGCCGCCGAGCACCGCGCCGAAGTCGAGGCCCCAGAGGGTGATCACCGGCACCATCGAGTTGCGCAGAACGTGTCGCACCAGAACGCGCCGCTCAGACAGGCCCTTCGCCCGCGCGGTGCGCACGTAGTCCTCGTTGATCGTGTCGAGCACGTTCGAGCGCAGGATGCGCGAGTACACGCCGATGAACAGCAGCGAGAGGGCGGTCCAGGGCATCAGCAGGTGGTAGAACCACTCCCAGGGGTCTTCGCCGAACGGCACGTAGCCGCCGTTCGGGAAGA
This sequence comes from Thermoleophilaceae bacterium, assembly GCA_035650215.1. Taxonomy (GTDB): domain Bacteria; phylum Actinomycetota; class Thermoleophilia; order Solirubrobacterales; family Thermoleophilaceae; genus JACVRW01. The sequence goes on from DASRIC010000024.1 coordinate 48,952, forward strand.
TCTCCCATTTGAAGCCCAGGTAGTAGTTCATCAGCGCCCCGACCCAGAACACGGGCATCGAGATGCCGATCAGCGCGATGATCGTGAGGAAGCGGTCGGCGAACCTGCCCGCCTTGACCGCGCTGTAGAGCCCGAGCGCGGTGGCGAAGACCATCCACATGATCGCCGCCCCGATCGCCAGCGAGAACGTCCGCGGGATCCGGCCCTTTAGTTCCTGCCAGACGTTCTGCTGAGTGGTGTAGGAGACGAGGTCGCCGCTCACCACGTTGCCGATCGTCTTCACGTACTGCACGTACAGCGGCTCGTCGAAGCCCCAGTCCTGTCGGATCCGCTCGAGCTGGCCCGGGTCGGGCTGGCGGCCGGCGAGGCGCAGGGCCGGGTCGCCACCCGGGATCACGTTGAAGATCAGGAACGTGAGCACCGAGACGGCGAACAGCACGATGAGCATCTGCATCACCCGCCGGACCACGAAACGAGTCATGCCGGCTAGTGCTCCATGCGGACGGTCGATCGCGGGTCGAAGGCGTCCCGCACGCCGTCCCCGAACACATTCAGGGCGAGAACGGTGAGCACGAGCATCCCGCCGGGCACGATCGCCAGGTGCGGGCCGGACAGGATGTGCTTCACGCCGTCCCCGATCATCGTGCCCCAGGACGGCTCGGGCGCCTTGACCCCCACGCCCAGGAAGCCGAGCGCCGCCTCGAGCAGGATCGCGTTCGCGACCATCAGCGGGAGGAAGACGATCACCGTCGAGGACAGGTTGGGGAGGATCTCGGAGAGCATGATCCGCGAGGGCCGCATCCCCTGTGCCCGGGCCGCCTCCACGAACTCCTTCTCGCGCAGCGCCAGCACCTGACCGCGGATCGGCCGTGCCATGTAGGGCACGTAGACGATGGCGATGATCAGGATGGGGATCAGCTTCGAGCCGGCCCCGAGCTTGATCGGCCCGATCTCGAGCCCCCCCAGGCTGAGCGCGGTTCCGAGCGCCACCCCGAGCAGGAGCACGGGGAAGGCCCAGATCACGTCGAGCGTGCGCGAGACCACGGTGTCGGTGAACCCGCGCACGAAGCCGGCCAGGATGCCGAGGATCACCGCCAGGAGGGCGGTGATCAGCGCCGCCGCGCACCCGATCAGGAGCGAGTTGCGGCCGCCGTAGAGCAGGCGCACCGCGGTATCACGTCCGTTGGTGTCCGCGCCGAGGAAGAACTTGCCCTGCCAGGTGGGTCCGATCGGCACGCCGTCGAGCGAGACCACGTTGGTCTTCTTGCCGTCGATCACGATCGTCTCGGTGAGGTGGTTCTTGTACGGATCGGTGTCCGCCGGCCCGTTCGCCCACAGCGGCGCCGCCAGGCAGATCGCCACGAGCAGGAGGAACAGCACGCCGAAGACGATTGCGACCTTGTTGTTGCGCTTGAGCCGTCGCAGCGCGAGCCGCCACGGGCTCAGTCCATGGACCTCCTCATGCCCGGCCTCCTCCTCGAAGGCTCCAGGGCCGCCCTGGAACGCGTAATCGGTGGCAGGCTCGCTCGCCATGGGAGATCAGGTGGCCGAGAGGGCGCGCGCTGCCCCCTCCCGGCCACCCAATTCAACTACTCCTTGACGCAGAACAACAGCCAGTCGTTCTTGTAGACCGGGTGGACGCCCGAGCAGTTCTGCGCGTCCATCCGCTCCGAGAAGAACGAGCTCGACTCCTCGTAGCCGTACGGGGCCACATGGGCCTGGTCGTTGACCGCGTACTCGTCGAGTGCGCCCCACTCGTCGGCGGCCTCCTCGGGCGTCTTCGGGCGCAGCTCGTCGAGCTTCTTGTCCAGCGTCGGATCGCTCACGAAGCCCTGGTTGTTGGTCACCTCGGTCTGCAGCGAGTCCGTGCTCAGCAGGACGTCGATGAAGTCACCGGGGTGCGGGTAGTCCTGGTACCAGTCCGTGAAGCCGGTCTGGGCCTTGGTCCGCTCGAGGCCGACCTGCTCGAAGTAGACCTGCTGGTCGAGCGTCTTGATGTCGGCGTCGAAGCCGATCTCGTTGAGGACGTCGCGGTAGTAGTCGGCGATCGCCGGCCGCGGGTCCTTGTTGTTGGTCCAGACCGTGACCTTCTCGCCCTCGTAACCGGACTCCTTGACGAGCTGCTTGGCCTTCGCGATGTCCGGCGGGCCGTTCGGGTCGCCGTACTTGCAGTCGTAGTTCTTGTAGCCCACGAGGTCGGGCGGCAGGAACGTGCAGCCGGGGGTGAGCCGGCCACCGAAGATCCGCACGAGCGCGCGGCTGTCGAGGGCGTAGTTGACCGCCTCGCGCGCCTCCTTCTTGTCGAACGGCGGGATCTTGTGGTTCAGGAAGAAGTAGTACGTGTTGGGCGGGTTCGGAGCCTCGCTGTAGCGGTCCTTGTACTTCGCCCGGACCTCGGGAAGCTGGTCGCCCGTGGGGTCCTCGGTCATGAAGTCGGCGTCGCCGTTGATCACGTCCTGCGTCATCTTGGTGACGCTGTCGCTGACGTTGACGGTGATCTTGTTGAACTTCGCCTTGGGGATGCCCGGCAGGTCGAACCTCGGGTTCTTCGTCAGCACCCACTTGCGAGTGAAGTCGACGACGTCGAGCGTGTATGGGCCGACCCCCGGCGGAGGCTGCTTGAGGCTCTTGCCGGGCGACTTTGCGGCCGGTGTGGGCGCGGTGTAGGGCTCCGCCAGGGCGAACAGGACCTTCGTGTCCGGCTCGGTGAGGTTGATCGTGATCTTCCCGCTGGCGTCATCGGTCTCGATGCCCTTGATGTCGCCCCCGAAGTCACCCGCCTCCTGGAACTCCGGGACACCCACGATGCCCGAGTAGAACGACGACCACACGCTGCCGAGCTTGAGCAGCCGCTTCATCGTGTTCTCGAAGTCGCTCGCCTTGACGGGCGTGCCGTCGCTGTACTCGAGCCCCTTGCGGAGGGTGAACTCGTAGGTCTTGCCGCCGTTGGTGGGCTCGGGAACCTCCTCGGCCAGGCCAGGGATGATCTCGGTGCCTCCCTCGCCCTCCTCGTGCGCGTAGGTGACGAGGGGCGTGTACACGAGCTGGAAGACCTGAACGGCCTGGACGGTCTGGAAGAGAACCGGGTCGGCGTTGTCGGGACCGGCGCTCGCCACGGTGAGCTCGGCGCTGCCCTTGCCGCTCCCGCCGCCGCCACCGTCGTCGTCGTCGTCGCCACACGCCGATACGGACATCGCCGCCGCCGCGATCAGCGCCGCCGCGATAGCCCACCAAAACCGTCGCATCTACGTCCTCCCAGCTCGTTTACAGGCTGCCCTGTGCCTCCGTCGTGCAGGCAAATGTAATGATTCGACACCGCACCCATCTCTCCTCAGGTGCAGGGTTAACGCAGGCACAAAGTGGCGAGATCGAGGCCAAACACCGGGTGCACGACCTCGCAGTTGTCGGTGTCCATGCGCTCGGCAAGCAGTACCGGCGCGCGCTCGTAGCCGAGCGGGGCGGCGAACGCCTCGGTGACCACCCGCTCGTCGGCGGCGGCCCAGGCGTCGGCCGCGTCCTCCCGCGAGATCGCCCGCGCGGCCCTGGTCAGCTCGTTGCTGAGCGCGAGGTCGCGGGCGCTGTGGAAGCGCTCGAGATAGGCGGCGGGGTGCGCCGCGAGCGGTGCGATCCGCTCCACGCGCAGCCGGGCGCCGCGGCCGCCGACGCTGGCGACGAGCCCGATCTTGCGCAGCGTGCTCGCCACGTAGCGCACCACGGGCGCGGGCACTCCGTCGGCGCTCTCGACGCTCACGCTCGCAACGGCGGGTGCCGCCTCTTCGATCGCCTCGCGCGCGGCGGGCAGGTCGGCCGGCTCGCTGCGATCGCCGTAGGGGCAGGGATCGAGCGTCCGGAAGCCGTCCACGACGGGCGGCAGCACATTGCAGCTCGGCTCGAGCTGTCCGCGGTAGAGGCGGGTGAGCGTAGCCGGGTCGAGTGCCTGAGCGATCGCGCGGCGCACACCGGGGTCGTAGAGCGGCGGCGCCTCGGTGTCTGGGACGAGGGCGACGGTCGCGGTCGTGATCTCCTCCCGGTAACGATCCTTACGCACCGAGCGCAGCTCCGGCAGCAGGCCGACGGGCTCCGGCGTCGTCTGCATGACGTCGAGTGTGCCGGCCAGAACGGCTCGCGACTGAGCGGCAGGCGGCCCGGCGCGCACGATCGCGATGCGGTCCGCGTGTCCGTCCGTCCCGTCAGGGGCGACGGCGCTGTGCCACCTCGTGAGCACCACCCGGTCGCGCCTCCGGGTCCGCTCGATCCGATAGGCACCCGCGCCGGCGGGCGGCCGCCGGCTGAGGTCGCGCACCGGAGTGCCGCGTGGCAGCGGTGCGCTCGACGGCAGCGCCAGCACTTGGAGAAGCGCCGGGTCGCTGCGCCTGAGCTTCAGGCGGATCAGGCCGGTGCGGGCGTCCGCGTCGATGGAGACGATGCCCGCGTAGAGCGGGGCGAGCGGGGAGCCGAGTGCGCGCACGCGCTCGATCGCTCGCTCGAAGTCGCCCGCCCGCACCGGCACGCCGTTCGAGTAGCGCAGGCCGGAGCGCAGCCTCAGGGTGTACGTCAGGCCGTCGTAGGAGACCCGCGGCCGCGCGCGCGCGAGCCCCGGCACGGGCTCCACGCCTTCCTTGCCGCCCTCGTGCGGGTAGGTGAGGAGCGGCGTGTGGACGAGTCGCAGCACCTGCAGCTCGCGTACGTCGTCGGCCAGCGCGGGATCGAGCGTCGTTGGGACCGTCTCCGCCCCCACCGCGATCGAGCCACCGTCGCGCGCGCTGCCGTCGCGTTCGTCCTCTCCCGCACATCCCGTCCATCCGAGGGCGACGACGAGCCCCGCTGCGCAGAGCCGCCGGCGCGCTCGGCTCAACGCAGTAGCTCCTCGCGCATCACCTGGAGCGACTTGCGGATCAGGCGCGACACGTGCATCTGCGACAGCCCGACGCGGCTCGCGATCTGCGTCTGCGGAAGGCCCTCCTCGAAGCGCATGCGCAAGATCTCGCGCTCCCGCGGCGCCAAGCGGTCGAGCGCCGGCTCGAGAGCGGCGCGGTGCTCCGAGCGCTCGAACTCGTGGTCCTCGCCGCCGATCGTCTCCAGCGGGTCGAGCTCGTCCTCGCCGCCTGGGCCGCTCGACAGCGAGACCGTCGAGTACGCCGACCCGACCTCCATCGCCTCGAGCACCTCCTCCGGCGTCGTCTTGAGCTCGTCGGCGATCTCCGCGATGCTCGGCGAGCGCCCGAGCCGGCCGGTGAGCCGCTCGATCGCGCCCGACATCGACGCGTTCAGCTCCTGGAGCGCGCGCGGCACCCGGATCGCCCAGCCCTTGTCGCGGAAGTGGCGCTTGATCTCCCCGACGATGTTCGGCGTCGCGTACGTGGCGAGCGAGACGTCGCGCGACAGGTCGAAACGGTCGATCGCCTTGATCAGGCCAATCGCGCCCACCTGCTCGATGTCCTCGAGCGACTCGCCGCGACCCGAGTAGCGGCGGGCGAGCGAGCGCACCAGCGGGAGGTGACGCTCGATCAGCTCCTCGCGGGCGGTCGTGTCGTCGGCGCCGTGGTAGCGGCGCAGCAGCGCGCGGTCCTCCTCCCTGGCCTGCTCGGGGCTCACCGCCGCCCGGCGATCGGGGGCGTTCACGGCATCCCCTTCAGCTTCTCGAGCCGAACGACGATCTGGCCCTCGTCGACCTGCTCGACGCCGAAGGAGTCGACCACCGTCTGCAGGATGCGGCGGAGGGTGAGCACGCCCGGGCGCTGGTCACCGTCGCGCAGCGCGGCGAGGGCGCGCTCCGGAAGCGGGCCGACACGGGTGCGGATGCGGCCCTCGCCGACCTCGAACGAGAGCGCCACGCTGCCCGCCTGGCCGACCTCGGCGAGGAGGCGCTCCACGGCGAGCTGGAGATCGTCGATCTCCTCGAACGCGAAGTCCACGCGCTCTGCGATCCCGCCGATGATCAGGCGGATCACCGCCTGGAAATCGCCCGACAGCGGAGCTTCGAGCTCGATCCGCTCGTTCAGTTGCGTCACCCGGGTCCCCCGATGGTTCCCTCCCCGACAACGCGATCATCGCGCATCAGGCAGGCGAGCTGCCCCGGGGCCACCGAATCGGCGGGCTCGTGCAGCTCGAGCCGAAGCCGCGAGCCCTCCAGGCCGGCCACCCGGCAGGGGAGCGCGGCGGCGTGGTAGCGCAGCCGCACGGCGTCGACCGCACCGGCGGGACGGTGCAGGCGCACGTCCTCGAGTGCGACGCTCGTGGTCGCGAGTGCGGCCTTCGGGCCCACCACCACGCGCCCCGACGCGGCGTCTCGCTCGAGCACGTACAGCGGCTCGGCGCTGTCCACTCCGAGCCCGCGCCGCTGGCCGACCGTGAAGTTGTGCTGACCCTCGTGCCGCGCGAGCACGGTGCCCTTGCGGTCCACGATCTCGCCGGGGCGGCGCAGCCTGGGCCCGCCGTGGCGGGCGAGGAAGGCGCGGCCGCCGAGACCGGCGACGAAGCAGAGATCCTGGCTCTCGCGCTTGTCGGCCACCGGCAGCCCGGCATCGCGCGCGAGCGCGCGCACGGCGTCCTTGGTCAGGGCCCCGAGCGGAAAGCTCAAGCGGTCGAGCTGCGCGGGGTCGAGCTTGGCGAGCATGTAGCTCTGGTCCTTGCGGGGCTCGGCGGCGGTTCGAATGAGCGGACCGTGCTCGTCGCGCGCGATGCGCGCGTAATGGCCGGTGGCGAGCCGTGCCGCGCCGAGGGCGCCGGCAAGCTCGAGCATCGCGTCGAAGCGCACCTCGCCGTTGCAGCGCACGCACGGGTTGGGGGTGCGCCCGGCCGCGTAGCCGTCGATGAAGGGGTCGACCACCCCGGCCCGGAACCGCTCGCGCAGGTCGAGCGTAAGGTGCGGAATGCCCATGCGGTGGGCGAGCGCGCGAGCGCCCGTCACGGCCTGAGGGGAGCAGCACGAGCGCTCGCCGTCGGTGGCCGGGTGGGCCCACAGCTCGAGGGTCACGGCCAGCACGTCGTCGCCCGCGTCGAGCGCGAGCTGCGCCGCGGCCGCGCTGTCCACGCCGCCGCTCATCGCAACCAGCGTCCGCCGGCCGGAGTCGGGCAGCCGGAGCGCGCCGTCCTTGGCAGCCGCGCCGAGCGCGCGGTGGAGCGCGTCGGCGGCCAGCTCGGCGGCGTGGCGCTTGGGGGGCACGAGCCCGCCGAGCGCGTCCGTCACGTCGTCCGCCGTCAGGCGAGCGGCGTGCAGGAACGGTCGGCGCCCGACCAGCTCGACGAGCGCGCTGCCGGCTGCGGTGAGCGCGCCGCAGCCATCGGCGTCGAAGCCGGCCTGCGCGATCCGCTCGCCCTCCACGCGCACCGCCACCCTGATCAGGTCGCCGCAGGCCGCGCCACCCGCCGCGCCGGCGTGCTCCCAGCCGGGGAGTGCGCCCCTCCCCGCGGGCGCGTTCAGATGGTCCTCGAAGGGCCGCATCGCGACCTACGCTAGCGGCCCCCGGGCGGGTTCAACCGGTGCTAGCCTCGTTCATGGCCCGAGCCTGTACGCCATCCGGCCGCACATGTTGAGCCGAACACAACCGGTTTGGGAGCTCGGCTCGCGGTAGGGCCGTGGTCCGCCGCGGAGAGCACCCACCTGCTACGACAGCAGGCCCAACTACCGGAACCGGAAGCGGCAGGCTGGGGCCGGTCTTTCTACGACTTCGGCGGCTGCTCGGAGCGCACGCCGAGCTCCTTCAGCTGGGCCGCGTCCACCGGCGCCGGGGCGCCCGTGAGCGGGTCCGCCCCGCTGGCCGCCTTCGGGAAGGCGATCACGTCGCGGATCGAGCTCGCGCCCGCCAGCAGCGCCACCCAGCGGTCGATCCCAAAGGCGACCCCGCCGTGCGGCGGCGCGCCGTAGGTGAGCGCGTCCAGCAGGAAGCCGAAGCGCTCGCGGGCCTCCTGCGGGCCGATGCCGAGCGCGTCGAACACCCTCTGCTGGACCTCGGGCGTGTTGATACGGATCGAGCCGCCGCCCAGCTCCCAGCCGTCGAACACCACGTCGTAGGCGCGGCTGTGCCAGCTGCCCGGGTCGGCGTCGAGGTCGCCCGTGGGCGCGGTGAACGGGTGATGGAGCGGATCCCAGCGGCCCTCCTCCTCGCTCCGCTCGAACATCGGGAAGTCCACGACCCAGAACACGTCGTGGCCGGTCGGATTCGTGTCCGCCACCCGCGGTCGCAGCGCGCCGAGCACCCGCGCCGCCAGCTCCTGTGTGTCCGCCACGATCAGGACCGCCTCGCCCTCCTGCGCGCCGAGCTCGGCGTTCGCGGCGGCGATCTCCTCCTCGGAGAGGAACTTGGCGATTGGGGAGCGCCAGCCGCCGTTCTCCACCACGGCCCAGGCCAGCCCCTTCGCCCCCAGCGACCGGGCCTGCTCGGTGAGCGAGTCGAAGCGGCTCCGCGGCCACTCGCCGCCGGTCTTCAGCCCGCGCACCACGCCGCCCGCGCCGATCGCCCCGCTGAAGACGTTGAACTCGCTGCCGCGGAACACCTCCGAGAGCTCGTGGATCTCGCAGCCGATGCGCCGGTCCGGTCGGTCCGACCCGTAGCGCAGCATCACCTCGTCGTAGGTCAGCCGCTCGAGCGGCGGCTTCACGTCCACTCCGCCCACCGGCAGCACCCGCTCGAGCAGGCGGTCCACCACGTCGATCACGTCGTCCTCCTCGACGAACGCCATCTCGAGGTCGAGCTGGGTGAACTCGGGCTGGCGGTCGGCGCGCAGCGCCTCGTCGCGGAAGCAGCGGGCGATCTGGTAGTAGCGCTCGTAGCCGGACATCATCAGCAGTTGCTTGAAGAGCTGCGGCGACTGCGGCAGCGCGTAGAACGCGCCCGGCGCCATCCGCGCCGGCACCAGGAAGTCGCGCGCGCCCTCGGGCGTCGAGCGCGTGAGGATCGGCGTCTCGATGTCGAGGAAGTCGTGCGCGTTGAGGTAGTCGCGCATGGCGCGCGTGATCGTGTGCCGCAGGGCCAGCGAGTCCTGCATCGTCTGGCGGCGCAGGTCGAGCATCCGGTGGCGCAGGCGCAGCGCCTCGTCGACCGGCGCGTCCTCGTCGACCGCGAACGGCGGCGTCTCGGACTCGGCGAGGTGCTCGGCCTCGGCGACCGAGAGCTCGATCTCCCCCGTGCGGATCTTCGGGTTGACCGTCCCCTCCTCGCGCCTGACCGCCTCGCCGGCGACCGAGATCACGTGCTCGGAGCGCAGCCGCTGCGCGAGGGCGTGTGCGTCCGGCGCGTCCTCCGGG
>DASRIC010000025.1:0-14872 GCA_035650215.1 Thermoleophilaceae bacterium
AGCCGCCGGAGCTGCCGGAGCCGCTGTCGTCGGAGCCGGAGCGGCCACGGCCTGACGAATCGTCCACGCCGCCGTCGTCGTCGCCCCCCGAGGTGTCCGTGGGCGGTTGGGTGGTGGTAGCGGTCGTCGGGTTGTCGGCCGCCGCCTGGCGGCGTCTCCTTGCCGCGGCCCGCCGCCGGCGCTGCCGCGACTCGCGGCGCTGTGCGACTTGGCGCCGGTTGGCCGCACGCTCGCGCTGGGTGGCGGACGGCGCCAGCGCGTCTCCGGCGCTGAGCGGCTCGGCCGAGAGCCCCACGCTGTCCCCGGAGATCGAGTTCGCGAGGAGCCCGATGGCCACTGCGACCATCACGCCGGCCAGCGCGAGCGCGGCACCGGCGGCTATCCGCTTCGGGGACATGGGATCAGGCTAGCCGCGCTCCGGTAAGGCTCTGGCGAGCCCAGGGTCAGGACTTGGTAAAGCGCTGTAGGCCGGGAGCGCCACCTCCGCGAGCGCCCCTCCCTCGGCACGGTTGCTCAGGCGCGCCTCGCCCTCCCAGCGCGCGGCCAGCGACTCCACCACGCTCAGCCCGAGCCCGGTGCCCTGCGCTCCCGCGCGACCGGCCTCGCCGCGGTAGAAGCGCTCGAACAGGCGCTCGCTCTCGGTCTCGCCGATCCCGGGGCCCTGGTCCGCCACCGCGATCCGCACACGTCCCGCGGCCCGCGACCAGCCGAGCATCACCTCGGTCCCGGCCGGCGAGTAGTTGAGCGCGTTCTCCACCAGGTTGTCGAGCATGGCCGCCACGTCCTCCGCCGAGGCCGCCGCCTCCGCAGGCTCGCCCTCCACCACGCGCAGGATGTGTCCGCTGCGCTCCGCCGGCGCTTCCCAGCGCCGGCAGGCCGCGCCCACGGCGTCGCCCACGTCGACCGGCCGTGGGGCGGGGCGCTCGCGCTCGCCGGCCAGCGTGAGCAACTCGGAGAGCAGGCGGGCCAGGCGGCGCGTCTCGTGCTCGGCGGCGGCCAGCTCGCGCTGGACCTCGGGATCGCGGCTCTTGAGCGCCGCCGCTTCGAGCCGCAGCTGCAAGCCGGTGAGCGGCGTGCGCAGCTGGTGGGAGGCGTTGGCCACGAAGTCACGCTGGGCGCGCAGGCTCGTGCTCAGCCGCGCGGTCATCTCGTTGAAGGCCGCGGCCACCCCGCGTTGCTCGGAGGATCCCTCCACGGTGGCGCGGGCGTCGAGATCCCCGGCGGAGACCGTGCGTGCCGTCCCGGCCAGGCGGCGCAGCGGCCTGGCGAGCGAGCCGGCGAGGAACCAGGCGACGGCGAGCCCGAGCAGCAGGGCGATCAACCCCACGCCGATCAGGGCGATCACGTCGTTGCGCACCTCGCTGCGTACTGCGTCGACCCCCTGGGTCACCCGCACGGCGCCGGCTCGGCGCCCTGCCACCAACACCGGAACCGAGGTGAACAGCAGGTCCTCGTCGAGAAGGTCGCTGTGCCGGGTTCCCTGGGAAGGCTGCCCGGCCAGGGCACGGGCCACCTCGGGGCGGCTGGCATACGACACGTCCTGGCCGGCCGGCAGCCCCTCTGAGTCCGCGAGCAGCCTGCCGGCGTCGTCCACGACGATCACGCGGCCGCCGAGGTCGCGCGCCGAGCTGCGCACCAGGGCGTCGAGCTCGGCCGGCCTGTTCAGCCGGCCCGAGGCGCTCGCCGCGAGCAGCTGGGCTTGCCCCTGCGCCTCGCTCTTGATCTCGGCGTCCACCCGCCGCCCCATGTTGAGCGCGAGGGGGACCTCGAGCGCCACGATCACCACCACCAGCACGTAGGCGAAGGCGAGCAGCAGCCGGGCGCGCAGGCTCACGTGCTCGCAGGCAGCTCGTCTTCAGCGGCGAAGCGGAAGCCCACGCCGCGCACGGTATGGATGTAGCGCGGCGATGCCGAGTCGTCGCCGAGCTTTCGCCGCAGGCTGGAGATGTGGACGTCGAGCGTCTTCGTGGAGCCGAACCAGTTCACGTCCCAGACCTCGTCCATGAGGCGCTCGCGCGAGACGACGCTGCCCGCTTCGCGCAGCAGCAGCTCGAGCAGCTCGAACTCCTTCCGCGTGAGATCCAGCTCCGCTCCTCGGTGGGTCGCGCTCCGGCGCGCGGGATCGAGCTTCAGGTCGCCGGTCTCGAGCGGCGCCCGGAGTCGGCCGGCGGGCTCCTGCTGCCCGGCGCTCCGGCGCAGCACGGCCCGGATTCGGGCGGCCACCTCGCGCGCGCTGAAGGGCTTGACGATGTAGTCGTCGGCGCCCAGCTCGAGGCCCACGATGCGGTCGGTCTCCTCGCCGCGGGCCGTGAGCATGATGATCGGGACGGCCGAGCGCTGGCGCAGGGTGCGGCAGACGTCGTAGCCCGACCCGTCCGGGAGCATCACGTCGAGCAGGACCAGATCCGGCAGCTCGCGGTCCGAGACCTCGAGCGCCTCCTCCACCGTGCCGGCCACCTGCGTGCCGAAGCCCTCGCGCTCGAGGGCTTCGGTCAGCGGCGTCGTGATCGAGGGCTCATCCTCGACGATCAGGACGTTACGGCGGCCGGAGGCCATGGCCTCCATGCTAGGCACGCCTGCGACGCCGGGGGCCTCGTGGGCCCCCGGCGTCAGATCCTCAGTCGTCGCCGCCACCTCCGCCGTGGCCGCTCGAGTCGTCGTCTCCGCCGCCCCCGTGGCCGCTCGAGTCGTCGTCGAAGGCGGCCGAATCGTCGTCGAAGTCGTCGCCTCCGCCGTGGCCCGAGTTGGCGCTGCCCGGCCCGGAGTTGTCGCCGCCGCCACGGTCGTCGTCGTGGCCGCGACGGTCGTCGTCGCCGCGGCGATCGTCGGCGACGCCGGCGCCGGTGCAGCGCGGGTCGTTCGCGTGCTCGGCCTCGTCGCAGGGCCCGGAGATGTCCTCCACGGAGTCGTCCGCAGTGGTCGTCGGCTCCGGGGTCGTGGTGTCCGGAGTCGTCTGCGTCTCGGTCGTCTGCGTCTCGGTTGTCGTCGTCTCGGTTGTCTCCGTGGCCTCGGTCATGGGGGTGGAGGTGGAGGGGCTGCCCCCTCCATCGTTCGCCACCACCACGGCCGCGAGGATCCCGAAGAGCGCCACCGCGAGGACGATCGTCAATGTCCTTCGCATGCCCGTCGCCTCCCGCTAGTCGTCGCCGCCGCCGTGCTCGCCGCCGCCGCCGGAGCGCTCGACCTCGAGCGCGATCCAGCGATCGTCGCCGCGACGCACGGTCGCCTCGATGTTGCGCGCGCCGACCTTGAGGCCGGCGAACCCGTCGATGCGCTCGAAGCGCGTGCTCCGCGTCACGCGGATGCGAACCGTGCCGCGCTCGCTGTCGCGCAGCCGGAACGTGCGGGCGTCGCCGTTCTTGGACACGACCGTGCCCTCGAACTGGCGCAGCGCGGCGTTGGCGCTCGGTGCGGCTCCGCTCGATGCTGCGGGCGCGACGCCCGCCACCGCGGTGGCCGCCACGAGTGCTCCTGTGATCAGCTTCCTTCTCATCTCAATGGCCTCCATAGATCGACTGAGGCCAGTGTGCAGAGGGCCCGTTCAGCGCCCGCCCACCTGAAGGCAAAGCTTTCGTAAAGAGTGGAGGCCTCAGCCGAGCTCGCGCGCCAGCGCGGCCACGGCGTCATCGATCGCGCTCTCGTGGAGGAGCCCGTAGCCGAGCACGAGCCCGGGCGCCACCTGGCCGAGGGCGTAGTCACCGAGCGCCTCGACGGCGAGCCCGGCCTCGTTGCAGCCGCGGGCGACCTCCGTGTCGGCTACCCGCGGCGGCAGGTCCAGGCGCAGGTGCACCCCGGCGGCCACGCCCGCCACCGGGTGACCGGGCAGCTCGCGTGCGAGCGCGGCGGCCATCCGGTCGCGCCGGCGCCGGTACTCGCCCCGGACACGGCGCACGTGCCGGTCGTAGCCGCCGGTCTCCAGCAGGCGCAGGAAGGCCAGCTGCTCGAGCCCGGGCGAGCCGGCGTCGAGCATTCGCTTGGCGTCGCTCGCGTCGCCGAGCGCCTCGGGGAGCACCACCCAGCCGAGCCGCAGCGCCGGGGCCAGCGACTTCGACAACGTGCCGAGGTGGGCCACGCGCCGGGGATCGAGCCCCTGGAGCGCGCGCACCGGCTCGCGGTCGTAGCGGAACTCGCCGTCGTAATCGTCCTCGATCACCCAGGCGTCGTGCGAGCGAGCCCAGTCGAGCAGCGCCCGCCGCCGGGTGCCGCTGAGCACCACCCCGGTGGGGAACTGGTGAGCAGGCGTGACGATCACCGCATCGCCCTGCAGGGCATCGATCACGACGCCCTGATCGTCCACCGGCACGCCGAGCAGCTGCAGACCGTGCCCGGTCACACGCTCGTGCTGGGAGGTGAGCGAGGGATCCTCGACGGCGATCGACCGTGCCCCCCGAGCGGCGAGCAGGCGGAGCAGGAGGTCGATGGCCTGCGCGGTGCCCTGGACGACCACGATCCGCTCGGGGTCGGCGACCACCCCACGCGTTCGGCCCAGGTGCGAGGCGAGCGCCTCCCGCAGCGCGGGGTGACCGCGCGGGTCGCCGTAGCCCAGGTCGGAGGCCGGCATCTCGCGCAGGACGTGGGTGAGCGCCGCGGCCCATTCACGCCGCGGGAAGAGGCCGACGTCCGGCGTGGTGGGATCGAAGTTGTGCCGCACCGCCCGGGCCGGCGGCGCCGCCGGCCCGGCGGCGCGGGGCGCGGGGGCAGGGACGCTGGCCACTGTCGGCGCGCGCCGGGGCAGGACCACCAGGTAGCCCTGCGCCTCGAGCTGGGCGTACGCGTCGCTCGCCACGCCCCTCGACACTCCGAGCTGCGCGGCCAGCGCACGCGACGAGGGCAGCCGCGTGCCGGCGCGCAGGGCACCCTCGGCGATCCCGTCGCGCAGCGTGCGCTCCAGGGCGGAGCGGAGCGTCTCCCCGCGGGTGCGCTCCAGACGGAGCCAACTGGCCTCATTGATCGACATAGATCTGGCTCTTGCCATGATGCCAGGGTCCAGGCACAATCGAGCTCCATGAGCGCCACGAGGCCGCATCACCGCGTGCGACGCTCCCCGCGGCGAGCGCGCTACGACATCGACAGCGTGCAGCGCGTGCTCGACCGTGGCCTGGTGGCCCACGTCGCCTTCGTGGACGGCGACCGGCCGGTCTGCATCCCGATGCTCCACGCACGCGTGGGTGACGAGGTGCTGATCCACGGCTCCAGCGCCAGTCGCCTGATGCGAACGCTCGGCGCCGGCGCGCCCGCGTGCGTGACCGTCACGACGGTGAACGGCCTCGTGCTGGCCCGCTCGGCGTTCGAGCACTCAGCCAACTACGAGTCGGTCGTTCTCCATGGCAGCTTCCGCGTCGTGGAGGGGGAGGCGGAGCGGCTCGCCGCCTACGAGGCGTTCACTGAGCGCCTGCTGCCCGGCCGCTGGGGAGAGGTGCGCCACCCGAGCCGCAAGGAGCTCAAGGCCACGCAGATCCTGGCGATGCCGATCGGCGACGAGGTGGCCGTCAAGACACGCTCCGGCGGGCCGACCGATGACGACAGCGAGGACGCCGCGCTCGACACCTGGGCCGGCGAGATCCCGATCGTGAGCGGCTATGGCGCGCCGCTGGCCGCGGCGGGCCTGCGCGCGGGCGTCGGCCTCAGCCCGAGCGTCAGCGCCCTGATCGGATGAGCGACTTCCAGGTCATTCCGGTCGACTCGCTGCCCGCCGGCGACGCCTCGCACGAGCTGAGCGGCCGGGCCGACGTGTCGCTGATCTTCGTCGACACCCCGCCAGGGGGCGGCCCCTCCCTGCATCGCCACCCCTACCAGGAGGTGTTCATCCTCCAGGAAGGCGAGGCCACCTTCACGGTCGGGGAGGAGCGGCAGGTGGTCACCGCCGGGCACGTGGTGGTCGTGCCGGCCGGCGTGCCGCACGCATTCGTGAACAGCGGCAGCGGGCGGATGCGCCAGCTCAACATCCACGTGAGCCCGGAGTTCGAAACCGAGTGGCTCTAGGCCGGGCCCGCTAGCGGCGCGGCAGTTCGGCCGCCACCAGCCGCGCAATCAGCGCGTAGCCGTCGGTCCGGGCGTGGATGTCGGCCTGGGCGCAGAAGTAGCTGAGCTCGCAGGCGCGCGCCACGGCAACCGGCACCGTGCCGTAGGGCTGGAGCGTCGTGACCTGCTCGAAGGGCGCGTATGCGCCCGACGCCCTGGTCACGTCGACGAAGCGAGCGTCCCCCTTGGCGTAGGCCCGCTTCAGGGCGGGGTTGATCAGCGAGCGGAAGGCGAAAACCGACAGCGAGGCCAGGTCGCGGGATGCCTGGTCGCCGTTCACCCACAGCCCGAGGATCACGTCGGGATACGTGATACCCACGATCCGCGCGCGGGGCCCGGCGGCGCGGCGCAGGCGCCTCGCGACCACGCTCACGTTCTCCTCGATCACGGCCACGCCCGCAACGACGCAGCCCACGGGATCGGGGGCGCGCACGCAGGCGGTGATGTCGTTGCCCCCGATCGACACCGTCACAAGTCCGGTCCTCTGGCGGTTCTTGCGCAGGAAGCCCTCGGCGGCCGCGAGCTGGCTCTGGCCCGGGTAGGAACGGCCGCCCGGGCCGAGCGCCCGGGGCGGGCACCCCTTGCTGGAGATGATCGAGGTGGTGGTGGCGCCCCCGCAGCCGAAGTTCACGAGCCTGAGCCGGTAGCCGCGGTTCGCCGCCAGAGCGGGAACCTGGTAGGCGAACCCGTTGCGGGTGTTGCCGTCCTCGCTCGGGACCACGCCGGGCTGGTAGCCCGAGGCGTACGAGTCGCCCAGCGACACGTACAGCTGCTCGGCCCGCGGCGCGGCGGAGGCCGCGCCCGGGGCGAGAGCGACGGTCGCCAGCACGGCGACGACGAGGGCGACCAGGCGAGTTCGGCTCATGGCCGCCAGCCTACGTGTCAAACCCCGGCGCGCGAGCGGAATAGGCGCTCGCGAGCCGCGCGAGGGCCAGCGCACCGAGCAGCAGGCCGAGGTCGCGGAGGGCGATGTCGGCATAGCCGCCGACCAGCAGCAGGCTCACGATTATGCCCGCGAGCCAGCCGGCCACCAGCAGGCCGCCGAAGCGAGGGGAGAAGGCGACCACGAGGCCGGCCACGATCTCCACGGCGCCAACCATGTACATGGCGTCCTGGGCGCTGCCGGGGATGAGGTCGTTGAACTCGGGCGCCAGGTACTTGGGCCAGTCGCCGATCATCACCTCGGCGAACTTGTCGAGGCCGAACACGATCGGCGCCACCGTGAACGCGATGCGCAGCAGCATGAACGCCTGCGCGGCGGGGTCGCGGCGCAGCGCGTCCGAGCTCGGGATGGGCACCGGCCGAAGAACGCCGGCGAATGCGGTACTCATGATCGTTCCTCCTTGGGAGACGCTGGTGTTCCTGCTTAGCGCCCCCGGACGACCGGACCTTACGTCTGCGCTCGTTCCCGCCGGACGAGCTCGCGCAGGCTGTCGTGGTCCTCGCGGCAGGCGGGGCAGCCCTCGAGGTGCGCCCGCATGCCCGGAATCAGCTCGTCGGCCTGCTCGCCCTTCACCTCGAGCTCGACGTACTCGTCGAGCCTCTCGAAGCACTCCTCGCAGAGCAGCTCTGGCTCGGCCGGGCCGAGCATCCGCTTCACCGTGTCGTGACTCATGTGCGTGTCCATGCTCAGTGTTCCACCAGATCATCGAGCGAGAAGCCGCGCCGGGCGAGGTCGGCGCGGAGCTTTCGCCGCGCGTCGTGAAGTGTCTTGTAGAGCGCGCCGCGGCTCGTGCTCAGCCGCTCGGCCAGCACGTCCAGGGGCACGCCGTTGAGCGTGAGAGCGACGAGCACTTCGCGCTGGTGCTCGGTGAGACAGTCGTTGATCGAGCGCTCGAGCGCGCTCATCAGGCCACCCAGCTCCACCTGGCTCTCGATGGTGCGGCCCGGATCGCCCATCAGCGGCCATGCCTCCGGCTCGAGCACCACCTCGCGCTCCTGCCAGGCCCGGCGGCGAAGGCGGACGCCGGCCTCGAGCAGGGCGAACTTGTACGCCCAGGTGGTGAAGCGACTCGCGCCGCGGTAGTCGTCGAGCTTGGCGAGCACCGCCACGAGCGCGTCGTCCGCGGCCTGCACGGCGATGTCGTCGAGCTCCTCGCCGCGTACGCGGGCCAGCGCCGCGCGTCGCCGCGCGACCTCGAAGCGGGCCGCGCGCAGCAGCAGCGCGTGCAGGCGCACCACGGCTTCTTCGCGCGCGCTGCCCTTGGAGCGGAGCGCATCCAGCCAGGCGCGCGACTCGGCCTTCGCCCGGTCCGGCCCGCCGGCGCCGCCGCCGATGGGCAGCTGCGAGCTCATGCCGGTGCCGAGGCTAACAGCGCCCCCCACGAGCTCCACGTCCGTGGTCCGAAGCTCCACGCCTCGTTAGCGACGGCACACGATCGTTTCTTACTCGAGAGCCGCCGAGGTCGCCTGGGCCAGGTCCGACGGGTCCCGATCGGGCCCGTCGAGCGCCACCAGCGCGGCCCGGACGACGTACGGCAGGCCGTTCCCGTCGCCGCGGCGCAGCGGGCCCGCCTTGCGGTCGACCAGGAGCGCCGCCATGGCCGCACCCCGAGCCGTGATGGGCTCGCCGTCCCGTAGCCGGGAGACGAGCTCCATCAGGTCGTCGGCGCTGCGGTGGATCGCCGCGTGGCGCGCCCTCGTCTTCTTCCTGAACGCACCGAAGTTCGAGCGGCGGGCATCGCCGAGGAGGGTCACGAGCCGGTTGGCGAGGCGGGCCCGCTCGTCAGGGGACACGAGCCGGCCGGCCCTCCGGCCGAGCTCGGCGCTCGCGGCCGTGTCGGCGCCGCGCGCGAGGTCGTGGTCAAGGACGCCGCGCTCCCGGCGAGCGGGCTTCGGCTGGACCTTCGGGACAGTGACGATTCCGCTGGGCATGTCCGCCTCCTCATGACGGGGTGTATCTATCCCTCGCATCGTCGCCCCGGCAGGTCCTCGCGCCCATGGGTCGCAATGCCCAAAGGCCGGTATTTTTCGCGTCTTCTAAGGGACCACGAGCCCCCGCCGAATCGCGTAGCGGGTCAGCTCCACGCGATTGCGCATTCCGAGCTTCTCGAGCACGTTGGCGCGGTGGCGGTCGACCGTCTTCTTGCTGATGAACAGCTGCTCCGCGATCTCCTCGCTCGTGAGCCCCTCGGCGATCAGCTTGACCACCTCGAGCTCGCGCGGGCTCAGCGGGTCCTCCGGCGTGGTCTCGCCGCGGCTGGCGCGGTCGAGGTAGTCGCGGACCAGCGCCCTGACCGCGTTCGGGTAGAGGAACGGCTCGCCGCGCATGGTGGCCCGGCAGGCCTCGATCAGGTCGCGGTTCGCAACCGACTTGAGCACATAGCCCGAGGCCCCGGACTTGAGCGCCTCGAAAAAGTACTGCTCGTTGTCGTGCATCGAGAGGATGAGCACGCGCAGCTCGGGCTTGCGCCGCGACAGCTCGCGCGCGGCCTGCAGCCCCGTCATGCGCGGCATCGTCACGTCCAGCACCGCGAGGTCCACGTCGTCGGAGAGGGCGAGCTCCACCGCCTCGGCGCCGTCGCCGGCCTGCGCCACGACCTCGAGGTCGGGCGCCGAGTCGAGCACCAGCCGCAGGCCGTCGCGCACCACGGCGTGGTCGTCCGCGAGCAGGATCCTCGTCTTCAGCGGAACGGTCATGCGCCTCCACCCTCGACCGGGACCGTGAAGCGCACAACGGTGCCGGTACCGGGACCGGACTCGATCGAGAGCCGGCCGCCCACCAGCAGCGCCCGTTCGCGCATTCCCGCGATTCCCGCCGTGGCGGGTGGCAGCGTGGCGGGCATCCCGCGACCGTCGTCGGTCACGACGAGCGCCACCGCGCGCGGATTCGCCGTGAGCGACACGGTCGCGCGCTCCGCGCCCGAGTGCCGAAGCGCGTTCGTAAGGCCCTCCTGGGCGATGCGATAGATCACGAGCTCGATATCCGGCGAGAGTGCCGGCAGCTTGGATTGGAGGTGGCGGTCCACGCGGAGGCCCTCCTGCGCCTCCACCCGCCGGCAGAGGGCGATCAGCGCGTTCACGAGGCCGAGGTCGTCGAGCGCCTCGGGTCGCAGCTCGCGGGCGATCCGCCGCACCTCGTCGAGGCTCTCCCGTACCGCCTCGGCCACCCGGCGGAGCTCCCGCCGCGTGGAGGCCTCGTCGCCGTCCGCGGCCCGCTCAGCCTGGAGGGTGACCGCCGTGAGCGTCTGCCCGATCTCGTCGTGCAGCTCGCGGGCCACCCGCAGCCGTTCCGCCTCCTGTGCAGCCAGGGCGGCCCGGGCGGCCTCGCGCCGGGCGCCCTCCAGCCGCTCCAGCATCGCATTGAAGGCGTCCGCGAGCGCCTGGCCCTCGGCGCTGCGCATGTGAACCCCGGACAGGCGCCGGCCCGGCCGATCGGGATCGATCGAGCCCATCAGGTTCGTGAGCTCGAAGAGCGGGGACAGCACGCGGCGCAGCAGCACCAAATTCAGCGCCAGCAGCGCGAGGAAGCCGGCCAAGAGCAGCGCGAACTGCCCGGTCTTGATCGGTGCGTCGATGGTGATCGGGCTGAACGTGAGCAGCAGCAGCGCCACGACCAGCACGGCCGCGTTGGCGAGAAATACCAACCAGAGCAGCGACGGCCCGCGTCGCGGGGGGCCCACGGGCGCGGCACTCGCATCGAGTGGCGGTCTGGCGGCGGATGGTGTCGTGGTCAACGGCTCGGCCCGATCGAGGCTGTCCGTGACAGTCCACCAGAACCCCCCTCCCTGCGCCCGCTCGGGCCGCGCCCGCGACCCGCGCGCGATCAAGTGCCGGTTGGGGCGCGCTCCGTGGGTGTCCGAGCGGCGGTGGAGCGCAGGGGTCTCAGGTCGACCCCGCACATTGCGCATGCGTCGGCGCCCTAGGGCACCCGCTCCAAGCACTGCGGGCAGCGCTCGCGATCGTCCGCGATGGTCGCCTTGCGTCGAAACAGGCCCATGCGGCCTCCTCTCGTGGTCCGGAGCGGTGATGATCGCCCGGGTACGCCCGTGCGCCCATACACAAAAGACCCCATTCGGGGCTGTCAGCGCGTGTCGCCCGGCTCGAGCGGCCCGAGGTCCGGCACGCCGCCGCTCCACACGGCCTCGGGGGCCGGTGGCGGGTAGGTGGGGGTCGCGGCGCGGTCGTCGGCACCCGCGCGGCGCATGTGCCGGTACCAGCGGTGGTAGAGGGGAGCGAGGAGCACCGCCAGCGCGACGAGGATCGCCAGGCCCGCCAGCATCCAAAGGTGACGCCGCAGCGGCTCGAAGCCGGAATCCGCCAGCGCGGCAAGCCCGGCCAGCGCGATCGACAGGAGGATGCTCAGGTAGTAGTCGCGCGGGAAGCGCCAGAGCCACGGGACCTCGAACCACCAGACGTTGCCGCGTTTGAAGCGGCGGACGGTGTAGGCCGGGTTCATCACAAACCACAGGTAGTCCCAGACGACGGCGATCACGAAGTAGGTGGCGATCGTGCGCAGCTCGCCGGCGAGTGTCCAATCCACCCCCATCGCGTACGGCAGGTGGAGCACGAGCATCGGGATCGTGAAGGCATAGACGTGGTAGCCGGTGAGCGGCCGGTGGCCCATCACCACTCCGTACACCTTTCCGACCCGGCCGCGCTTCAGGAACCAGGTGGGCAATCGCTCAGCCCAGCCGACGCCGCCCTCGATCTCGATTTCGATCCCCGCGAGCCCGAACGACCAGAGGAACAGCAGCAGCGTCCGGCCGATCTCGAGCTCGCTCACTACTACCGGCTGCCCCCGGTCGAGTCCCCGAGCTCCGTGATCGCAGCCACGGCGACCATCTCCGGGGTGACCTCGACCGGCAACCGCGCGGCGCCGACGGCGCCGAGGAGGGTGAGGGCCGCCGCGTGAAGCCTGCGGCCGGTCTCGGTCGCGGCCCTGTCGAGCAGCTCGTCGCGCACCTCGTCCGGCAGGCCCTCGAGGTGCGCCTGGGCCATCGCGGCTCCTCCGTCTGGCGACTCCTCGATGCCTTCGAGCAGCGCATCGTCGGCGTTCGGCGCCATGTCGCCGAGCGCCACCTGGCGCACCATGAAGCGCCCGAACGCCTCGGAGGCGTCCGAGTCCAGCACCTTCCCCATCAACGCCTTGAGCTCCGGGGCGCCTGGCTTGTCTCTCTCACCCATCGCCTCGCTGCCGGAGGATGCCACAGCGCGGCGCCGGGGCCGAGCCTGCCAACGCCTCCGCGCCGGCAGGATGACGAGCGCCCGGCGCGAAGCGCACTAGCGTGCCGCCCGAAACGCGCCGTGTCGAGGTCGTGTTCTCCGCCTGGACGGTCGGGAGCGGCCTCCTCCTCGCCCTGCTCGTCTTCCTCTGCGTGGTGGCGATCGACGCGCTGCTGGCGATCCTCCTCGCGCTGGTGCTCGCGCTCGGCCTGGATCCGCCCGTGTCGGCACTCGTCCGGCGCGGGGTAGCTCGCGGCAAGGCCGCGCTCCTCGTGATCGGAGGGCTCTTCCTGGCCCTCGCGATGATCGTGATCTGGGCGGTGGCCCCGATCTGGGAGGACATCCGTGAGCTGCTGGCCGACCTCCCGGGCTACATCGAGGAGCTCGAGGACACGCCCGGCTTCGAGCAGCTCTCCCAGAACACCGACGTGGTGCACAAGGCCAAGGAGCTGGCGGCGGACGCCGCGCGCTCGATTCCCGAGGCCGCCTCGGCGCTGCTCGGGATCACCGGCGGGCTCGTGGGCTCGGTCCTGTCGGTGGTCACGCTGACGTTCCTGACGCTGTTCCTCCTGATCGGCCTGCCCGACCTGCGCCGGTCGGCGCTCGAGCTGCTCGCGCCAGCCCAGGCGGCTCACATCGACTCGGTGATCGACGAGGTGACAGGCGTGATCTCCTCGTCGCTGATCGGGAACGTGGCCATCTCGGTGATCGCGGGGAGCGTGGTCGGCGTGACCGCGTGGCTGATCGGCGCGCCCTTCCCGGTGGCGCTGGCGGTGATCGTCGGGGTGTTCGACCTCATCCCGCAGATCGGCTCGCTTATCGCGGCCATCATCGTCTGCCTCATCACGCTGGCCGTCGCGGGGCTCGCGCCCGCGCTGGCGCTGGCCGTGGTGATCCTCATCTACCAGCAGGTCGAGAACTACCTGGTTCAGCCCGCCGTCTACCGCACGGCGATATCGCTTTCCGGCTTCACCACGATCGCGAGCGTGATGCTCGGCGGCGCCGTGCTGGGCGTGGTGGGAGCGATCCTGGCAGTGCCGGTGGCGGGCTCGGTCAAGGTGATCGTCCGCGAGCTCACGAAGCCGCGCCGCGAGCGCATGGCGGCCATGCGCGCCGAGGCCTAGACGGTCGACACGCCGGCCGGCGCCGGATCGGTCACACTCCGGCCCCCATGACCGACGACGACGGCCTCGACAACCTGTCCACGCCCGAGCTCCACGAGCTCGCGGTGCACCGGGCGCGCCGGCATCTCGACCTGAAGTTCTTCTGGAACCTCCTCGAGGTGCTGCCGGTGGCCGAGGCCGGCGCGGGCGATATGCGTCAGGCGGGCGCCGACGTGGCGACCGTGCGTGCCCACCTCGACGACCTGACCGACTCCGGTCGCGGTGAGGTGGCCGAGATGCTGCGCCCGTTCTACCTCGACTACCTGCGGGAGCACGGCGTCACGGCGCCGTGAGCAGGGCGCGCTCGAAGCGCGCGCGGGCTCATCGAGTCCTGCCGGAGATCGCGCAGCGCAGCCGGCGCGCGAGCCGCTCGCGCGGAGGACGGGAGCGGCGGTAGTCGGCGATGGTCATGCCGGCCGGGATCGTCGTCTCCATGTAGACGAGCGGGACCTCGACCTTGACGCCTGCGGTCTGGGCGATCACGGGATCTGGACCTCTCGAATCGGGATGGGCATGGTTCGCCGGGCCACGAAGCGCGGCAGCAGCGCGAGCGCCGCGTCGCGGTCCGGGGCCTCGACCCGCCACCACACGCCGTGGCCACCGGCCAGGCAGCTCGAGGGCGCCACGCCGTGCCTCAGCGGGCTGTCGAAGCCCTGCCAGGCGGCGTAGGCGGCGGCGCACTCGTGCGCTTCGTGAGAGTGGTGGAGGAGGAAGGACGGCATGGTTCGATCGTCCTCTCGCGCGCCCTCTGGATCATCGGGCGGGCGCCCTGAACCGACGCCCTGAGGACCCTGAGATCGGTTCGCCCACTCGGCGCGTCGGCCTGGACCGGGCGCGCTGAGCTGCGATCTTCCTTGCCGCCTCGCGGGTTCCGGCGACGACGGTGAAGTCGCGCTCGCCGATCGTGACTGTCCAGAAACGCGGAGCCATCGGATGTTCCTCAGCCCACCTGCGGCCCTGACAGCTGGGCCCGCAGGGTTGCGATCTCGGTCACGGCCGCCCCGACGTACGCGTGGCGCGTCACGGCGATCTCGTGGTCGAGATCGGCCATGTAGGCGTCGAGGTCGGCGAGCCCCTCGAGCGACGCCAGCGCGCGCTCTGCCTGGAGCTCCTGAATCTGATTGTGCATCTCGTTGGCGGACATGGGGCGATAGTGCTTCCCGAGCCGCCCGCCGATCATCGGGTGATCACCCTGATTCGGACTGCCGGCCTACCCTGAACCTGGCCCTGAACAGACCGGCGCCCGCCGGGTGGGCGGGCGCCGGACCTGCGTGTGGATGTCTGTTCGGAGCTAGGCGTTCGCGGGCACCACCTCCGGCTCGTGGGTGAGCTGCGGGATCCAGCCGAGTCGCTTGGGCAGCCACCAGTTGCGGTCGCCGAGTAGCGTCATGGCCGAGGGCAGCAGCACGCCGCGGATGATCGTCGCGTCGATCAGCACCGCGGCCGCGAGGCCGATGCCCATCTGCTTCATCTGCAGCTCCGAGGAGAGCGCGAACATCGAGAACACGGCGACCATCACGATC
>DASRIC010000026.1:0-4376 GCA_035650215.1 Thermoleophilaceae bacterium
CTCGTAGCGGGTGACCGGCAGCCGCGGCAGCTCGGGGTGCTCTGACCAGAAGCTGCCGTTGGTGCCGTAGCGGGCGGCGAGCGCCGCGGCGTAGGCGGCGTAGTCGTCTGTGCGGGCCGGCGGGGAGAACGGGTCGCCGGGCACGCTCGCGGCCCAGGGGGTCGAGTAGTCGACGATCGGCAGCCAGCGCAGCCCGTGCCGGGCGTAGCCGGCCAGCTCGCGATCAAAGCGCTCCCAGCGATAGTCGCGCCGCCCCCCGACGGGCGGCTCGGGCTCGGCCACATCCCACGACGCGTCGCGCCTGACCACATCGAGACCACCCGCAGCGATCACGTCCAAATGCCGCTCAACCTGCCCACTCGGCAAATCAGCCAACCCCTGCACATTCACACCGAACATCCCCTCGTAGCTCGCGAGCGCGGGCGCCGGCGACGCGGCAACCAGCGCAGCGACGAGCGCGATGGTGGCCAGGGCCACGCGCCGGGACGTCCCGCGAACCATGCAGTGCGGATCGACAGCGCGCGCCCCGGAGTGGGCCGAGCGGCGCCCCAGCTGGTCGCATGTCCGAGCTCAGCGGAGGCGGATTCTGGACGTCTGTTCGAGCCGCCTGCCCCCGCATCGAACGTCCCGGAGTGTGGGCCATAGCAGCAACTCCGGGACGTTCATTGGCTGGGGCGGCGCGACAGCTAGCCCGGCGGCTGGTCGAACACGCGCGCGTTCGGGCGCAGAGCCCGTGCGCGTCGGAACTCCCGGATGGCGACCCGGGCCCGCCCGCGCTTGGCCTCGACGCGCGCCAGGATCACCGCCTGCCTCCAGTTGGTGGGCTCGCGCTCCGCCGCGAGGCGCAGGTCGGCCGCGGCGGCGGCCAGCCGCCCGGTCTGCTCCTCGACGAGGGCGCGCTGCACGAGCGGGCTCGCGGCCCACGGCTCGGCGTCCACCGCCTCGCTGGCGTAGGCGAGCGCCGCGGAAGCGTCGCCCCGGTCCACCGCCGCCTGGCTGTCGCGCACCTTGGAGGTGGCCACGAGCCCGGGCAGCTGCACCAGAAGCGCCGGGATCGCCAGCAGCGCGACACAGACGCGGAGCGCCACAGCGGGCCGCACGCGCTCGCCGGCGCCGGCCGCCGCGGCGGCGCACACCGCTGCCAGGGCGAGCACCGTCACGGCGGTGGACTCCCACATCCAGTCCACCCCCGCGTGCACGAGGTACACCAAGAGCGCCGCCAGGCCCGCCGTGACGGCCCCGATCTCGGCCGCATCCGTGCAGCGGATGCGCGCCGCGACCGCGATCGCGCCGCAGCCGAGGAGCCCCGCCAGAACCAGCAGGAATCCGGGGATCCCCAGTTCCGCCAGGTTCTCGAGGTAGATCGAATGGGCGTCGCGCACGTACTCCTCGCCGCCGTCGCGGTTCCACCAGAACTCGAAGCCGCCGGCGCCGACCCCCTTCAGCTGCGCCGACTCGAAGGCGCGCCATGACGAGCGCCAGATCTGGTAGCGGCCGCTCTGGAGGTTTGTGAGCCGCGAGGCGGGGTCGGTGCCCGGACCGGTGTCCGCACGCACGAGGCTCGCCCCGCGGAACTGGTCCCAGCGCTCGCTGATCTCGTCGCGGCCGACGGTGAGCACGGCCGCCACGACCACCACGGCGCCTGCGGCCGCTAGGGCGGCGCCCGCTGGCCGTCCGAGCCTCAAGCGGTCGACGCCGAGCCAGCCGGTTGAGGCCGCCGCGGCGGCCACGAGCACGCATCCGGCGATCAGCGCCAGGAGCACCGAGCCCGCGCCGTCGGCGGAGGTGCTCGCGTCGACGATCGCCTCCTGCTGGCGCGTCACGAGGATCACGATCGCCGTTCCGCCCGCCGCCGCCAGGGCGTGAATCGCCGCCACCCAGCGGTTGTGGCTGAGCGCCACCACGAGCAGAACGGCGATCGCGCTGCCGGCCACGCCCGCCCGCGAGTAGGTGAGGTAGACGGCCAGGCCGCAGATCGGCAGCGCGCCGGCGAAGAGCACCCGGGTCACGAGCAGCTTCGCGTGCGCGCTCCACGCCAGCGCCATCGCGATCGTGATCGCGCTCCAGGCTCCGACCGCGTTCCAGTAGTAGAACGGATAGTTCAGCCGCTGGGTGCCGAACACGCGCCGCGGGTCGTTTGCTGGGAACAGGTCCGGGCTGAGTCGGCTGGCCACGGCGATCGCGGCCACGGCCACGCCGGCGAAGGCGATGCCGGCCACCGCGGCGCGCCACGTGTCGCGGTCGAGCAGGCTCCAGACGAGCAGGACGATCCCGCCGAAGTGGGCCACCCGCGCGAGCTCCGCGACGGTCCGCTCGGCGCTGTCGCTCCAGGTCAGGCTGAGCCCGGTCCAGATCGCGAACAGCAGGAAGGCGCCGAACGGAACGAACCACCCCCGCGGCAGGCGCGCGCGTGGCAGAAGGCCGAGCGCGAAGCCGAGACCGAGGATGAGCCAGACCACGACCGCCTCGGCCTGCCGCACGACGATGTCATACGACCCGGACTCCAGTGCGTAGTAGACGAGGACGGCCGCGGGTATCCCGAATGCGGCCGCTTTACGAACGTGAACACGCACATCAACACCCTGCCCGGAATCCATAGAGCGCGGCTCATTAGACACCACGTCGCGGTCGTGTGCGCGGCGCTGCTCGCGCTGGTTGCCACCGCCGCGCCCGCTGCCGCTCAGGAGCAGCGCTGTGAGGCGCCCCCCGGGAGATCCGGCATCGAGCAGTACTGCGAGGCGCTTCCCCAGGCCGGCGGGCCACAGAGCGGCGGCCAGGACGAGTCGGGCGGGGTCGACCGCGGCACCGCCAACCGCCTGCGCTCGGCGGGCCCCGACGGCAGCGCGGTACTCTCGCTCAGCGGTGGCGAAAGCGGCAACGCCGGCTCGGGCTCGGGCTCGGGCTCAAGCGACGACGCCGGCAACGGTGGCGCGCAGTCCGGGGGCGGCGGGGCGGATCGCTCCGGCGACGGCTCCGGAGCCGGTGCGGCCGAGGCCGTCGAGGTGGACGAGCCCTCGGGCAGCCTCCTGTCGGCGCTGAAGTCGTCCGTCGAGGACGGGCCGACCCTCAGCAACGCGTTTGCCTGGCTTCTGATCGCGATCGCGATCGGCTGCTTCGCGCTCGGCTGGATCCGCTGGCGCCGGGGAAGCTCGGGCGCGGGCGATCCCGCCGCCTGATCGCCCTTATCCATCCGTCCGCCCCGGCCAGAAACGGCTGCTTGCGGGGCTACGCTGGATGAATGGCCCTTCGGCGGCGCGACCAGGATGAGCTTCGCCGGGTCTACCGCGCGCACGTGGACGCCGTCTACGCGTTCCTTGCGTACTCGGTGCCGCCCGCGACCGCGGAGGACCTGACCTCCTCGACCTTCGAGCGGGTGATCAAGGCCTGGTCCTCCTATAACTCGGAGAAGGGCTCTGAGCGCACGTGGATCCTCGCGATCGCCCGGAACATCCTCACCGACCACTACCGGCGCGAGAGCCTCAGGCGCGCCCCGTCGATCGACGCGCATCCGGAGCTCGCCGACCACGTGGCCGGCGGGGAGGAGGACTTCGAGCAGATCCTGAGCGACGACGCACTGCGCGCCTGGCTGGCCCCGCTCGGCGAGCGCGAACGCGAGGTGGTGGCGCTGCGCTACGCGGCGGACCTGCCGGCCACCGAGATCGCCAGGATCACCGGCCTCTCGACGGCGAACGTGCACCAGATCGCCTCGCGCTCGCTGCGGCAGCTGCGCGCGCTGGCGGAGCAGCAGGGAAAGCTCAGCGGCAGCGCTTGACGAGCCGCTCGGCGCGCTCGCGCTTGAAGCGGATCTCGATCGAGCCGTCCGGCAGCTCGACCACGTACGGCGTCCGTGTGGGGCCGAGGGTGGTCACGTAGCGGCACGGATCCTTGGCGCGGACGTCGCCACCGTCGCCCGACAGCGGACCCGAGCCGGCCAGGCCCAGCAGGGCGAACGCGGCGGCGAGGCCGACGGCACCGACCGCCCCGGCCAGCGCGGTGCGCCCGGCGGGCAGCCAGCGGCGCGCCGGGGACCGGCCCGAATCGAAGAGGCGCCGCTCAAGCTCCGCCCGGTAGATCGGGCTCGGAACCGGCTTGCTGCGCACGAGCAGCTCCTCGACGGGCTCAGGCGGGGATTCATGCCGAGTTGGTCCCACGCCGAAACATACGCGGCAGGGGCCGGTTCTTTGACGAGAGCATCGTCAGGACTCGGCCCCGGTCGCGCGTACGGACACATCCAACCCATGAGCAGACGACTGATCATCATCGCCCTGGCCGCCGCGCTCGCGGCGCTGGGCACGCTCGCCTCGGCCGGCGGCGCGCAGGCGCGTCACGGCCTGCAGACGGGCTTCAGCGACCCGCAGGCCTTCCAGTTCCTCGAC
>DASRIC010000027.1:0-28474 GCA_035650215.1 Thermoleophilaceae bacterium
CTCGAGATCGGCGTCCGCGCAGACGATCATCGGGTCCTTGCCGCCCAGCTCGAGCGACACCGGCGTGAGCGTGCGCGCCGCGCGCTCCATCACCTTCTTGCCGGTGGCCGTCGAGCCGGTGAACATCACGAAGTCGACCTCGTCGATCATTGCCTGCGCCGTCTCGCCGTAGCCCGGGACGGCTTGGTAGACGTCCTCCGGGAGCCCGCACCCGCGGAGCATCTCGCCCATCAGCATCGAAGTGAGCGGCGTCACCTCGGACGGCTTCAGCAACACCGCGTTGCCCGCCATCAGCGCCGGGATGCAGTCGCCGAACGAGTTGGTGAGCGGGTAGTTCCAGGGTCCGATCACGCCCACGACACCGACAGGTGCGTGGCGCACCACCAGCCGGCGGCCCTTGGCGAACGGCGACCCGGTCTTGACCTTCTCGTCCTCGAGGTAGCCCTCGGCGTTCTTCGCCCAGAACGCGAACGCCGCGGCCGCGTAGGAGACCTCCGCCGCCAGGGCGTCCTCGTAGGTCTTGCCGGTCTCGGAGACGATCGTCTCGATCACCCGCTCCGAGTTGTCGACCATCCACTTCTGGCAGCGCCTCAGCACGACCGCGCGGCCGGCGAACCCGAGGGCCTCCCAACCGGGCTGGGCACGCCGCGCGCGCTCGACGAGCCCCGCGACCGCGTCCGGGGCGGCCACCTGAACGGCCGCGATCACCTCGCCGGTGGCGGGGTTCTCCACCTCGATCGCGGCGGGCGCCCCGCCATTGGAGCGAGCCTGCGTGTCGGTCTCGGTGTCGGGGGCGGTGGTGGTGTCGGACATGGTCGCTCCTCCGTTCGTCGTCGTCTGGAACCTACCGGGCGCGTGAGCGCCTGCGCTCGCCCTGGCGCCTGAGCAGCCCCACGCTCAGGAGCGCGTGCCGGCCCGCCATCGCGGTGCCGCGCGCGAGCCAGCCGCGCCAGCGCGGGATCACGCGTACGAGCTGCTTCGAGTCGAGCAGCGCGACCGCCTGCTCGGCCACCTCTTCCGCCCGGAGCAGCCGCGGCGCGGACCAGATGATCGCGGCGTCGGGATCGCGGTCGCGCTCGTGCACCATCTGCGTGTCCGCGCTGTCCGGGCACACTGCGTGCACCGTGATCGGCAGCCCCGCCTGGCGCAGGTCGCCCTGGAGCGAGGTGGTGAACCCGACCACAGCGTGCTTTGTGGCCGCGTAGACCGCAAGTCCCGGCACCGGGGCCAGCGCCGACAGCGACGCGATGTTGATGATGTGGCGGTTCTCGCCAGGCGCGTCGCGCATCGCCTCGACCGCCGCGCGCGAGCCGTGGATCACACCGAGCAGGTTCACCTCGCACAGGAGGCGCACCTCGTCGTCCGAGTGCTCCCACGCCTTCACGGTGCGCAGCACGCCCGCGTTGTTCACCCAGACCTCCAGCGGGCCGCGCTCCGCGGCGAGCCTCGCCGCCGCCCGGTGAGCGCCGGGGTCGCGCACGTCGAGCTCCGTGGAGAAGCCCCCCACCAGCTCGGCGCTCTCGGCCGCGGCGGCGGCGTCCACGTCGGTGCAGAGCACGGTGTAGCCGCGCCCGGCCAGGCGGCGCGCGATCTCGCGGCCGAAGCCGCGGCCGGCGCCCGTGACCGCGGCCACGCCCGGCATCAGCTCGCCCGGGCGGCGGCCGCCGGGGCGGCCGCCGCCGCTCGCAGCGGCCGGCGCACCCCTTCGGTGCGCGCGCGCTCGCCGCGCAGCAGCCGCATGTAGGGGTGGAAGTCGACCTGGATCGTGTGTCGCGTGGAGGCCACGTAGCGGCGCCGCATGTTCTCCTCCTCGCGCGCGATCTCCGCGCGCATCTCCTCGGCGGCCGGCAGCGCGGCGCGCCCCTCGAGCACGTCGGCGATCCACTCGGACTGGAGCTCCGCGATCGGCATGATCGCCCCAAGCGGCTGCACCAGCCCGATGAAGTAGAGCCCGGGCCGGTCCGGGTGCACGACGCGGCGGAAGAGCGGCACGTGGTTGCCGGCGCTGTCCATCACGCCGGCGTCGAGGAACGGGAACTTGATGCGGTAGCCGGTGCACCAGACGATCGTGTCGACGGCCGCGCTCGTGCCGTCCACGAAGTGGACCGTGTCGCCGTCGATGCGGCTGATGTTGGGCTTGGCCGCGATCGTGCCGTGCCCGAGCCGCGGCAGCAGGTCGGACGAGACCGTGGGATGGGCCTCGCCGAAGCGGTGGTCGGGCTTGGGCAGCCCGTAGGCCTCCATCGGCCCCTGGACCGTCTTCAGCTGGCGCTCGAAGAACCAGCGCGTGACCCGGAACGGCAGCCGCGACAGGGCCGGAGGGGCCAGCTGGTCGACCGGTTTGCCGGCGATGTACTTGGGCACGACGTGCGCGCCGCGGCGCATGGCGAGGTAGGTCCGCTCGGCGTGGTGCGAGCTCTCGACCGCGATGTCGACCGCCGAGTTGCCGATGCCGAGCACGAGCACTCGCCGGCCGGCGAAGCGCTCGTCCGGCTCCCGGTAGTGGTGGGAGTGGAGCTGCTGGCCCGTGAAGCTGTCCTGGCCGGGGAAGGACGGCTCGGGGTTCTTCGGGGCCCAGTGGTGCCCGTTGGCCACGAACACGGCGTCGTAGGTCCGCGGCTCGCCGCCGCTCGTGCTCACCTCCCAGCCGCCGCCGGGACTCGGTGAGACCTTGGTCACCTGGGTGCGGAAGCTGATCCGCTCGCGCAGCCCGAAGTGGTCCACGTAGTCCTCGAAGTAGCGCAGGATCTGCGTGTGATGCGGGTAGTCCGGATAGTCCACCGGCATCGGGTAGGTGGCGTACTGCATCATCGGGCGCGAGGTGTTGATGAAGAGCGAGCGGTAGGCGGACGACATCTCGTTGTCGTTGCCGTAGCGCCAGTTGCCGCCCACGCCGCTGCCCGTCTCGAAGCAGTCGAAGTCGATACCGCGCGCGGCCAGCACCTGGCACGAGGCGATGCCGGACGATCCCGCGCCGATGATGCACACCTTGCCCATGGGCCGGGCGGAGGCTACCAAGCTGGCCAGCCAGCCAGCGGCGGTTTTTCGCATAGGCTCTGGGCATGCCGACGACCGAAGCGAACGGCCAGACCCTGTACTACGAGGTCCATGGAGACGGCGAGCCGCTCCTCTGCGTGATGGGCCTCGCCGCGGATGCGCTCGCGTGGGCGCTCCAGATCCCGGCGTTCTCCGCGAGCCACCGGACGATCGTGTTCGACAACCGCGACGTGGGGCGCTCCTCCCAGGCCTCCGACCCGTACGAGGTCGCCGACATGGCGGCCGACGCCCTCGCGCTCGCGGACGCGCTCGAGCTCGAGCGCTTCCATCTGCTCGGTGTGTCGATGGGGGGCGCCATCGCGCAGGAGATGGCAGTGCACGCGCCCGAGCGGCTGCGGACGCTGACGCTCGGCATGACCTTCGCCGCCGGCGGGGGTTGGGCACGCAGCCTCAGCTCGGTCTGGGCCGCCCGCGTGAAGGCGATCAGTCACGAGCAGCACCTGGACGAGCTGATGCTGCTGAACCTCTCGGAGGAGTTCTACGAGAACGCGGACGCCGTGGCCTTCGCGCGCGGCCTGATGCTCCAGAACCCGCACCCGCAGTCTCCGGAGGCGTTCGCGCGGCAGCTCGACGCCTCGAGTCGCCACGACGCCCGCGCCGGCCTCGCGTCGCTGTCGCTGCCCGTGCACGTGATCGGGTGCGAGAAGGACATCCTCGTTCCGGTCTGGAAGTCGCGCGAGCTCGCCGAGCTCATCCCCGGCGCGAAGCTCACGATCATCGAGGGCGCCCCGCACGGGGCCGCCTTCGAGCGCGCCGAGGAGTTCAACGACGCCGTGCTCGGCTTCATCCGCGAGGCGGCGCCCGTCGCGGCGAACCCGAGCTAGATCGTGCCGAGCGCCGCGGCCAGGTCGTCGTGGATCGGCGCGGCGCGGTTGAACTCGACGATCTCGAGCACCCGCTTGACGGGCTCCCCTCCGGGCGCCACCACGCGCAGCTCCTGGCGCCGGCTGCCGAGCCGCCGCGCGAGTCCGAAAAGCATCGCCACTCCACTGGAGTCGATGAATTCGAGCCTCGACATGTCCACCACCAGTCCTTGCGCGGATGTGGGCACCGCCTCGCCGATCCGCTCGCCGGTTGCTCCCGCACCCGCGATGTCGAGCTCTCCCGTGAGGGTCGCGACCACCACGTCTTCGCGCTCCTCGATCTCGAGCCCCACCAGGCCTTCCGTCACACGAGTCCCTTCGATTTGCCTCAGCCGGTAAGCGCCCGCCGGATCCGCACTGTCGTGCCCTCCGGCGTCGGCGTGACCTCAACGGTATCCATCAGCGCGCGCATCAAGGCAAGTCCCCTGCCCTGGTCGCCCTCGCGGGCCGCTCGCCACTCGCCGTAGTCCTGGACCGTGATCTCCACCTCGCGCTCCACGAGCACGCCGGAGACCTGGAACGGGCCGCCCACGCCGGCGTGCTCGATCGCGTTCGTGGCCGCCTCTCCGCAGGCGGTGGTGATCTCCGCGATCTCGTGCGGGCTCCCGCCGGCATGGCCGAGCCAGCGGCGCAGCAGCTCGCGCATCCGCGCGAGTGACTCGGGCTGCGTCGGAAACTCGGCGCTGAAGCGATCGCTGACCGGCATGTTGCGAAGGGCGAGGAGCGCGATGTCGTCCGGAGCCCCGGCGGCGGGCACCAGGGCGCCGATGAGGTGGTCGAGCAGCGGCCCCGGCTCGCGCGGCGCTGCGCCCACGCCGGCGGCCAGCCTGGCCATCCCCTGGTCGATGTGCTCGCCCGGACGCTCCACGAGGCCGTCCGTGTAGAGCAGGATCGTGCTGTCGGGGTCCATCCGGGCCGACACCTCGCCGTAGGTCGGGAAGGGCAGCACGCCGAGCGGCACGGAGCTGCCGCCTTCGAGGAAGAGCGGCTCCGCCTCGCCGGCCACGAGCAGCGGCGCCGGGTGCCCGGCGTTGACCCAGCGCACGGCGCTTTCGGCCGGGTCGATCACGGCGTAGAGCAGGGTGGCCATCTGGCTGTCGTCGGCCTCGGCCCAGACGAGCCGGTTGAGCTGCTCGACCACGGTCGAGGGGTCGTGGTTCTCGAACGCGTAGGCGCGCAGCGCACTGCGCAGCTGGCCGACCATCGAGGCCGCGGCGAGGCCCTTGCCCGCCACGTCGCCCATCACGAGGCCCACGCCGCCGCGCGCCAGCGGGATCACGTCGTACCAGTCGCCCCCCACCTCGGCCTCGGCGGCCGCCGGCAGGTAGCGCGCCTCCACGTCGAGCCCGGGGAGCTTCGGCAGCTTGTCGGGAAGCAGGCTGCGCTGGAGCGTCTCGGCGATGCGGTGCTCGCGCTCGTACACGCGCGCGTGCGAGATCGCGAGCGCCACCCGGTCGGCGGCCAACCGAAGCAGCCCCAGGTCCTCCTCGCGGAAGTGGTGGGGCGCGGTGGCGCACACCGTGAGCACGCCGGCGATCTCCCCCTCGGCCGTGAGCGGCACGCCGATCAGGGAGTCGATCTCCATCGCGCGCATGCTCGGGTCGGCGATATCCGCGGGATCGGGGTTGTGCGCCAGCTGCGCCTCCTGCGAAAGCGCCACGCGGCCGGCGAAGTACTCGCCGAACGGGATCGGCGCCGGCCGCTCGTCCACCGCCGGGCCCCCGGACGAGGCGGCGATCACGAGGCTGGCGCGATCCTCCGCGAGGAAGATCGTTGCAGCGTCGGCGTCGAGCACCGAACGCACCCGCACCACGAGGTCGTCGAGGATGTCCCCCAGCGTGCGGTGCCGGAGCGCTGCGTCCACGAGGAGCTGCATGCCGCTCACCATCGCGGTGGTGCGCTCCGCCTCGGCGCGCGCGGCCTGCTCGCGCACGAGCTGCTCGCGCTCCCGCTCGGCGCGGCGCCGGTCGCCGATGTCGCGCAGGAAGGCCGTCATCACGATCTCGGGCCCGATGCGCACGCGGGAGATCGTGCGCTCGGCGGGGAAGACGCTGCCGTCGCGGCGCTGGAGCTCGGATTCGACGCGCATGACCTTGACCGCCTCGGGTGCCTCGAGCAGGATCCGGCGCCGCTCGTCGTAGGCCTCGCGCTCGTGGTCGGGGAAGATCAGGGAGCGAAGCGGCTTGCCGATCGCCTCCGCGGCCGACCAGCCGAAGAGGCGCTCCGAGGCGGCGTTCCACGAGTTCACGAGGCCGTCGGGATCGATCGCGACGAAGGCGTCCGGCGCGCTGTCGAGCACGAGGCGGGTGCGCGCCTCGCTGCGCTGCACGGCCCGGGCGCGCTCCTCCGCCGAGAGCCCCTCCGACCGCAGGCGCATGAGCAGCCGCGAGATCAGCAGGCCGGCGATGAGCGGCGTGCCCACGGCCAGCAGCCAGCGGATCACGGCGCTGTCGGGCTCGATCACGATCATCACGATCCCGTAGCCCACGGCGATCAGGGCCACGTGCGCGAGCGCCACGGGCAGCCGGAAGAAGTAGAAGGCGTAGAGCGCCGTCCACGTGTACATGACCGGGTAGAGCACCGTGGCCTCGACGAAGTAGTTCGCGAGGGTCAGGATCACCGTGCCGGTCGCGAGGAAGGCGTGAAGCTGCCACTCCTTTAACCGGTCGGCGAGCACGTACATCACGACGCTCAGGGCGGTCGCGACGGCGGCGAGGATCACCAGCTCGCGGTCGCGCACGAGGTCGGAGTGCGGGAACACGAGCGTGAGCACGCCGAGCCCGGCGCCCGCGAGGAACAGGTACGCGAGCGAGCGCGCCTTGACGCCGAGGTCGAACAGCTCGTGCAGCTCCCTCACGCGACTCGGAATCCTAATGTCGACGGGGTACGGAACGGGCGGGCGACAGTGCTCAGAGCGCGCCGCCGCGTGCCGAGAGCCGAGCGAGTGCCTCGTGGCACTCGACCACCCGCCGCTTCACCGCGTCGTCGTCCGGGCGCGCGTGCACGAGGTCCCAGGTCTTGTCGGCCACATCGCGCGCGCTCTGGGGGGTGGCACGGGCGCAGAGCAGGTCGATGAGCTTTAGCTCGAAGGCGGTGAGCTGGTCGGCGGGGTCGCCGGCCGGCATCTTCGGGAGCGGCTCGTCGGTGGCCTCGCGCCACATCTGCGTGGCCATCACGAGACGGTTGCGCAGCTCCATCTGGTCCACGGGAAGGGCAGGCTACTAGCGGTCTGCCGTGCGCGAGGGGCCGGGCTCGGCCCGGACCGGAGCGATGCCATCCGTGCGCGAGGGGCCGGGCTCGGCCCGGACCGCCAGGCGGTGAAGGAGCGGCAGCGGGTCCCGCGGCGGGCCGGTGGTGCCGCGCCCTAGACGCACCTCGAGGTGCAGGTGATTGCCCCAGCACGAGCCGGTGCAGCCGACCGCGCCGATGCGCTCGCCGGCCCGCACGCGCTCTCCTTGGCGCACGCGCGAGGGGCGCTGCATGTGGAGATACACGAAGGTGCGCCGGGCGTCGCGGTTCCAGATCGCGAGGTAGTTTCCGCGGCCGCCGTCGTCTCCCTTCTCGACGGCGATGCCGGCGCGCACGGACACGATCGGTGTGCCGGCGTCGGCGAACACGTCCTGCCCCTCGTGCGCCCGCCCGCCGCGCCAGGCGCCGTAGCGCGCGTCGCCCTCCCCCCACTCCACCTGCCCACGGATCGGAAACACGCTCTCGGGGGGCGGGGCCTTGACGTCGTCCGCCGCCGGCACCGCCGCGACGAACACCGCGGTGATCGTCGCGAGCTGCATACGAAGCGCATGAGGGTAGCGTTCTGCGCCGATGGCGACCCTCCACCTGCTCCGTGTCTTCTGCGCCGAGGACGGCTCGGGCGGCAATCCGCTCGCGGTCTTCCTCGACGGCGGCGAGGTGCCCGCCGCGAGCCGCCAGGCGGTGGCGGCGGACCTCGGCCTGAGCGAGACCGTGTTCATCGACGATCCCGGCAGGGGCGAGATCCGCATCTTCACGCCGGCGGTCGAGCTCGACTTCGCCGGCCATCCCTCCGTGGGCAGCGCGTGGCTGCTCGCGCGCGAGCGGGCGCCGGTCGAGGCGCTCAACCCGCCGGCCGGCGCCGTGCCGGTGCGCTACGAGGGCGGGATGTCGTTCATCGCGGGCCGCCCCGAGTGGCCGCCGAGCTACGAGTTCGTGGAGCTGGCCACGGCGAGCGAGGTCGAGGCCCTGACCGGTCCCCCTCCCGGCAGCGACATGATCGGCGCCTTCGCCTGGATCGACGAGCAGGCCGGGGTGCTCCGCTCGCGCATGTTCCCGGTCGGGATCGGCATCGACGAGGACGAGGCCACCGGCGCCGCGGCGGTACAGCTCGGCGGGCGGCTCGGGAGGCCGATCGACATCCGGCAGGGCAGGGGCTCGCGCATCCTGGCGCGCCCGCGCCCCGACGGGTCGGTCGAGATCGGCGGCCGCACCGTGCTCGACGAGACGCGCGAGTACGTCGTGGGCTAGGGAGCCGATGAACGTCCCGGAGTAGCTGCCAGAGCGACCGTTCCGGGACGTTCATCGGGAGGCAGGGTTACGACGCGGGTGCCGGGCCGCCCCGGGCGAACTCGCCGTCGCTCATCCGCAGGATCGGCAGCGCGGTGACGATGCCGGCCACGAGGAACACAGCCGCGCCGGCGATGAAGTACGCGTTGGAGATGATCGCGGTCTCGCTGGCCACCATCAGCACCGCGAGCACCAGCAGGCCGCTGGCCCAGGCCGGGACGGCGCCCTGGCGGGCCGCGCCCACCGCCAGCATCACCATGCCGAGCACGAATCCGACCGTCGTGAGGTAGTACACAAGCGCCCAGCGCGACTCCTGGACCACCTGAAGCGTCGACGCGGCGGACGCGGCTCCGATCCGCGGGTCGGCTGCGGTGACGCCCACCACGCCCCAGGTGAAGCCGTCGATGGTGATCACGGCCGCGAACCCGAGCGTGCCGACCAGCCCGAGCAGCCCGCCGATGAGGCCGAGGAGCGGCTGGCGGCGCCGCACGAGGAAGGCGAGGCCCAGCAGCGCGGCGCAGAACACCAGGATCGCGACGAAGCCGATGGCGTGCGCCAGCTGCCAGCGCGTGTAGGCGTCGGCGATAAGCCCCACCTGCTCGCCCTGGTTGCCGCGCTCGAGCTCCTTCGGGTGGAGCACGTTGTCGAGCAGGAGCAGCGCCGGACCGAGGATGAGCGTTGTGCCGGTGGCGATCCTGTAGAGGCCGAGCTGCGGCAGCCGCTCCACGAATTCAGACTATGGCCCGCTCCGGTCGGCCCCGGCGCTCATGAACGCGATCGCCGGACCGAGGCCGGCCTCGCGGCGGAGCGTGGCTATCCGCCGTCTGGGCTGGACGGCGTCGCGCGGCGTGCCGAGCAGGTGACCGAGGAACGCCGCTGTGGCATCGAGGTCGGCCACGAGGAAGGAGATGCCCCACAGGCGCGCGTGCGCGACGTTCACGCCGGCGGGCGCCTCCACCAGCTCGAGGATCACCTCCCCCATTCGGAAGAACGCCTGCCGGCGCGAGCCACCGGGCGTGGGGGCCTCGCGCAGGCGCCGGAAGTCGAAGCCGGCGTCGCGCAGTACCCCGAGCGTCCGGTCGAGGTCGGGCGTCATCACGACCAGGTGGTCGATCGCCACCACGCCGTTCGGGTGCGTCGCGCCCGCCGCCGGCTCGCGCTCGGACGCGGTGGTGTCGAGCCCGTCGAGCTCGAGCGAGCGCGCGCCGCGCACCGACCAGCGGGCGATCCCGCGCGCCCCGCCAGGGCCCTCGAGCCGGATCCGGACGCTGCCGGCCTCGCAACAGTCGCCGTCGACACGGAAGCCCGTGCCGCGCCAGGACCCCGGCTCGTCGGTCACGACGAGCTCGTCGATCGTCGGCCGCACGCCGCTCGCTGCTACTTCTTCGGGGCGACGACCTGCTCGGCGGGCACCTCGGGGAGGACCACCTGTTCCTCCTCGATCGGCTCCACTACCGGCGCTGGGGCGGTCTTCACCGGCGCCACCTTCTCGACCTTCTGCACGGGCGCCTGCGGTTTGAGCGCGCCGCGCCTGACCGGGGCTCCGGGCTGCGGCTCGACCGGGCCGCGCGCGTTCCCCTGGGGCGCGGGGTCGACGAGCTTCTGCTCGTCGAGCTGGCCGCGGCCGAGTGTCCCGCCCACCTGCTCGCCCGGCGTGACCTCCTGCCCAGCCGCGGACCGGCTCTCGCCGGGCCGGATCTCGCGCCGCTCGGTGCCGCGCGCTCCGGCACCGCGCTCCTCGCCTGGGGTGGCGGTGCGCTCCGAGACCACACCGGCCTGCGCGCGCTCGCGTGCAGGCGAGTTCGAGCTCGAGCTGGCCGCGACGCCCGCGACGCCGCCCTGAGCGGGGTCCCGAGCCGGCTCCTGCACGCGCTCCGCGGGACCACGCTCGCCGCCGCCGCCCACGTCGTCGACGACCGCCGCGCCGGTGACCGCGCCGCCCGCCGCGAGCGCTCCAACCACCGCGACCTTGGCCGCCGTGGCCGAGCCGAGCGAGCCGAAAGCGGCGCCGAGGCCCCCGACTCCAACGGCGGCGCCTCCGCCGCCGGCCGCGCCGCCGCCGAAACCGACCGCGGCGAGCACGCTCTTCTTGAGCGCGAGGCCGGGCACCATTGGCAGGGCGAGGGCGAGCAGCTGGCGCTGGCGCTTGACCTCCTCGCGGTATTCGCGACAGCCCGGGCAGGCCGACAGGTGGTGACGCAGCCCGGAGCGGCGCAGCGAGCCGCCGCTCAAGTTGGCCAGCTGCGCACGAATCTCGTCACAGGGCGTGTCGCGCGCGTCGCGCCGCGCGATCAGCCCCGAGCGCGCCCGGAAGACGAGCGCCTTCACCCTCGGCACCTCGCAGCCGAGCACCCCCGCGACCTCGGGGTGGGAGAGATCGCCGAGCTCGGCGAGCAGCAGTGCCGCGCGCTGGTCCTCCGGCAGCTCACGCAGGTCCTCCAGGAGCTCGCGGAGCTCCACGCGTTGCTGGACCTCGTCGGCCAGCCCGGCTGTGGGCAGCTCGGGCGCCTCGACGGGCTGCTCGCGGCGCGCGCGCAGCATCGAGAGAGAGCGGTTGCGAGCAATCGTGTACAGCCACGGCTTGAGGGCGATCGAGCGCCCGTCGGCACGCGTGAGATCACGGTAGGCGGCTGCGAAGGTGTGCTGAACGGCGTCCTCGGCCTCCTCGGTCGTGCCGAGCATGTGGCGGCAGAACCCAAGGATGCTCGCGCCGTAGCGCTCAAAGGCGACCTCGAACGCCAGCTCGTTGCCTCGCCGGATCTGCTCCACAAGGCGCTCGTCGTCGGCGAGCGCCAGGAGGCGCTTGGAGCGAAGCGGCAGCCCGGTGGGCAGCCGAAGCGGTACGGATGCAGCGCGCACGACGTAAGACTTCTACCCCTTGCGCCCGTGGTCAAAGCGCCTAGAGGAGGCGTGCAGCCCGGAGAAATGCGCCTCATCTCCTCTGTGAACGCAACCGGCCGCCTCAGGTTCGGGGGTAACTCCCGAACCTGCGGCTTCGGCGTGCGTTACAGCGGCCATGCAGTTTCGCGGGCACATGTTGCACCGCAGACGTTAGGGCACGTACGTGCCACATACACCCGGGGGTCGATAGACCCCAGGGGGGACGTAACGGCGCAAGAAGCGCCGTTCGTGGGCCAGGTGAGGGGCTCCTTCGGGG
This sequence comes from Thermoleophilaceae bacterium, assembly GCA_035650215.1. GTDB lineage: Bacteria > Actinomycetota > Thermoleophilia > Solirubrobacterales > Thermoleophilaceae > JACVRW01. The sequence goes on from DASRIC010000027.1 coordinate 11,614, forward strand.
GCCCCTTACCGTTCTACATGCCGGACGCCGGGCGCCCGCCGGAGGAGCACGTACGGGAACGCCTCCGCGCGGTTGCCGTCCCGGCCCTCCATTGCGTCGGCGGAGCAGAGCGAGCCGAGCACGGCCTCATGCACCAGCTCGCCGGCCGCCTCATAGAGCTCGCGCACGGCGAGCGAGTCGTCACGCAGCAGGCGCAGCTCGAGCAGCTCCTCCTCGCTCCGGTGGTGGATGCGCTGCCCGGTGGAGAACGCGATCACGTACTCGCCGCTCGAATTGGCCGCGAAGCTGCCGGCGCGCCCCAGCCCGAGGGCCCCGCGCGCCCCCAGCCGGCGCAGCTGGCGCTCGTTCAGGGGCGCATCGGTGGCGAGCACGATCATGATCGAGCCCCCCTGCTGGGCCGGCGGCTCGGCCGCGCGGCGCTCGGGCAGGTCGACCGGCCCGGCGAGCAGGTGGAGGTCGCGGCGTGCGCCGTAGTTCGACACTACGAGGCAGCCGAGCACGTGCCCGCCCGCGAGTCGCGACGAGCTCCCGACCCCGGACTTGAAGCCGAAGCAGGTCGTGCCCGTGCCCGCTCCGATGGCACCCTCGGCGGCCTCGTCGGTGCGCGCCGCGGCGATCGCCTCGCGCGCGTGCTCGGGACGCACGGCGAGGGCGCGCGCGTCGGAGAGCCAGCCGTCGAAGCACTCGCCCACGATCACGTTCACGGTGTCGCGGTCGCGCGCGGCGTCGGGGTTCTGCTCGAGCAGGTACTGGAGTCCGCCCTCCCACACCGGCCCCACCGACAGCGTGCTCGTGAGCAGAATCGGGCTCTCGACCGTGCCCAGCTCGTGGAGCTGGGTAATGCCCGCGGCCTTGCCGTAGCCGTTGACCACGTGGCAGGCGCCGAGCACCTTCTCCGCGTAGAGGTTGTCCCCGTGCGGCAGGATCGCGGTCACGCCGGTGCGCAGCCGGTCGCCGTCGATCAGGGTCCTGTGCCCCACGAGCACGCCGGGCACGTCCACGAGCGCGCCCAGCTCCCCGGTCGGAAAGCGGCCGACGGCATAGCCAAGCTCGCGCAGGCGCTCGCGCACGGACGGGCACTGTAGAGCGCCGCGCTACGCGGTGGTGCCCGGCGAGGGCGCGGGCTCCTCGCCGCGGCGGAGCAGCGAGCCGCCCACGAACAGCACCGACACCACGAGCCCGCACAGGGCCAGCGCGGCCACGAGCCGGAACGACCACTGCATACCGGCCGCAAACGCGTCGCGCACGAGCTCGATCAGGCGCTCGGCGGTGCGCTCCGAGAAGCGGGCCAGGATCTCGCCCGCGGACTCCGTGCCTGCGAGCGCGCCGTGCAGCGTGTCCACCTCCTCGCCACTCAGGCCCGAGCCGGACAGGTCGCTCTGCAGCCGGTCCTCGGAGGCGGTGATGAACACGGTCGTGGTCAGGCCGAGGCCCACCGACCCGCCCGCGATCTGGAACATGTAGACGATCCCGCCCGCGAGGCTCGCTCGCGAGGGGTCGAGCGCCGTCACGGCCGCGGTCGTGATCGACGAGTAGAACAGGCCCACGCCCACGCCCATCACCAGCATGCCCGGCACGAGCGAGACGAAGCCGGAGTCGCGGTCGATCAGCGACACGAGGAAGGCGCCGAGCGTGAGGCAGAGGGTGCCCGCGCTCACGATCAGCTTCGCCCCCAGCCGCTCGTAGAGCGAGCCCGCCACGAACGAGGTGACCGCGAACACGGCCATCATCGGCAGCAGCGCCGCCCCGGCCTCGAGGGGCGAGTAGCTCAGGATCTTCTGGAAGAACTGCGGCAGGAACAGCAGCGCGGCGAAGAACACCGCGGACATGAAGAGCGTGGTGATACAGGCGGCGCGAAAGTGCGGATTGGCCATCACATCGCGGGGAATCAGCGCCGTCGCGCCCGCCCGGCGCTCGACCACGGCGAAGGCGGTGAGGAGGACGGCGCAGAGCGCGAACAGGAAGAGGATGCGCGGGTCGCTCCAGCCCCACTGGGTCACCTGGTCGAGCGCCACCAGCAGGGCCACCAGCCCGATGCTGATGCTCGCGATCCCCGCGTAGTCGATGCGCTGGTGCTCCGCGGGAGGCGAGGGCGGGATCGCGCGCCAGGTGGCGAAGGCGGCGAGCGCCGCGATCGGCAGGTTCACGAACATGATCCAGCGCCAGCTCAGCGCGTCGGTGAGGAAGCCGCCCAGCAGCGGGCCGGCGGCGTTGCCGAAGCCGGCCACGCCGAGGATCAGCCCGCCCGCGAGCCCCGCCTTGTCGTCGGGCAGCACGTCATAAGTCATGCCGAGAACGGCCGGCCAGATGATCGCCCCCCCGATCCCCATCAGCGCGCGGCAGAGGATCAGCCAGAGCTCGCCCTGGGCGGCTCCTGCCAGCAGCGAGAAGGTGGCGAAGATCGCCGCGCCGACGAAGAACAGCCGCCGCCGTCCGAACATGTCGGCCAGCCGGCCGCCGGTCACGATCAACACCCCGAACACGAGCGCGTAGGCGTTGATCACCCACTGCACCGTGCTCACGTCCGAGTCGAAGTCGCTCTCGATGTTCGGGAGCGCGACGCTGAGGGCGGTCAGGTCGTTGGCGATCACGAACACAGCGAGCGCCATCGCGCCAAGCGCCAGCAGGGTGCCGCGGTCGAGCCCACCCATGTGGGTCGCAAGCTACCGCCTGGGTACCGTCAGCGCCATGAACTACCGAAGGCTCGGCAGGACCGGATTCGAGGTCTCGGAGATCGGCTATGGCGCCTGGGGAATCAGCGGCGTGCAGTGGATCGGCGCGAAGGACGACGAGTCGATCGCCGCTCTCAACCGCGCGATCGACTTGGGGCTGAACTTCATCGACACCGCGCGCGCGTATGGAGAGGGCCACAGCGAGCAGCTGGTGGGGCGCGTGGTACGCGAGCGCTCCGAGCGCGTGTACGTGGCGACGAAGGTGCCGCCGAAGAACCTTGTCTGGCCGGCTCCGGACGGGATCGACGTGGCCGAGGTGTACCCGGGTGACTACGTGCGCCGCTCGGCCGAGCAGAGCCTCGAGAACCTTGGCCTCGAGACCGTGGACCTGCTCCAGCTGCACGTCTGGCAGGACGCCTGGCTCGGGCAGGGCGACTGGCTCGACACGCTCGAGGAGCTGCGCAGCGCCGGCAGGGTCCGGCACGTGGGCATCTCGATCAACGACCACCAGCCCGCCAACGCGCTGGCGGCGATCGAGGCGGGTGTGGTGGACACCGTCCAGGTGATCTTCAACGTGTTCGACCAGTCGCCGCTCGAGCGGCTCCTCCCCGCCTGCCGCGAGCACGACATCGGCGTGATCGTGCGCGTCGCGCTCGACGAGGGCGGGCTCACCGGCACGATCACGGCCGACAGCGAGTTCCCGGAGGACGACTTCCGGCGCCACTACTTCGGCGACGGCCGCGCCGCCGAGGTCGAGCGGCGCGTGGGCGCCATCTGCTCGGACCTCGGGATCGAGAGCGGCCAGATGGCCGAAACCGCACTGCGCTTCGTGCTCAGCGAGCCGGCGGTGTCGACCGTGATCCCCGGGATGCGCACCACGCGCCACGTGGAGCGCAACGTGGCCGTGGGCGACGGCCACGGGTTGCCGCGCGAGCAGCTGGATACGCTGCGCGACCACCGGTGGGAGCGAAACTTCTACGAGTAAGCGCCGCGGCCGCGGCGATCCTGCTGGCGGGCGCCGCACCCGCGCTCGGCGCCGGCCGCGACTTCCCGCGCGACTTCCTCTGGGGTCCGGCGATCGCCGGCTTCCAGACCGAGGCGGGCGGCACGCCCTCGAAAGCCGACACGGGCAGCGACTGGTGGGCCTGGAGCCACGACGCCGACGAGATCGCGGCCGGGCACGTGAGCGGCGACCTCGTGGAGCGCGGGCCCGGCCACTGGCGGCGCTGGCGCCAGGACCTGCGGCTCGCGCGCGGCCGGCTCGGCGCGAACGCGCTCCGCTTCTCGCTCGAATGGAGCCGCCTGTTCCCGCGCCCCACCGGCGCCGCGCGCACCCCGAGGCAGCTCGACCGGCTCGTGAACGAGCGCGCCGCGCGTCACTACGAGGCCGAGCTGCGCGCGATGCGGCGGCTCGGGCTCGAGCCCGTCGTGACCCTCAACCACTTCACGCTGCCGAGCTGGCTGCACGACCCGCTCGAGGCTCGCACCGCCTTCGCCGGCCGTGGGCCCGACGACCCGCTGCCGGCGCTCGAGCGCGGCGGCTGGCTCTCGCAGACGGCCGTCCGCGAGTTCGGCGAGTTCGCCGGCTGGGCCGCGCGCCGCTACGGCAAGCTCGTGAACCTGTGGGTCACGGTCAACGAGCCGATGGTCGTGGCCACGAACGGCTACGCGAACGTGCCGGGCGCGTTCGCGGGCTGGTTCCCGCCGGGCGTGTTCTCCTTCCCCGGCGCGGTCACGGCGGTGCGCAACCTGGCCGAGGCGAACGCCGTGGCCTACGACACCGTGCACCGCCACGATCGGCGCGCCCGCGTGGGGCCCGTGCACAACATGGTCGCCTTCACGCCCGCCGACCGCGGCTCGGCCGACGACCGCGCCGGCACCCGCCACGCCGACTACATCTTCAACCGCGTGTATCTGAATGCGGTGGTGCGTGGGTTCGACGACGCGGACGTGGACGGGCGGGTCGACCCCGGCGAGCGTCGCCGCTCGCTGCGCGGGCGGGCCGACTTCATCGGGCTCAACTACTACTTCCGCAGCCGCGTGACGGGCCTCGGCGCTCCGGCGAGCGCGACCATCCCGCTGTTCGACTTCCTGCCCACGAACTTCTACCGCCACGACGAGCGCCCAACGTCGCCGCCCTGCCCCACCCGCTGCACGGAGTTCGGCTGGGAGATCTACCCCGAGGGTCTGCGCCGCTCGCTGCGCACCGCCGGGAGCTACGGGCTGCCGGTCTACGTGACCGAGAACGGCATCGCCGACGCCGACGACGACCAGCGTGCCGGATACCTCACGAGCCACCTGCGCGCGCTGCGGGGCGCGATGCGAGCCCGCGAGGCGCGCGTCAAGGGCTACTTCGCCTGGACGCTCGTGGACAACTTCGAGTGGGCCGCCGGCTACTACCCGCGCTTCGGCTTCTTCTCCTACGACCCGGGTACGCTCGCCCGCAGCGAGCGCCCGAGCGCGCGCCTGTTCAGGCGGATCGCGCGCTCGGGCAGGCTGCCGGGCTAGGCGTCCGGATCACCGCCGGCGGCGGCGATGACGAGCCGCGCGAGCTGGTAGTCCCAGCCCTCGTCGTGGCTCGGGAGCTCGGCCTCCGGCAGGTCGCGGTGCACGAGCGTGAGGCGGGTGCCCTCGCCCTCGGGCTCCAGGGTGACCTCGATGGTGCTCGACCCTGGCGGGACGCCCACGGACGGCTCGTCGAAGCCCCAGGTGAACACGAGCCGCGACGGCGGCGTGATCTCCACGAACTCACCGCGCATGTGGAAGAGCTGGTCCCCCCTGCTCTCGCCGGCGCGGTGCGTCTGAAGGCAGACGCCGCCGGGGCGCGGGTCGGTCGTGGCCTCCTCGCAGAGCCAGCGCGTGAGCTTGTCGGCCTCGGTGAAGAAGCCGAACACCGTCTCGGGCCTGGCGTCGATCTGGACCTCCTTGACGATCGGCTCAGTTCCTGTTGCCACTGTCATCTGTCTTTCCCCTCTCTTCTCGTTCTGCCTCTCTGCGCAGCACGTCGAGGCGCTCGTCCCAGAACTGGTCGAGGAACTCGCGCAGACCGGCGAATCCCTGCGGACGCGCTCGGTACAGGCGCCGCGTTCCCTCGCGGCGCTCGGCCACGAGTCCGGCCTCGCGCAGGGTGCGCAGGTGCTGAGAGACCGCGGGACGGGTCACGTCCGCGAAGTGCGCGGCGATCGCGCCCGCGGGCAGCTCCGCGTCGCGCACCAGCCGCAGGATCTCGCGGCGGCGGGGCTCGACGATGGCGTCGATGGCGTGCTGCATGTCCGGCCATTACGTTAGCTGTTACTTACGTAAGTGTCAACTAACTGACTGTTGGGCGATTGCAGCGCTCAGCCAGCGGGCATGAGGGCTCCAGTCAACGACCGGAGGAAATGGCATGTACATCGGAATCGGAACGATCGTTCTCATCCTGATCATCATCCTGCTGATCGCCTTCGTCTTCTGAGCGGGCTCAGCCGGACGAGCCTGGGGTGTACTCGAGCCTGCCGTCCAGGGGCATCGTCGCCGACAGCAGCGGCGAGGGTGCGCCCGGGTCGTCCTGATCGCAGACGAAGGTGAAGTCGAGCACGCCGGCGTCCATCGCCGCGTGCACGCCCTCGACCTTCCACTTGCGATCGATCGTGCGCAGCCGCTCGACCGCGCCGTCCGGCTGCAACGTTCCCACCACGGAGCCGCAGATGCGGCCGTCGTCGGCCTCGGCCGATGCCGTGAACACCACGAGCTGCTCCGCGATCGGCGTTGCGTCGCTGAAGGTCAGCTCCACGCCGTCGATGTCGCCCAGCTCGTAGGAGCGGACGTTCGCGAGCTCGTCCGCGTCGATGCGCAGGTCCTCGCGCAGCGAGGTCATCACGCGATCGAGCGCGAGCTCGGCCACCACGTTCGAGCCGACGTCGGAGTTGCCCCGCTGGAGGAGCCAGAGGCGGTCGCCCATCGTGGCCGCGCCCTCCACGTTCAGCTCGGCGATGTGCTCGCGCAGCAGCTCGTAGACGGGCGCCAGGTCGACCTCGCGGGGATCGCCGCTCAGCGAGCCGTCGGCACCGAGCGCGCAGACGAAGCCGCGGTCGCGCCCCGGGCCGGAGCCGGAGCCGAGCCCGAGCAGCGCCCCGTACGGGTGCTCCTCGAACGGCGGCAGCAGTGTGAGCGCCTCGAGGTCGGGCTTCTCCTTGGCGCGCTCGCGGTCGTCGCCCGGCAGCTCGCCGGAGAGCACGCGCACGAGGTGGCCCGGCTCGCCCGAGGAGACCTCGAAGACGCCGAGGTGGAGCTCGTCGTCGCCGATGACATAGACGAAGTCGCCGCGCCTCACCACGCCGCTGGCAGCGCTCATGTGCGAGGGCCTCCCCTCCTTCGACGGCTCGCGCACCTCCAGGTCGCGGAGCTTGCGCAGCTCGAGCGGGGGCAGGTCCTCGGGTCTTGCGCTCTGGCGATCCACTGCGTGGTGGGTGCCCGCTCGCGCTTCGCTTCAATCAGAGCGTGGCCGACTTCTCTCCCTTCGACCGCCGCGGCTACCGCACCGTCGACGTACGCAGCGGGTACGGAGCCTGGGCGGCCAGCTACGAGGACACCGTCGAGGACGCGATGGACATCGAGCTGCTGGCCGCGCTTCGGGAGGTCCCGTGGGAGCGAGCCCGGGCCGCGGCCGACCTCGGCTGCGGCAGCGGGCGCACGGGCGCCTGGCTCGCGGGCCGCGGCATTGCGGCGATCGACGGGGTGGACATCACGCCGGAGATGCTCGCGCGGGCCCGCTCGCGCCGGGTCTACCGGCGGCTCGTGGAGGCGGACGTCACGGCCACCGGTCTGCCCGCCGCCGCCTACGACCTGCTCGTGACCTCCCTCGTCGACGAGCACCTGCCCACCCTCGAGCCCCTCTACGCCGAGGCGGCGCGGCTCGCGGCTCCCGAGGCGAGCTACGTGCTCGTGGGCCTCCATCCCCACTTCCTCATGAGCTCGGGAATGCCGACCCACTTCGAGGACGCCGCCGGCGAGCCGGTGGCGATCGATACGCACGTGCACCTGCTGAGCGACCACGTTGCGGCCGCCCACGGGGCCGGCTGGCGGCTGGCCGAGTTGCGAGAGCGCCTGATCGACGACGCGTGGGCGCGGGCCAAGCCGCGCTGGGCCGAGCTGCGCGGGCAGCCGCTGGCGTTCGCGTTCGTGTGGCGGCGGACCGGGACTAGCCTCTGAAACTCGTCAGCCCCCGCAGCTCCGATGCGTACTTTGGTCAGCGCATGCCCGAACGACATGAATGTGAATGATGTAGCCGTGCACCGCCAACTCGACACCGACTTCCCCACCACCGCGCAGGAGATCCCTGAGCTCCGCCCGCTCGAGCAGCTGCCCGAGCCGCCGGCGGACGAGGACGGGTCGGCCGGCTACCTGCGGCGTGTGTTCTGGGCCACGGAGGAGGAGAACCGGCGCGCGATCCTGCGCATGCTGCCGTCGCGGCCCGGCGCGCGGCTGCTCGACCTCGGCACCCACGACGGCGAGTTCACGGTGCGCGTGGCCAAGCGGCTCCGGGCCGGCGCGGTGCAGGGCGTCGAGCTCCTCGACGTGCACGCGGAGATCGCTCGGCGGCGCGGCATCGACGTGCGGGTCGGCGACATCGACGAAGGCCTGCCCTTCGAGGACGGCAGCTGCGACGTGGTGCACGCCAACCAGGTGATCGAGCACATCCGTCGCACCGACAGCTTTCTCTCGGAGGTGCGGCGCGTGCTGGCGCCGAACGGGCTCGTGTGCCTCTCCACCAACAACCTCTCCAGCTGGCACAACGTGATCTCGCTCGCCCTCGGCTGGCAGCCGATGCCGATCCACGTGAGCGACGACCTGATCCTCGGCAACCCGCTCAATCCCGAGCACGGCGACCGCCACCGCGACGCCGGCCGCACCCACCTGCGGCTGTTCACGGCGCGGGCCCTCGCGGAGCTGTGCGAGTACCACGGCCTCACGAAGGTCTCCACGAAGACGGTGGGCTACTACCCGCTGCCGCCGCGCGTGGCGCGCGTGGCCACCCGGATCGATCCGGTCCACGGCGCCTTCCTGATCGGCTTGTTCAGGCGCGAAACCAGTCGAGGGTGAGGGCGAGCCCCGCCTCGACGCTCACCTTCGGCTCGTAGCCGAGGTCGCGCGCCGCCGCGCTCACGTCCGCCTGCGAGTGCTTCACGTCGCCGAGCCGCGGGGGCTCGTAGCGGGCGTCGTGCTCGCGGCCCACGAGCCTGCCGATATGGCCGAGCAGCTCGTTCAGCGTCGTGCGGTCGCCGGCGGCCAGGTTGTAGACCTTGCCGCCCACCCCCTCGGCGCTCATGGCGAGCACGTTCCCCTGCACCACGTTCCCGACGTAGGTGAAGTCGCGTGACTGTTCCCCGTCTCCGTAGACCACGGGGCGGGCGCCGTTCAGCAGCGCGCTCACGAAGTTCGGCACCACCGCGGCGTACTGCGAGAGCGGGTCCTGCCGCGGCCCGAAGACGTTGAAGTAACGGAGCGCCACCGTCTCGAGGCCGAAGACCTCGTGGAAGCTCCGGCAGAAGCCCTCGCCGGCGAGCTTGGCCACGGCGTACGGGGAGATCGGCTGCGGCTGGAGGCCCTCGTGCTTCGGCAGCTCCGGGTTGGCGCCGTAGATCGAGGACGAGGAGGCGTAGACCACGCGCCTGACCCCGGCATCGCGCGCCGCCAGGAGCACGTTCAGGGTGCCCGTGACGTTGGTGGCGTTGCTCGTGAGCGGGTCCTGTACCGAACGCGGCACCGACGGCAGCGCGCCCTGGTGGAGCACGACCTCGCAGTCCGCCACCGCGTTGTGCACGCGCTCGTAGCTCTGGATGTCGCCCTCCACAAGCTCGATCTCGCCGAGCACGTCGAGCAGGTTCTCGCGGCGCCCGGTGGCGAAGTTGTCGAGCACGCGCACGGCGTGCCCGTCCGCCAGAAGGCGGTCCACGATATGCGACCCGATGAAGCCGCCCCCGCCGGTGACCAGGACCTTCACTCGGCTCCACGGTACACCGCATTTCGGGGAGGGCCATCCGTCTAGCCCGGCTCGCGCCGCTAATGGCCCCATGTTCGAGCGCCGCCGCGCCGATCTCCTGGACACGCCTGGACAGCCCGAGCCAGATGCGCGATGCCCTCCCTCGCCCGATTTCGAGTCCAGGCGGTCCGGCTGCTCACCGCGGTCGCGCTGGGCTGCGCGCTCCTGGCGTTCCACGGAGCCGCCGACGCGAGCGCAGCCCCGGCGGGCGCGAAAAAGGGCGCGCCGAAGGCGAAGGCCAAGGCGAAGGCCTGCCGCAAGGCCAAGGACAAGGTGAGGCGGGCCCCGAAGTCGAAGGCGCTCCGCAGCGCCATGCGTCGCGCCTGCGGCAAGCCCAAGCGGCGCGGCTTTCGGCTGCGCGTCGGCGACGTGGACGGCGACGGCGTCCCGAACGACCGCGACATGGACATCGACGGCGACGGCATCCCCAACGGCCGCGACCCGGACATCGACGGCGACCGCCTCCTGAACCCGGTCGATCCCGACATGGACGCGGACCTGGCCTCCAACGGCTTCGACCGCGACATCGACGCCGACCGTCGCCTGAACAAGGTCGACCCCGACGCCGACGCCGACACCAAGTACCTGAACTACGACCACGACATCGACAGCGACGGGCTGGCCAACGCCTTCGACGACGACAGCGACGCCTCGGGCGACGCACTCGTGGGCACCTCCGGCGTACTGCCATCCCGACCGGGCTTCGTCGGGCTCACGGCGGACGACGCATTCTGGGGAACGGACGCCGACCCGAGTCGCGCGGGGACCATGGGCGCTGTGGCCGCGGTCGGCGCGAGCACGGTCCGCCATCCCTTCTTGTGGTCGGTGATCGAGCCCAGCCCGGGTCGGTGGGACTTCGCGCTGCACGACGAGTTCGTGCTCGCCGCCGCGCGTCAGGGCCTCTCGGTCCTGCCGGTGCTCTTCGACCCGCCCACCTTCCGCTCGAGCCGGCCCGCGAGCGGCGCCGAGCGCGGGGTCTACCCGCCCGCCGACAACGACGACTTCGCCACCTTCGCGGCAGCGCTCGTGCGGCGCTACGGCCCCGGCGGCCGCCTCTGGCGCGAGCACCCGGCGCTGCCCGAGCGGCCGATCCGCGCCTGGCAGATCTGGAACGAGCCCAACATCCCGTTCTACTGGCCGGCCGGACCGAACCCGGCGGCCTACACCGCGCTCCTGCAGGCGGGCTCCGCCGCGATCAGGGCGGTCGACCCGGGCGCCACGATCGTGAGCGCCGGGTTGAACGACAGCGAGCTCGGGCTCAAGCTCGTGCCGTTCCTCCAGGGCATGTACGCCGCCGGAGCGCGGGACAGCTTCGACCAGCTCGCCGTCCACCCCTACGCGCCGGCCTCGGACCTCGTGGTCGACCAGCTCAGCGCGGCGGTCCGCGAGCTCGAGCGCGCCGGCGACGACGCCCGCGTGCTCGTGACCGAGCTGGGCTGGGCGACCGGCGGCCCCGCCGAGCGAGCGCTCGTGGTGGGCGAGGCCGGCCAGGCCGCACTGATCCGGAGCACCACCAGCCGGCTCTCCCGGCTCGCGGACGGGCTGCGTCTCGACGGGATGTTCTACTTCAACTGGCGCGACGTAGGCCCGGCGCCGGGCGCCCGGGATCACTGGGGCCTTCACACCGGCCTCTTGCGCCAGGACGGCTCGCCCAAGCCGGCCCTCGAAGCCCTGCAGCAGGCCGCACGCGGCTAGCCGAAACGCGGGCTTATCGGCACCGCGCCCGGCCGACTTGAGCCGGATACCCCGAACGTCGACGTTTGCGCTATTTCGGGATCTTGCTTATGGTGGCTGTCGCCGCGTTGGAAGCGCGAGCATGCCTCACTTGGGCCCGGGATAGGCCCGGAAGTGACTCGGCCTGACCACTAAAGGGGACTCGCTCTTGAGGTACTTGATCACGGGAGGAGCAGGATTCATCGGCTCGCACCTCTCGGACCGCCTTTCGGCGGACGGACATGAGGTGCTGGTGCTCGACGATCTGAGCACCGGCCGCGTATCCAATATCGAATCCCTCCTCCGCTCCGGCCGGGCCGAGTTCGTGGAGGGCTCGGTCCTCGACGAGGAGCTCGTGCTCGAGCTGCTCGGCGAGGTCGACGCCTGCCTGCACCTCGCCTCCGTGGTGGGGGTGAGCCTGGTGGTCGACGAGCCCGTGGACACGCTCCTCAACAACGTTCGGGGCGCGGATGTGGTGCTGTCCGCCGCCGCCGCGCGTCAGAAGCGCGTCCTGTTCGCCTCGACCTCGGAGGTCTACGGCAAGCTCAGCAACGGCGCGCTGACCGAGCACTCCGATCGCATCTACGGCGAGACCCAGAAGGCACGCTGGAACTACGCGACCTCCAAGTCCTTCGGCGAGGCGCTGGCGCTCGGCTACCACAAGGAGCTCGGCGCGGACAACATCGTCGTGCGACTGTTCAACACCGTGGGCCCGCGCCAGAGTGGGGCCTACGGCATGGTGCTGCCGCGCTTCGCGCGCCAGGCGGTGAGCGGCGCACCGCTGACCGTGTTCGGCGACGGCACGCAGACCCGCTGCTTCGCGCACGTGCACGACACGGTCGAGGCACTCACGAGGCTGATCGACAGCGATCGCGCCGGCGGCAAGGTCTTCAACATCGGCTGCGAGACAGAGATCTCGATCCTCAGCCTCGCGCGACGGGTGATCGCCCGCTCCCGCTCGGGCTCCGAGGTCGAGTTCGTGCCGTACGAGCGCGCCTACGACGACGGCTTCGAGGAGCTCGGCCGGCGCCAGCCCGACACCACGGCGCTCCGCGAGCTGACCGCCTGGGAGCCGCGCCGCACGATCGACGACGCGATCGACGACGTAATCCACTTCGAGCGCGCCGCGTTCATGTCCGGCGACGTGGGCGAGGAGGTCCGCGTTGCCGGATGAGCTGCAGCTCCTGCTCGCCTTCGCGCTGGCAGCAGGAGCAGTACAGGTCACCGTCCCGCTCGCGATCCGGCTGGCATGGCGGACGAACTTCCTCGACCGGCCGGTGGGCTACAAGCGGCACGGCCGACCTACGCCGTACCTCGGCGGCCTCGCCGTGATGGTCGCGTCGCTGCCCCTGGCTCTTCTGATCGGGGTGGGCAGCTCGGACGTGGTCCTCATAGCCGCCTGTGCCATCGGACTGTCGCTCGTGGGCACCATCGACGATCGCGTGCATCTGGGACCCCTGACGCGTGTGCTCGCTGAGTTCGCGGCGGCGTTCGCACTCTGGCAGGGGGGCCTCGGCTGGGCGCTCTTCGACGAGGGCGTGCTCAACCTCGCGCTCACGTCGGTCTGGGTCATCGGGCTCGTGAATGCCTTCAACCTCATGGACAACCTCGACGGTGCCACCGGCACCGTGGGCGGGGTGTCCGCCGCCGGCGCCGCGGCCCTCGCCATCGCCAACGACAAGCTCATCCTGGCGTTGCCGGCCCTTGCGCTGTCCGGCGCCTGCCTCGGCTTCCTGCGCTTCAACCTCGCCCGCCCCGCGCGGATCTTCCTCGGAGACGGCGGCAGCATGCCCGTGGGGTTCGTGGTGGCAGCCACCCTAATGGCGGTTCCAGCCGAGGCCGGGTTCGGCACGGCAGCCGTGTTCGCCGTCGTGCCGATCGTGGGCTTGGTGGTGCTCGACACCACGCTCGTCGTGGTGTCGCGTCTGCGTCGCGGGGCCGGCATCCTCACCGGCGGGCGCGACCACGTGACCCACCGCCTGCTCGGCCTGCTCGGCAGCCCGGCCGCGGTGGCGGGCGTGCTCGGAGCGGTCCAGGTTGTGCTCTGCGCCGCCGGCGTCCTGCTCGCCGACTCGACGATCGTCACCGTGTTCGCGGCCTCAACCGGGTATGTGCTGCTGGGCGCCGCCGCGATCGTGGCCCTCGAGTGGCCCTCCGTGCGCGACGCCGCGCTCGCGCCGGCCCTTGACGCCAACGCCGCACCGGCGCTCTCCGCCACCCCGGCGCAGCAAGAGTCCGGCTCCTGACCGCGGCAACCGCGATGATCCGGCGTCCAGTGGGCGCTCCCGTCCGCACGACCGAAAAGGTGCGCATCCTGCGCGTGATCGCTCGCCTGAACATGGGGGGGCCGTCCCATCACGTCGGGCTGCTCTCCACCGAGCTCGACCCCGAGCGCTACGAGACGCTGCTCCTCCATGGCGATGTGCCTTCGGGAGAGGACTCGCTCGAGCCCGCCGTGCGTGCCCGCGGAGCGCGTATGGCTCGGATACCCGGGCTCGGCCCGGCCGTCCACCCGCCCAACGACGCGCGGGCACTCGCGGGCCTCGTGCGAGCCATCCGAGCCGCCCGCCCCGACATCCTCCACACGCACACCGCGAAGGCGGGCATGCTCGGCCGCAGCGCCGCGGTGCTCGCCGGCGAGCCGCGGCCGCTCATCGTCCACACCTACCACGGCCACGTGCTCGAGGGCTACTTCGGGCCCGCGCGAAACGCTCTGTACCGCGGCATGGAGCGCCGCCTGGCGCCCGTGAGCGACGCCCTGATCGGGGTGAGCCAGGCGACCGTCGACGACCTCGTGCGGCTCGGAGTCGCGCCGCGCGAGCGGTTTCGCGTGATCCCGATCGGGCTGGACCTCCGGCCCTTCCTCGAGGCGACGCCGGCCGACGGCGGCGCCTTTCGCAGCGAGGCGGGCGTCCGGGATGGAGAGCTGCTCCTGACCTGGGTGGGTCGCCTTGCGCCGATCAAGCGGGTGGACCTGCTGCTGCGGGCGCTCGCGCACGCGCGCGCCGAGGGCGCCCCGGTGCGCCTCGCGCTCGTCGGGGACGGCGCGCTGCGGCCCGAGCTGGAGCGCCTGGCCGCTGACCTCGGGGTCGCGCCCTATGTGTACTTCGCCGGGTACCGTGCGGCCATGGTGCCCGTGGCGGCAGCATCGGACATCGCGGTCCTCTCGTCGGACAACGAGGGCACTCCCGTCTCGCTGATCGAGGCGGCCGCGGCGGCCACGCCCGCCGTCTCCACCCAGGTAGGCGGCGTCCGGGACGTGGTTACCGCCGATACCGGATTGATCGTTCCGGCCGGCGACCACCTCGAGCTCGGCCGGGCGCTCCGCACCCTCGCGACGGACACCGGGGGACGCATGGAGTTGGGTGCCCGCGCGCGCAGTCACGTGGCCGGCAAGTTCGCGGCGGAGCGACTCGTCTCCGACGTCACGGCGCTCTACGACGAGCTCGCACCGATCGAGCGCCGGCAGGCGAAGACGCCACTTCCGTTCTCCGATGCGAGCTAAACCGGCGATCCCGGTCTATCTTGGAATCTGGCCTCTGGCAGGGGGACAGGCGCTCCCCTGGGGATCACCGTGACCGAGACGAACATTCAGAACCGCGAGAGCGCGCAGGAGTCGGCGCTGGCGTCACTCGAGTGGCCCGTCGAGCGCGTGATCAAGCCGGCCAAGCGCCGGCTCAAGGTGCGCCACCTATGGCGCGAGCGGCCGATCATCCAGGTGCTCGCCTCTCGCGACTTCAAGGTGAAGTACAAGCAGTCGGTCCTCGGACCGCTGTGGCTCGTGTTCCAGCCGATCGCCCTGCTGCTGGCCTTCCTGGTCGCGTTCCGGGGCCTGGCCGACGTGCAGACCTCAGGCGTGCCCTACTCGGTCTTCGCGCTCACGGGGCTCACCGCGTGGGCCTTCGTGCAGGCCGCGCTCACCATCGGCGCCGCCTCGCTGGTCAGCAACATCAACTACATCCGTTTCACCCCGTGCCCGCGACCGGCCTTTCCGATCGCAGCCATGATCGCCTCGCTGCCGGCGTTCGTCGTGACCGGGCTGGGCGCGATCGTGGCCGCCGCGATCGCGGGTCGGCTGTCGCCCAAGATCGTGCTGCTGCCCCTCGGCCTTCTGTGGCTGCTGCTCCTCATGTTCGGCGTGGTATCCATCCTCGCCGCGCTGGCGGTGCGCTACCGCGACATCATCAGCGCGCTGCCGTTCCTGCTCCAGGTGGGCCTGTTCCTCGCGCCAGTGGGCTACTCCCTGCCCGAGCTGTCCTCGACGGTGCGCACGATCGTGGAGCTCAACCCGCTCACGGGCGTGATCGAGGGACTTCGCTGGATGATGCTGTCCAACTACGAGGTGCCGATCGAGCCGATCGCGATCTCTCTGTTCCTCACCGCCCTGCTGCTCGTGGGCGGCTGGCGGCTCTTCACGCGCCTCGAGACGACGATGGCGGACGACATCTGATGACGTCCGCGGCCGTCAACGGCTCCCGACCGGTGGCCATCCACGCCGAGGGGCTGCGTAAGCAGTTTCAGCTCGGGGAGCACCAGAGCCTCCTGAGGACGGTGCGGGTCCTCGCCGGCCGCGGCCGGGTCGATCCCACGGCCGGCTTCGTGGCGCTCGGCGGCGTCGACTTCAGCATCAATCGCGGCGAGTCGCTCGGGATCGTCGGCACGAACGGCTCGGGCAAGTCGACCCTGTTGCAGATCCTGGCGGGCACCACGCTTCCGACGAGCGGCGAGATGCACGTGCACGGGCGAGTGGTTCCGCTGCTGGCCGTGGGGCTGGGGTTTCACCCGGAGCTCACGGGCCGCGAGAACGTCATGTTGTTCGCCTCGTCGCTCGGGATACCGAGAGAGATGATCAAGGCGCGCATGGGCAACGTCGCCGACTTCGCGGAGCTCGGGCGGCACATGGACACGCCGGTCAAGCGCTTCTCGAGCGGCATGCTGTCGCGGCTCTCGTTCTCGATCGCAATGCAGTTCCCGGCCGACGTGTACGTGTTCGACGAGGTGCTCGCGGTCGTGGACGGCGAGTTCGAGGAACGCTGTCTCAACGAGATCGACAGGCTTCGGAGCGAGGGACGGACGGTGGTCTTCGTGAGCCACAACCTCGACCAGGTCGAGCGGGTGGCGGATCGCGTGCTCTGGATGCACCAAGGGCTGGTCGAGCGGTTCGGGCCCACGCACCAGGTGCTCGAGGCCTATCACCGCCACACGGCCCACGAAGAGTGACTACCCCTCAGGCTGATTGGGACGACGGCAGCGGCCGCGTCTGCACCCGCTGCGTGATGTCCACCACCGACCCGGACATCAGCTTCGACGCCCACGGCCGCTGCAACCACTGCACGGACTACCTCGACAGGCTCGCCAACCTCACCTACCGGCCAGGGGAGAGCGACCGCGAGCTCGCGGCCATCGTCGAGCGCATCAAGGCGACCGGGCGCGGTAAGGAGTACGACTGCGTGAT
>DASRIC010000028.1:0-5201 GCA_035650215.1 Thermoleophilaceae bacterium
ATCCCCCAGATCAGCTTGAGCGGTACGTCGAGCCCCTCCAGCCGCTCGTGGATCCGCCCCATAAGGCGGGCGCTGCGGTCGCGCTCGGTGAGCGGGATGTCGCGCTGGAACGCCAGCACCCCCACCCGCGACCAGTAGTCGGGGAACGGGGCGCGGTAGGCGTCCATCATCACGCTGTCGGTGTCGCGCTTGGCCATCCCGCCGGGGATCGACTCGACGAACAGGTTGCCGCCGAGGGCCAGGATCTCCCCCAGCCCCTCCGTGCGGAACTCGCGCAGGAACGGCGGCAGGAAGCTAGGCAGCTCCCACGCCCAGGTGTTGAGGAGCACGACCGCCTCGAAGCGCTCGCGGCGCTCGAGTACGGCGCCGAGACCGATCGGACCGCCCCAGTCGTGGGCCACCAGGGTGATGTCGCGCAGGTCGAGCTCGTCGATCAGCGCGAGCGCGTTGTCGATGTGCCCCTGCAGCGAGTACGCATACAGCCGCGGCGGCTTGTCCGAGCGACCGAAGCCCATGTGGTCGAACGCCACGCAGCGACGCCCTTCGGCCGACAGCTCGGCGATCGGCCGGCGCCACAGGTAGCTCCAGGTGGGGTTGCCGTGCACGAACAGGAGTGGGGGAGCGCCGCGCGGCCCCTCGTCCACGTAGTGGAGTCGCACGTCGTCACTCACGCTCGCGAAGCGAGGCGCGAACGGGAACGTCTCCCCGAAGTTCCCCTGGAGTCCTGCGTCCATCCGTCTCGGCTTATACCCAATCCAGTAGGCTCGCGCTCCCCTTGTCCGCGGAGGCCGCACACACCGAGCAGGGCGCTGCACTGCACGGCGGCCGGCTGGTGGCCAAGCGGCTGAAGGCCCACGGCGTCGCGAAGCTCTTCACGCTGTCCGGTGGCCACCTGTTCTCGATCTACGACGGCTGTCGCGAGGAGGAAATCGACATCGTGGACGTGCGCCACGAGCAGTCCGCGGCCTTCGCGGCCGAGGGCTGGGCGAAGGCCACCCGCGAGCCGGGCGTCTGCGCGCTTACGGCGGGTCCGGGGGTGACAAACGGGATGAGCGCGATCGCCTCGGCGCGTATGAACGGCAGCCCCGTGCTGGCGCTCGGGGGACGCGCGCCGGCGATGCGCTGGGGGATGGGCTCGCTCCAGGAGATCGACCATGTGCCATTCGTTTCCCCGATCGCCAAGCTGGCTCGGACCGCGGACTCAACCGCCGCGATCCCCGGGCTCGTGGACGAGGCGCTCCACGCGGCGCTCGAGCCGCCGAGCGGCCCGGCCTTCGTCGACTTCCCGCTCGACCAGGTGTTCATGGAGTCGGACGTGGACGCCGACGCGCCGGCGTCGCTGCCCGATCCCGCCGGGCTCGGTCCGCCCGACGGCGACGCCCTCGAGCGCGCCGCGGAGCTCCTGCGCTCGGCCTCGAAGCCGGTCGTGATGGCCGGCACCGGCCTCTACTGGGCGCACGCCGAGACGGAGCTGCGCGCGCTCTGCGACGAGCTGCACGTGCCGGTCTTCCTCAATGGGCTCGCGCGCGGCTGCGTGCCGGCCGACAACCCTCTCTTCTTCTCACGCGCGCGGGGGACGGGGCTCAAGGGCGCCGACGTGGCGCTCGTGGTCGGCGTGCCGATGGACTTCAGGCTCGGCTTCGGCGGCTCGTTCGGCGACAACACGAGGATCGTGGTGATCGGCTCCTCCTCCCCCGAGCGCGAGCACCCGCGCGAGGTCGCGGCCGAGCTGTACGGCAGCGTGGCCGGCTCGCTCGACGCGCTTCGCTCGGCTGCGGCCGGCGGTCCCTCGGCGGAGCGCACGGCATGGGCCGCCTCGCTGCGCGAGGTCGAGAACGAGAAGCGCGCCGCGGAGCGGGAGGACCTGACCGACGCTCGCTCGCCGCTTCACCCGATGCGCGTGTATGGCGAGCTGGCCCAGGTGCTCGACCGCGACGCGATCGTGATCGGCGACGGCGGCGACTTCGTGTCCTTCGCCGGTCGCATGATCGAGACCTACGAGCCCGGCTGCTGGATGGATCCGGGCCCCTACGGCTGCTTGGGAGCGGGTCCAGGCTACGCGCTCGCCGCCCAGGTCGCGCATCCCGGGCGCCAGGTCTGCCTGCTGCTCGGCGACGGCGCGTTCGGCTTCGCCGGCATGGAGTTCGACAGCTTCGTGCGCCACGGCCTGCCGATCGTCGGCGTGATGGGCAACAACGGCATCTGGGCGCTCGAGAAGCACCCGATGGAGTTCCTCTATGGCTACTCGGTGGCGGCCGAGCTGCAGCCCGAGTGCCGCTACGACGAGGTGGTGCGCGCGCTTGGCGGCCACGGCGAGCTCGTGAGGCATCCCGACGAGCTGCGCCCCGCCCTCGAGCGGGCCTTTGCCTCGGGCAAGCCCGCGCTGGTGAACGTGCTCACCGATCCCGCGGTCGTGTATCCGCGCAGGGCCAACCTGGCCTAGCGAGGTGGTTGAGGCGGCGGCCGAGCTCAGGGCACGATGTGGGAGACGCAGCTTGTGCAAAGAGGGCTCGCGCCCTTCCCCCGCTGGCGCATCTGGTTTATGATGGCTCCGCTGGGTGGAGAAGCCGTGCCGCAATGACGGTGGGGACGATCCGCTTGGTACATAGGTTCGGGCGAAGCCGCATCGTATCGGCGCCTCCCGCCGTCCGAACCGCAAGGCCCTTTCAAGGCACGTACCCCTGCCCGTCCTGATAGGGCCGTTTAGAGAACCGCCCGCATGATGCGGGCGGTTCTTTGTCCGGACTCAGTCGGTGGAGGCCGCGTCCAAGGCGGCGCCGTGGAGGATGTCCGCTTCGCTCACCTCGATCTCGTCGAGGCCAAAGGCCCGGATCGACTCAACCAGGATCGCCACGCCGGCCACGATCGTGGGCGCGCGGTCGGGATGGAGCCCCGGGACCTGGCGCCGCTCCCCGAGAGGCAGCGCGGCGAGCATCGCGAGGATCCGCTCCGCCGCGGCGAGGGAGACCTGATAGCCGTGGACCTTCGCCGAGTCGTACGGGTCGAGCTCTTGGTCGATCGCGGCAAGCGAGGTGGCCGTGCCGGCCACCGCGATGCCCTGGACGGTCGCCTCCCGCGTGCGCGCCGGCAGGCAGCCCCCGATCACGGCCCTGATGTCGGTCGCGAGCGCGTTGAGCTCGCGATGGGCGGGCGGATCGCTCGCCAGGAAACGCTCGGTGTGGCGCACCGAGCCCATCTGGGTCGACACGTGGAAGCCGAGTCCCTCCGCCGCCGTGCCCGTCACGTACTCGGTCGAGCCGCCGCCGATGTCGATCACCACGGTCTGGGTCCGTTCGTGTTGCGCGCGATCCGCGGTGGCGCCGAGGAAGGTGAGCCGCGCCTCCTCGTCCCCCGAGATCGTGCGCGCGTCGATCCCGAAGCTCTCGTGCAGCTCGTCTCGGAACTCCGGCCCGTTCGAGGCGTCGCGCATGGCACTCGTGGCGACCGCGATCACCTCGCCCACCTCGAGCCGGTCGATCACTTCGCGATAGACGGCGAGCGCGTCCCGCACCCGGTCCATCGCCTCGTCGGCCAGCCGGCCCGTGGCATCCACGCCCTGCCCGAGCCGGGTGATGGTGGTGCGCTTGTCGAGCTCGTGGAGCTCGCCGGAACGCAGCTCCGCCACGAGCAGCCGAGTGGTGTTCGTCCCGAGATCGACGACACCGACCCTCGTGTTCGCGGGCTCTGCCACGCCTGGGACCGTACCCGCACGCGCCAAAGCTGTTGACGCTCGTCCGCTGCGTGGCTAAATTCGTGCGTTCACGCCGCGGGGTGGAGCAGTCAGGTAGCTCGTCGGGCTCATAACCCGAAGGTCGCGGGTTCGAATCCCGCCCCCGCTACCTCACGAAGCCCCTGCTCACGCGGGGGTTTCGCCGTTTCGGCGGGGGGTCGGTCGCGGCCGCCGGGGACAGAACGGGGACAGAACCCGTGACGCCCCGTGTCGGATACTTGCGGGTAGAAACCAATTTGCCGACCGCCATAACGGCGGCGGACCGTCCGGCGCGGGCGGGAACGAGCTCGTCGGGATCTTCGGCCGCTCCGGGATCAAACCCAATACCAGGGCGGCAGGGGACGACAACTCCGTCGCGCTGGCGAAGACGATCTGCAATACGGCTTGCTCGTCCTATCTGGTGCCGGACACCGTGATCCTGCACCCGATCAACTGGCTGAACACGCGGCTGCTCCGTGACGGTACGGGCGGCACGATCGGCCAGTACTTCGGCGGCGGACCGTTCTCCGGGGCCTACGGGGCACGTTGCGCCACCGCGAACGGCGGGCCGTTCTGTGTGAGGGCGGCCGGTGTCGGAGGACAGGCAAAGCAAGGCCTGTACTCGACAAACGGGCAGCGGGGCGGCGGATGTCATCGCGCCGCCCCGTCCGCTCGGAATTAGTAAGCGGGGGAACCCGCTCGAATTAGGAACGGAGGAACCCACATGGAACTCACGCCTGACCACCTCGAATCCTGTTCCGCGCCCGCATGCTCGGCACCAACCGGGGGCAGGTGCTCGAGGCCTGGCAGTACCCGGAAGCGCAGGCGCCGGCCGAGAACGGCTGGCTGCGCCGACAGTTCGAGCCGAACACGCGATCCGATTTGCAGGGTCTGCGGCGACGCGCTCTCCACCGAAGTCGACCACGTCGTGCCGCTCTCCCAGGGCGGCGACCCGTACCGGCTGGAGGGGCTCCAAGGCATCTGCTCCCCATGTCACTGGGTGAACACTGGGGAAGAGAATGCTGGAGTGAGCTAGCGGCTCTCTCCCGCCGCTTTTCGTCCATTCCGACGGTCGGTTGCCCGGGCGAGGCGTGAAAAGCCACCGGGCAGTACAGGTCTGGCGCGCTAGCGGATTCGCTTAGGACGGGAGCGCGCCGCGTCCACGCAACGCCGGCGTCCTATGAGACCGGCAACACTCTTGCAGTCCCGGCCGAGCTAGAAGTCTCTCGCACGGGACGGGAGGGTCGTGACCGGCGGCGCGGGCACGCTAGGACGCCCCTTGTAACTCGCCGCGAAGAGAAACTCGAACATCGGGCCGAAATCGCCGCGAGATCGAAAGGCGGCTGGCCTACCCGCAGCCCGGCTGGCTTCGTGGGCATGTGTGCCGTCCCCCTCTAGGGCTGCTGCTGTTCGACGGTCTCCAACCGTTGCTCGAGTGCGTCAACGCTGTCCTGGAGCCCCTCAACCTGGCTGGCCGTTTCCTCGGCGTCCT
>DASRIC010000029.1:0-37334 GCA_035650215.1 Thermoleophilaceae bacterium
TCGCTGTCGTTGGAGTCCACCTGGTCGACTGACCCGTTTCGGGTGGACAGGCGTTCCGATCGGGTGTGGACGAAGCGCGCGTCGGCGTATTCCGCCCGCGAGGCAGCCGCCCCCATCAAGTCCTGAAGCAGGTCACGCACCCGGGGTGCCAGCCTAACCTCATTGGTCAGTAGTCTGCATGGCATGTGCCGCAACATCCGCACCCTCTACAACTTCGAGCCGCCCGCCACCGACCACGAGGTGCGCGCCGCCGCCGAGCAGTACGTCCGCAAGATCAGCGGCTTCAGCAAGCCGTCGCAGGCCAACGCGGAGGCATTCGAGCGCGCGGTCGAGGATGTGGCCGCGGTGTCCGCGCGCCTGCTGGGCGAGCTGGTCACCAACGCGCCGCCGAAGGACCACGAGGTCGAGGGCGCCAAGGCGCGCGCCCGGGCCGCCGAGCGGTACGCCGCCTAGCTTCGAGAGCCCGCCAGCAGCAGGTTGCGCACCTCGCGCACGGCCACCGGCAGGGTGGTCGTGTCGAACACGTGACCCACGCGGATCTCGGCCAGCGTCTGCAGGCAGCGCTCCGTGGCCGGGTTGCCGTCGATCCAGGCGTCGACGTTGCGGTCGGGGGTGCGCAGCACTTCGGCCGTGAGGTTGCGGTGCAGGGCGTACAGGTCGTCCCGTAGCGCCGCGCGGGCGAGCGCTCGCCAGCGGTCGTCGCGCGGCAGCGCCACGATCCTGTCGCGCAGCCAGTGCAGCTCCAGGCGCTCGCCCAGGCGGAAGTGCACGGCGGCCACCTGCTCGACGTCGAGCTCGGCCTCGACGGCGACCTCGACGACGTCGAACGTCGAGAACATCGTGGCCAGGCCGGCCACGCGCTGAGCCAGCCCGGGCGGCACGCCCGCCTGCTCCAGCTCGTCGGCCTGCACCATCAGGGGCTCCAGGTCGGAGGCGCCCAGCAGCCGCATCAGCGCGTCCTGGAGCACGCTCGCCCCGGGCGAGAAGAAGTGCACGGTCGTGCCGATGTCGAGGGGCCGCGCGCGGTGGGCGAGCAGCCAGCGCGACCCACGCTCCACCAGCCGGCGTCCCTCGAGCAGCATGCGCACCTGAACCTCGGCCGCGACCTTGCTGTCGAGCGCCTCGATCTCGGCCCACTGCGTGCGCATCGCGAAGATGTCCCGCGCGGCGGCGTACGCGCGGGCGATCTCCGACGCCGGCGCCCCGCTCTCCTCGTGCAGCCGGAAGGCGAACGTGATCCCGCCGCCGTGCTCCATGTTGTTGATCACCTGCGTCGCGATGATCTCCCGGCGCAGCCGGTGGGCCCGGATCTGCTCGGCGAAGCGCTGCGGCAGCGGCGCGGGGAAGTAGCGCTCCAGCTCGCCCGACAGGTGCGGGTCCTCGGGCAGGTCCGAGTCGAGCAGCTCCGCGTACATGTGGATCTTGCTGTAGGCGAGCGCCACGGCGAGCTCAGGCCGCGTCATGCCGCCGCCCTCGCGGTTGCGCTCGGCCAGCTGCTCGTTGCTCGGCAGCGCCTCGAGCTCGCGGTCGAGCTTGCGCGACCCCTCGAGGCTGCGGATGAAGCGCTCGTGCACGTCGACCATGCCCGCGGCGTGCGCCTCGGCCAGGCTGAGCGTTTCGCACTGCTCGTAGTTGTCCTTGAGCACGAGGGCCGCCACCGAGTCGGTCATCTCCGCGAGGAGCTCGTCGCGCTGCTTGCCGGTGAGGTCGCCCTCCTCCACCACGGAGTCGAGCAGCACCTTGATGTTCACCTCGCGGTCGGAGCAGTCCACGCCGCCGGAGTTGTCGATCGCGTCCGTGTTCACGCGCCCGCCTTCGAGCGAGTACTCGATGCGGGCGCGCTGGGTCAGGCCGAGGTTGCCGCCCTCGCCTATCACCCGGCAGCGCAGCTCGTTCGCGTCGAGGCGCACCGCGTCGTTGGCCTTGTCGCCGGCCTCGGCGTGGGTCTCCGCGCTCGCCTTCACGTAGGTCCCGATTCCCCCGTTCCAGAACAGGTCCGCGGGTGCCTTGAGCAGCGCGCGGATCAGGTCGTTGGGACGGAGCGCGTCGACCTCCTCCTCGATCCCGAGCGCCTCGCGCATCTGCTCCGAGACCGGAATCCGCTTGGCCGTGCGGCGCCAGACGCCGCCACCCTGCGAGATCAGCTCGGCCGAGTAGTCGTCCCACGTCGAGCCCTCGAGCTCGAACAGGCGCCGGCGCTCCTCGAAGCTCGCCGCGGCGTCGGGGTTCGGGTCCACGAACACGTGCTGGTGGTTGAAGGCGCCGAGCAGGCGGATGTGCTTCGAGAGCAGCATGCCGTTCCCGAACACGTCGCCTGCCATGTCGCCGATCCCGATCACCGTGAAGTCCTCCGACTGGACGTCGTGACCGAGCTCCCGGAAGTGGCGCTTGACGGACTCCCACGCGCCGCGCGCCGTGATGCCCATCTTCTTGTGGTCGTACCCGATCGAGCCGCCCGAGGCGAATGCGTCGCCGAGCCAGAAGCCGGTCTCCTTGGAGATGCCGTTGGCCACGTCGGAGAAGCTCGCCGTGCCCTTGTCGGCGGCCACCACCAGATAGGGGTCGTCGCCGTCGTAGCGCACCACGTCGTCGGGCGGCACCACCTCGCCGCCCTCGATGTCGTCCGTGATGTCGAGCAGGCCGCGGATGAAGGTGCGGTAGCAGAACACCACCTCGTCGGGCAGGTCCTCGCGCGCGGCGGGTGGCCGCTTGACCACGAAGCCGCCCTTGGCGCCCACCGGCACGATCACCGCGTTCTTGACCATCTGGGCCTTCATCAGCCCGAGCACCTCGGTGCGGAAGTCCTCCCGCCGGTCCGACCAGCGCAGCCCGCCGCGAGCCACCCGCCCGCCGCGCAGGTGCACACCCTCGACGCGCGGCGAGTAGACGAAGATCTCGTAGCGCGGGCGCGGTTGGGGGAGCCAGGAGAGCTCGGACGGGTCCAGCTTGAAGGAGAGGTGCTGGAGCGGGCTGCCGTCGGGCCCCGAGGCGAAGAAGTTGGTACGCAGCATCGCCCTCACGGTGCCGTGGAACATCCGCAGGATCTGGTCCTGGTCGAGGCTCTCCACCGCGTCGATCGCCTCGTCGATCCGGCGCACGATGTCCTCGCCGTCCTCGCGGTCCCCGCGGCGGGGATCGAAGCGGGCGCGGAACAGCGAGACCAGCAGGCGCGCGATCTCCGGATGGCCGCCGATCACCCGCCGCACGTAGGCGTCGCTGAAGTTCGTGCCGGCCTGGCGCAGGTACTTCGCGATCGCGCGCAGCACGGTCACCTCGCGCCAGGTCAGGCCGGCGCCCAGCACCAGCCGGTTGTAGCCGTCGCTCTCCACCTCTCCGCGCCAGGCGCGCAGGAAGGCGTCCTGGAAGCCCTCGCGAACCCCATCGGCCTCGAGGTCGCCCTCGCCCTCGTAGGTGAGCCCGAAGTCGTAGATCCAGACGCTCTCGTCCCCGCGCCGGCGAATCGGGTAGGGCCGTTCGTCGGCCACCTCCACGCCCATGTTCTCGAACAGCGGCAGCACGTCGGAGAGCGTGAGCGCGCGGCCGGCGCGGTAGAGCTTGGCGCGCAGCATCCGCGGTCCGGCCTCGAGCGGCCGGTACAGGTTGATCCCGAGCGCGTCGCCGTCCCCGAGCTCCTCCACGTGGCCGATGTCCGCGATCGCCGAGCGCGCCACCCAGTCGGCGCGGTAGGCCGCCGGGAAGGCGTCCGAGTAGCTGCGGAACGCGAGCTTCCCGCGCTCCTCGCCCAGCTCCTCGACGAGCGCCTCCTCGAGATCGTCGACCCACGAGCGGGTGGCCGCCACGAGCATCATCTCGACCTCGTGGGCGTCGAGCTCGGGCATGGCCGCGGGATCGACGTAGGCCATGTAGTGCAGCCGCACCAGCACCGACTCCGACACCCGCGTCGTGTAGTCCACCGAGGCGGCCCCGGTGGCGTTGCGCAAGATGGCCTCGATCCGGCGCCGGTTCTCGGTGTTGAAGCGGTCGCGCGGCACGAACACCAGCAGCGAGAAGAAGCGCCCGAACGCGTCGCGGCGCACGAACAGGCGCAGCCGCTGGCGCTCCCCGAGGTGGAGGATGCCCATCGCGATCTCGAACAGCTCGTCGGCGGAGATCTGGAACAGCTCGTCGCGCGGGTAGGTGTCGAGGATCTCGATGAGCGCCTTCTCGTTATGGCTCCCGGGCGGGAACGCCGCGCGTTCCAGCACGGCCGCAACCTTGCGCCGGAGGATCGGCACCTCACTTGGCTTTGCCTGGTAGGCCTCGTGGGTGTAGAGGCCGAGGAAGCGCCGCTCGCCCATGACCTTGCCGGCGTCGTCGAAGCGCTTGACCCCCACGTAGTCGAGGTACGCGGGGCGGTGCACGGTGGCACGCGAGTTTGCCTTGGTCAGGTTGAGGATGTGCGGCTCGAGGGCGAGCGCGCGAACACCGGGCGGCAGCTTGTGGAACCCGCGCGAGCTCTCCTTGCCGCCCGGCTGGCGCAGGATGCCGAGGCCGCTCTCGGCGATCGAGTCGAGGCGCAGCTCGCCGTCCTCGGACACCAGCTCGTAGTCGCGGTAGCCGAGGAAGGTGAACTTGTGGTGCTCGAGCCACTCGAGGAAGGCCGCCGCCTCCTGGGTGTCCAAATCGCTCTGGGGCATCGGGCGCTCGCGGATCTCGGTGGCGAGCTCGAGCGCCCGGCTGCGCATCTGCGCCCAGTCCTCGACCGTGGCGCGCACCTCGCCGATCACGCGCAGCACGTGCCCCTTCAGCTCCTCGAGCCGGCCGGCGTCGGTCTGCCGGTCGACCTCGGCGTGGATCACGGACTCGGCGGGCTCGCCGGCCACCGCCTCCGGCAGCACCTCGGTCAGCTCCCCGTCGGCGTCGCGGTGCACCGCGATCACGGGATGCACGATCAGGTGGACGCCGACCCCTTGCCGGTTCAGCTCCATCGTCACCGAGTCGATGAGGAACGGCATGTCGTCGGTCACGACCTCGACGGCCGTGTGGGTCGACCCCCAGCCGTGCGTCTCGAAGCGCGGGTTGTACACGCGCACCTTCGGAGTCCCCGCGCGGCGCTCGCGCGCGAAGTTGAAGTGGCCGAGTGCCAGCCCGTAGAGGTCGAGCGGGTTGCGCTCGACGATGTCCTCCTGGGCAATCCAGCGGTAGTACTGCCGGACGAACGCCTGCACGAGCTCGGCGTCCTCGGCTCCCAGGTGGTCGCGCACCCGCGAGCAGACCTCCTGGATGACGTGTTCTTCGGTTTGCTCGACGCTCACCGGGTCATTCCCATCGCCTCCGAGTCTATGCCCGCTCGTGGATGGGGTCTGCTCGAACGCATGGCCAGGGGGCCTTGGGCGGCGCTCAAGGTTTTCGCCCTTTTCGCCGAGGTAGGGGCTGGACCTTCGACTCAGGCCACCCCGGAGGGGCTGTTCAACCCCGATGGCTCACCCCATAGCCTCCGCACGTCATCTCAAGCCGCCCGCGGGCGGCTCGAACAAGCGGCTCCAGCTCGCGATCGCGGGCGGGGTGCGCGCTCCGGAACGCGCGCGCGCCTGGCTTCAGAGTGGCGCGTCCTGGCTGTCGGCCGATCTCAGCAGCTCGCTGGCGCTGCTCGTGTCCGAGCTCGTGAACAACGCGGTGCGTCACGGCGGGGCGGGCGTCGACGAGCTGATCGAGATCGATGTGCGCGCCATCGACGGGGGCGTGGGGGTGGAGGTCACCGACCCGGGGCCGGGCTTCGCCCCCGCCGCGCGCCAGTGTGCGATCGACGAGCCGGGCGGCTGGGGACTCGTGCTCGTGGATCAGATGACGGAGCGCTGGGGCGTCGTGCACGACGGCCGCACGCGCGTCTGGTTCGAGCTGGCCTCCACGTAGCTCAGGCGGCGGCCACGCGCTTGCCGATGCGCACGCGCGTCCGGTCCGCGTTGGGCATGACCTCGAACAGGTCAGAGACGGCGGCCATCAGCGGAATGCCGCGCCCGCTGACCGAGTCCGCGTCCGGCACCTTCTTGATCGTGGGCGAGAACGTGCCGCAGTCGCAGATCTCGACGCAGATGCCCTCACCGCAGGACTGGACCCGGAGCAGGAACCCCTGCTGGCCACAGGGCGTGCCGTGGTTGATCACGTTGGCCACCGCCTCCGTGGTGGCCAACGTCAGATCCCACGTGTCCTCCTGCGACAGGCCGCGCCGCGAGCCGAGCTCTCGCACGATCGCTCGCGCCCTGGACGCGCTGGCCGGCGTGGCCGGGAGCCATGATTCCCGCTTCATGACGCTTTGAGGGTGCCCGGATTGCGAATGGTTGACACCTGGGAACCGTCATGGGGTCCCCCGGTGCCCACTCAGCCGCTCGGAATCGGGTGGTTCGACACGAAGAAGTCCTCGGGATCGACGTCCGACTTGACCGCCAGCAGGCGCCGCCAGGTGTCCGGCTCGAAGGCGCCCGACACGTCGTCGTCGGTCCGGTCGGAGAAGTTGAGGAACGTGTGGCCCGTGGCGAAGGGCGCCATCGTCTCCTTGATCTGCGCGAGGTGCGCAGCGATCGCGGCGCCCGCCTCGGGCGCCATCAGCGCGCCCACGCCGTAGAGCGCGTGGTCCGCGTCCAGCTTGGCGAGCGCGCCGGCCCCTTCCGGCTCGCGGGCGAGCGCGCCGCCGAGCTGCCGCAGCTGAAGCGAGATCAGCGGGCTGTCCGGGCCGCCCGCCTGCACGAACGCGTCGGCCGCCTCGGGGGTCAGCTCGCCGATGAGCGTGTGGTCGCCCATCCCGGGCACCGGCTGCTCGGGGTCCATGGCGATCCGGCGCAGCTCGGCCGCCGGGATCGTGCCCCAGCTGTCCCACACGGGGTCGGCGAGCTCGCGCAGCGGCCGCAACAGCTCCTCGCCGTCGGCGGGATCTCCGATGAACGCGCCCAGCACGTCCACGAGCGACGCCCCGCGCAGCGGCTCGGGCAGCTCGGGAAACGGCGGCAGGTTGAGGAAGCGCAGCTGGGAGGTCATCTCCTCCGGCACCGTGGCCGCCCACTCGCGGTATGCGTGCGCCACGTCGCCGGCCCGCTCGACCGGCCAGGCCACGAAGCCGGCGTACACCTGCTCGATCGGGAACAGCTCGAACTCCATCGCGGTCACGACCCCGAAGGCCCCGCCGCCTCCGCGCAGCGCCCAGAACAGCTCGGGCTCGTTGTCCGCGTCCACGCGGCGCTCGGCGCCGTCGGCCGTCACGAGCTCGATCGCCCTCACGCTGTTGGAGCTCAGCCCGAGGCTGCGCGACAGCCAGCCAATCCCGCCCCCGAGCGTGGAACCCACCACGCCGACGTCGGGGGACGACCCGTGCAGCGCCGCGAGCCCCACCTCTCCGGCGCGGATGGCCACGTCGCCCCAGAGCGCCCCGGCCTCCGCCCGCCCGAGCCGCCGGTCGGCGTCGATCTCGATGACGCTCATCCGCTCGGTCTTGAGCAGCACGGTGTCCTCGAGCGACGCGATCGCAATCGCACCGTGGCCGCTCCCCTGCGGCGCCACGCGCAGCCCGCGCTCGCGCGCGAAGCCGACGGCGCGGGAAACGTCGGCGGCGCTCTCCGCGTACGCCACGGCGGCGGGATGCTGGTCGGCGGCGAGGTTCCACGCCTGCCGCGCGGCGTCCCAGGTGTCGTCGCCGGGCCAGACGCTGTGTGCGAGCTCGGAGTTCGGCATGCGGTGTCGTGTCCTTTGGAGCGGGGGTAGGGCAAGTGCTACGTGCCGACGGGGCCATCGTCGGCGACGTAGGTGAAACGGCCGGCGAGCATCGTAGCGAGCACCCGGAGCTCGGACAGCTCGGCCGGCGGGCACTTCACGGGGTCGCGGTCGAGCACCACGAGGTCGGCAAGCATCCCCGGGCGCAGCCTGCCGCGCCGGTGCTCCTGGTGCTCGAGCCAGGCAGGCAGCACGCAGGTGGCGTGGAGCGCCTCTTCCACGGTCACCGCCTGCTCGGGGCGCCAGCCGGGGCGCTCGTCGATCGTGCGGATCACGCCTGCCGAGATCCCCGCGAGCGGGTCGAGCTCCTCCACTGGCGCGTCCGAGCCGTTGGCCAGCACGGCGCCCGCGTCGAGCAGCGAGCGGTAGGCGTAGGCGCCCTCGCGCCCTTCCCAGAGGCGGTCGGCGAGGTCGCGGTCCGACGGCGCGTGGCTGAACTGCACCGACGCACTCACTCCGATGCGGGCGAAGCGCTCGACGTCCTCGGGCGCCAGCAGCTGGGCGTGCTCGATCCGCGGCCGCAGCCCCGCCGGCTGCCAGGCCGGGCGGGTCTCCTCGAAGGCGTCGAGAGCCGCGCGGTTGGCGGCGTCGCCGATCGCGTGCACGGCCACGGGCCAGTGCGCGGCGGCCGCCCGGCGAACCACGTCGGCGAGCTGCGCCCCGCTCGTGATCTGCACGCCGGAGCCGTCGAGCAGCAGGGCGGTGGCGGAGCCGAGCGTGCCGTCCATGAAGCCCTTCAGATAGCCCATGCGCAGGAGCTCGCTGCCGAAGCCCGAGCGCAGCCCGAGGGCGCTCAGCTCCTCGAGCAGCGCCCACGGAAAGGACTGCCACACGCGCAGGTCGAGCTCGCCGGCCTCCTCGAGCCGCTCGTAGACCTCGAAGGCGCCGAGCCAGCCGTCCTTGTCGTGCACCGCGGTCACGCCGCGCGCGCTCGCCACCGGCATCGCGGCGCGCACGGCCTCGAGCATCTCCGCCACACCCGGGCGCACGTAGCGGTCGCGGAAGCTCCAGGCGGCGTTCTCGCGCAGCACGCCGAGCGGCTCCCCGGCCTCGTCCAGCTCCACCACGCCGCCCTCGGTCTCGAGCGGCGCGTCGGCCCGCGCGAGCGCCGCCGAGTTGAGCCAGAGCGAGTGGTAGTCCTTCGACATCAGTGCCACCGGCACGTCCGGCACCACGCGATCGAGCGCCGCACGGCTCGGCCGCTCGGGCCAGTCGCCGTCGCGCCAGCCGAGACCGCGCAGCCAGCCGCCGGGCGAGATCGTGCCGAGCGCGGCCACGACCCGCTCGAGCGCCTCGTCGAGCGACCGCGCGTCCTCGAGCCGCGCCTGTCGCAGGCCGAGCGACCATGTGGGGAAGTGCACGTGCGAGTCCGTGAAGCCGGGCACGACGCAGGCCCCGCCGAGCTCGATCCGGCGCGCGTCGGGTGCGGGTGCGCCCGCTACCAGGTCGCCCTCGACGGCGATCGAGTCGGCGAGCGGCGCCGCCGGGTCGAGCGTTCGGACCGTGCAACCTGTGAGGTGGAGCTTCATGCGGCGCCGTAGGCTAGCCCCGTGACGGATTGGGCCTCCGCCGACTACGCGACGACCGCCATCGAGCTCGCCCCCGCCGCCCGTCAGGTGGTGGAGGCCGCGAGCGTTGTGCCGGGTGCCCACGTGCTCGACGTGGCGTGCGGCACCGGCAACGCCGCCCTGGCGGCCGCCGAGGCCGGCGCGCGCGCGACGGGCGTCGACTCGGAGCCGAAGCTGCTCGCCGAGGCGGCCGAGCGCCCGGGCGGCGGGGGCGTCAGCTGGCTTGAGGGAGACCTGCTGGCGCTGCCCGCCGGCGACGGCGAGTTCGACGTCGTGGTGTCGGTGTTCGGAGTGCTGTTCGCCGAGGACGCGCCGAGCGCCGCGAGCGAGCTCGTCCGCGTGCTGGCTCCAGGAGGTACGATCGCGCTCGCCAACTGGATCCCCGAGGGTCCGATCGTCGCGGCGATGGGCCGGCTGGCGGAGGCGCTCGGCAGTCCGCCGCGGACGGGTCCGAGCTGGGGCAGCGAGGCGGACGTCAGGGCGCTGTTCGAGCCCCATGGCCTGGCTGTTCGGACGGAGCGGCGCGAGCTCGCCTTCGAGGCCGGCTCGGCCGCCGATTGGCTGGCGCGCCAAGAGCGCGCGAGCCCGCTCCTCCAGGAGCCCCGGGAGCAGCTCGTGGCGCGCGGCCTGTGGGACGAGGTGGCCGCCGGCGTGCGCGCCGACCTCGAGGTCGCGAACGAGGAGCCCGCGGCCTTTCGCGTGCACAGCCCCTGGCTGCTCGCGGTGGCGCGGCGCGCGTAGCCCGGCGGCTCAGGCGTGCTGGCGGGCCGCCGTGCGCGGGTTCTCGAGCGGCGTGATCGCCGCCTCGATCTGCGCCCGGCGCGACTCGAGGAACGGCGGCAGCGCGAGCTTCTCGCCGAGCGTCTCGAGCGGCTCGTCGGCGGTGAAGCCCGGACCGGGGCTCGCGATCTCGAACAGGATGCCGTTGGGCTCGCGGAAGTAGATCGAGCGGAAGTAGAAGCGGTCGATCACCTCGGTGGGATGCGCGCCGCCGCGGATCGCCTGCTCGCGCCAGGCGGCGTGCTCCTCGTCGGTCTCCGAGCCCCAGGCCACGTGGTGCACGGTGCCGGCGCCCTGGAGGCCGCGCTCGGAGGGCGCCTCGTCGTAGGCGTAGGAGCCGCCGCGCGTCTGGCCGCGCGCCTCCCAGCCGTCGCCCGAGGGCTCGAAGCCGAGCGCCTCCTCGAGCAGCGACCGGCTGCGCTGGGGATCGAAGGCGTAAGCCCGCACGGCGTGGAAGCCGCGCAGCGCGTGCTCGGCCGGCACCTCGGGGTGCTCGGCCGTGAGCGGGTCGTCGCTTACACGGACGGCGGCGAGCTCGTGCTCGAGCCCCTCGGGGTCGCGGAAGCGAAGCCGGCCGGGGTCGCGCTCGACCTCGATGCCGCGCCCGCCGAGCCGCTCGGCCCAGAAGTCGAGCGTCGCCTCGCCGGCCACGCGCCAGACGATGCGGTGGACCATGCCGGCGCCCGCGCGGCCCTGCATGGCGCCGGGGTACTCAAAGAACGTGAGGTCGGCGCCCGGCTGGGCGTGCTCGTCGGCGTAGAAGAGGTGGTAGACGGTCGGGTCGTCCTGGTTGACCGACTTCTTCGCGAGCCGCAGGCCGAGCACGCCCACGTAGAAGTCGACGTTCGCCTGCGCGTCGCCCGTGATTGCCGTGATGTGGTGAATGCCGTTCAGTTTCATTGCACGTGCAACTATATCAGCCGACGAAGGCGTCGCGCACGGCACGGGTGCGCAGCTCCTCGACCGTGCGGCGCTGCTCCTCGCCGCGCTCGATCAGCTGCTGGAGCCGCTCCGCGTCGAGGCGCGGCTCCTGTGGCACCAGCTCGAGCAGCGCCCGCCAGAGCGAGATCTTGCCGCTGATGCCGGTGATCAGCCCCTCGAGCTCGACCAGCCGGCTGAGCGGCGAGTAGCCGGTGAGCTGGCCGTTCAGCTTCAGGCGGCCGGCGAGCTCCAAGCCCCGGGCCAGGGTGTTCTTCACCTGGTCGCGCGGGATGTCGAGCTGGGCGGTGATGGCCTCGAGCGTCTGCCGGTCCTGATCGATCTCGTCGGCGATCCGGGCGAGGTCGTCCCCGTAGGTCGTGCCCCTGTTCGCTCCCGCGCTGCGCCGCGCGAGGTTGAGGCCGACGGTCGAGCCGGCGAAGTGGTCCTGGACGTAGATGCGAAGCAGCTTCTGGCGATCCATGTCCCTGGCGGCTACCCGTACGCTGCCGCTGTGCAAACGCAAAGCGAGCTGGAGCGCGTGCTCGCCGACGCGGGCGGCGCCGAGGCGGCGCGCGAGCATCGCGCCCGGCTGCGCGAGCTGCTCGCGGCCGAGCTCGAGCGCGGCGCCCGCGAGCTGGGCGAGGCGCGCACCGGGCGCGAGCGGCCGATC
Source organism: Thermoleophilaceae bacterium (assembly GCA_035650215.1). Lineage (GTDB taxonomy): Bacteria > Actinomycetota > Thermoleophilia > Solirubrobacterales > Thermoleophilaceae > JACVRW01. The sequence continues at coordinate 11,641 of DASRIC010000029.1, forward strand.
GTGGCGGCGCTCGCCGCCGGCGAGGGGGCCACGATCGCCGCGCTGCCCGTCGACCCGCGCCTGCGCGCCGACCCCGCCACCGTGCCGGATCGCGGCTTCCAGCTGGCCGCCGCCGCCGTCACGGCGCTGGTGGAGGGCGCCGATCCCGGCCCGCCTCGGCTCGCCGCCGACCTGGAGCTGCTGCTCGGCCGGCACTCGGACTGGCTCGCGCTCTCCTACCCGGCGGTCGACCCCGCCTGGTCCGTCGATTACGCGCGCGTGGCGCTCGACGACGCGTGCGCGGCGATCGACCGCCTGCGGGTGGACACGCTGGTGCTCCCGGGGCACGTGATCGAGCCGGACGACCTGCGCCCGCCCGCCGGACCCACCCACCCGCTGCGGGTCACGGAGGCGGTGGTTCGCCTCGGCGGCTCCGGGCTCGACGAGGACTCGATGGAGGCGCTCGAGGACCGGGTGCTGGCCGTGCTCGAGCCGAAGGGCGCGGTGGCGCGGGCGCACGACGACCCCGACCCGCGCCGCCGGGTGATGCGCCGCATCCTCCAGCGCCTGGACGGGATGGGCAAGTGGGGCGGCTACCACACCGCGTTCGACCACCTGGCGCGCGGCTTCGCGGGACACGAGCGCCAGCTCGCCTTCGAGGTGGGGGAGGAGCTGGTCGAGGCCGGTCTGCTGGCGCAGAAGCCGAGCGTGGGCCAGCGGCACGTGTTCCTCAACCCGCGCAAGGCGGGCGAGATCCGCAGGCTGATCGAGGACGGGGAGCTGCCGCCCGGGCTCAGCGCTCGCTGACCTCGAGGCGGCCGTCGGAGCCGACGCCGAGCGCGCGGCGGCCGGCCACGAGCTCCTCGAGCTCCGCCCCGACAAGCTCGCGGCGCCAGCCGTGGGCGACCCGCAGGCCGTCCGTGTCGCGGCCGCGGCGCAGGCCCGACACGAGCGCCGCGAGCTCGGCCTGGGTCGCGATCAGCTCGACCGCCACCCCGGACTCCATCGAGCGGTGGCGTACGAGCGCCTGAGCGAGCGACACGAGCGGAGCGTCGGCCGAGTCACGCGGCGGCGGCTCCGGCGGCGGCGGTGGGGCGGCGCGTCCGCGCCCCCGCGCGATCGCCTCAAGGAGGCCGTCGCCGCGGCGGTGGAGCGTCTGCGGCGGCAGGCCGCGGATCTGCTCGAGGGCCTTGCGGTCCTTGGGCGTGCGGCGCGCGAGCTCCACCAGCGCCTGGTCGGGCAGCACCGTCGAGGGCGGCCTGTCCGCCTCGCGGGCGGCCCCCTCGCGCCATTCCACGAGCTCCCGGGCCACGCCGCGCGCGCCCTCGCCGAGGCGGCCGAGGCGCGGCAGCCGCTCGTAGAGCCGGTCGGGGTCGCGGTCGTCCGAGACCTGCTCGAGCCCGCGGCACTCCTCGCGCGCCCAGCCGAGCCGGCCGCGCTGTTCGAGGCGGCGCTCGAGCTGGTCGCCGAGCGACAGGAGCAGGCGCGCGTCGTCGGCTGCGTACTCGAGCTGCTTGTCGGTGAGCGGGCGGCGGTCCCAGCGCGTGAAGCCCTCCGAGCCCTTGAGCTGCACGCGCAGCACCTTGCGCACGAGCGACTCGTAGCCCTCCTGGTTTCCATGTCCGAGGAAGCCCGCGGCGACCTGCGTGTCGAACACGTTCGTGACCTCGGTGCGCCAGGAGCGCTTCAGCAGCGCGACGTCCTGGCGGCCGGCGTGCATAACCACCTCCACCGAGCGGTCCGCGAGCACGCGGGCCAGCGGGGCCGGGTCGGGCGGATCGTCGGCGAGCGGGTCGATCACCTCGGTACGGGCGCCGTCCGGCGCCTCCGCGTCGGGCACGGCGACCTGCGCCAGGCACAGAAGCGCCTGGTAGCGGCGCTCGGACACGAACTCCGTGTCGATCGCCACCCTGCCCGCCTGCGCGGCCCGCTCGGCCAGCTCGAGGATCACGGCCGCCACCATACTCAGGGCATGCTTTCGCTTGCGGCGGTCTTCCTGGCGGCGGCGGCGGGCGGATTGCCCGCCGCAAGCGCCGAGCCCTGGGAGACGATCGGCCGCTCCGGCGAGGGCCGCCCGATCCAGGCGCTGCGGGTGGGCAGCCCCCGTGCGCGCGTGAAGGTGTTGGTGGTGGGCTCCGTGCACGGCAACGAGCTCGCCGGGCGCGCGGTGATCGAGCGCCTGCTGGGCGCCCGCCCGCCGCGCGGCACCGCGCTCTGGCTCGTTCGCGACGCCAATCCGGACGGCGCGGCGGCCGGCTCGCGGCACAACGCCGCCGGCGTGGATCTCAACCGCAACTTCCCGTTCCGCTGGCGGCCGCAGGACGGGGTCTACGAGTCGGGGCCGGGGCCGGCCTCCGAGCCCGAAACGCAGGCGATGCAGCGCTTCATCGAGCGCGAGCGCCCGCGCGTCACGCTCTGGTACCACCAGGCGCTGCGGATCGTGGTGCGAAGCGACGGCGACCCGGCGCTCGAGCGCCTCTACTCGCGCTCGAGCGGGCTTCCGCGCAAGCGGCTGCCGAGCTATCACGGCACCGCGACCTCGTGGCAGAACAGCGAGCACCCGGACGACAGCGCCTTCGTGATCGAGCTGCCGGGCGGTCCGCTCGACGGTGCGAGCTCGCGCCGCCACGCCCGTTCCGTGCTCTCGCTCGCCCGCGCGATCGCGCCCGCGCGGGTGACGAGCAAGCCGATCCCCTACGGCCCGGAGCGGCGCGCCGACATGGCCGCCTACGCCCGCCGCCACTACGGGATCGACGACTACCGGCTCACGCGCCCGCGCGTGATCGTTCAGCACTACACGGTCACGGACACCTTCCAGCCGGTGTTCGACTACTTCTCCGTCAACCGGCCCGACCCGGAGCTCGGCGAGCTGCCGGGGGTCTGCTCGCACTACGTGATCGACCGGGACGGCACGATCTACCAGCTCGTGCAGACCTCGCTCATGTGCCGCCACACCGTCGGGCTCAACTGGACTGCGATCGGCATCGAGCACGTGGGCCGCAGCGACGCCCAGGTGATGGGGAACGCACGCCAGCTGGCGGCGTCCCTGCGGCTCACGCGGATGCTGCAGGGCCGTCACCGGATCCCCACCCGCAACGTGATCGGCCACAACGAGAACCGTTCGAGCCCGTTCCACCGCGAGCGCGTGGCTCGCCTCCGGACGCAGACTCACGGGGACTTCCCGAAGGCGGTGATGGACGGCTACCGGCGCCGGCTCGGGGCGCTGCCCGCGCCCGCCAGCCTGCGCTGAGCGGGCGAGCGCCCGATCGGCCGCGAAGGTCACCCGCGGCGGGTGACGCGGCTTCACCCCGGCGCCCCGCAAGCTTCGCGCTGGTGGCCACGGCGCCGTACGAGATCCGCATCAAGGGTCGTCTGAGCGACTCGCTGTCGGGTGCGTTCGAGGACTTCACCGCCACCGTCGCGCCGGCCGAGACGGTGATGCGAGGCGAGCTGCGCGATCAGGCCGAGCTGCACGGCCTGCTCGACCGGATCCAGTCGCTCGGGCTCGAGCTGCTCGAGGTGCGGCGGCTCGAGGACCGCTGATCCGGTGGTACCCCGCGTACTTGCGCTCTCGGCGCGCGAGTGGGACCGTGGTGGCTGAGATGGCGGACTCGCCTATTCGACTCGGCACCCGGGCCGCCGGCGTGCTCGGTGGCGTGGCCCTGCGTCCTGTGGTGCAGGCCGCGACGCTCGCGGGGCGCGCCGAGCGGGCGGCCCGCGCCGCTGCAATCGGGCGCCTGAGCGCCGCCACGCTCGCGGCTGTGGACGCTGCGCTCGCCTCGCGCGTGACCGAAGAGGCGCTCGACCGCGTGCTGGCGAGCGCCCTGGCGCGGCGCGGTGTCGACAGGGCGCTCGAGGGTCCGCTGGTCGAGGCGGTGGCCGCCGGCCTCTCCGAGCACGGCGTGATCAAGCGGGTGCTCGACGACCAGGTGATGGAGCAGGCGGTGGCGCTCGTGCTCGCCAGCGACGAGCTCTGGCTCGTGGTGGAGGAGATCGCCCACAGCCCGGCGGTCACCGAGGCGATCACGCAGCAGAGCATCGGCTTCGCCGACGAGGTGGCGGGCGGTGTGCGCGCCCGCTCGCGCAGCGCCGACGACTGGATCGAGGCGAAGGTGCGCCGCGCGCTGCGTCGCCGGCCGGTGGCCGGCTCGCCGTGAGCCACGTGGCGCGAGCGCCCATGGCCGTGGCGGCCAGGGCGGCCGCTGAACCGGAGCAGCCGACGGCCGCCGAGCCCGTCTACGAGGGGCTCGTCACGCGCGCGATCGCGTTCACGCTCGACGCCGCGCTCGTGAACTTCGTCGCGCTCGTGGTGGGCGCGGCGCTGGCGCTCGCCGTGTCGGTCCTGCAGCTGTCGAACGAGCTCGACGCGGCGGCGGCGGCCTGCGCCGGCGTGGCCTACCTGCTCTGGACCGTCGCCTACTTCGTCACGTTCTGGTCCTCCACGGGCCAGACGCCCGGCAACCGGGTGATGCGGATCCGCGTGGTGCTCGCGAAGGACGGCGGCCGTCTCAGGCCCGGGCGCGCGCTCGTCCGCCTTGGCGCCCTCGTGCTCGCTGCCCTACCGCTGTTCGCGGGCTTCCTCACGATCCTCGTGGACGACCGCCGGCGCGGCCTGCAGGACATGATCGCGGGCACGGTGGTGGTGGCCGCTCCCGAGGAGGAGCAGCCGGGCGTCAGTGCACCAGGACCTTGAGAAGGACCAGGACGAGGCCGAGCGCCGCGGTGGACGCGCCCGCGCCGAGCATCTCGGCGAGCGTCCCGCCGGCGAGCTCGCGCAGGCCCGCACCCCACACGAAGAGCAGCATCACGTTCACGCCGAGCGCCACCCAGAGGGCCGTGCCGGTCGACCAGACGCCCAGCGCCGCAAGCGCGACCAGGACCGCCGCGGGAAGCGCCGCCTGGACGATCGGCCATTCGTGCGAGAGCGACCGCATGAAGCGGTGCCGGTCGACCGCGCGCTGCTCCACGGCGGCCTCGCTCAGCGCGTGAGCCCACGCGTGCGCGAGCGCGAACACGGCCGAGGTGACCACGAGCGCCACGGCCAGGAGCTCGATCTCCTTGCCGCTGAGCGTGACGATCACCGAGGTCACGAGGATCAGCCCGTAGAGGCTGCCCGCGAGGTTGCCGCGGGGGACCACGCGGGCGAAGCTCATGCGCTCAGCTCGAGCGTGTCGCCCGGCTCGAGCACTCGCACCTCCACGGTGGGCGCCCACTCGGCCGCGCGGGCCGCGAAATCGTGCGGAGGATCCGTGAGCCGGCCGCGCGGCCGCAGGACGCGCGGGTAGAACGTGCCCCAGTGGATCGGCACCGCCAGCCGGGGGCTGAGCATGGCCGCGGCGCGGGCTGCGCGCTCCGGATTGAGGTGGCCCGGGCCCAGCTTCGGCCCCCAGCCCCAGACCGGCAGCAGCGCGACGTCGAGGTCCGGCTCGAGCTCGGCCATACCCTCGAACAGGTCGGTGTCGCCTGCGAAGTAGACCGAGCGGCCGCGCCGCAGCACGAACCCGAGCGGCTCCACGCGCGGCCCGCCGAACGGACGCCGGCCCCCGTCGTGGACCGCCGGCGTCGCGACCACCTCCACGTCATCGACCCAGGCCGACTCGCCCGGGGCGAGCTCCTCCACGCGGGCGAAGCCCGCCTTGCGTAGCACCCCGCCGCCGCCCCGTGGGACGATCAGTCGCACCCCGCGGTCGAGCTTGCGAAGCGAGGGCCGGTCGAGGTGGTCGAGGTGCAGGTGGGAGATCAGGACCGCGGCGAGGTCCTCGCTGACCTCGCGCGCCGGTGACCGTGAGCGCCGCCTCAGGTGCAGGAGGCGGTCGCGCAGGATCGGATCGGTGAGCAGGCGCACGCCACCGAGCTCGATGAGCGCGGTGGCGTGCCCGACGTAGGTCAGACGGTCCGTCGGTCTACGACGCAGCCGGCGCGGCGCCGCGGTTGTCGAGCGCCTGCTGGAGCGCGGCCTCCTGCTCGTTCGAGAGCGAGCTCTGGACCACGTGGCCGCCGTACTTGGCGATCTCCGGCACGACCTTGTCGCGCGTGGCCTCGCGCACCAGCACGATGATCGCGGCGCCGCCCTCCGGCATCTTGTCGCCGAGCTCCTTCATGAAGTTGTCGTCGACGCCGTAGTCGCTCATTGCGCCGGCGGCCGCTCCGGTAGCCGCTCCGATGGCCATGCCGAACAGCGGCATCAGGAAGATCAGGCCGATCAGGCCGCCCCAGAGCGCGCCGCTGGCCGCGCCCACGCCGGCGAGCGACGGCTGATGGAGCTTCATCTTGCCATCCGCGCGGTGCTCAACGATCACCGCGTCCTCGAGCGTGAGCGAGTGCTCCTTCACGAGCTCCCCGACCGTGCCCATCACCTGCTTGGCCTGGTCGAGGTCGTCGTATGCGATCGCGACGAGATTTGCCACGTTGCCTCCTTTTCGGGGTGAGGGCGTCATGGTTGCGGCTCCTGTCGAGGCCCGCATCACCCGAGCTGGGTGATTGCCCTCTCACCCTGCACGGTCGCAGAATCGGAGTCCATGAAGGGCCGTCGCATAGGCGTCGCGGCGCTGCTGGTCCTCGCCACCCTGCTCTGGACGGCCGCGGGGTTCAGCGTCTGGGCCAAGCGCCAGGCGCTCGACACGGATAACTGGGTCAACACCAGCGGCGAGCTGCTCGAGGACGAGGAGATCCGCACGGCGCTCGGGGTGTTCATCGTCAACGAGCTCTTCCAGAGCGCGGAAGTGCAGACTCGGATCGAGGACGCGCTCCCGACGCAGCTCCAGCCTCTGGCAGGCCCCGCCGCGGCCGGCCTGAAGGAGGTCGCTCAGCGCGGCGCGCCCGACCTGCTCGGGAGCGCGCCGGCGCTCCAGGCATGGGAGACGGCGAACCGGGTGGCCCACAGCAAGCTCGTCGCCGTCCTCGAGGGCACCCTCCAGGACCAGGGCGTGGCGCTCGAGCTCAAGACGCTGTTCCAGCAGATCGCGGATAGCACCGGGCTGCCCCCCGGCCTCGCCGACCGGCTCCCGCCGGAGGTCGCCTCGCTCCAGGTCGTCAAGCCCGACGAGCTCGAGACCGCACAGGAGGCGGTCGACCTCTTCCAGACGCTGGTGTGGGTCCTCGTCGTGCTCGCGGTGCTCGCGTTTGCCGGGGCGATCGCGCTCTCGCCGGATCGCCGCCGCACCGCCGTGACCGTCGGTGGCTGCCTCGTGTTCGCCGGGGTCGCGATCTTTGCCTTCCGTCGGCTGGCCGAGAACGCGGTGGTAAATGCGCTTGCCGACTCCCCCAACGCGAGCGCCATCGGGGACAACGTCTGGGAGATCTCGACCTCGCTGCTGGCGGAGGTGGCTCAGGGCACGCTGCTGTTCGGGCTGTTCGTGATGGCCGGTGCCTGGCTGGCGGGGGCAGGCCGGCGGGCTACCGCTCTTCGCCGGATGTCCGCCTACGCTCTGCGCGAGCACCCAGGCTGGACGCGCGCCGCCCTCGGCGCCCTAATCCTGCTGCTGGTGATCTGGGGGCCCGTACCCTGGACCCAGCGCTTCTGGACGATCCTCATCTTCACCGTCCTCGCGTTCGCGTGGCTCGAGTGGCTACGCCGGCGCACCGTGGAGGAGTTCCCCGACCAGCCGCCGCCACGGCGGCCCTCGTTGCGGCTGCCCGGCCGAGGCGGAGGCGGGCGCGCGGGCGAGCTCGAGCGGCTCGCCGAGTTGCGCGAGCGCGGCGTGCTCGACCAGGCCGAGTTCGAACGCGAGAAGGCGGCGCTACTGGCGGGTGGCGCGAGTCCCTAGGCGAGAGGGGAGAGCGAATGGCCGAGTTCATCGCCAAGGACACGGACTCGGACGAGATCGTGGTGCTCGAGCGCCAGGGCACGGAGAGCACGGGGCGAGATCGTGGGAGCGCTGCTCGGGATCCAGCTGGACGGGTGACAGCGCCGGGCGAGCGTCAGCTCGCGGCGGAGAGGCCCGCGCCCACGGCGAAGCCGAGCGTGGTCACGAGCCCGGTGGTCCTGCCCGCCTGCCGCGTGGCGTCCGGGATCATCGAGTCGACCAACATCACGATCAGCGCTCCGGCGGCGAAGCCGTTGGCGCCGCCCTGCAGCTCGTCGGACAGGCTGTCGGCCACCGCGAAGCCGATCACCGAGGCCACCGTGCACACGCCCGCGACCCCGAGCCAGAGGCGCATGATGGTCGCGCGGGCCACGCCGCCCGCGCGCATCGCGGTGGCCGAGCCGATCGCCTCGGGCAGGTTCGACACGAAGATCGCCGCCAGCAGGCCGGCGCTCACCCCATCGCCGATGGCCACGCCGAGCCCCAGCACGAGCTGCTCGGGGATCCCGTCGAGGAAGGCGCCGAGCGCGAGGGAAGAGCCGGCGTCGGAGCCGCCGCTGCGCCGCCCGATCAGGCCGTCGGCAACGTAGTAGGTGAGCGCGCCGAGCGCGAGCCCGGCGGCCACGGCCCCGCCGCTCGCCACCTGCAGGCCCTCCTCGGCGAGCTCGAACGAGACCGCGCTGATCAGCGCGCCCGCGCCGAAGCCGAGCACGAGCCCGACCACGCGCGGCGGCCAGGGGCGCGCCACGCCCGCCAGCGCGCCGATCACGAGCGACGACGCGGCGAGGGCGCCCCAGCCGAGCGCCGCGATCACGGTGGGGGGTCGCGGGCGACCAGCCCGCGGCGCATCGGGCCGGGCGAGCCGATGCCCTGGCGGTCGGGAGTGAGCGCCTCCTCGCGGTCAGCCGGGTCGGGGAAGCTCCGCTCGACGTCCAACTCGAGGCGGCGCAGGCGGTCCTCGATCGCCGGCCGGCGCTCCTCGGGCACCTCGTCGTGAAGGTCCTCGAGCAGCGCGCGCAGGCGCCGGCAGATCTGGAAGGAGCCCGTGCCGAAGCGGCGGATCTCGTCGACCGCCAGCGACAGGTAGTCCTCCCAGCGCGGCGTCGGGTAGACGAAGCGCTCCGCGCCCTCGCCGTCGGTCACCACGCCGATGCCGAGCCGGCGGTCGGCGAGCCGCCGCAGCAGGCTCTCGAGCTGGTCGATCGCCTGCACGGCCGTCGTCGGGTCGTTGATCGCGGACGAGAGTGCCTTGTTCGCCACGTCCACGAGCAGCCGGAGCGCGAACGGCGGGTCGAGCTCCACGGTGCGCTCGTCGCCCAGCGGCACGGTCGCTCGCAGCGCGGCCTCGTCGATCGGCGTCTCGCCGTACACCTCGAACAGCGCCCGGCCGCGGTGCAGGTGGTCGCCCACCGAGGTGGCGAGCACCACCTTGGCGTCGGCCCGCCGGGCGAGCTCCGCCACGGCCTCCCGGTCGACGCTCACGATGTACCCGGGCTGCCCCTCGTGCCGGATCACCTGGATCGGGACGGCGGGGCGCTCGGCAGGCACCCGGTCCGGAGCGGGAGCGCTGAAGGGGTCGGGATAGGTGGTGGTGATCACGGCGCGGCCGCGGTCCCCGACCTCGCGGACGATCGCGCTCGCCCGCAGCGACTCGGTGAGCCGGTAGAGCAGCGCCAGGAGCATCGCGACGCTCCCGAGCAGCAGGAGCAGCGCCGTCAGCAGGGAGATCGTGGGCGTCTGGCGGTCGTCGATCAGCTGCGTGAGCACGAGCGCGTACAGGAAAGTGGCCGTGAACACGCCGAGGGCGAGTCGGGGGATGGTGTCGTCGCGCAGCACGCGCAGCAGCCGAGGCGAGAAGGCCGTCGAGCCGAACTGGACGACCAGCACCACCGCCGAGAACACGAACCCGGTGAACGCGATCATGCCGCTGGCCATGGCCGACAGCGCGGCGCGGGCGCTGTCGGGATCCTTCTCGATCCCGAGCTCGAGGTCGACCGCGCGGTCGACCTCGGGCAGCACGACAGCGAGCACGATGCCGGCGGTGATCACCGCGACCGGCAGCACCGCCAGGCGCAGGCCGGGGTGGGAGATCCGGTCGGGCGGGCCTGCCACGCGCGTCATTCTGCCGGGGACGCCGGGCGGAGGGAGCATCACCCCGGTCGGGTGAGGCGAGTGACCCTCGGCTGCGAGAGGATCGAGGCGTGAGCAATCACCTGGCGGCGATCGAGGAGTACCGGGGGCTGCGCGACGCCCTCGAGGCCGCCGTGCTCCCGCTCGCGACGTCCGTCGACGGGCGCCGTTTCGAGTACCAGGCCTCGCTGCACGGGCTCGAGCTCGAGGCGGGCGGCTACGTGTCCGTCGACGCCGGCGCCGAGAGCCATCTCGGTCAAGTGCTGTCACTGGCGATGGAGTCGCGCGAGCTCGCGGTGCCCGGCGGCCGCGGTCAGGTGCTGGTGCGCGCGGCGCGCGGGACCGGGGCGCTGCTCGACACCGGTGTGCGGCCCTTCCACGACGCGCAGGTGCGCCCCGCCACGCCGGGTGAGGTCGGGGCGTGGTCGGAGCGCACGCGGGCGCCGGGCGCACGGTTACCGGTGGGCGAGCTGGCCCTCGCGCCGGGTGTTCCGTTCGAGCTCGACGCGAGCGGCTTCGGCCGCCACACCTTCCTCTGCGGCCAGTCCGGCTCGGGCAAGACCTACTCGCTCGGCGTGCTGCTCGAGCAGCTTCTGAGCGAGACGAGCCTGCGGCTGCTCGTGCTCGACCCCAACTCCGACTACGTGCGCCTGGGCGAGCCCCGCCCCGACGCGGAGGCCGCGGCGGCCGAGCGCTTCGCGGAGCGCGCCGGGCCGATCGTTGTGCGGAGCGGCGTGGAGGGCGCCGGGCGCCTGGGGCTGCGCTTCCGCGACCTCGGCGCGGCGCACCAGGCGGCGCTCCTGCGGCTCGATCCGGTGGCCGACCGCGACGAGTATGCGGAGCTGGCGGCCGTCGCCGAGACCGCCACGCCGGAGAGCTTCGAGGACCTCGCGCGTGGAGGGGAGGAGGCCCGGGGGCTGGTGCGCCGCGCCACCAACCTGGGCGTCGACCGGTTCGGCATCTGGTCGCGCGACGACGACGTCTCGCTGCTCGACGACCTCGCAAACGGGGACATCCGCTGCCTGGTGGCGGATCTCGGCTCGCTCGCCACGAGCGCCGAGCGCTCGCTCGTGGCCGGCAGCCTGCTGGGGCGCCTCTGGAGCCGGCGTGCGGAGCGCGAGCCGATCGCGATCGTGATCGACGAGGCCCACAACGTCTGCCCGGCCGCACCGAGCGATCCGCTCACGGCGCTCGCCACCGAGGATGCGATCCGGATCGCCGGCGAGGGCCGCAAGTTCGGCCTCTACCTGATCGTGGTCACACAGCGCCCGCAGAAGGTGCACGAGAACGTGCTCTCGCAGTGCGACAACCTCGCGCTGATGCGGATGAACTCGATCGCGGACCTCGGCCACGTGACCGACGTCTTCTCGTTCGTGCCGCCCGGACTGATCGATCGCGCCACGACCTTCCGCCAGGGCGAGGCGCTCGTGGCCGGCAAGGTCGCCTCCCACCCGGCCCTCATCCGCTTCGGCGCCCGCATCACCCAGGAGGGCGGGGCGGACGTGGCGGGCTGGGCCTGAGGCGGCCCGGGCTAGATGGTCTAGACAAGCTCCCCCGAGCCCGCCTCGGCCCGGATCAGCGCGCTCGGCAGCAGGCCGGTGGCCCTCCCCCGCTCGACCGTCTGGGCCCGTGAAGTGGTGCCGAGCTTGCGGTAGATCGCCCGAATGTGGCTGTGCGCCGTGTGGTAGGAGATGAACAGCTCCTCGCCGATCTGTGCCTCGGAGAGCGCCGAGGGGAGCATGCGCAGCACCTCGAGCTCGCGGCTGCTCAGCTCGTCGCGGGAGGACGCGGCGGCGCGCGCGGCGGCCGGCCGCGCGAGCCGCGCCTCGGCCTGCTCCCAGCGCATCCGCAGGATGCCGAGCTCCTGGATGCCGTCCAGCCGCGTGCGGGCTTCGAACAGCGCCGCGCGCGCCGCGCCGTGCGCGCCCGCCAGGTGGCGGACCTCCGCGAGGGCGAGCAGCGCGTCCGCCGTCTCATACGGATATGGGCCGAGGCGCAGCACCTCGACCGCCTGCTCGAGCGAGCTCGCCGCCACCGGCAGTGCTCCGCGCAGCCACGCGACACGCGCGTCCGCCAGAAGCACGCGCCCGAAGGGCGGGCTCGTCTCGAGATGGTGCTCCCGCGCGATCGCGCGCCCCTCGCCGGCAAACCGATCGGCGGCGTCCGGGTCGCCGGCGTCTGCCGCGATCATTGCGAGCAAGCCGTTGGCCGTGCAGCTGAGCAGGGGCGGGGCGAGCCGCGCCGGCCCCTCGATCCACGGGCGCGCCTGCTCGGGCTCGCCGCTCCAGTAGAGCGCAAGCCCGAGCGCGCCCTGGGCGAGCAGCCTCCAGGGCGAGGTGTCCTCGCGCGAGAGCTCGACGGCGGTGCGGGCGGCGTCGAGGTGGTGGAGCACGCGGCCGCTCGTGGTCACGCCCCGGATCGCCGCGATGCCGGCGTCGATCGAGGCCGGACCGCCCGGCAGCGGCCCGTCGTAGGCACGGCGCTCCGCCAGGTCGAGCCAGCGGGCGGTGCCCGGGCCCTCGCCGAGCACGAGGCTGGCCGTCGCGCCGCTCAGGCAGAGCCGCGACTCGCTTGCCACGAGCTCCTCGCCGAGGCGGTCGAGCCAGCCCAGCACGGTCGTGCCCTGACCGCTCGACACGTAGTCGAACACCACCGGCATCAGCAGGTCCGCCACGAGGCGTGCGTCGCGGGCTTCCACGGCGTGCTCCACCGCCTCGAAGACCAAGCCCTCGGACCCGTACCAGCGGCTCGCCCGCCGGTGGAGCGCGGGGATCAGCGCGGGCTCCGTGCTCCGCAGCTCGTTCGCCAGCACCTCCGCGAACAGATGATGGAGCCGGTACCACTCGCGCGTGTGGCCGAGCGGCATCACGAAGGCGTTCGAGTGCTCGAGGTCCGCCAGCACCCGCGCCGAGCCCGGGCGCTCGAGCACGGCGTCGCAGAGGCGGCCGGAGAGGCGGCTGAGCACCGAGCAGCGGACCAGGAAGCGCTGCGCCTCGGGTGGCTGGCGCTCGAGCACCTCCGTGGCCAGGTAGTCGACCACGTGGCGGTCGGTGCCGGCGAAGTCGCGCACGAAGGCCGCCGGGTCCTCCCGACCGGCCACCGACAGGCCCGCGAGCGACAGGCCGGCCGCCCAGCCCTCGGTGCGCTCGAGCAGCCGGGTCACGTCCTCGCTCGCCAGCCCCAGGTCCATGCGGCCGAACAGCTCCTCGGCCTCGGGCGCCTCGAAGCGCAGCTCAGCGGCTCGCAGCTCGGCGAGCTGGCCGCGCCCGCGCCAGCGGCTGAGCGGCAGCGGCGGGTCCACCCGAGTCGAGAGCACCACCTGCACGCGCTCGGGGAGCCGCTCGAGGAAATGCTCGAGCTGCCAGTGGATGGCCGGATTCGCGATCAGGTGGTAGTCGTCGATCACCAGCGCGAGCCCGCGGTCCCAGGCGGCCAGCTCGTTGATGAGCGCCGGCAGCACCGAGGTCCCGACGTCCACCGATCCGCTCAGGGCCGACAGCGGCTGGTCCCCGAAGCCCGGAATCGCCTGGCGCACCGTCATGATCACGTAGGTCCAGAAGCGGGTCGGGTCGTTGTCGCTGCGGTCGACCGAGAACCAGCACCCCGGTCGCCGGTCGGCGTCCGCCGCGAGCCACTGGGCCACCGCCGTCGTCTTGCCGGACCCCGCCGGGGCGTCCACGAGCGTGAGCGTGCGCCCCTCGCCGGCCCGCAGAAGGTCGAGCGGCCGGGCGCGCGCGACATGCACCGACCGCGAAGCCGGGGGCCACAGCTTCGTCACAACCAGCTCGATGGGGGGATCGCTGGGGCTCACACGTGTCGGGCCGGGCGGGACGGTCCCCGCCGGCCGATCTTACTCGGGGGTTCCGACAGGCGTGGCGCTGATCACCTCGATGCCGGCCCGCGAGAGCCGCGACAGGATCCCCACGAGCTGCGACTGGTCCACGATCTCGCCCACGAGCTCGGTGCGTGCGTCGCGCATGCGCACCTCGAGCCCCGCGAGGCCCTCGACGTTGCGAGGGTCGACCGCGCCGCGGACGACGATCGCGTACCTCACGGACGCTCCACCTGGCTCAGGCTCGTGAGCTCGAGTCCGAGGTCGCCGAGGCGTGCGAGCAGCGTGTCGAGCTCGGCCGCGCTCCCCACCTCGGCCGACAGCGCAGTCGTTCCGCCGAGGGTCTCGACCGTGACTCCCTCGAGGCCGGCGGCGAACCGCTGGCTCAGTCTCCCATCGACGACGAGCAGGTAACGCATGTGACGAGCGATGGTCGCGGCCTGGGCGCCCGCACGCATCCCCTGCGGGGCGGAATCCCCTAGGTGATTTCGCCGGCTAGGGGATGACAAGTGGCCGCCCGCGGCCGGACGCTGTCCCCATGTCAACACCAACAGCCCAGAAGGAGGAGCTTCTGATGGACGACAGCACGACCGGGGCCGGCTGGCTGACGTTCGCCGGCATCATGATTCTCATCGCGGGGACTCTGAACCTCGTGTGGGGAATCGCGGCGATCGACAACGCGAACTTCTTCGTCGAGGACAAGCGCTTCATCATCAGCGACCTCAACACCTGGGGGTGGATCATCGCGATCGTGGGCGTGGTCCAGCTCTTCGCCGCCTTCTCGATCTGGTCCGGCGGGGGATTCGGCAAGTGGATCGGGATCGTGGGCGCCAGCCTCAGCGCGGTTTTCGCGCTGCTCTCGATCCCGGGCTATCCATTCTGGTCGCTCGCGATCTTCGCAATCGACATCCTCATCATCTACGGACTGGCCACCTACGGCGGCCAGCGCTCTCGCGCGGCGTAGCACGGCGGCCGTAGACTCCGCAGCACGGATGGCGGCGCTACCGGCCACCAAGCTCGCCGCGCCCGTTCCGTCGATCGGCCTTGTTCCCCGGCCACGGCTCGTAGAGCTCCTCGACGGCGCGGTCAGGCGGCCCTTCACGCTCGTCTCCGCTCCGGCGGGCTCGGGGAAGACCGCCCTGCTCGCGGAGTGGGTGGCCCAGGGCAGCGCGCCGGGGCCGGTCGCCTGGCTCTCGCTCGGCCCCGAGGAGGCGGACCGGCGCCAGTTCTGGTCGCACGCCGTGGCGGCCGCAGGCCAGGCGTGTCCGGAGCTGGCCGGGCTCGCCGTGCCTCCGAACGAGCGCATCGACGGGTTCCTCGTCCAGGCGCTCAACGAGCTCACACGCCTGCAGCGGCCGCTGGTTATGGTGCTCGACGACCTGCACCTGGTGAGCGGGAGCGAGGTGCTCGCCGACCTCGACCGCCTGCTCGAGAGCCCTTCCGCCGGCCTGCGCCTGATCGCCGCCACGCGCAGCGACCCGCTGCTGCGCCTTCAGCGCCTGCGCGTGGCGGGCACGATGGCGGAGATCCGGGCGGGCGAGCTCCGCTTCGAGCTCGAGGAGGCGGAGGAGCTCCTGCGCGGCCTCGGCCTCGCGCGCGAGGACCTCGAGCTCCTGTGGCGCCGCACAGAGGGCTGGGCCACCGGGCTGCGCCTGGCCGAGCTCTCGCTCGAGCGCGAGCCCGATCCGCACGCGTTCATCACGAGCTTCGCCGGCAACAACCGGGCGGTGAGCGACTACTTGATGGCCGAGGTGGTGGCTCGCCTGCCGGACGGGCGGCTCGACTTTCTCATGCGCACCGCGATCGTGCGGCAGGTGGACGGGGACCTGGCCGACGCGCTCACCGGACGCCTCGGCGGCGCCCGCGAGCTCCGCGAGCTCGCGGGCGAGGACGGCTTCGTGAGCGAGGTGGCCGGTGGCGCCGGCTGGTACCGCTACCACCCGCTGTTCCGGGAGGTAGTGCGGGCCGAGGCGCGCCGGCGCATCCCGGACGAGCTGCCGGAGCTCAACAGGCTGGCCAGCCGCTGGCACGCCGAACGCGGCAATTCGACCGCGGCGATCCGGCACGCGATCGACGCGCGCGACTGGGCGCTCGCCGCCGAGCTCGTGGGGGAACGCTGGCTCGTGCTCGTGGTGCGCGGACACGGCGCGACTCTGCTCGAGCTCGTGCGCTCGATCCCCGACGCCGTGGTGGACAGCGAGGCGGAGCTCGCGCTGGCCAAGGCCGGCATGCTGCTCGAGACGGGCGACGCCGGGGCCGCCGACCAGCTGCTCGCGCGCGCCACTGAGCTGGCACCCGGGCTCTCGCCGCCGCGCGCGCGGCGCTTCGCGGTCGCGGCCACGGCGCTCGACCTCTACCGCGCCCGCCTGGGGGGCGACCTCGACCGGGCGCTCAGCGCCGCGCGCCAGGTGCTCGAGGAGCCCTGGGAGCGCACGCTCGCGGTCGAGGTGCGAGCGCTGACGCTCGCCAACGTCGGCATCGCCGAGTTCTGGGCGGCCGGGACCGAGGAGGCCGGCCAGCACCTCCAGCAGGCCGCCGGCCTCGCGCTCGAGTGCGGCAACGACTTCGTGCACTTCCTCGCCGAGTGCTACGCCGCCGCTATCGACGCGCGCGACGGGCGCCTCGACGGCGCCTGGAAGCGCGCCCGCACGGCGATCCAGCTGGCCGAGCGGCGCGGCTGGACGCGTGTGGCGCATGCCGCGATCGCCTACTCCACTCTCGCCACCCTGCATCTCTGGCGCAACGAGCTGCCGCAGGCGCGCGAGGCCGCCGCGAGCGCGAGCGCCACCGTCGCGCGCGCGGGCGATCCGCTGCTCGCCGCGACCGTGGCCGTCGTGCGCGCCCGGCTGCGGGCGCTCGACGGCGACCCCGTTGGAGCGATGGACGTGCTCCACGTGGCGACAGCCAACGGGCCGCTGCCGGCGTTCCTCGGCGTTTCGGCCGCGCTCACGGAGGCGGACCTGTGGCTCGCCCTCGGCGAGCCGGGCCGCTCGCGCAAGCGGCTTGTCGAGCTGGGCGACGAAGCCGGTCCGGATCCGCTCGTCGGGCTCGCTCGCCTCGAGCTGGCCGCGGGCGACCCCGCCGCCGCCCTGACGGCCCTCGAACGCTTCCTCGAGGACGGCCGTGAGCCCCTGCTGCCGTTCGCGCGCACGGAGGCCCGGCTGCTCGATGCGATCGCGCGGGACGCGCTCCGCGACGAGGACGGGGCGCTCGCCTCGATGGAGCGCGCGCTCGACCTGGCTGAGCCGCGCGGCTACGAGAACGTGCTGCTGCGCTACGGGCCGCCACTGCGCTCGCTGCTGCGCCGCCTGGTGGCGCGCGGCACCGCCCACCGCGCGTTCGCCGACGGCCTGCTGGCGGCCCTCGGCGCCGGGCCCGGGCCGGCCGCGCGCAGCTCCGTCCGGCCGCTGCTCGAGCCGCTCAGCGAGCGCGAGCTGGCCGTGCTTCGCTATCTGCCGACGATGATGTCCAACGCGGAGATCGCCGGCGAGATGTACGTCTCAGTGAACACCGTCAAGACCCACCTGAAGCACGTCTACCGCAAGCTCGACGTGGTCGATCGTCGCGAGTGCGTGCGGCGCGCCCGGGAGCTTCACCTGCTGGGCGCCGGCCTCGGCGAGCGTTGAGGGTTCCCGAGCTCCCGGCCGCGGTCCTCGACTTCGGCGCCCGCAGCCTGCGCCGCTTCGTTGAGATCGAGGGCTCACAGCAGGCCACCGTCCTGGCGGCCCAGGCGTTCACGTCGCTGATCCCGTTCCTCGTCGTGGTCGCCGCCTTCGGTCCCGGGGACGGCGACCTCGCGGACAAGATCGACGACGCGTTCAACCTGAGCGGCAGCGCCGAGCGCAGCATGAGCGCGCTCTTCAACAGCGCGGGCGAGACCGAGAGCGCCGTGACCTGGGTCTCGATCATCATCCTGGTCCTGTCCACGACGTCGTTCGCGCGGGCGATGCAGCGGATGTTCGAGCGCTCGTACGAGGTCGAGAAGGCCCCGCTCCGGGAGGCGTGGTGGAGCCTCGTCTGGCTCGCCGCATTCGCCGCCTGGATCGTGATCGCCGGACCGCTGCGCGAGGCATTTCGCGACATCGGCATCGTGCTCGCCGTGGTCGCATCGACCGCCACCGGCTTCGTGCTCTGGCTCGGCACGCCGATGATCCTGCTGCACGGCCGGATCGAGTGGCACCGGCTCGCGCCGGGGGCGCTGGTCTCGGGGCTGCTCGCCGCGCTCGCCACGGTGGCGTCGTCGATCTACCTCCCGGTCGCCATGACCTGGTCCGCCGAGCGCTACGGCCTGATCGGGATCGCGTTCGCGCTGCAATCGTTCCTGGTCGTGATGGGGTTCGTGATCGTGATCGGAGCGGTGGTGGGCGCGGTCACGAGCGAGCTCCACGGCGCGCAGATCGAGCGGCTCGCCCGGCGGAGGACGCGTGAGCGAGCCGGATAGCCGCGACGACGTGACGCGGCGCACCCGGCTAGCGGCCGAGCGCACCTGGCTCGCGTGGTGGCGCTCGGGCATCGCCGCCTCGACGGCCTCCGTGGCGGTCGGCGGGGTCGTGCCCGAGCTCGTGGACGAGGGCCGCACCGCTTACATCGTGCTCGGCTGCGGCTACGCGCTGCTCGCCGCGATCGTGTTCGCCGGCGCCGCGGTGCGGCGCCGCCAGGTCGAGCGTGCGCTCGAGGAGGGCGACTGGCGCGGCCTCGGCGAGCGCGGCGCGCTCGCCCTCAGCCTGATGGCAACGGCGCTGGCGCTCGGAACGCTCGTGGTCATCCTCGCCCAGGCGTAGGATTGGCGCCGATGGGCTGCCTGCTCGTGCTCACTGCAGGATTCTTCCCGCGCTTCGCGCTCGCGATGGTGTGGATCTTCGGCGACGACGTCGAGCGCGCCTACGACTCGTGGCTGCTGCCGCTCGCCGGCCTCATCTTCCTCCCGCTCACCACGCTCGTCTACGCGCTCGCGTGGTCGCCGGTCGGAGGGGTCGAGGGGATCGAGTGGTTCTGGGTCGTGTTCGCGTTCGTGCTCGACCTCGCCTCCTACGGAGGGGGCATGCGCCAGCGCAGCACGCGCTCCCGCGAGTAGCGGGCCAGCAGCACCACGATGTCGGCGAGCGCGCTCCACAGGTGCCCGAGCGGGCCGGTGACCACCCAGGCCTGAAGCCGTTCACTCGCTCCCCGGCGCACGGGCGGCAGCCTACGCCCCTCGGCTATCGTCAGCGCCCGATGACCGGGGCCATAAGCACCAAGACGACCGAGCTCGGCGACTCGCGGGTGCGCGTGGACGTCGAGGTGGCGAGCGGCGCGCTCGAGCGCGAGATGGAGACGGCGGCGTCGGCGATCGGGCGCGAGATGCGCGTCCCGGGCTTCCGCGCCGGCAAGGTGCCCTCCCGGGTCGTGATCCAGCAGGTCGGCCGCGAGGCCGTGCTCGACGAGGCGGTCCGGCGCGGCCTGCCGGCTTGGTACGAGGAGGCACTCACCACGGCGGGCATCACCGCCGTCGGCGACCCCAAGGTGGATCTCGCGGACCTTCCCGAGAAGGGCTCGCCCCTCGCGTTCACCATCGAGGTCGGGATCGTGCCGCCCGCCAAGCTGGGCGACTACAGGGGCGTCGAGGTCGGCCGGCGCGAGGCGGGCATCGACGAGGAGGCGATGCAGGCCGAGCTTGACCGCATGCGCGAGGCGCTCGCCTCCCTCGAGACCGTGGATCGCGAGGCGGCCGACGGCGACTTCGTGGTGATGGACTTCGCCGGCCGGATCGACGACGAGGAGTTCGAGGGCGGGAGCGCGCGCGGCCACGTGGCCGAGCTCGGCTCCGGCCGGCTGATCCCGGGCTTCGAGGAGCAGCTCGTGGGCGCCGGCGCGGGCGCGGAGCTCTCGGTGAACGTGACCTTCCCCGACGACTACCAGGCGGAGCACCTGGCGGGCAAGGACGCCGTCTTCAGCGTCGAGGTCAAAGAGGTCAAGGAGAAGCGCCTCCCCGAGCTGGATGACGACTTCGCCGCCGAGGCCGGCGGCTACGACTCCCTCGACGAGCTCCGCGAGGAGCTCGAGCAGCGGCTGAAAGAGGCCGACGGCCAGCAGATCGAGGCCGAGTTCCGCGAGGCCGCGGTCGACGCGGTGGTGGCGGGCGCGACGATCGAGGTCCCGCACGAGCTCGTGCACTCGAAGGCGCACGAGATGTGGCACCGCACCGCGCGCCGGCTCACCCAGCAGGGCCTCGACCCGCAGCGCTACCTCGAGTTCACCGGCAAGACCGAGGAGGAGCTCGTCAGCGAGTCCGAGCCCGAGGCCGAGACCGCGCTCAAGCGCGAGGCGGTGCTGGCGGCGATCGTCGCCGCCGAGGGAATCGAGGTCACCGACGACGAGGTCGACGAGGCGCTGCGCGCCGCGGCGCCGCCCGACGCAAGCGACAAGCAGCTCAAGCGCGCTCTCAAGCGCGCCCGCGCCCAGGGCGCCGAGGAGGCCCTCCGCGAGGACATCGCGATGCGCAAGGCGGTGGACCTCGTGGTCGAGCACGCCAAGGCCATCCCGGCCGACACGGCCGCCGCCCGCGAGAAGCTCTGGACGCCCGACAAGGAGGGCGTGGAGCGCGGCTCGGGCGAGATCTGGACGCCCCGCTCGTAGCGGCCTCGTAGCGCGGTTGTAACCCACGCCAACCCACCGGTGCGCCGGGGCGGCTCAGACTGCCGCTCATGCGCGAGGATCCTGCAGTTTCTCACCGGGGACGCGAGTTTCTGCAGGAGCTGGGCGGGGACGCGGCGCTCCTGGCCTACGCGGCCCCTCGTCACTGGGTGGTGAGCTCGGCGGAGCTGCGGGTCCTCGGCATCGGGCACTCGGCCGCCGCCAGACGGGCGCGAGGCGGCTGGCTGTTCAGGATTCATCGCGGCGTGTACGGCGTCGGCCGGCCGGACCTCGCCCGTCCCGGCTGGTGGCGGGCCGGCGCACTGGCCTACGGTCCGAGCGCCCTGCTCGCGGATCGCTCGGCGTCCGCCCTGCACCACCTGCTGCCAGAGCGCGGGCGCATCGTCCACGTATGCCTCCCGCGTGCCGGCGTGCGCTCGCGCGATGGAATCCGGGCGCGCGAGAGCCTCACCCTCGCCGCCGAGGACCGGACCGTCGTCGACGGCATCCCGTGCACGTCGATCGCGCGGACGCTGGTCGACCTGGGGGACGAGTCCACCCCCCGGGACGTCGAGCGAGCCGTCGACAAAGCCGAGATCCTGGGCGTCTTCGACCGCGCGGGCCCGCGCCGGGGCGCCGCGGTCCTCCGTCGCGTCCTGCGGGAGTACGCCACGCCGATGCTCACCGAGAGCGAGCTGGAGGAGCGCTTCCTGGCGATCGTGAGGGCGGTCGGCACGTCGGGCCCCGAGGTGGGCGCCTGGGTCACCCCGCCCGACGGCGGGCCGCCGCTCCAGGTGGACTTCCTCTGGCGCCGCGAGCGGCTCGTGATCGAGACCGACGGCCGGGCGGTCCACGCCGCCCGCCGCGCCTTCGAGTCCGATCGCCTGCGTGACCAGCGGCTCGCGCTCGCCGGACTCAGAGTTGTCCGCTTCACCTGGCGACAGGTGGTGCACGAGCCCCGCCGGGTGGCGTTCACCGTGGCCCGGCTGCTGGGGCATCGTCGCTAGACTCGCCCACCCTATGAGCCCACTCGTCCCGATGGTCGTCGAGCAGACCTCCCGCGGGGAGCGCGCGTTCGACATCTACTCGCGCCTCCTGAACGAGCGAATCGTCTTCCTCGGCACCCCGGTCACCGAGGAGATCGCCAACCTGATCGTGGCCCAGCTCCTCCACCTCGAGTCGGAGGACCCGGACAAGGACATCTCGCTCTACATCAACTCGCCCGGCGGGTCGGTGTACGCGGGCCTCGCGATCTACGACACGATGCAGTTCGTCAAGCCGGACGTTCAGACGATCTGCGTCGGCATCGCGATGTCCATGGGCGCCCTGCTGCTGGCGGGCGGCGCCTCCGGCAAGCGCATGTCGCTGCCCAACGCGAAGATCCTGATCCACCAGGTGAGCTCAGGCTTCCAGGGCCAGGCCACCGACATCGAGATCCACGCGCGCGAGATCATCGACGTGCGCCGCCGACTCGACAAGATCCTCGCTCACCACACCGGCCAGGACTTCGACAAGGTCACGCGCGACACCGAGCGCGACTACTTCATGAGCGCCGAGGAGGCGAAGGAGTATTCGCTCATCGACCGCGTGATCGCGAAGCACTAGCCCGCGGCGACGCAAATCGGCTCCCGGGTTGAAGGGAGCAGAACATCCGTCGAGTATCTACCTGGGCGAAGCACCGCTGATACCCTCGGCTCTCTGAGGAGAGATTTGTGGCTCGACCCACGGACTCGAACGAACAACTTCTGTGCAGCTTCTGCGGCAAGTCGCAGCGACAGGTCAAGAAGCTGATCGCCGGTCCGGGCGTCTATATCTGCGACGAATGCATCGATCTCTGTAACGAGATCATCGACGAGGAGCTCACGGGCGCTCCCACCTTCGACCTCGAGAACCTCCCGAAGCCGAAGGAGATCTACTCCGTCCTCCAGGAGTACGTGGTCGGCCAGGAGCCCGCCAAGCGCACCCTCTCCGTCGCGGTCTACAACCACTACAAGCGCGTGCAGATGATGCAGTCCGAGGGCGAGCAGGACCTCGAGCTTCAGAAGTCCAACATCCTCCTGCTCGGGCCCACGGGTTGCGGCAAGACACTGCTCGCCCAGACGCTCGCGAAGATCCTGAACGTGCCGTTCGCGATCGCGGACGCCACGGCGCTGACGGAGGCCGGCTACGTGGGCGAGGACGTGGAGAACATCCTCCTCAAGCTGATCCAGGCCGCCGACTTCGACGTGAAGAAGGCCGAGACGGGGATCATCTACATCGACGAGGTCGACAAGATCGCGCGCAAGGCGGACAACCCGTCGATCACGCGCGACGTGTCGGGCGAGGGCGTTCAGCAGGCGCTCCTCAAGATCCTCGAGGGCACGGTGGCGAGCGTGCCGCCGCAGGGCGGGCGCAAGCACCCGCACCAGGAGTTCCTCACGATCGACACCACGAACGTCCTGTTCATCTGCGGCGGGGCGTTCGCGGACCTCGACAAGGTGGTCGAGCGGCGAATCGGGCACAAGGGCGTGGGCTTCGGGGCCACGGTGTCGTCGAAGCACAACAAGGACACCGGCGACCTGTTCGAGCGGGTGCTGCCGGAGGACCTCGTGGACTACGGGCTGATCCCGGAGTTCATCGGCCGGCTGCCGGTGTGCTCGGTGATCCACCAGCTCACGCGCGACGACCTGGTCACGATCCTGACCGAGCCCCGCAACGCGCTCGTCAAGCAGTTTCAGCGCTTCTTCCAGTTCGACGGCATCGAGCTGGTGTTCGCCGACGACTCTCTCCAGGCGATCGCCGACCGCGCCCTCGACCGCGAGACCGGCGCCCGCGGGCTGCGCTCCATCCTGGAGGAGACGCTGCTCGACGTGCAGTTCGAGCTGCCCTCGCGCCGCGACGTGAAGAAGTGCGTGGTCACGAAGGAGACGATCGAGAAGGGCCTCAAGCCCACGCTCGTGACCGAGGCGGTGTCGGATGACGACGACGCCGAGGCCGGCGAGGCGCACGCCGAGTCCGCTTGAAGCAGCTCGCCGACGGCGTGTGGCAGCTGAAGGGCTTCCCGCCGGACGGCATCAACGTCTACCTCGTAGAGGACGTGCTGATCGACGCGGCCACGCGCCGCGCGGGCAGGCGGATCCTGCGTCAGATCGAGGACCGCGAGGTGAGCGCCCACGCGCTCACGCACGCGCATCCCGACCACCAGGGCGCGTCCGACGAGGTGTGCGGCAAGCTCGGCATCCCCTACTGGGTGGGCGAGCGCGACGTGCCCTACGCCGAGGAGCCCGAGCTGATCGCGGAGAGCCAGGGGTCGCACCCGTTCAACCGCTTCGCGCTGAGGCACTGGGCCGGGCCGGGCCGCAACGTCGACCGCGCGCTGCGCGAGGGCGACGAGGTGGCCGGCTTCAAGGTGATCGACGTGCCCGGTCACTCGCCCGGGCACGTGGCCTACTGGCGCGAGTCCGACGGCGTGCTGATCCTCGGCGACGTGCTGAACAACGTGAACGTGACCACGGGCGTGCCGGGCCTCAACGAGCCCAAGCCGTACCTCACGCCCGACCCGGTGGAGAACCGCCGCTCGGCGCGCAAGCTAGCCCCGCTCGAGCCGCAGCTCGTGCTGTTCGGGCACGGCCGCCCGCTGCGTGACGCGCGGAAGTTCGTCGACTTCGTGGCCACGCTTCCCGGCGAGTAGGGTCAGCGCCGATGGTCGGTGACCGTCTGAAGATCCTCGAGGAGCGCACCCGCTACGAGCCGGCCGAGGTGGAGGCGCGGGTGTTCGAGCGCTGGGAGCGGGCTGGGGTGTTCAGCCCCGAGCCGGCCGGCAGCGCGAGCGAGAACTTCTCGATCGCCGTGCCGCCGCCGAACGTGACCGGCAGCCTGCACATGGGTCACGCGCTCAACGCGTCGATCCAGGACGCGTGCATGCGCGTCGCGCGCATGCGCGGCCGGCGCTCGAAGTGGATCTTCGGCACCGACCACGCGGGGATCGCCACCCAGCGTCAGGTGGAGAAGCAGCTCGAGGCCGCCGGCTCGAGCCGCTCCGAGATCGGCCGCGAGGAGTTCGTGAAGCGGGTCTGGGACTGGCGGCGCGAGTACGGCGACACGATCACGAGCCAGTTCCGCGCGCTCGGCGCCTCGCTCGACTACGCCGACGAGCGCTTCACGATGGACGACGACTACGTGCGGGCGGTCACCTACGTGTTCGTGCAACTGCACGAGAAGGGGCTCGTCTACCGCGACAACTACATGGTCAACTGGGACCCGGGCCTCGGCACCGCCATCTCCGACCTCGAGGTGGAGCAGCGCACCGTCGAGGACACGCTGTACATGGTCGAGTACCCGCTCGAGTCCGGCTCCGGATCGGTCACGATCGCGACCGTCAGGCCGGAGACGATGCTCGCGGACACCGCGATTGCCGTGCACCCGAAGGACGCGCGCTACTCACGCCTCGTGGGCGAGGCCGCGGTCCTGCCGCTCGTGGGCCGCCGGCTGCCGATCATCGCCGACGAACACGTGGATCCCGAGTTCGGCACCGGGGCGCTCAAGATCACGCCCGGCCACGATCCGGCCGACTTCGAGATCGGTCGCGCGCACGGCCTCGACGAGGTGTCCGTGATCGGCGAGGACGGCCTGATCACCGACGCCGCTCCCGATCGCTTTCGCGGGATGGGGGTGGACGAGGCGCGCGACGCCGTGGTGGCCGCGCTCCGCGAGGAGGGGCTCGTCTCGGGCAGCCAGCCCTACGAGCACGAGGTGCCGCACTCGCACCGCTCGGGACGGCGAATCGAGCCGCTGATCTCGCTCCAGTGGTTCTGCGACATGAACGAGCTCGCCCGCCCGGCGATCGAGGCCGCCCGCGACGGGCGACTCCGCTTCCATCCAAAGAACCCGTCCACCGGCGTGTACCTGAACTGGCTCGAGAACATCCGGCCCTGGTGCATCTCGCGACAGCTCTGGTGGGGCCACCAGCTGCCGGTGTGGTACCGCGGCGAGGAGACCTGGGTGGGCGAGAGCGCGCCCGAGGGCGAGGGCTGGGAGCGCGATCCGGACGTGCTCGACACCTGGTTCTCGTCCGGCCTGTGGCCATTCGCGACGCTCGGCTGGCCGCGCGAGACGCCGCAGCTCGAGGCCTTCTACCCCACGGACGTTCTCTCGACGGCGCGCGACATCATCTTCCTCTGGGTCGCGCGGATGGTGATGTTCGGAATCGAGCTGACCGGCGAGGTCCCGTTCGGCGACGTGAACATCCACTCGGTGATCCAGGCGCCCGACGGCCGGCGCATGAGCAAGTCGCTCGGCACCGGAATCGATCCGCTGGCCGAGATCGACGCCCACGGCGCCGACGCCGTCCGCTTCGG
>DASRIC010000030.1:0-40494 GCA_035650215.1 Thermoleophilaceae bacterium
GCACGAGTTCACCGTGGTGATCAGCGTGCCCAACGACGCCTTCTGGGCGCTCGAGAACCCGTTCCACCACACGATGTGGGGCGAGGGCGCCTTCGAGGAGCTGCGACGGCTGCTTCCGGACGATCACGTGGTGGCGCGCCAGGTGGCGCTGCAGGGCTCGTTGACGCTCGTGGACGGCGCGGACGGGGAAGCCGGCCACAGCGTCGAGGTCACGGCCGGCCACCTCGCTGTGCCCACGCACTTCCTGCTGGGGCTCGGCCCGAACGCGTCGCGGCTCGCGGCCGCGGCTGCCGTCGGAGAGGCGGATCTCATCGAGCGACGGCGCTGGGAGCGCCAGCGCGAGAACGACCTGGCCTTTCTCAGCGCGCTCGAGGTGGAGCGCGACGAGTGGCGCAAGTACATCCACGAGCTCGAGGGGCGCCTGGGGCTTCCGCTGTCCGGCAGCGACGAAAACCCGGCGTGATCCGCGAGCTCGCCCGACGGGTCGCGCATCCGCTCGGGCTGATGCGCGGCCGGGAGCGCTTCGAGGCGATCGGGGCGCTGGCGCGCTCGGGTCCCACGCCGCTTGTGACGGATCCGGAGGCGGCGGGGCGCGAGCGGCTCCGGATCGCGGTGCTGGTGCCGCCCTTCGTGCGCGGCAGCGGCGGGCTGGCCACGATCCTCGCGCTCGTGCGGGCGCTGGCCGCGCGCGGGCATGCCTGCTCGCTCTGGCTCGAGGACCCGCACCGGCGGGCTCCCGAGCGCAGGGGCAGCGTCGAGCGGCGCCTGCGCGAGCACTTCGGCTCGGTGCCGGCCGAGGTGCACAGCGGCTTCTCCGCCTGGACGGGCGCGCACGTGGTGGTGGCAAGCGGCTGGGAGACCGCGGCGCGCGCGCTGCTGCTCCCCGGCTGTAGCGCCCGCGCCTACCTCGTGCAGGACTACGAGCCGGACTTCTTCCCCGCCTCCGCGGAGGCGCGCTGGGCCGAGCAGACCTACAAGCAGGGACTCTTCCACGTGACCGCCGGCCCGTGGCTCGCCGAGCTGCTGCGCGAGCGCTTCGGCGCGCGGGCGGAGTGGTTCCCGCTCGGCGTCGACCACGGGCTCTACCACGCGGGCGGCGGCGGGCGCCGCGACGACACCGTGGTGGTGTACGCGCGCCGCGCGACGCCGCGGCGCGCGGTGCCGCTGGCGCTGCTGGCGCTGGCCGAGCTCCACCGGCGGCGCGGCCACCTGCGCCTGGTGCTGTTCGGGGAGGAGCACCCGATGCGCACCTCGTTCCCCTACGAGCACGCCGGCGTCCTGCCCGAGCCCGAGCTGGCCGGCCTCTACCGCGAGGCCACGGTGGGCGTCTCGCTCTCGCTGACCAACTACTCGCGCGTGAGCCAGGAGATGCTGGCCTGCGGGCTCCCGTGCGTCGAGCTCGACACGCCGAGCGTGCGCGCAGCGCTGGGCGGCGAGGACGCCCTGACGCTCGCGCCCTTCGACCCGGTCGGCCTGGCGGGGGCGATCGAGGAGCTGCTCGACGACCCGGGCCTGCGGGCCGAGCGGGGCGAGGCCGGCCGGCGGCTCGTGGCGGACCGGACCTGGGACAAGGCGGGCGAGCAGCTCGAGCGCTGTCTGCGCGAGGCGCTGGCCGCCGCCCAGACGAACGTCCCGGAGTAGTCGCTATAGGGGGTGCTCAGGGACGTTCAACGTGGCGGCCGGCTAGTTGCAGGGTCCGACTGTGATGCCCGTGAAGGTCGGCCCGAGCCGGTTTCCGTCCGGGAGCTTGACGGGGGTGCCGCGCAGCGTGAGCGTGGTTGGCCGGCCGCCTCGCACGCGTGCGTCGAGCTCTCCCGGCGCTCCGTAGGCCGCGACGCCTCGCTGCGCTCGCAGGCCGCCGGTTACCCGGTAGCGGCTGCTCCTGTCCGCGAGCGCGGGCACGGCCACGGCGCCGCGGACGCAGCTCACCCCCGCACCCGGCGGGAACACGCGCAGGCGCAGCGGCTCGCCCCCTTCCGGAAAGCCCTGAAAGGCGTCGCCGCGGATGAGCCAGAGCGGGGTGAGCGGATGGCGCAGCCGGGTGAGCTGGGCGAACGAGTAGTAGGCCGACGGCGGCAGCGGCTCCCCGGCGAAGCCCACGGCGGAGAACCCGGCCAGCTGGAGGAGCACGTTCGGCTCGGTGCCCTCGACCTCCGTGGCGCCCGTGCGCCAGTCCACGCGAACCGTCGGCTGGCGAGGCACGGGCGCTCCCGGCTGCTCGGGAGTGCGCATCACCGCCATCCCGGTGCCCAGCGTCCGGTTGTACACGCGCAGGAACGGGAGCTGCGCCTCGAGGTCGGGATGCACGGCGTCGTCGACCGCCAGCGGCTCGGCGTGGCCGGCGCCCACGGCGCGGTCGACGAACGACAGCTCGTCCGCCGGCACGTCCGGCATGCCCGCGGCCTGGAGGAACTTCCGCGCCGGGTACTCCGCCGCCAGCAGCTGGAACGCGAGGACGCCGGCCAGGGCCACTCCCGCGGCGGCGAAACCGAGCGGCCGCCGCGCCGCCGGGACCCGCGCCACCACCGCGATCACGAGCGCGGCGGCGAGCGCGACGAGCAGCGCGACCGTGGCCACGTGAGGGGTCGAGAACGGCAGGCGGAGCGTGAGCTCTCCCACCACCACGCGCTGGAAGAAGAGGGACGACGGCGCGAGGAAGAAGTCGATCGGCCCCTCTCCCGGCCAGCGATACGAGGTGGCCACCAGGCGCGCGCAGAGCAGCCCACTGAGCAGCACCGCCCATACCGGTGGAGGTCGCCGGAAGATCGCGAGCGTGCCCGCGAGCGCGAACGGCGGGACGAGCACGGCGAAGTAGCGATCCTCGCCGATCGACCCGTAGTAGGCGTAGGAGAAGACGGCGACGAGCGCCAGCACGAGCCAGGCGTAGCCGCCCGCGGGGGCGTCCGCGGGCCGCACGAGGTCGCGTGCCAGGAGGGGCAGCGCGAGGATGAACGGCACCAGCGCGAGGCCGAGCGCCAAGTGGCTGAACACGGCGCGCGAGTTGTCCCAGAGGACGCTCAGCTGGACGTCCGGCTCGAGCCGAACGCCGCCGTAGCCGCCGCCGAGCAGGGACGAGGGGCCGAGCACGATCGCGGCGAGCACGCCCAGGACCAGCAGCGGCAGGAGCACCGGATGCCGGGGCACGAGTCGCGCCGGGAGCGCTCGCAGCCACGCGCCGAAGCGCTCGCCGTCAGGGCGCTCGAGCCAGGAGGCCGCCAGCGCCCCGGGCACGAGCGCGGCCACGAGCGGCGCCCAGCCGAGCCGCGCCAGCATCGTCGCGCCGAGGGCCGCCACCACGGCGAGGTCCGACGCCAGCCCCGGGCGCGCGCTCGCGCGCACCATCGCCCACAGCATGGTGGTGGCGCAGAGCAGGCCGACCGACTGGTTGAGCGTGAAGATGCCGTACACCGCGAAGCTCCCGCCGGCGGCGAGCGCCGCTGCCACGAGCGCGCTCCAGCGGCCGAGCCCGAGCTGGCGGCCGGCGAGCCACGCGGGCACGGCCACGAGGCCCTGGCACACCGCCATGAACGCGTGGAGCAGCCAGAGCTGCTTGCTGGCGGAGTCCGTCAGGGTCGCGAACAGCGCGAGGGCAAGGCTGGTCAGTCGCTCCGGGCCGCGGGCCACGCTCCCGGACCAGGCCAGCGAGGCGTCGTCGGCGATCTCGCGTCCGAAGAAGATCGCGTTGGCCTCGTCGACGAAGACGTAGTGGTTCGAGATCGCCGTCTTGCCGACCAGCACGGTGATGCCGACCACGAGGGCCCCCAGCGCCAGCAGCGGCAGGCTGTCCCGGGCTGGCGCAGAGAGCTGACCGAACCGAGGCACGAAGGCGGAGATGGTGACAGACCTCAGGCCCGCTCCAGCGGTATTCCGGGCCCGTTGGGCACTAGCATGCCCCGCCTCCGCCCCCGTGGCAGCGAGATGACCCCGCCCCAAACCGACCGACAGTCCAGCACGCTCGCTCGCGTGTCCACGGGGCGTTCCGCGCTCGGGCGATCCCGCGCCGTACCGCGCCCGCTCGTGGCCCTGCTGGCGATCGCGACCATCCAGGTCGTGGCCTGGGCCCTCGTGCTGCCCCCGTTCCAGGGGCCCGACGAGGACGCGCACTTCGCCTACGTGCAGAAGCTCGCAGAGACCGGCTCGGGCCCCGTGGCGAGCGGCGGCAACGGGCGCGCGATCTCCTCCGAGCAGAACGCCGCCATGAACGAGGCCCAGCTGCGCTCGCTCCGGGGCGTGCTCGGAGCGCGCCCCGCGTGGTCGGACGCCGAGCAGGAGCGCTGGCGCGAGGTCGAGGCCACCCTGTCGGACGCCGAGAGCGCCGACGGGCTGGGCCCGAACGCCGTGGCCCAGAACCCGCCGCTCTACTACGCGCTGGAGGCGATCCCCTACCACCTCGCGCCGGGCGGATCGTTCTTCAACCGCGTCTACGTGATGCGGCTCGCGAGCGCGGTCTTCTACCTGGCGATCGTGGGCTTCATGTGGCTGATCGCCTCGGAGCTGTTCCGCCCGCTGTGGGCGCGCACCCTGGCCACCGCGGTCGTGGCGCTGCAGCCCAAGCTCGCGATGCTCGGGGGGATCATCAACCCCGACATCCTGCTCGCGCTCACCTGGACGGCGTTCATCTACGCCGGCCTCTTGATCGTCCGGCGCGGTCCCACGCCCGCGCGCCTCGCGGGCGCCGGCCTCGCCACCGCGGCGTCGGTGCTCACCCACGGTCGCGGCCTCCCGCTGGTCGGCGCGCTCGTGGCCCTGCTCGTGATCGCGTACGTGCGCTGGCGGCCGCCGCGGCGCGACCTGCTTCGCGGCCTCGCGATCGCCGCCGGCCCGGCGCTGCTCGCCCTCCTCGCGCTGTACGTGTTCACCTCCGGCGGGGCAGCGGGCGGCGGCGTCTATGGCGGCGAGGTCTCGCGCCTGGGCGCGAAGGGCTTCGACGCGCGCGAGTTCCTCTCGTACGTCTGGCAGTTCTACATGCCGAGGCTCGACTTCATGGAGCCCGCCATCGGCCCGGCGGACTACGGCTTCAAGCAGGTCTACATCCAGTCCTTCTACGGCGACCTGGGCTGGCTCGAGATCGAGCTCCCGCGCTTTGCCACCGACCTGCTCTCGCTCGCCACGCTGCTGCTGTTGCTCGGCCTCTACACGGTCGTGGTCAGGCGCCCCCGGGACCTGCGCCGTGCCTGGCCCGAGGTCGCCTTCGTCCTGCTCACCGCCCTGGCCCTGATCGTCACGCTCCACGTGAGCTCCTACCGGGACCTGCTCGTGAACCCGAGCGATCCGCTGATCACCGGGCGCTACCTCCTGCCGCTGGTGTCGGTCCTCGCCATGGGCGTGACCGTGGTGGTGATGGCGCTGCCGCGGCGACTGGCGCCGATTGCGACCGGCGTGGTTATCGCGTTCGGCGTGGTGCTCCAGCTGAGCGCGCTCGGCATCACCTTCGTGAGGTTCTATGCGTAGGCGTCCGTCACGATCGCTGCTCGCGCTCGCGAGCGCGGGGCTGGTGCTCGTCCTGGCGAGCTTCGCGTGGTTCATCCCCTATCTCACGCGGGAGCGCGAGACGGTGTCGGCGGTGGCGGTGCCGCCGCCCTTCTTCTCGCTCGAGAGCATCGGCCTCGGGCCGGGCGACGAGGCGTGCCTCGGGGAGGTGGCCTTCGACACCGACAGCGAGGTAGTGGAGCTCACCGCCCTCGAGGCCAAGCGCACCGGGCCCCCGCTCGAGGTCGTGGCGGAGGGCGAGGGCTACAGCGCACGCGCCACGATCGAGGGCGGCTACGAGCGCCCGGCCCTGCTCCGAGCCCCCATCGAACCTCCGGAGCGTTCGGTGATCGGCACGCTCTGCGTCCAGAACCGCGGGGATCGCGGCGTGGGCCTCCTTGCGACGAGCGACGCGCGCACCAACGTCGTGCGCTCGGTCACGACGGTCGAAGGCGAGGAGCTCGCGCTCGACCTCAGCGTGCGCTTCCTGGCGGCGGACAGCGGCAGCGTGCTGGATCGGGCCGGCGAGATGCTCGACCACGCGTCGGCGTTCAAGCCGGCGCTGCTCGGCACCCCCCTGCTCTGGGTGGTCTTCCTGCTGGTGGCCGTCGGGATCGCCGGCGGGGCGCTCTACTCGGTCGGCTCGAGCTTCCGCGGCTCGGACTGAAGCCGCTCGGCCAGCGGCTGCCTGGTCCGGCGCAGGCCGAGGATGCTGAGCAGGAAGGACGAGAAGAAGACCTGGACCCCGATGATGAAGAGCGCCGCCGCCAGGACCGCGATTCGCTCCTCCGAGAGCGCCCCGAAGCCGCGGTCGACCCAGATGCCGACGATCACGCCGGTGAGCGCGAGGCCGGTGAGGATGAGCGCCGCGCCGAGCAGCAGTCCGTGCTCGAGGCGCAGGCGCGCCCGCATGTGATCGAACCACGCGTCTTGCTCGCCCATGAAGTAGGTCCCGTAGGCGTGCGCGCACAGGCCGAGCGCGACCGTCTGGGTGCCGACGATCATGAGCAGCGCCCCGCCGACCATCGCGTGGAGGTCCCATTCGCGGCCGAAGATCTCGATCTGCCCCAGCACCGTGAGCGAGATCAGGACGCCGATCAGGGCCATCACAGCGCCGGGCACGATGAACAGCCAGGTGGGGCTGTGCACGAGCAGGAAGCGAAGGTGGCGCCAGCCGTCACGGAAGCTCGACAGCTTGGAGTCGCCCTCACGCGGGTGGTAGTGGATCGGGATCTCCTCGATCGCGAGCCGCTCCTTGCCCGCGCGGATCACCATCTCCGAGGCGAACTCCATGCCGGTGGTGCGCAGGTCGAGCGCGGGGAGCGCCTTGCGGCGCACCGCGCGCATCCCGCAGTGCGCGTCCCGCACGCCGGTGCGGAAGAAGAGGTTCAGGATGCCGGTGAGCACGGGATTGCCGACGTAGCGGTGAAGCCACGGCATGGCGCCCGGCTGGATGCCGCCCATCCGGTTGCCCATCACGAGGTCGGCGCCGTTGTCGAGTTCCTCCACGAAGCGCGGGATGTCGCCGAAGTCGTAGGTCAGGTCGGCGTCGGCCATCACGATGTAGTCGCCCTTGGCAGCCGCGAAACCGGCCATGTAGGCGCTGCCGTAGCCGCGGCGCGACTCCAGCACGACGGTCGCGCCGGCCGCCTGCGCGAGCTCGGGACTTCCGTCCTCGGAGCCGTTGTCGGCCACTATCACCTCGCCGGGCCGCCCGGTGTCGGCCAGCGCCTGACGGGCGCGCTCGACGCAGCGCTCGATCGACGCCGCCTCGTTGAGGCAGGGGATCACGACCGAGACCGCGCCGTTTGCAGGCGCCGGTTCGTCACGTGCGAAGCGAGGTGTCTGCTCGACGGTGCTCAGAGAAATCGCGCCTCGTGGCCGGCGAGGTTAGCGACAGTCTGACAGCCTTTCCGGGCGCGTATGCGCGTTTGCCTCGTCTACGACTGCCTCTATCCCTACACCGTCGGCGGCGCCGAACGGTGGTACCGGAACCTCGGTGAGCGCCTCGCGGCGGAGGGTCACGAGGTCACCTACGTCACGCTCCGGCAGTGGGGTCGCGGCGAGCGCGGCGATGTTCCCGGGGTGCGGGTCGTGGCCGCCGGGCCGCGCATGGGGCTGTACGCCGCCGAGGGCAGGCGCCGCATCCTGCCGCCGCTCGTGTTCGGCCTCGGCGTGCTCCTCCACCTGCTGCGCCCGCGCAACCGCTACGACGTGGTGCACACCGCCTCGTTCCCCTACTTCTCGCTGCTGGCGGCCGCGGTCGCGCGGCGGCCGCGCGGCTTCCGGCTCGTGGTCGACTGGCACGAGGTCTGGAGCCGGGAGTACTGGTCCGGCTACCTGGGGGCCGTGGGCGGCCGGATCGGGCACCTGGTGCAGGCGCTGTGCCTGCGCGTGCCGCAGCGCGCCTTCTGCTTCTCGAAGATGCACGGCGCGCGCCTGCGGGAGGGCGGAGTTCGCGGGCCGGTGACCGTGCTCGAGGGCGAGTACGCGGGCGCGCTCGAGCCGCCGCCCCCGCCCGAGGAGGCCGAGCCGCTCGTGGTGTTCGCCGGGCGCCTGATCCCGGAGAAGCAGGCGGCCGCGCTGGTGCCCGCCATTGCCCTGGCCCGCGAGCGGCTGCCCGAGCTGCGCGGGCTGATTCTCGGCGACGGGCCCGAGCGCGCGGGGGTGCTGGCCGCCGTGAGCGCGAGCGGGCTGGACGGCGCAGTGTCGGTCCCGGGCTTCGTGGCCTCGGAGGAGGTGGACCGCTCGATGCGCAGCGCCCTGTGCGTGGCGCTGCCGTCGCGTCGCGAGGGCTACGGCCTGGTGGTCGTGGAGGCCTCCTCGAAGGGGACTCCGAGCGTGGTGGCGAGGGCGCCGGACAACGCCGCCGTCGAGCTGGTGGAGGAGGGGGTGAACGGCTTCGTGGCGGCGAGCGCCGGAGCGGCGGACCTGGCCGAGGCGATCCTGCGTGTGAGCGAGGCCGGCCTCGCCCTGCGCGAGTCGACCGGACGCTGGTTCGCCCACAACGCCCGCCGGCTCTCGATCGACTCCTCGCTCGAGCTGGTGGCCGCGAGCTACGGCGGTCAGGCGCGCGCCCGGGGGTCCTTCGGCCTGACAACCGGGAGCAGGAGGTCGTAAGCGAGGTAGTCGAGCAGCGGAACCGGCACCTGCGGGACGGGCAGGGTGCGAACGCCGAGTCGAGCGAGCAGGGGGTTCAGCCCGTGGCCCACCAGGGTCCCGAGGCCGCCCACGTGGACCGGCTGCAACGGCACCCCGCCGGCGAGCTTGGCGAGGTCGCTCAGCTCGCCTCCCGAGAACGGCACCTCGGTGCCCAGCTTCCAGGTGCCGCGCCGCTTCTGGATCCCCATCCAAGCGCGATACGGGAGCGACAGACGGTTGGGGACGTTGACGACGGCGAGCCCGCCGGGCTTGACGACCTCCAGGTGAGCGGCCACGACCTGCTGCCGGCGCTGCCCGAGGAAGTGCTCGCACACCCCGAAGGACATGGAGACGTCGAAGCGGTCGCGCAGCGCGGCCGGGAGCTCGAAGAGATCCGCCTCGACGAGCTCGACCTCGAGCCCATGCCGGGCGAACCGCCGGCGCGACTGCTCGAGCGCCACGCTCGAGCGATCGAGCACGGTCGCGCGGGCCCCGTGCAGCGCGTACAGGAGCGCGTTGGTGCCCTGCCCGGCACCGATCTCGATGACCTCGAGCCCCTCGAACGAGCCGAAGCGGCGCTCGACGAGGTCCCGCTGCGTGCGCCAGCGGAGGCTCCCGAGCTCGACGTCGAGGCTCCCGGGCGCCTCGTCCTGGTCGGACCACAGGCGATCCCAGTCCGCCTCCCGCTCGACTGCCTGAGACCCCTGAGTCGCCCCCACGGCGCGTTAGCGTAGCCTGCCGACGCCGTGAGCTACCTCGAGCGACTCTTCCGTGCGACCGAGGACGAGAACCGGCGGGTGATCCTCTCGGTCATGGACCCCCGGCCGGGCGCCTCGCTGCTCGATCTCGGCTGCGGCGACGGCGCCTGGACGATGGAGGTGGCTCGGCACGTGGGCGCGGAGAAGGTGCTCGGCGTGGAGTTCATCGAGGAGTTCGCCGCCGCGGCCGGGAGCGCAGGCGTGGACGTGGTGGCCGGCGATCTCGGCGACCCGCTGCCGCTCGAGGACGGGAGCGTCGACGTGGTGCACTCGAACCAGGTGATCGAGCACGTGCCGAAGACCGATGCCTTCATGCGGGAGATCGCACGCGTCTTGAAGCCGGGTGGCTACGCCGTCGTGTCCACGAACAACCTCTCCAGCTGGCACAACATCGTGTCCCTCTCCGTGGGCTGGCAGCCCACTCCCTGCCACGTGAGCGACGAGGTGATCGTGGGCAACCCGGGCAACTTCGTGGAGGGCATGGAGTCCTACGCGCCCGGCCAGACGCACCTCCGCATCTTCACCGGCCGCGCGCTGGCCGGACTGGCCGCGCACCACGGACTGCGCGCCGACCTCGAGCTGGGAGCGGGCTACTACCCCCTGCCGCCCCGGGCGGCGAGCCGGCTCGCCCGGCTCGACCCGGTGCACGCCGCCTTCCTCGTGCAGCGCTACGAGCGCGCCTGATGAGGCGCTGCCTCGTCTGCGAGGCCACCTGGGGCTCCGAGGGCTGGCGCTGCCCGCGCTGCTCGTTCGAGCCGCCCGAGCGGAACGGCTTCCTCGCGTTCGCGCCGGAGCTGGAGGAGGACACGAGCTCCTACGACCCGGGCCTGTCCCGCCTGCTCGCCACGCTCGAGCCGCGCTCGTTCTGGTTTCGCTCGCGCAACCGGCTGCTGCTGCAGACGATGCGGCGGCACTTCCGGCGGGCGGGCTCGATGCTCGAGATCGGTTGCGGGACCGGCTTCGTGCTCGGCGCGCTGGCCGACGCCAACCCGTCCCTGCACGTGGCGGGGGGCGAGCTGCTCACGCACGGCCTCGAGCACGCGCGCGAGCGGCTGCCGCGGGCCGACCTCTTCCAGCTCGACGCGCGCCGGCTGCCCTGGCGCGACGAGTGGGACGTGCTGGGCGCCTTCGACGTGCTCGAGCACATCGACGAGGACGAGGAGGTCCTGGCGGAACTGGCACGCGTGGCGGCCCCCGGCGGCGGCCTGATGGTCACCGTGCCCCAGCATCGGTGGCTCTGGAGCGCCAGCGACGACCAGGCGCACCACAAGCGGCGCTACTCGCGCGCCGAGCTCGTGGGCAAGGTGGAGCGAGCCGGGTTCGCCGTCAGGCAGGTCACGTCGTTCGTGTCCAGCCTGCTTCCGCTGATGGCCCTGTCGCGGCTGGTGCGCGGGGGCGGTGGCGAGGAGGCGGATCTCGAGGCCGAGCTGTGCCCGGCCCGACCGGTCAGCGCGCTGTTCGAGTGGTGTCTAGGAGGGGAGCTCGCCCTGATTCGCCGGGGTGTGGCGCTTCCGGCCGGGGGCTCTCTGCTCGTGGTCGCCGAGCGGCGGGGCTGACTGTTGTCACGGCGTTGACGACGCCGCGGATCACGCGCTCGACCTCGTCGTCGGTGAGCCCGTACCAGAGCGGGAGACGAACGATGCGGGCGCTCACGTCGTCGGTCACCGTGAGCTCCCCGTTCGCCCGTCCGTAGCGGCGGCCGGCCGGCGAGGAGTGCAGCGGCACGTAGTGGAACACCGCGTGCACGCCGTCGCGCTTCAGCGCCTCGATCACCGGCATCTGGAGCTCGGCCTCGGGCAGCAGCAGGTGGTACATGTGGCCGTTGTGGTCCGCCTCGTCGGGAATCACCGGGCGGCGGGCCAGGCCCTCCGCCTCGAGCGGCTCGAAGGCCTCGTGGTAGGCCTCCCAGATGGCGAGCCGGCCGGACGTGAGCTCCTCCGCCCGCTCGAGCTGCGCCCAGAGGAAGGCCGTGGCCACCTCGCTGGTCAGGTGCGACGAGCCCGTGTCGACCCAGGTGTACTTGTCCACCTCGCCGCGGAAGAAGCGAGCTCGGTTGGTGCCCTTCTCCTGAACGATCTCCGCTCGCTGCACGAGCGCGGGATCGTTCACGAGCAGCGCTCCCCCCTCGCCGCAGTGGATGTTCTTGGTCTCGTGGAACGAGAGCGTTCCGAGCTGCGCGATGCCGCCCAGCTCGCGGCCGCGATAGCGCGCGAGCAGCGCGTGCGCCGCGTCCTCGATCACGAGCAGCCCGTGTGTGCGCGCCACCGCCATGATCTCGTCCATCTCGCACCCCACGCCGGCGTAGTGCACGACCACCACGGCCTTGGTACGGGGGGTCACGGCCGCCTCGACAGCCGCTGCGCTCACGCTGAGCGTGTCCGGCCGCACGTCCACGAAGACCGGCACCCCGCCGCGCCCGACGAACGCGTTCGCCGTCGAGACGAAGGTGAACGAGGGCATGATCACCTCGTCGCCCGGCTCGATCCCGGCGAGGGTGGCGGACATCTCGAGAGCGGCCGTGCAGGACGGGGTCATGAACGCCCGGCTCGCGCCCGTACGCCGCTCGAGCCAGCGCGCGCAGCGGTCCGCGAACACGCCGTTGCCGGACAGCTTGCCCTGGCTGATCGCCTCCTGGATGTACGCGAATTCCTCGCCGACGACGTGCGGCCGGTTGAACGGAATTCGGTCTGTTCCTCCCACGGGAGCGCCCAACGCTAGCGCAGGTGGCAGGCGGCCCGTCCGCTATCCTCGCCGCCGGTTGGATCGAGGCGATAGTCACCAGAATCCGGCGTGGGAGGACTCTCGCGAACCGGTGGTGGACGTCAGCATCGTCATTCCCTGCTACCAGGAGGGGGACGGCCTGGCGTCCATGATGGAGCGGGTGGGCGCCGTTCTCGACGAGATGCCGGGAACGGCCGAGCTCGTGCTCGTGGACGACGGGAGCGCCGATGCGACCGGCGACCGCGCCGTGGCGCTGGCGCGCGACTTCAGGCATCCCACGCGGGTGGTCCGCCTGGTTCGCAACTTCGGTCAGCACCCAGCGGTGTTCGCCGGCCTCGCGCACACGCGCGGAGCGGTGGTCGTGACGATGGACAGCGACCTCCAGTACCCCCCGCACGAGATCGTGCGACTGGTGGCGGAGGTCTCGCCCGAGTGGCCGGTGGTGTCGGGATTCCGGGCCGATCGCCGCGATTCCTGGCTGCGGCGCAAGATCACCGGCGTGATGACGCGCTGGCTCAACCGCCAGACGAAGACCGACCTCCAGGACTTCGGCTCGATGTTCCGCGCCTACGACCGCAAGGTGGTCGAGCGGATGCTCCAGGTCACCGAGCGCCACCGGTTCGTGCCCGCGGTCGTGGCCTGGCTCGGCGTGCCGATCAAGGAGATCCCGGTCGAGCACCAGGCGCGGGACGAGCGCGGGTCGCGCTACCGGCTGGGCACGCTGGCCGACATGTTCCTCGACCTCGTGACCGGATACGCCGTGTTCCCTCTGCGGGTGCTCACGGCGCTGGGCCTCGCCGCCTCGTTCCTCGGCTTCGTGGCCACGCTGATCTTCATCGCCTACCGGATCTTCGTGGGCGCCGGCGTGTCGGGCACGGTGTCCGCGTTCGCCGTGATCTTCTTCCTGCTCTGCGTCCAGCTTCTGATCATCGCGCTGGTGGGCGAGTACGTGGGGCGCATTTACACCGAGGCCAAGGGCCGGCCCTACTACATCGTGAACGACGTGGTCGAGAACCCCGCGGCGCGCTCGACGGCGGCCCAGAAGCCGCTCGATCCGGCATCGGTGTGAGCGCTCCGCCCCGCGGGGCCACGGTGAGCGGTCGCTGTGAGCTGCTCGACTGGGACAGCCGCTTCTTCGGGCTTACGATCGCGCGGCTGCGCCCCGGCCGTGTCGACGACGAGGAGGCCGAGGCCGCGCTCGCGTGGTGCGAGGAGCACGCCGTGGACTGCCTCTACTTCCTGGCGAGCGGCGACGACGGGGAGACGCTGCGGGCGGTCGAGGCGCGCTCGTTCGAGCTGGTGGACGTGCGGATCGACCTGCGCCGCAACCTGGACGCCGCGGCGCCCGACCCGGCCCTCCTCGAGCGGGTGCGCCCCGCGGGAGCGGCCGACCGGGACGCGCTCGCGGCCATCAGCCGCGAGGCGTTCACGGCCTCGCGCTTCTTCTTCGACGGCCGCTTCCCGCACGACCTCTGTGCCGCCCTGTTCGAGACCTGGCTCGACCGCGCCCTGGCCGGCGAGCTCGCCGAGCTAGTCCTCTGCGCCGATGTGGACGGCGCGCCGGCCGGCTTCGTGACCTGCGAGCTCGACGAGAGCGGCGACGGGCGCATCGGCCTGCTCGGGGTGGCGGAGCGCGCCCGCGGCCGCGGCCTCGGCACGCGCCTCTGCCAGGCGGCGCTCGCGTGGTTTGCCCGTGAGGGCGCCGGTGCCGCCACCGTCACCACCCAGGGCCGCAGCGTGCCGGCCCTGCGCCTGTACGAGAACTGCGGGTTCAACGCCAGCGCGGTGAGCCTCTGGTACCACCGCTGGTTCGACCGGCGCGAGGCGTGAGCACGGCGACCGACACCCCCCGGAGCGCGCCCGGCGAGGCGGCCGGCGCCGGGCACGAGCGCCAGTCCCGCAACGTGTGGGGGCCGGCCGCGCTCGTACTCGCGTTCGCGATCGTGCTGTGGCTGATCTTCGGCGTATCGGTCGGCCAGATCCTGCGCTACCTCGCCTACCAGGCGGCCTTCGTGGCCGTTCCCGGCGTGCTCGCGTACATGGCGTTCGCTCGCGCCGGCCGGGTCGGCCTGCGCGAGCTCGCCCTTGGCTGGCCGCTCGGATACGCGCTCGAGCTCGCCGCGTTCGCCCTCACCGCGGCCCTCGGCGCGCGCGGCCTGTTCTGGGCGTATCCGCCCGTCGTGATCGCGCTCTCCGGCGGCGTGCTGCTGGCGCGGCGACGGCGGCGCGAACGCGCGGCGGAGCCGCGGGAGGACTACGACGGCTCGCGCTACTGGGGCTGGGGCCTGGCGGTGCTGGTGGGAGTGCTGATGGTCTACGTGGCGGAGCGCTACTTCACGCTCACCCCGCTCCCCGCCGAGTTGACCGGCCCGGTGAGCTACGCGCAGGACTACGTCTGGCAGCTCTCGCTGGCGGCCGAGGCGCTCAACCACTGGCCGCTCACGCTGCCGAACGCCGCCGGCCTCGACCTCCACTACCACTACTTCGCCTACCTGCACATGGCCGCCGTGAGCCAGGTGACCGACCTCGAGCTCGGCGTCGTGAACTTCCGGCTCTGGGTCTTCCCGGTCCTGGCGCTGGTGTGCCTGCAACTCGTGGCCATCGGCAGGTCGATCGGGGCCGGCTCGTGGGCCGGGATCGTGGGGGCCGGGCTCGTGCTGCTGGTGGGGGCGTTCGATCCCTGGCCGCGGCCGCCGTCCGAGTTCTTCACGCACATCTACGAGAGCGCGTCGTACGGGTTCGGCCTTTTGTTCTTCCTTCCGATGGCCCTCCTCGTGGGGGAGCAGCTCGGCGCGCGGCAGGGGCTCGGCGACCCGCGTCGCTGGGTGCTCGTGGGGGTGTTCGCGGCGGCGGCCAGCGGCTCGAAGTCAACGATCCTGCCGGTCTGCTTCCTGGGCATCGCGCTCGTGGGCGCGGCCGCGCTCTGGCTCGAGCGCGGACGGCCGCTGGGCGAGCGCGTGCTGCTCGGGCGCGCACTGGTGGCCGGAGCCGTGATCGGGCTGTGCGCTTTGGTCTCGCGGCTGGTCCTCTACCCCGGGGCCAGCGGGGAGATCGAGGTGAGGCTGCTGAACGATGTCGCTCGCCTCAACCCGGCCTCCTGGATCAATTCCGAGCTCGGCCTGACCGGCGTGCCCAAGGCCGTGGTCGTGGCCCTCTCGGCCGTGCTCGAGACCGCGAAGCTGCTCGCGCCGCTCGCGCTCGGCCTGTGGGTTCTCATCCGCGCGCGCGGCCGGCGACTCGGAGCTGCCGAGCTGTGGCTGCTCGCGCTGCTCGGAGCCAGCCTGATCGCGTACTACACGCTGTTCCACCCAAGCGACAGCGACGTGTACTTCCTCTACTACGGCTACGTGGCCGCCGGCGTGGCCGCCGGGGCCGGGATGGTCCTCCTCGCGCGCCGCCACCTCTCGAACGTGCGCGTGTCCGTGGCGGCCGCGGCGGTGGTGTGCGCGCTGGTGCTCGCCGTCTGGGCGACCGACGGGCCGCCGGGCGCGTACGAGGGCCAGAACACCCCGCAGACGTTCTACCGCTACGCGCTCGGCGAGGTCACGTGGGCGCAGGACAACTCCAACCTGACCCCGGGTCTCTACACCGGCCTGCGCTGGGTCGCCGACAACACTTCGGACGATGCGGTGCTGGCGGTGAACAACCGCTGGCAGGACGCCGCGGGCTACGACCCCCGCTACTGCTACTGGACGGGCTTCGCCGAGCGCCGCGCGCTGCTCGAGTGCGAGTACGGCACCGAGCTGAACGGCGAGTTCGCCCCCCTCCCGGCGCTCCAGGCCGACCCGGCCGCCGCCGGCGCCCTGTCCGACCGGGCGCGGCTCGAGTACGAGATGTTCTACGGGGACGACGGCGTGGCCCGGACGGCCGCCCGCGAGGCGGCTCAGCGCTATGGCGTCACGCACGCGGCGCTCGACCTCGTCCATCCGTTCGGGGCCACGCCGGAGAGCGTCGCTCGGCTCGGGCCCGTCGTGTTCCAGAACGATTCACTCGTCGTCGTCCGGCTGGACGACGCGGCTGGCGCCTGAGCGCTCAGCCGGCGGCGGCGCCGGCCGTCTCGAGCGCGCCCATGAACTGCTCGGGACCGAAGCGGGCCGCGATCGCAGCCGGCTCGGCCGGAGCCGGGGGCAGGTGCTCGAGCGCGGAGGCCAGCTCGCCCCGCGAGGCGTAGCGGAGCACCGGCAGGCCGGCGTACGCGGACGACCACAGCGGCGCGCGGACGATCACGGGGACGGCGGCGGCGAGCGCCTCGATGATCGAGGTCGGCTGGGCCTCGTGCCCGGTGGAGGGCACGATCAGCGCGTCGATCCCGGCGAGCACCTCGGCGGCCGGGCGGGGCGCGATCAGCTCCACCGCCTGCTCGAGCCCGAGCTCCTCGATCCGCGCCAGTAGCCCGCGCTCGTAGTGGTCGTCCTGCGGGAAGGCGGCCAGAACGAGCCGCCCCCAGTGCTCGCGCACGGCGCTGTCCGCGAGCTCCTCGACCAGCTCGACGAAGCCCTTCTCGGGGATCATCCGCCCGAGCGTCCCGAGCGTCGGCGGGCCGCCGGCGCCGCTCCGGCCGCCCCTGAGCGCCTCGAAGCTCGCGAGCTCCTCGCCTGAGAGGAAGTTGTTGGCCTCGTGAACGGTCAGGCCGGGCAGTCGCTCGCGGTAGGCCCGGGCGGCGGCCTCACCGATCACGAGCAGCGAACCGAAGCGCCGGTACGCAAAACGCGCGGACGGCCGCCGGGCGCTGTCTTGCTCGTGCATCACGTTCACGACCCTGACCCGCCCGCGCCGAAGGCGGGAGGCCGCGAAGAGGTAGGCCTGCACACGCGCCGAGTTCGCCACGATCAGCTCGTCGGCGGGCAGGCCATCGAGCTGGCGGCGACCGCGCGCGAGCGCCGCCGCCATGCGGGGCAGCTCGGCCCGCCCGAACCGCGGGAAGTCGGCGTCGACCACGCCAACGCCCGCCTCGCGACACCAGCCCGCGAGCGCGCTCGCGGCCGGGCAGACAACCTGGACCTCCGTGCCCTGCTCGGCGGCGTGACGAGCCAGCCGGAGGGCGAAGCGCTGCCCGCCTCCCGCGATGTCGGCGTGATCGAAGATCCACAGCCTGCGCATCGCCTGGCGCTCCACCGGCGCGTAGCCTAGATCAGCGGCCCAGGAAGCTCCGCACGAGTGCCCGCTCCCCCGGCTTCGCGAACGCGGCCACCCACGCGAGCGCGTACAGCGCGAGGGCCCCCACCACCACGACGCCGAGCTCGAGCAGGGTGTCCGGCTCGAAGAACAGGCGCACCGCGCCGAGCGCAAGCGCCAGCAGGGCGCAGAGCGAGTAGGTGGGCAACCACGCCTCGCGCGCGAAGTCCCGCACCGTCGCGGCCGGGAACGTGGTGCGCACGAGGTGGAAGAAGATCGGGAACAGGAAGAAGTACGGCAGCGCGATCGCGAGGGCGACCCCCTCGAGCCCCAGGAAGGGGGTGAGGATGAGCGCCAGCGCGAGGTTCACGCCCGCCACGAGCCACGCGTACCACGCAAGCGCCTTCACGCGGCCGGCCGCCACGAGCATCGCCCCGGATACGCCGGTGTTCGCCCCCACGAGCCAGTAGCTCGCCAGCAGCGCGAGCGCCGGCGCCGCCACGCGAAAGCGCTCGCCCAGCCACACCTCGAGCAGCGGCGCGCTCATCACCATGAGCGCGACCGTGACCGGCGCCACCACCGCGAGCACGTAGCGCGTGCCGCGCAGGAGCAGCTCGCGCACGCGGAACTCGTCCTCGGCGGCGATGTAGCTGGACGCCACGGGCACCACGGTGAGCACGAGCGAGCCGTGCAGCTGGCGCAGCACGTTGTGCGGTCGCACCGCGCCCTCGTACAGCCCGACGGCGGCGGGCGAGCGGTAGGCCGCGAGGATCACCCTGTCGAGCGAGTAGATGACGATGTCCGTGACGCCCGCGAGGAAGAGCTGCCAGGCCACCGCGAGCATCGCTCGGCCCTCGGCCCGGTCCGCGTCGCGCAGCCGCGGCGGTGACAGGGCGCGGGCGGAGGCCACGACCGCGCACCAGAGGCCGATCAGGGCCGAGAGCGAGCCGCCAACCGCGATCAGCACCCACAGGTGCGCGTCGAGCGCCACGAACAGGACCATCAGCGCGCCCACCGTCCCGTAGCCGAGCATTTCGCCCAGCGCCGCGCGTCCGAACAGCTGGTTGGCGCGCAGGCCGTCCTGGAAGACCTTGAGAGGCCACCCGAGCGCGGTAACGCCGCCCAGGACGAGGACCGCCGTGGTCGCCTCGTCCTGGAGGTCCGGGCCGATCCCGAGGACCGCTACGAGCAGCGAGCCGCCGCCCGCGATCAGCGCGCCCGCGCCGATCCCGAGCAGCGAGTAGAACGCGAGCGCGGTGCCGTACAGGGTGGCCCGCTCGCGCTCGGAGGTGCGCGACGAGATCGCCCGCACGGCCGCAGCCTCCACGCTCAGCTGGACGATCAGGAGATAGCCCGCGACCGAGATCAGGAGGCCGTAGACGCCAAACTCGCTGAGCGTCAGGGTCCGGCCGAGCAACGTGATCACGCCCAGCATCACGAGCGTGCCGAACACCTGCGCCACCTGCTGCACGAGCGCGCCGCGGGCCACGTGGCGCTCGGCGGCGCCGGGTGTCACGGGCCCGGACGGCATGGAACCATTGAGCCTGTCAGATGCCCCAAGTCACCGTCATCACCCCGGCCCACGACAGCGCCGAGACCATCGCGGCCACCGTCACCTCGGTGCGCGAGCAGACGTTCGGCGACTGGGAGC
Organism: Thermoleophilaceae bacterium; assembly: GCA_035650215.1. Classification (GTDB taxonomy): domain Bacteria; phylum Actinomycetota; class Thermoleophilia; order Solirubrobacterales; family Thermoleophilaceae; genus JACVRW01. The sequence goes on from DASRIC010000030.1 coordinate 18,856, forward strand.
ACGTGGTCGCCGACGACGCCTCCCGTGACGGGACGGCGACGATTCTGGACCGCCTGGCCGCGGAGGATCCGCGCGTGCGGGTGGTAGTCACCGACGCAAACCGCGGGCCGGCGGGCGCGCGCAACCTCGCGATCGAGCACGCCACGGGGGAGCTGCTCGCCTTCCTGGACGCCGACGACCGGCTCCTGCCCGCCTACCTCGACCGGCTCGTGCGGCTGTATGCCGCGGCGAGCGCCGAGGGCCGCCGGGTGGGGATCGTGGCCTGCAACGCGTATCTCGAGGGCCCGGCCGGGAGGCTCCCCTCCACCTACGCCGACCAGCACGGGGACCCGGACGGCGCCACCCTGAGCAGCCTGCTGCGCTCCAACCCGATCTTCGTCTCCGCGCTCTGCCCGGCGGCGGTGGTACGCGAGCTGGGCGGCTTCTCGACCGAATGCTGGGGCTCCGAGGACCACGACCTCTGGCTGCGGATCGTCGAGCAGGGTCACGAGGTGATCGGCACCCCCGAGCCGCTCGTGGTGTACCGGGTCGCGGCCGGATCGGTGTCAAGCAGCAGGCTCGGCATGGCTCGCACCACCCAGGCGACCTACCGGCGCGCCCTGGAGCGCGGCCGGCTCGACCCGGAGCAGCAGCGGATCGCGCGCGGCGCCCTGCGAACGGCCCGCGCGGCCGAGGCCTTCGAGCGGCTGGCCGAGCACCGGCAGGCCGGGCGGCGGGCGCGAATCGGCGAGACGCTGCGGGCGCTGCCGGCGTTCGCGTCGGCTGCCCTCAGCCAGCCGCGGCGCTGGCCGCACTGGACGCGTATGGCCCTCGCCCGGGCGCGGCGGTCCTAGGTAGATGGCTGATTCCAAGCCCTCGCGCCCCTGGATGACACGCCACGCCTTCGCCGGATCGCCACCCACCTCCTCACCGATATTGCTTCGAGTATCGGCTTCGTCGGCGGTCGGCGCCCAGCTCGGCCTGGCGCGCCCCCAGGCGCACGCGGATTCGGAACCAACCATCTAGCGGTGCGGGCGCACGTCGGCCTCAACCTCGTCTATCTCGTGCCCGGCGAGACCGGTGGCATGGAGACATACGCGCGGGAGCTCGTGGAGGCGCTGGTGGCGGTGGCGCCGGAGCTGCGGCTTACGGCATTCGTGAATCGCGAGGCCGCGCAGGCCGGCGGCGGTCCCTGGGGCGAGCTCGTTCCCGCCGTGACCGTGCCCGTGCTGGCGCGCAACCGGCTTCAGTGGGTGCGCGGCGAGCAGCATCTCCTGCCGAGGCTCGCCACGCAGGCGGGCGTCGCGCTCGTGCACAGCCTCGGCTCGACCGGGCCGGGCTGGGGACGGTTCAGGCGCGTGTCCACGATCCACGACCTCCACTACCGCACCGTGCCCCAGGCCCACTTCGGTGTGCGGGGGCTCGGGATGCGGGTGCTCGTGCCCCTCTCGGCGAGGCGGGCGCATCGGGTGATCGCCGACTCCCAGGCGATGCGGGAGGAGCTGCTCACGTTGCTGCGGCTACCTGCCCACAAGGTCGACGTGGTGCCGCTCGGCCTCGGCGGCCGGCGGCGCGACGAGCCCATGCCGGCGGCCGAGGTGAGAGAGCGCCTGCATGTGGACCCGGACGAGCGCCTGCTGCTCACCGTGTCGGCCAAGCGACCGCACAAGAACCTCACGACGCTGCTCGACGCGATGGCGCTGCTCGCGCCGGAGGAGCGGCCCGTGCTCGTGCTCCCCGGCTATCCCACCGAGCACGAGGCGGAGCTGCGCGAACGCGCGGCGACGCTCGGCGTGAGCGGCCAGACCCGCTTCCTCGGCTGGGTGGGAGGCTCGGAGCTCGAGGGGCTGTACGCGAGCGCGAGCTGCTTCGTCTTCCCGTCGCTTTCCGAGGGCTTCGGGCTCCCCGTGCTCGAGGCGATGAGCCGAGGGGTCCCGGTGGCCTGCTCAGGCGTGGGCGCGGTGGCCGAGGTAGTCGGCGAGGCGGCGCTGCGCTTCGACCCGCGCTCGCCGCGCGAGATCGCGGACGCCGTGAGGCGGCTGGTGGGGGACCCGGCCGAGGCCGAGCGCCTGCGGGCGGCGGGACGGGAGCGCGCGGCCCGCTTCACCTGGGAGGAGACCGCCCGCGGTACGCTCGCGACCTACCGGCGCGTGCTCGGCTGAAGAACGAAGTGGCTCAGGTTCGGCTCCAACCGGCCACGCGCCCGGTACTGCGGCCGGTACGGGGGGAGTCCGGTGTCGATCTGCTCAAGGGACCAGCCGCACCGAGCCGCGAGCGCGCCACTGGGGCAGGGTCATGGCCCGATCGCCGAGCTGCGGGTCGTAGAGGGCATGTCCGCAGCGAGGTGACCCGGACGTGCAAGGAGAGCCCGCCGACCGAGGAGGTTGAGAAGCGCGGCGGCCGACGTGCGCATCGTGAAGGTGAGCATCGCGAGCCGGGACCACGGCGTCTCGTTCAGCAACACCAGGCGACCGCCGGGAGCGAGCACGCGGCGCAGCTCGTCGAGCAGCTCCCGGGGCCTCTCGGCGAGATGGAAGGCAGAGCTAATCACCACCAGGTCGACCGAGCCGTCGGCTACCAGCAGCGGCACGAACTCGCCGCAGACCGGTTCCACCCGGTCGATGTCGCCCTCGACCAACTCAACGGTCGCAGGCAGCATCTCCCGGATCAACCGCGGGGAACTGTCCCAGGCGACCACCTCCCCGATGTGGGGCTTGCGGGTGAGCATGCCGGTCAGCCAGACTGCTCCGCAGCCGAGATCGAGCACGCGCGCGCCGTCGCGGCACAGCGCCCGCCAGTCCACGTGGTCGGCGGCCTCGAGGTGATGAGTGTGGCACCGCGCAACGAACGTCCCTGAGCACCCCCTATAGCGACCAGTCCGGGACGCTCATCCCGGGTGAGCCCGGGGTTTGCCCTCGCTAGCCTCACCCGCTCGCCGTGCGGATCCTCTATCTGACCGACACCCGCGAGATCGGCGGCGCCGAGCGCCACCTTGTTGACCTCGCCGCCGGGATGGTCGATGCCGGCCACGAGGTCCACCTGCTCGCCCCCCAGGCGGATCTCGTGGCCTACGCGGCGCGGGAAGCGCCGGGCGCTCACGCCGCGCGCGCGTTCAGCGACGCCTATCACGACGCACCCACGCCGCGGCGGCGGGTGGCGGCGCTGGCCGCCCAGCTCCGCCGGATGGCCGGAGCCTTTCGGCTGATCGGGCCCGACGTGCTGCACGTGAACAACGGCGGCTGGCCGGGCTCCGATCTCCTTCGCCTCGCCCCGCTGGCGGCGCGGCTTGCGGGCGTGAACCGCCGCATCATGACCGTGCACTCGAACCCGTGGCCGCGCGAGGGCCGCGGCCAGAGCGTTGCCGACCAGCTGGTCTGGCGGAACACCCACGTGATCGTGTGCCCGAGCCAGGCGGTGGAGGCGGGGCTCGGCGAGCGGCGCGGGTTGCCGCCCGGGCTGGCGCAGCTCGTGCACTACGGAGTGAACGCTCCGCCCGGCGCGGAAGCCGCCCCCGAGCTGCGCGAGCGGCTGGCCTCGGACGGCGAGCTCGTGGTCGGCATGGTGTCGGCTCGCCCGGTCGCCCAGAAGGGCTACGACGTCTTCCTCGAGGCCCTGCGAGCGACAGCGGCGCCGGTGCGCGGCGTGGTGGTGGGCCGCTACCCGGCCGGGTTCGAGGAGCGCGCTCATGAGGCCGGCCTGGGTGAGCGGCTCGATCTGCCCGGCCTGAGGCGCGACGTGGGCGCCTACTATCACGCGTTCGACGTGCTCACGGTGCCCTCGACCGGCGAGGAGTGCATGCCGCTCGTGATCCTCGAGGCGGCCGCCGCCGGCACGCCGACCTTCGGCTCGCGCCTGTCGGGCATCCCGGAGGCGGTGGATGACGGGCGCAGCGGGCGGGTGTTCGAGCGCGGCAGCGGCGCGGCGCTCGCGGCGCTGCTCGACGAGGCCGCCGCCGACCGCCGGGCGGTGGCGGAGATGGGAGCGGAGGCGGAGCGGCGCTGGCGCGAGAAGTTCACGGTCGAGCGCATGCTCGCCGAGCACGAGCGGCTCTACTCGGGCCGCGACGCCACGCAGGCGTAGCCGAGCGTCAGGGAGCGCTGGCCGTCCAGCGCGTCCAGGCGCCGGACGAGCGGCGCGACGCCGTGCAGCGCGAGGGCGAGCGCGCGGCGGAGCGGCTCGCGGCGCGGAGCCGGACCGGTCCAGTAGGGAGCGCCGGCAAGCACCGTGGCCAGCGCGCTGAAGTACCCCCCGCGAGGCTCCAGGCGCTCGACCCGGAAGCCGGCCTGCTCGAGCACCTGCCGCAGGCCGTGCGAGGTGAAGCGCCAGAAGTCGTACGGCTCCTCGTGCAGCGGCCACAGGAGCGGCGCGGTGAGCCAGAGCCGGCCGCCCGGCACGAGCACGCGGTGCAGCTCGGAGGCGACCTTCACCGGGTCGGTCACGTGCTCGAGCACCTGGGTGTTGAGCACGGCGTCGAAGCTCGCGTCCGGCACCGGGAGCGCGTCGAGCGAGGCCACGATGTCGGCCGTGCGCGCGCCCTCGTGCATCGAGGCCTCCCAGTCGGCGGTCGCGTAGTCGCAGTGGGCGAACAGCTCGCGGTAGGGAGCGGTGCCCGCGCCGGCGTCCAGCACGCGCGCGCCGGCGGGCTGGGCCGCGGCCGCCTCGCGCATCAGATCGAGGATCGGTCGCCGCTCGGTGGGCATCTCGCCCACGAACCGCTCGAGATCGGGGGAGGGCGCGGCTCCGCTCATCGCGGCCGGCGAAAGACCCCGAGCAGGTAGCACGAGAGCAGCGGATGGTCGATCTCGTCGGCCCTGCCGAGGCGCCGGTAGAGGAGCCCCGCGCGGATGATCGCCTTGGCCACAAGTCGCGCCGGCGCGCGCCCGGAGCCCCCGGGCGTTATCAGCGCCGGCTCGAAGCCCCCGAAGTAGTCGAGGTGCTCGAGCGCGAGCCCGCGCGTGGCCGCGAGGCGTTGGAAGAGTCCGCGATCCATCGCGGCGAGGTTGTGCATGCGGAGGTAGGCCGGATCCGCGAGCCACTGGGACACGCGGTTGAGGCCGTGGAAGTTCGGTACTCCGAGGGCCAGGCGCCCGCCGGGGGCGACGAAGGCGACGTGACGGTCGAAGGCGGCCTCGAGGTCGTCGAAGTGCTCGATGAAGCCGAGCGAGAGCACGAGGTCGTGGGGCCGCGGCTCGAGCTCGAAGAAGTCGGCCTCGTGGATCTCCCCCTCCAGCCCGACGGAAGCGAGGTTTGCGCGCGACAGCTCGGCACCCTTCTGGCTGTACTCCACGCCGGAGAGCCGGGCGCCGAAGCGCTCGCCGTAGAACACGAGCCACTTGGCCGGCGCGCAGCCGATCTCGATCACGCGCTCACCGCGCTCCACCGACGCGTGAGCGGCCAGCTCGCGCATCACCGCTCGATCGAAGGTGAAGGCGGGGTCGGGGCGGCAGGGCACCTGTGCCCGCGCCCAGTAGAACTCGTCCTCCCAGAAGCCCTTGTCGGCGAGATTGGTGACCACGGAGCCGCCGAGGGTACTCAGGCGCCCGGGGAGCCAGCCCGCTCGACGAGCTGCTCCACGATGTCGCAGACGGCGCCGGTCGCGTTCGGGCGGGCGCCCAGCGCGTCGAGCATCTCGGCCTGGCCGGTCACGTCCGGCCTCGCGACCGCGGCGGCGAGGGCGTCGGCGAGCTGCTCCGCGTCGCGGGCCACCGGCACCGCCGAGCCGTCGAACGGCGGCGGCCGCTCGAGGCCCGCCACGTCGAGGTAGACCACCGGCACGCCGTGGCCTGCGGCCTGCAGCGTGGCCGTGGACATCGCGCCGATGCAGGCGTCCACGCCGCTCAGCAGCCCCTCGATCGGCGCGGACGCGTCGACCTCCACCCTCAGCCCGCTCGGCCCCGGGATGCGAGCCTCGGCGCCGTGGGTGCTCGGATGGGGGCGGACCACCGCGGTGGTGCCCGGACGCGCGACGGCGATCGCCTCGAGCGCCGCCTCGAGGTGCCGCTGGCTCACCCGCTCGGGCACGCGCGCGGACAGGCGCGAGTGGTAATCGACAAGCACGAGCGTGCGGTCGCACCGGGCGGCGCGCGGCGCCGCCTGCGCGAGCTGCTCGGCCGCGGGGTTGCCGGTGACCACGCCCCGCGCCGGCGACTCCGCCCGCAGGATCTCTCCGTCGCGCTCCGACCACAGCGCCGCCACGTCGACGCGCGTCTTGTCGCGCACCCCTAGCTCGGCGTCGTAGCCGTGCTGCACGATCAGGGAGGGCACGCCCGCCGACCGCGCCGCCGTCACGAGTCCCGCCATCGCAGGGGGCTCGTCGAAGGGCACCACGAGCGCGCGCACCCGGTCCGCGCCGAAGACCCGCCGGGCGCGCCGGGCGCTGGCGAGCACACCGGAAGCGTGCTCGCGGACGTACGCGAGGGCCCAGGCGTCGAGCGCCCGCGCGAGCTCGTCTCCCTGGACCGGGCCACGAGCCGCGGCGTCGATGGCGCTCGCCACGGGCTGGCCCGCAAGGCGGCGGGCGCGGGCCCCCGGGTAGCCCAGCCAGCCGCCCCGCGCCGCGGTCTCGAGCGCCGAGCGCAGGTCCAGCCCCGGGACGAGGACCCCCGAAGCCACGGGGCGCGTGCGCGCGTCGCCGGCTGCGAGCCGGCGCAGCACCGGGGTGAGATTCGGGTACGGCACGCAGAGCACGCGCCCGCGAACCCTCGCAGGAAGGCCCGCCGCGGCGACGGCCCGGACCGCGGTCGACGGGCCGCGCCAGCGCATGGTCGCGCCGCTCGCTGCCTCGCTCAGCTCGGAGGTGGCCACCCCCTCCCGCGCCGCCACCGCCCGGATCACGCCGGCGATTCCCGGCGCCAGCGCCCGCAGCGTCAGGGCGCGCGCTCCCGCGACCTCGATGGCGCGCGGCAGGGCGATGTCCACCCGCGCCGCCGGAACGAAGCATTGCGCGAGCAGCTCGAGCTCGCAGATCGAGGTCAGGTCGAGCCCCTCCACGGTGAGGGCGGCGGAGCGCCGCTCGCTCCACTCGCGGAAGCGCTCGCGGGCGCGCCTGTCCACGAGCAGGCGAGTGCTCTCGTCGAGGTGGTCGTCGAGCCCGGCGCCGACCGGCAGCTCGAGCCCGTGCTCGGCCGGGATCTCGAGCACGAGGTCGCGTCCCGCCACCGCGTCGCCGCCGGGCGAGGCGGACCACAGCGACAGGGTCCGGCCTGCGGTGGGCGCGGCCATCCGCTCAGACCACGAAGGCGGCGAGGGTGTACTTCGTGCTGGGCTCGCGCACCCGCTCGAGCCGGGCGAGAGCGAAGCCGGCCCGGTCGGCGAGCAGCGCCAGCGAGGCGGCGCTGAACACGTGCATGTGCTCGACGAAGAACTCCTCGCGCCCGGCGCCCTCCTGCGCCGCCGCCTCGCCGTCCGGCACCTCGACGTACACGGCACCCCCGTCAGCCACGAACTCGCGCGCCCGCGCAAGCATCGCCACCGGGTCGGCCACGTGCTCCAGGACCTTGTTGAAGGTCACAAGGTCGTAGCGTCCGAGGCCCGCCGCGGTCGCGAAGTCGGCCTGAACCGCCTCGACGCCCACCACCTCCGTGGCATGCCGCGCGCTCCGCGGGTCCGGGTCGAGCGCGGTGCAGGCCCAGCCCGCGTCCTTCATCCGGGCCGGGAACACGCCGAGACCGCTGCCCACGTCGAGCAGCGTGGCTCCCCGGGCGCCGCCCCGATCCGACCAGAAGCGCTCGATGCGCTCCACCCGCTGCACGTTGTCCGAGCGCTCGGGCGGTAGGCCCATGATTTGCTCGAAGGTCTCGCGCAACCGGTCGCCGGCGTAGGTCGAGTCCATGTACTCCCCCTCGTAGAGCCGGTCGAGGTCGAGGTCGTGGACCGCCAGGAAGTGCCCGCACGCCGCGCAGCGCCGGTACTCGCGCTCGTAGCGCTCTCCCTCGCGCAGCGGGAAGGCGGTCTCCCCCGCCGGCGGCTCCTCGTAGCGGAACGCCGTCTCGAGCCGCCCGCAGCCGCAGAGGGGGCAGCTCGTGGCGGAGACCTCGCTCACGCCAGGTGCTCCTCCAGGATCGCCTCGCCGCGGGCGACGGCGCGGCCGAGCCGCCGGCCCACCAGCTCGGCCTCGCTTCCCGGCGCTAGGCCGTCGCGGGGCCGCATCCAGGTCAGGTCCGCCTCCGCGAGAGTGGTCCCCTCCGGGAGGTCGCGCGCCGCCACGATGGCGCGCCGGACGGCGTCGTGGAGCTGCCGCTCCGCGGGCTGCACCTCCTTGGCCGCCGATCCGCCCAGGACCTGCGCGCGGCCGACGGCCGCCACCAGCCCGCGCAGCTCGTCCGGGGTGGCCGAGAGCTGGTGGTCGCGGAAGTCGGAGAAGTCGTGCGCCAGCGTCACGTGCTTCTCGAGGATGGCGGCGCCGAGCATGGCCGCCAGGACGCAGGCCTCGATGCCGAGCGTGTGATCGGAGTATCCGATCGGACAGCCGAGCTCCCGCGCGAGCATCGGGATCGCGGCGAGGTTCACCTCCTCTGGCGGGCAGGGATACGCGGTGACCGCGTGGAGGAAGGCGAGGTCCGCGCCGGCACCGCGCTCGGCGCGGCGGGCCTCGATCCGCGCCTTGACCCCGCGGACCCCCTCGAGGTCCAACAGCCCCGTCGACACGATGAGCGGCCGGTCGCTGTCCGCGAGCCGGTCCAGCAGCGGCACGAAGTCGTTGTCGCCCGACGCCACCTTGTAGGCGTCCACGAGGGGCTCGAGCAGCTCCGCGCTGCCGAGGTCGAGCGGCGTGCTGATGAACAGCACCCCGAGGTCGCGGGCGAGCTGCGCCAGCGACTCAACGTCGCGCGGGGCGAGCTCGAACCGGGCGAGCTGCTCGAAGCGGCGCTCGTCCTGGGGGCGGACGAAGCTCTCCACCCGGAAGGTCTGCAGCTTGACCGCATGGGCGCCGGCGTCGGCAGCGGCGGCCATCAGCTCGCGCGCCACGCCCGGGTCGCCCTCGTGGTTGTTGCCCAGCTCCGCCACCACGAGCGGGCGCTCGCCGAGCCCGAAGCCGCCGATCCGCATGGTCATGCCGCGCCTCCCAGGTGCATGTGCAGGGTGTAGGAGGTGCGCGCCACCCGGAAGCCGAGCCGCTCGTACATGCGGGTCGCGTTCACGTTGGCCGCCTGCGTGCCCACGCGCACGATCTCGGACCCGCTCTGCGCGTCGGCGGCCACGCGCGCGCTCAGCGCCCGGGCGGCGCCGCGCCCGCGCGCCTCCTCGGACACGGCCACGAGATCGATCACCCGCGCCGGGGGATCGCCGCCGCGGTCCACGAGCACGGCGAGGAAGCCCGCCACGCGACCGTCCACGTGCGCCACCAGCAGCTCGTCGCCGCGCGCGCCGCGCAGGTAGCTGTCGATCCAGTCGCGCTTGATCCGGTCGGCCGCGACCATCGCCACACCGGGATCGAGGTGGAAGCGCGAGTAGCGGAAGCTCGTCTCGGCGACGCGCCGAAGCGCCTCGCCCTGGTCGGGGAGCGCCTGCCCGACCCGCACGTCATCGGATGACGGGCCCGCGATGGCAGCCGGGTCGGCCTCGAGGGTGACCGCCACGTCGACGGGGTACATGCCCGCCCGGCACAGCTCCCGGACGCGTTCCACGGAGGTCGTGGGCAGCTTCGCCTGGTACATGGCACGCCCCGCCGACCGGCCGTGCTCGGCGAGCTCGGCGGCCGAGGCGTCGGCGTCGAGCGTGAACACCGGGCAGCCGACGCGCTCGCTCAGCCAACCGTCCTCGGCGATCGGCACCGGGCCGCCCGTCGCCTAAGCGCCCGACAGGACGCCGTCGGCCGTAAGCTCGCGATACCAGGCCACGTAGCGGTCCAAGCCCTCCTCGAGCGTGGTGGCCGGGTCGTAGCCGATCAGCCTGCGCGCCTTCTCGATGCTGAGCGTGCCGCGGTACGGGCGCAGGGCGTCGCGCTCCACGAACTCGACCTCCACCTCCGGGAAGTGCTCCTGGATCAGTGTGATCAGGTCGGACAGCGAGCGCGAGCTGCCCGCGGTGATGTTGAAGATCTCGTTGCGCGAGGCGGGGTCGGCGATCGCCCGGACCACGCCGTCGACCACGTCGTTGACGTAGGAGAAGTCGAGCCGCTCGTCGCCGTCGCCGTCGACGCGCAGCGTGGATCCCACGAGCGCGCTCTCGATGAAGATCTGGCTCACGCGCCGGCTCACGCAGCCCGGTCCGTAGAGCGCGGAGGGCCGCACGATGGTGTAGTCGAGGTCGAAGACCTGCTTGTAGGCGATGACCACCTTCTCGCCCGCGAGCTTGAGCGCGCCGTAGATGCCGATCGGCTCGAGCGGGTGGTCCTCGGGCACCTCCGGCACCTGGAAGTTCCCGTAGACCATGCTCGACGAGAAGTACACAAAGTGCTCCGCCTGGTCGCGCGCGTAGTCGAGGGCATTCTCGAGCGTGCGCAGGCTGTGGCCGAACGTGCTCATCGGATCCTTGTTCGAGCGTCCGGCGTGAGCGATCGCGGCCAGGTGCACCACCACCTGCGGCTGGATCTCGCCCAGCACGCGGGAGAGCGCGTTGTAGTCGCGCGCGTCCTGCACGTGGAGCGGGACCCCGGCCGCGTTCAGCTTCTGTAGGCGCTGCTGGATGATTTTCAGGTACAGGGCGCGGTTGTCGGTGCTCGGCGGCAGCGACGTGTAGTGGAGGAGGTTGTTCACCTCTAGGCCGTCGACCACGGCCACCTCGGCGCCCAGCTCCCGGAGCGCGAGCGCGAGATGGTGGCCGATGAAGCCCGCGCCTCCAACGAGCGCCACCCGCTTGCCGGCCACGTCAAGCACGCGCGGCCACCTCCTCGAGAACCGACTCGAAGGTCTGCGCCATCTCATCGATCTCGCCGTCCTCCACGTGCGGGCCGACGGGGAAGGCGATCGAGTCGGAGCTGATGCGCGTGGCCACCGCGCACGAGCCGGGCTCGTAGCCGTAGGTCTCGCGGTAGTACCTCGTGTCGGGCAGGGAGCGCGGGTAGTAGACGCTCGTACCTACCCCCTCCTCCTTGAGGCGGTCGATGACCCACTCGCGGCGCTCGGCCAGCGTCGGCGCCAGCAGGGCTACGAGGCAGTAGTGGCTGCTCCGCCTGGAGCCCTGATGGCCGCTGTCGAGCACGGTCACGTCGGGCAGCTGCCCGAGGCTCTCCGAGAGCAGGTCGAAGTTCCGCTCGCGCCGCTCGAGGAACTCGGGCAGGCGCTTCATCTGCTCGACGCCGATGGCGGCGCTCACCTCGCCGAGGCGGTAGTTGAGGCCGAGCGCGTCGATCTCGTAGGCGCCCGTGTGCCTGCGGTCGGCCAGCACGCTCTTGTCGATCCCGAAGGCGCGCTGCTTCGACACGCGCTCGGCCACGTCCTCGCGCGTGCTCACCACCATCCCGCCCTCGCCCGTGGTGATGTGCTTGACGGGATAGAAGGAGAAGCAGCCGATGTCGCCGTGCAGGCCCACGTGGCGGTCGTCGATGCGGGCGCCGAGGGCGATCGCGCAGTCCTCGACCACGAACAGGTCGTGGCGGCGCGCCAGCTCGAGCACCCGCTCCATGTCGACCGGCAGGCCGAGGTAGTGGACCACCGAGATCGCGCGCGTGCGCTCCGTAACGAGCTCCTCGGCCAGGTCGAGGTCGATGTTGCCCGTGCGTGGCTCCGCGTCCACGAACACCGGGCGGGCGCCGCAGGCCTCGACCGCGTGCGCCATCGCCACGTGCGTCTGGGCCGGCACCAGCACCTCGTCGCCCGGACCGACCTCGAGGAAGAGGTAGGCCAGGTGGAGCGAGGCCATGCAGGTCGACGTGGCCACGGCGTGAGGGGCGCCCGTGAAGTCGGCGAACGCCGCCTCGAACTCCTTCACCTTCGGACCGTGGGTGAGCGTCGAGCCGGCGAGCACCTCGCTCGCGGCGCGGCGCTCCGCGTCTCCCAGCATCGGCTTGCCAAACGGGATCGGCCGCATGAGTCGCGTGAGGTTAGCCAAACCGGGTCGGCGTGACGGGGCGGCCCTCGGCCACCGCGCGGTCGATCGCGAGGCACAGCGCCATCGTCTGGAACACCTGCTCGGGTGTGACCGCCGCGGGCCGGTCCGAGACGATCGAGTCGACGAACGACTCGATCAGGTCGCCCTTGCCCACGCCTGGATAGGCGCTCGTCACGGGGCGCGCGGCCACCCCGTCCTCCCGCCGCTCGAAGAGCCTGCCCTCGGGCACGCCGTTCACGAAGGTCGCGTCGCGGCCGAACAGCTTGATCCCGTGGTAGTGCGGGTGGACGCAACCGAAGTTGGCGCTGAACTTGCCGATCAGCCCGCTCTCGAACTCCACGAGGGCGACCACGAGGTCGTTGTACGCGAACGTCGTTCCCTCGGTCGCGATGCGGTTGCCCGAGGCGCTGACCCGCATCGGCTCGTCGCCCGTGATCCAGAGCAGCAGGTCGACGATGTGCACCGCGCCGCCGAGGACCACCGAGTAGTTCTCGACCTCTCCCCTCCAGCCCTCGGTGATCTTCCAGAGCCGGCCGTAGTCGTAATCGCCCTCGACGTAGAAGAGCCGGCCGAAGCGACCCTCGTCGACCTGTCGCTTGAGCTCGACGAAGCGGGGCGAGCGGCGGAGCGGGAGGTTCGAGGACAGCCTGAGCTCGGGACGCTCTGCCAGCAGGCGGTGGAGCGTGCGCGCCTCCTCCTCGCTCTGGCAGATCGGCTTCTCCACGAACACGTGCTTGCCGCGCTCGAGCGCGGCCCGCACCTGCTCGAAGTGGTGGTCGTCGTAGGAGGCCACGGAGATCACGTCGAGCTCCGGGTCGGCGATCAGCTCGCCCGCCTCGCGCGCAACTCGCACGCCGGGATGCTCGGCCTCGGCCGCTTCGAGTTTGGCCGGGTCGAGGTCGCACAGGGCGGCCAGCTCGCAGCGCGCGTCCGCGCGGTAGGCGGCCGCGTGCGCGGCGCCCACGCCGAGACCGATCACTCCGGCGCGCAGGCGCTTCATCGCGACGCCGCCGTGCTCACCTCGCGGTGGAGGCGCACCACGTCCGCCCAGCCGTACTCCGAGTGCGGCTCGCGCATCCGCTCCACGATCGCGTCGATGAGGGCCGCATCCTCGCTCGTGTCGATCGATACGTCGACCGCGGAGAGGTCCTCGGGCGCACCGAAGTTGCGGACGCCGAAGCGCTCGTGGTGGCGGTACAGGTAGGGCGTGACGTGCTCGCGATCGTAGGCGTCCTCCATCTGCTGGTACGCCTGCCGGAACGCGCCGGCGCCCACCACCTCGACCGACTGTCCCGAGGGGAACGTGCTCGGGAAGACGTTGGTCACCACGCCGGCGCCGCCCTCGGCGTACAGCTCGAGGGCGTGGTCAACGAGGCGCGGATCGAGCAGTGGGCTGTCGCCGGTCACCCGGACGAAGGCCGCGAGCGACCAGCGCTCGATCACCTCGTGAAAGCGACCCGCCACGTCGTCCAGCGGGCCGCGGTGGCAGTCGATCTGGAGCCGCTCGCAGAGCTCGGCGACAGGGTCGTCGCTCGCGTCGACCGAGGTGGCCACCACGATCCGGTCCGGCCGGGTGGCGTGGCCGAGCCGCTCGACCATGTACTGCAGCGCAGGCCGGCCCGCAAGCGGCCGCAGCACCTTGCCGGGCAGCCGGCTCGAGGTCATGCGTGCCTGGCACACGATCGCCACCGGCCCTCCGGCGGCTCCTGCCTCAGAGGTCATCGACCCAGCGCAGCCAGAGCTCGAGGTTCACCAGCTGCCACAGGAACATCATGTGATTCTCCGCCGCGCGTCCCGAGCTCACGATCTGGTCGTGCTCGTCGATCAGCCGGCGTACCTCCCCCACGCGGTAGATCCCGCGTCCGCGGAAGCGCTCCGAGCCCACCAGGTCGAGCAGCCGCTCGCGGCCCGCGCCCGAGAACCAGGCGTCGGCCGGCGCGTTCCAGCCGGTCTTCTTCGTCCTTGTCCGCGTCTCCTCGGGAAGCACCCCCCGCATCGCGTCCCGAAGCAGGCGCTTGGTGATCCCGTCGCGGATCTTCTGATCGCCCCCGACCCTGAACATCAGCTCGGCCAGGCGATGGTCGAAGAAGGGGTCGCAGTTGCGGAGCCCGTACGCGAACGTCTGGCGGTCCTCGGCGCGCAGGCAGCAGGGAGCGGTCTCGCGGTAGAGGTCCTGCCAGGTGCGGTTCTTGAGGTAGCTGGAGAAGGGCGTGTCCATCACGGGCTCGTAGCCGGCGAGGTCGATCAGGCCCGGCTCGATCGCGTGGCGGTAGCGCTCGATCCGGGGCCGGTCGGGCAGGATCCTGCCCGGCTGGTCGAGGTCCACGAGCCTCGCGAGGGCGGCCTCCATCACCGCGCGGTCCTTGCGGAAGATCGGGTGGTCGTGGTGGCGGACCCAGGCCTCGACCTCGCGGTCCAGGCGCTCCTCCTCACCTGCCACCCGCAGGTCGGCGAACCGATAGGGGAAGTACTCGTACTCGCCCGCGTTCAGCTCGTCGCCACCGAGCCCGCCGAAGATCGTGTCGAAGCCCCGGCCGGCCACCTCCTCGCAGAGCACGAAGTGCGACAGCCAGGTGGCGGTCGCGACCGGCTCGTCGTGCGTGTCGATCATTCGCTCGACCAGGCCGAACACGTCCGGGTCGTCCACGCGCACGGGGTTCCAGGCCTCGACAGCGGAGTCGAGCATCGACGCGATCTCCTCCGACTCGTCGTACTCGCTGCCCGCGTAGACGGTCGAGAACGCCTGCTGCCTGCGGCCCGTGAGATGCACGGAGGAGGCGAGCACCGACGAGGAGTCCATCCCGCCCGAGAGGGTGAACGCCGGCGCCGAGGCGCGCCGGAGCCGGATGCCCACGGCGTCGAGCAGGAGCTCCCGGTAGCGGCCTGCGAGCGCCTCGGGCGGGTCGTCGAGATCGGGCGCGTCGTGGAGTGTCCAGTACTCGCGCAGCTCGAGTCCGCCGTCCGAGATGCGCAGCGCGTGGGCGGCGGGCAGCTGCGCCACGTCACGGTAGGGCGAGGCCGCCCGGTCGTTGTCGAAGGTCCGGTAGTGCGAGCCCGCGAACAGCCCCAGGAAGCGCGGCTCGACCGCCTTCTCGACGCCGGGCAGGGCGAGCAGCGAGCGCGGGCGCGAGGCGAACGCGAAGCCCTCCGCGTCGCGGAGGTGGTACAGCGGCCGGACCCCGAAGCGGTCGCGTCCGAGCCACAGCTCGCCGGAGCGGCCGTCCCAGTGCGCGATCGCGAAGTCGCCGTTCAGCCGCCCCAGCGCGCCGACGAAGCCGTGCTCGCGCGCCAGTGCCGCCACCAGCGCGGCGTCGCTCTCGTAATCGCCGAGCTCGGCAGCGTTGTAGATGCGGCCGTCGAGCACGCAGAGCGCGTCGGCCCGCTCGGCGAGCTGGGGGGTGCCGCCCCCGGCCCAGCCCAGCTCGGCGCGGTCCGCCGACCGCGTATGGAGCTCACCGCCCGGGCCGCCGGCGAGGCTCGCGCGCAGCATCGCCTCGAGCGAGCGCTCGGCCGGCTCGCCGCCGCGGCTCCCCACGATCCCGGCGATGCGCGACACGCCTACGCGCCGGATGCGGGCTCGCGCCGCTCGCCGAGGAGGATGCGCCACTCGTGCGGGATGTCCACCACCAGCTCGGTGCCGTCGCCGGTGCGCTCGTCCGGGACGGCGGTGACCGCGAACCCGTGCTCCTCCATGAACGACACGACCTCGCGGCGCGGGTAGGTGTTGTGATACACGCGGATGTGGCGGGCGCCCTCGTCGAGGTAGGGGTCCGGCGTGTAGCGCACTGTGAGCTCGGTGCCGAGGCTCTCGCGCAGGAGGATCCGCTTGCCGGCCGCCTCGAGGAGACGCTCGAGCGGCAGCGCGTAGTGCGGGCTGTTGGTGAGCACGTTGAAGCAGAGCACGTTGTCGAAGCGCCCCTCGATGCCCTCGATCGCGCCGAGCTCGAAGCGCTCGGGCGCGACGCCGGCACGCGGGCACAGCTCGGAGCGGGCGAGCTCGATCATCTCGGGCGTGTAGTCGAGCCCGTGCCAGTCGAGCTCGACGCCGCGGTCGAGGAACGACCACAGGTAGTAGCCCCCGCCGCAGCCCGCGTCGAGCAGCGACTCACCCGAGCCCACGAGCGGGCCGAGCACCTCGGCCGCCTGCCGGGCGCAGGTCATCTCCTCCGCCTCCTTGCGGCAGCGACGGCGGTAGAGGTCGAGGGTGGCGGCGTCGTTCGCCCAGGGGTTCCAGCGCCGGCCTGCGAGCCCCGCGACCGTCACTTGATCGCGTAGACGATCAGCATGCTCTGGCGGTAGCGGTCGTAGCCGCGCCGCTCCGCCTCGGCCACGGGAAGCTCGTACTGCGAGAGGCACGGGTCTACCACCGACCACCCGGGCAGCAGCTCGCGGACCTCGTCCTTGGTGAAGAAGTGGCTCAGCCCGATGTTGGTCAGGTAGAGGCTCGAGCCTCCCTGGTCGAGGATCAGGGAGCCGGGGTCGTCGGCGAGCGCCTCGCCGCCGCGGCGCTCGAACACCGTGTGGCCCTGCTCGAGCATGTGGCCGACGAACACGCCGCCGGGCTTGACCAACCGGTCGATCTCGCGGAAGGCCGCCCGGCGCTCCTCGAGCGGAAGGTGCTGGTACACGCAGGACTCGAGGATGCCGTCGAGGGAGCCGTCCGGCAGCGCGGGCACGTCGCTCACCGACGCCTCGATCAGGCTGCCCACGCGCTCCTCGAGGCCGCGCCCCTCGAGGTTCTGGCGCGCCAGCTCGAGCGCCGTGGGGGCGATGTCCACGCCGGTCACGGTGATGCCCTTCTCCGCCAGCCACACGAGGTTCGGTCCCGCGCCGCACCCCATCTCGGCGAACTGCAGGCCGCTCAGGTCGTCGTCCGCGTGACGGTCGCGCAGGTAGTAGGAGACGGACCGCACGAGCGCCTCCACCGGGGCCGTGTTGTAGGCCTGGCGCGCGATCTGCTCGGCGAACGAGTTCTCCCACGTCTCGCGCATGGCCTCTCGGGATGTGCTCACTGAAACTCCGCCTCCGGATCTCGCTGGAGGCCGCCAGGCTAGTGGAGGGGCGGGGCTAGATGTCCTCCAGGCGCCGGGCGGCCGCGGCCACGCTCTCGTCGTCGTCGAGCCATGCCACGACGCGCATGCCTTCCCGCTCGAGGTACTCCTCGAAGGCGCTCTCCTGGGCCTCCTCTACGAGCAGCAGGTACATGCGCGCCGCCGACTCCCCCTCGCGCGCCACCCCCAGCGCCAGCGCCGCCCGCAGGCCGTGCTCGCGCAGGCGGCCGTTTAGTGAGGGCGTGGCGTAGTAGCCCCACGCCTTGCGGGTCACGTCGAGCTCGGTGCCCGAGTCGGTGACCAGGGTCACCACCTCGTCGGACGCCAGCTCGAGGTTCGCCACGTGCTCGAGGGTCGCGCCGCGCAGGCCGACCTCGAACTCCCGCGGCGGCTCCACTCGCTCCAGCCTCATGCGTCGAACTCCTCCAGGAACAGCTTGGTGTTGAGGAAGTTGAACAGGAACTTGCTCTCGCTGTTGGGCAGCCAGTCGCGCCCCAGCATCGCCTCGATCCGGTCGCGCTTCACGTGCTCGAACACCGGGCTCGGCTCCAGCAGCTGCGCCCGCACCTCGGCGTCGCGCACGTCGAGGAAGGAGTGGATGGGGGCGTTGAAGCCCACCTTGCGCCGGTTGTCGAGGATCTTGTCGGGCACGATGCCGCGCATCGAGTCGCGCAGCACGGCCTTGGCCATGCCTCGCTGCACCAGGTGGCCGGTCGGGATCCCGAGCGAGTACTCGAACAGCGCCCGGTCGAGGAAGGGCGAGCGGTTCTCGATCGAGAACGACATCGCGTTGTGGTCGTCCTCGTGCAGGATCACTGGAACCGACTCGGCGAACAGCTCGTTGAGCATCCGGTTGCGCAGTAGCCCGCCGCCGTAGCGGCGCTCCGTGAAGCCCTCGTCGAAGGCCACCTTCAGGTTGGAGGCGAACTGCTCGGCGCCGAGGTACACGTGCTCGCGCCGGCCGGCGTCGTCCACGAAGTAGGACGGGTCCTTGAGGAACGGGTTGCGCACGGTGGGCTCCACGTGCTCACGCCAGCTCGCGAGCGAGCGCGCGTAGAGGTCCTCCTGCGGGTGCACGTCGTGCAGGTAGGCCAGGTGGTGGTCGTAGTAGCCGCTGAAGAGCTCGTCGGCGGCCGTGCCGCTCACCGAGATCCGATAGCCGCTCGCGGCGATGCTCTCCATCAGGAGCCAGTGGGCGTAGTAGGTGATCGTGTACACCGGCGCGTCGTGCTGGCGCACGAGGCCGCGCAGCCGGGGCAGGAAGTCGGCGGTGTCCACGGGAATCGGGGTGTGGCGCACCTTCAGCCGATCCACGGCGTGGTCGACCATCTCCTGCTCCTCGTAGCGCTCGTCGCTGTTCACGATCGTGAAGCCATGTACGTCGTAGTCGAGCTCGCGGCGAGCGATCGAGATCAGCGAGAGCGAGTCGATGCCGCCGCTCATGCAGAAGGCGAGCGGCACGTCGGCGCGGAGCCGCAGCTCGACCGAGCGGATGAGCCGCTCACGGGTTCCCTCCACTGCCTCCTGGTAGGAGATGCCCTCCTCGTCCGGCTCGGGCGGGGACCAGTAGGCGGCGCGGCGCTCGCGCCCTCCCTCGCCGATCCGCAGCGTGGAGCCGGGCGGCAGCTCCTCCACTCCCTCGAAGAAGGTGTCGCTCGTCTTGTAGAGCGCCTTGTAGCCGTTGACCAGGTAGCGGTGCAGGTGGCGGTGGTTCACGCCGAGCCGGCGCCCGGCGAGCGAGGCGATGAACTTGACCTCGGAGCCGAAGTAGAGCCCGTCGCCGTCGCGCCAGAGGTAGAGGGGCTTCTCGCCGAAGCGGTCGCGGCAGAGGCCGAGCTCGCCGCTCGCGGCGTCGTACATGGCGAACGCCCACATTCCCTCGCTGCGGTCCATCGCGTCCCAGCCGTGGTGGGCGAGCGCGGCGAGCATCACCTCGGTGTCGGACGTGGTGGCGAACTCGACCCCGAGGCTCTCGAGCTCCGCCCGCAGCTCCACGTAGTTGTAGAGCTCGCCGTTGTAGGCGAGGAAGCGCTCGCCGAGCTCGAAGGGCTGGTTCGAGCGCGGGTCGAGGTCAATGATGGTGAGCCGCGCGTGGAGCAGCTCCACCCAGCGTCCGTCGGGCGTCTCGAAGCGCCGGTGCGTCTGGTCGTCAGGGCCCCGGTGGCGCATGAGCCCGAGCGTGCGCTCGAGCGCGCCGTCGGCGAGCGGCTCCCTTCCCACGAACCCGGCGATCCCGCACATCAGGCCGCGCTCAGGCTCCCGCGGGCACCCGGTCCCACGGGAAGTCCTCGACGAGGAAGTCGTCGATCACCCAGACACCGTCCCGGCGCGACCAGATCTCCCGGTTGCGGAAGCGCTCGGCCAGCTCGAAGAACTGCTCGGTGGAGATCCCCACGTAGTCGCAGAACGCCTCGATGTCGGCGTGTGGGGTCTCGTCGCCGCGCTCGCGCAGCACCTCGATCGCCTCGTCGCGGGTCAGCCGCCCGTTGCGGATCTCGAGCGAGAGGTTGTCGTAGGTGCGCGTGAAGCCGAACTTGTGCCATTTCAGGTAGTGGTGGATCGAGATGAACTCGTCGTCGATGTCGGCGTAGTCGTAGTAGCCGGTCATCGGGCCGTCCGCGCGCGAGCGGAAGCCGTGCTCCCTCGCCACGCTCGCGGTGCGGGCGGGGTCCCAGGCGAAGAACCAGCCGAGGAACACCGCCTCGGTGCCGCTGGCGCTGAGCTCGTCGTCGCTGGGGCCGTAATAGGGGGTCAGCTGCTCGGCGGTGAGGTCGTCCGAGACCCAGTCCGACGCCGTGGTCCCGTGCACCGCCCCGTAATGCTTGATCCACGCCGCGTCGAGGCGGAAGGAGTCGGCATCCGGGCCCGTGCCGATGTACTCGGCGGCCGAGTTCTCACCCCACACCACCAGCGGCACGTCGTACCGCACCGCCACCGTAAGGGGGATGTTGAACAGCGCCAGGTGCATGGGGATTGCGGTGGTGCCGAAGCGCTCGAGCGAGCGCAGCATGAAGCGGCGCTCGACCTTCGGGTTCACGCTGAAGTCCACGTGGTCGATCCCCAGCTCGATGAGGTTGTCGAGGTTGCGCTGACCGAGGTCCGTGCGACCTGGCGTCCGCCAGGTGACCCCGAGTGGGCGCAGCCCGTGCTCGAGGCAGGTGACCACCTGCCACGTGCTGTCCTTGCCGCCGCTCACGGGGATCACGCAGTCGTAGGGCCGTCCCTCCCCCTTGACGCGGGCCACCAGCTGCTCGAAGCGGGCCAGGCGATCCTCGCGGTCCACCAGCTCGCCGCTGTCGCGGTGGCGCCGGCACGCGGAGCACACACCGTCCGGTCCGATCTCGATGCCCGGACGGGTGTCGGGGATCACGCAGGTCTCGCAGTAGCGCACGGCCGAGGATGCTAGCCCGGTGACTTACAGTTCCCCGCCATGACCCGGGACCGACGCGCGCTCATCACCGGCATCACCGGCCAGGACGGCTCCTACCTCGCCGAGCTGCTGCTCGAGAAGGGCTACGAGGTGCACGGGATGGTGCGGCGCTCCTCGACCGAGACGTTCCAGCGGCTCGAGACCTTCCGCGACGACATCGTGCTCCACACCGGGGACCTGCTCGACCAGCGCTCGCTCGTCGACGTGCTGCGCGAGTGCGAGCCGCACGAGATCTACAACCTCGCGGCGATGTCGTTCGTGGCGGCGTCGTGGTCGCAGCCGGTGCTCACCGCGGAGTTCACGGCCATGGGCGTGACCCGGATGCTCGAAGCGATGCGCGAGGTCGCGCCCGAGGCGCGCTTCTACCAGGCCTCCTCCTCGGAGATGTTCGGCAAGGTGCGCGAGGTTCCGCAGCGCGAGAGCACGCCCTTCTATCCGCGCTCGCCCTACGGCGTGGCCAAGTGCTATGGCCACTTCATCACGGTGAACTACCGCGAGTCGTATGACCTTTTTGCCTGCTCAGGGATACTTTTTAACCACGAAAGCGAGCGCCGCGGGCTCGAGTTCGTGACCCGCAAGGTCACCCACGGAGCGGCCGCCATCAAGCTCGGACTGGCCGACGAGCTGGCGCTCGGCAACCTCGACGCCGAGCGCGACTGGGGCTACGCGAAGGACTACGTCGAGGCGATGTGGCTGATGCTGCAGCAGGACGAGCCGGACGACTACGTGATTGCGACCGGAGAGTCGCACAGCGTCCGCGACCTCGTGAGGATCGCGTTCGCGCGCGCCGGGCTCGACCCCGATGCCCACGTGCGGCTCGATCCGCGCTTCCTGCGGCCCGCGGAGGTCGAGCATCTGGTGGGCGACGCCTCGAAGGCGCGCGACAAGCTCGGCTGGGAGCCGCACACGAGCTTCGAGCAGATGGTCGAGCTGATGGTCGACGCCGATCTCGAGCTGCTCGGTCGCGGGGTGCCTCAGAAGCAGGCCGGCTAGGTCCGCGGTGATGGGCGCGCCCGGCGAGTGCGACCTCGCGATCGTGGGCGGAGGCATCCTCGGCCTGGCGGTGGCGCGCGAGCTGAGCGCCCGGCGGCCCGACGCGTCGCTCACCGTGCTCGAGCGCGCGGCGGAGGTCGGCACGCTCCAGACCGCCCACAACAGCGGCGTGATCCACGCGGGCATCTACTACGC
>DASRIC010000031.1:0-24234 GCA_035650215.1 Thermoleophilaceae bacterium
GCGGACCCCCCGGTCGGGGGGTCTTTGTCAGACAGTCAGGCCCAGCCGCTCCGCCCGCTGGACCGCTTCGGCCCGATTGCGGACGTTCAGCTTGCGGTAGAGCGCGCTGGTGTGCTCCTTGACCGTGTGCGGCGACAGGAACAGCCGCTCGGCGATCTCCTTGTTGGTCGCACCGGTCGCCATCAGCGTGAGCACCTCGCGCTCACGGTCCGACAGGGGGGTGGCCGGCTGCTCCGCGCGCGGCGCGAACACGGTCATGCCCTTGCCCACCATCCGCACCGCCATCGCCACGTCGTGCGCGGACCAGTCCTTGGAGACGAAGCCGGACGCGCCCGCCGCCTTCGCCGCCTGGGGAGAGATCCAGCCGGCCCCCGAGATCAGCAGCACCCGGGTGTTCGGCGAGACCCGGTGCATCGCCTCGCACAGCTCCGCCCCTGACTCCTCTCCGAGGAAGAGGTCCACGAGCGCCACGTGGGGCTCGTAGCGCTTGGCCAGCGCCAGCGCCTGCTCGAAGCTCGAGGCGCTCAGGCAGCGCTCGACCCAGGGCTGCTCGGTGAGCAGGAGGCGAAAGCCCCAGTGCACGACGTCGTGGTCGTCCACCACGAGCACGCGCAGGTTGCGATCGGGGCTCATCTTGTGAGCGTGCGAGCCTTCGATTTCATACCTCGCCATCTTCCCCGACGGGGACGACGAGGCGCACGCGCCACACCGAGCCCTCCTCAGCGCCGAACTCCACGAGCGCCCCGCGCTGGAGCGCCTCGACCGCCGCGAGACGGAGGCCCATCCCGGTGCCGGTCGTGCGCATGCCCGGCTGGACGCCGTCGTTCCGGACCTCGAGCACGAAGGTGCCGTTCGCCCGGCTCACGTGCACGCTCACGAGCGTGGGGGTGGCGTGCTTGTCGGCGTTCCTGAGCGCCTCGGCGAGCACCGACTGCGCCAGCGCCTCGACCTCCGCCGGCACCTGCACGCCGTCCTCCCACTCGAGCTCGAGCGGCAGGTCCTTGTAGTGGCGGTCGAGCCGCGTGAGCTCGTCCCGCAGCGTGGCGTCGGTCAAGCGCTCGGCCGGGGCCAGCGGCCGCGAGAGCGCGTCGCGCAGGTCCACGAGTGCGGCTTGCATCTCGTCGGCGCACCGGCGGCGCGCCTCGTCGGAGAGGCCGCTCTCGGAGCCGAGCACCAACGAGACGCCGAAGAGCCGCTGCACCACCCGATCGTGCACCTCGCGCGCGAGATCGATGCGCGCCTGGAGCAGCCGGGCGCGGCCCTGCTGGCTCGTGGCTATCCGCACGCTGGCCGCCAGCGCGGCGGTCTTGCCGACGGTCCACAGGGCGTCGCGCTCGGCGTCGGTCAGGTCGTAGCGGCCACCGCCGCGGTCCGTGAAGATCACGCCCAGCCAGCGCCCGCCGGCCGACACCGGCACGCAGGTGAGGGTCGTCACGCCCGGGATGCGCGCGTAGCGGCGCGGCACCCAGCGGGCCAGGTCGCCGGTGACCTCGATCACGCGGTCCTCGGCGAGCGCGACCTGGGCGATCGGCGTCTCCTCGAGCGTCCCGTAGACGTTGTCGAGCACGCCCGCGCCCATGCCGTGGCTGCCAACCGTGACCACGAGCTGGCGCACCTCGTCGTACAGCAGCAGCCCGGCTCGCTCCATCGAGGCCACACTGCAGCACGCCTCGCAGAGGCGGTCGTAGAAGCCCTGGCCCTCGGGCCCGAGGGCTCCGTCCATGGCGCCCAGCAGCTCGACGATCACGTCGAGCGCGTCTGTGCGCGGCGACAGGCTCTGGCCGTCCGCCATCGGTGGACCTAACCGTACCGGGGCGCGTTGGTTACTCGTGGTCGAGCGAGAGCCGGAGCGCCTGCTCCGAGGTCAGGGAGACCGTGCGCACGTAGTCGCAGGAACGGCAGCGGCATTCGACCTCGCCCTCGAAGGCCTCCACGCGGAGCGACCACTCCACGTCCCCCGAGAGACACGCGCGACACGCGAGCGCGGCGGCCACGAGCGAGGGGTCGTCGTCGCCCCTGAAGCTCGCAACCTCGAGCATCGTCTCCATGGCCCGAACGATGATCGCTGGGTCCGGCCTCGGGAATGTGACCGCCCTGGAAACCCCCCGCTCGGGGGGTCACAGCGGGCCCAGCCGCTCGACGCGCTGGTCGCCAACGGCGGTGAGCCATTCGCGGAGGCGGGCGCCGTCCGGCAGGAGGGCCTCCGGGTCGAGCTCGAGCAGAGGCTCGAGCACGAAGCGCCGCGTCGTCACCTCCGGGTGCGGCAGCGTGAGGCGCGGCGAGGTGTACTCGAGGTCGTCGAGCAGCAGCACGTCGACGTCGATCGCGCGCGGGCCGTGGCGCGGCCCGCCGGCCTCGCGGCCGAGCCCCCGCTCGACGCGCTTGCAGGCGTCGAGCAGCTCCTCCGGCTCGAGCGCGGTACGGACGCGAAGCGCCGCGTTCAGGAAGTCCGGTTGATCCGTCACCTCGCCCTGCGGTGCGGTCTCGTAGATGGAGGAGGCGGCGAGCACCTCCACCCCATGAGCCTCGAGCGCGGTGACCGCTCCTCGGAGGTTGGCCTCGCGGTCGCCGACGTTGGAGCCGAGCCCGAGGTAGCCGATCACGCCTCGCCGCAAGCGCCCGGCTCGGCCGGGCGCGCGCGGATCGCTCAAACTTCCTTCCACACCTCGACCGACACCTCGTCGACCGGGAGCGGGATCGGCGGCTCCGGCTTGGTCGCCTTCACGCGCACGGACTCGGCGCCGAAACGGTCGATCAGGCGATCGGCCACCGCCGAGCAAAGCCGTTCGAGAGTCCGGTAGGAGCGCTCCTGAGCGGCCAGGGCCACCTGCTCGCAGACCTCCGCGTAGTTGACCGTGTCCTCCACGCGGTCGGTGACGGTGGCGTCGCAGTCGTCGAGCTCGAAGCTGATGTCGAACACGAGCCGCTGGCCGATCTCGCGCTCGGCCTCGCTGACCCCGTGACGGGTATAGAGCGAGAGGCCGGCCACCTCGATCGAGACGGCCGGCGAGGCGGCCGCGCGGTCGTCGTCGAGGTCCTCCGAGTCGTGATCGTCGAACTCGTCGTCTTGGTCGCGCTCCCGCTCCCACATCACGGCGCCACCGTAGCAGCGGCCACCCGCAGGGCATCGGCCACAGGACCCGCGTCGTGAACCCGGAAGACGCGCGCCCCGCGCTCGAGGGCGAGCACGTTGGTGGCGATCGTGCCGGGCAGGCGCTCCCCCTCCGAGCGGCGGCCGCTGAGCTCGCCGAGAAAGCGCTTGCGCGAGGTGCCCACCACCACCGGGCGGCCGATGGCCACGATCTCCGGCAGCCTCCTCAAGAGCTCCAGGTTGTGCTCGACCGTCTTGCCGAAGCCGATGCCGGGATCGAGCCACACGCGCTCCTCGCGGATCCCCTCGGCCACGGCGAACCGAAGCCGTTCCTCGAGGAAAGCCTTGACCTCGGAGACCACGTCGTCGTAGCGCGGGTCGCTCTGCATCGTGCGTGGCTCGCCCAGCATGTGCATGAGGCAGCAGCCCACCTCGCGCTCGGCCACGAGGCCGGCGAGCGCGGGCTCGAAGCGAAATGCCGAGACGTCGTTCACGAGCACGGCGCCGGCGTCGAGCGCGGCGCGCGCCACGCCCAGCTTGGTCGTGTCGATGCTCACGTCGTGTCCCTGGGCCGCGAGCCGCCCGACCACCGGCAGCACGCGCTCGAGCTCCTCCGCCTCCGGCACCGGCTCGGCGCCGGGGCGGGTGGACTCGCCGCCCACGTCGAGCAGCCCCGCGCCCGCGGCGGCCAGCTCGAGCCCGTGCTCGACGGCGGAGTCGGGGTCGAGGAAGAGCCCGCCGTCCGAGAACGAGTCGGGCGTCACGTTCACGATCCCCATCACGGTAAAGGCGCTCACCGGGAGCGAAGTATCGTGCCCGGCGTGCGTTTCGACGCCGTGATCTTCGACAACGACGGCCTCCTGCTCGACACCGAGCAGGCCTGGACGCGCGCGGAGCGCGACCTGTTCGAGCGCTACGGGCGCACGTTCACGAGCGATCACAAGCGCGACCTGCTCGGCAACGCCAAGCACGTGGCCGCCGCCAAGCTCGAGGCGATGCTCGGACGGCCGGGCCACGGTGCGCGGCTGATCGAGGAGCTCGACGAGCTCGTGATGGAGGAGACGCTCGCGGGCGTGCCGGTGCGCCCGGGCGCGCTCGAGCTGCTCTCGGCGCTGCGCGAGACGGGCACGCCGCTCGGGCTCGCGTCGAACTCGCCACGGGTGTTCGTGGAGCGCGTGCTCACCGTGGCGGGGATCGCTCGCGAGCGCTTCGACACGGTCGTGACCCTGGAGGACGCCGCCCGGCCCAAGCCCGCACCGGACATCTACGTCGAGGCCTGCGCCCGCCTCGACGCGGATCCCGCGCGCTCGGCGGCGCTCGAGGACTCACCGCCCGGAGTGGCCTCGGCGCGCGCCGCCGGCCTGTTCGTGATCGCGGTCCCGTACTTCGCCGACCACACGCTCGAGGAAGCCTCGATGCAGGCCGACTCGCTCGCCGACCCGCGCGTGGCCCGCGCGCTCGGCCTGGCCGAGGCGGCCTGACGGCTCAGCGCCGGCGCCAGCCGCGCGCGGGCCGGTAGCGCCAGATCTCGCGCGCGGGCACGAGCCGGGGATCGCGGCGCTCGGGCGCTCGCGCCAGCTCGTGGGCGCTTCGCTCGACCTCGAGCTCCTCGCCGCGCACCCGCAGCTCCAGCACCGTGGCCTCGAAGGGCGGCTCCACGAGCGCGCCGCATGAGAGCTGGAGGAGCGCGCCGGCGCTCGCGCTGTCGCGCACGTGCAGGTGGCCGCAGAGCGCCAGGGTGGGCACGCCGCGGGCGATGATCGGCGCCGCGAGCGCCCCGCGGTCGAGCAGGTCCTCGGCGTAGGGCAGGTCACGCCTGGTCAGAACACCTTCGCGTGAGAGGAGCGGAAAGTGGCTGGCCAGCAGCACGGGGCCCTCGCCCCAGGTGGCGAGCGCCGGCCGCCGGGCGAGGCGGCAGCGATCCACCGCCTGGCACGCCACCCGCGCGCCGGCGACCCGCACGCCGCCGGCCACGGTGGCCGCACGCCAGCCCGGCAGCTCGGCGGTCGCCGCGCCGGCCTCGCGCAGGCCGGCGGTGGGCCGCGCTCCGTCGTGGTTTCCTCCCACCAGCCGCAGGGGCGGACCGCCGCCGAGCGCGCCCAGGACCTTCCGCAGGCTGACGAGGTCACCGTCGTGCGCGAGATCTCCGAGCACGACCAGGAGCTCCACGCGCTCACGGGCGAAGAGCGCGCGAGCCTTCCGAAGCCGGCCCTCGAGTCCCGCGAAGTCGTAGGCGTTGTGCCACGCGTCGCGGCGCGAGGCGTCCGTGACGGCATGGATGTCGCTGAGAACCCCGAGCCGCACCGCCCGCGCTCAGCGGTTCTTCGGCGCGTAGCGGTGGTGGAACATGAGCGAGTTGCCGTCCGGGTCGGCGAAGTGGGCCATGTGGCACACGCCGCTGTCCAGCGTGTCGCCCCGAAAGGCGATCCCCTGGCCCTCGAGCTCCTCCCGTGCGGCCGCGACATCCTCCACGTGCAGGGCGATCGGATGTGAGTGGCGCTCGAACTCGATCCCGAACGCATCGGACTGCATGACCGCGATCGTGAGCGTGCCGGTCTCGAACTCGGCCGCGGGCATGTTCCCCCAGCGAGCGGAGCACGGCAGGCCCAGCACCTCCCCGTAGAACGCACTCGCCCGCTCGAAGTCCGTGGTGGGCACGGTGATGAAGTCGACTCCGGTGATGTTCATGGAGGCGTCACGATAGGGCGGGGCCGGCCCTCCCGGCATTCGCCAGTCGCCCAGCGGGACCCTCCTGCCCGGCGGGCGCGGCTCGCGCGTCCCCGGGCAGGCGATGCCGAGCCGGCGGCCGGCCGGCCACGGCGCCGCCCAGCGCCGCCCAGCCTACGGCCGCTTGGGAGCCGGCCGCGACGAGGCGCGCATCTCGGCCGCGCCGCCCGCCAGGCCCGGCCGCGGCAGCGGCTTGGGCGTGCGGTCCGGCTTGCGCTCGGGCGCCTCGGGGGCGGCCGGCGGGAGCACCGGGACCGGCGGCTGCTCTGAGCCGAACACGTCCTGCTCGGACTTGCCGTCGAGCAGCTCGATGAACTGCTCGCGCTCGATCGTCTCGCGCTTGAGCAGGATCTCCGAGGTGCGCTCGAGCTGCTCGCGGTGGTCCTCGAGCACCTGGCGCGCCGCTTGGTGGGCCTCCTCGACCATGCGACGGATCTCGTCGTCGATCTCGCGCGCGATCTCGTCGGAGTAGTCGGGCTCGGAACTGAACTCGCGGCCCAGGAAGGGCTGCCCGTGGTCGTGCCCGAAGACGCGCGGGCCGAGCTTTTCCGACATGCCGAAGCGCATCACCATCTGCTTGGCGGTGGCGGTGACCTTCTCGAGGTCGTTGGACGCCCCCGTGGTCACCTCGCTGAACATGAGCTCCTCGGCGGCCCGCCCACCGAGCGTCATCGCCATCGTGTCCGACAGCTCCGCGCGCGTGGTGAGGAACTTGTCCTCGGTGGGCAGCGAGATCGTGTAGCCGAGCGCCTGGCCGCGGGAGATCACTGAGATCTTGTGCACCGGGTCGGTGTTGTCGAGGTAGTGCGCCACGAGCGCGTGACCCATCTCGTGGTAGGCCGTGACGCGGCGCTCCTTCTCGGACATCACGCGGGTCTTCTTCTCAGGACCCGCGATCACGCGCATGATCCCCTCCTCCAGCTGGAGGTGGTCGATCTCGCGCTTGCCCTGACGGGCGGCCAGCAGAGCCGCCTCGTTCACGAGGTTCTGGAGGTCCGCTCCGGTGAAGCCCGGGGTCTGGCCGGCGAGCACGTCGAGCTCGATCCTCTTCGCGAGCGGCTTGCCGCGCGTGTGCACCTCGAGGATCTTCTGGCGGCCCTTGCGGTCGGGCCGGTCGACCACGATCTGCCGGTCGAAGCGGCCGGGGCGCAGGAGCGCCGGGTCGAGGATGTCCGGGCGGTTCGTGGCCGCGATGAGGATGATGTTGTCCTTCATCTCGAAGCCGTCCATCTCGACGAGCAGCTGGTTGAGCGTCTGCTCGCGCTCGTCGTGACCGCCGCCGAGACCGGCGCCGCGGTGGCGGCCCACCGCATCGATCTCGTCCATGAAGATGATGCAGGGGGAGTTCTGCTTGGCCTGCTCGAACAGGTCGCGCACGCGCGAGGCGCCCACGCCCACGAACATCTCGACGAAGTCCGAGCCGGAGATCGAGAAGAAGGGAACGCCGGCCTCACCCGCCACGGCGCGCGCGAGCAGCGTCTTGCCTGTGCCCGGCGGGCCGTAGAGCAGCACACCCTTGGGGATGCGCGCACCGAGCGCCTGGAACTTCTTCGGGTTCTCGAGGAACTCCTTGATCTCGTGGAGCTCCTCCACCGCCTCGTCGACCCCCGCGACGTCGCGAAAGGTGATCTTCGGCGAGTCGACCGACATGCGCTTGGCGCGCGACTTGCCGAAGGACATCACCTTTGATCCGCCACCCTGCATCTGGTTGATGATGAACAGCCAGAACAGCAGGAAGATCACGAACGGCAGGATGTACGTGAGCGCGGTGAGCCAGCCCGATCCGCCCTTCGGCTTGACCGTGATCGGCACGTCCTCGGCGCGCAGCTGGTTGACGAGGTTCTGCTCGGTGTTGTCGGGATAGGCGGTCTGGTACTTCTTGCCGCCATTCAGCTCGACGTCGATTCGGTTGTTCTTAGTCGAGAGGGTGACCTGCTCGACCTTGCCCTGCTCGACCTGGGTGATGAACTCGGAGTAATTCGGATCCTTCTGGCGGTCGCCCGGGCTGATCAACTTCTGAGCGAAGAAGGCCAGCACGACGACGATAAGGATCGGGAAAGCGGCGCTCTTGAAGAATCGGCTCACGCGGAGAACAAACCTGCTTCAGAGGTGAAACGCAAGCCTAGCAAGGGGGTAGTCATCCTCTTGGCCATTTTCGGCCGCTGGAGCGAGGGCTTTACACGCCCGCGGGCGGCTCGTCGAGCACCGCGACATAAGGCAGGTTCCGGTAGCGCTCCGCGAAGTCGAGCCCGTACCCGATCGCGAAGCGGTTCGGGATCTCGAAGCCCACGTAGCGGATCGGCATGTCGATCTCCCTGCGATCCGGCTTGGTGAGCAGCGCGCAGACCTCCAGCGAGGCCGGCCCGCGCGCCCGCAGCATGCGGAAGAGGTAGGCGAGCGTGAGGCCGGAGTCGACGATGTCCTCCACGATCAGCACGTCGCGGCCCTCGATCGACGCGTCCAGGTCCTTGAGGATCCGGACCACCCCCGACGAATCGGTCGAGGAGCCGTAGGAGGACACCGCCATGAAGTCCACCTCGCAGTCGACGTCGAGGTGGCGCATCAGGTCGGAGAGGAAGAAGATGGCGCCTTTGAGCACGCCCACGAGCAGCAGCGGGCGGCCGGCGTAGTCCCTCGAGATCTCCTCGCCGAGCTCCCGCACGCGGTGGGCGAGCTCGTCGCGCTGGACAAGGATGTCGCCGACCTCGGAGGGCGTCACGCGGGCGAGTGTAAAGGTGAGCCCGCCGGTTCGGGGCCCACGCGCTCGCCCGCCACGCGCACCTCGGCGATGCTGTCCTCCCGGGCGAGTGCGAACAGCGCCCCGAGGGCGTCCTCCGTGCCCTCGGCGCGCTCGAGGGTGGCCTCGAGGGCGCCGCCCGCCCGCGGCCGGATGAGCACGAAGTCGGCCTCCTTGCCGGGCCTGAGGTCACCGGTCACATCGCCGAGGCCGAGCGCATCCGCGCCTGCGCGCGTAGCGAGCCACAGCAGGTGGGCCGGCGAGAGTCGCACGCCGTCGGGCGTGAGCAGCTGAGCCTGGTAGGCCATCAGCCCCTCCTTCAGCATCCCGAGGCCGGTGCCCGCCCCCACGTCGGTGCCGAGCGCGAAGCGCACGCCGTGGTCGAGGTGGCGGCGCATCGGGAAGATCCCGCTGCCGAGGAAGGCGTTGCTCGCCGGGCAGTGGGCGACGCTCGCCCGGCGGTGCGCGAGCTGCTCAAGCTCGGCGTCGCCGGGATGGACGTTGTGCGCGAGCACCGTCCTGGCGCCCACGAGCCCGTGCCGGTCGTAGGTCTCCAGGTAGTGGTCGGCCCACGGGAACCTCTCCGCCACGGCCCGCACCTCGTCGCGGTTCTCGTTCAGGTGCGAGGTCACGAGGGCGCCGTCGAGCTCCCCGCCTAGCGCGCCGCACGCCTCGAGCATGGCCTCCGAGCACGAGATCGAGAAGCGCGGGCTCACCGCGTAGCGGAGGTGGCCCTGCCCGTGCCAGCGCCGGGCCAGCTCGCGCCCGGCGTCGTAGGCGGCATCCGGCGTGTGATGGAACTCGGGGAGCAGGTAGCGGTCCGACACCACGAGCCCGCTCGCGATCCGCAGCCCGCTCCGAGCCGCCTCCTCCAGGAACGCGTGCTGCGCGTCCTGGAAGTGGGAGCCGAACACGAGCGCCGTGGTGGTGCCGCTCGCCGCGAGCAGGCGCAGGAAGTCGCGCGCGGTCGCGCGCGCGTAGGTCACGTCGGCGAGCCGCGCCTCCTCGGGCAGGGTGCGCTCGCGCAGCCAGTCGAGCAGCTCCATGCCCATCGCGCCGATGATCCCGAGCTGGGACCAGTGCACGTGGGTGTCCACGAGCCCCGGGAGGAGCAGCGCGCCGCGGGCGTCGAGCAGCTCGGCGCCCGGGCTCTCCCGCCGTACCCGAGCGAACTCGCCCAGCGCCGTGATGCGTCCGCCGGCGTCGAACGCCAGGCCGCCGTCCTCGTAGGTCTCCAAGGCGTCGTCGTGCTTGAACGGGTCGCGCGGCGTGTGGAGGATGCGCGCGCGGACGATCGTGGTGCCGGCCACGGTCAGCTCTCCTCGCGGTCGATCCACTTGGGGGTGGCGGCGGCCGGCTCGAAGCGCCGGAGCCGCTCGAGCAGGGCCGCGGGCTCGCGCTCCACGATCAGGAGCTCGCGATGCTCTCGGCGCAGGAAGCGCTCGCCGACCGCGTGGTCGAGGAACGCCGCGACGCCGGCGTAGTAGCCCTCCACGTCGAGCAGCGCGCAGGCCTTGCGGTGGAGTCCGAGCTGCGACCAGGTATAGACCTCGAACAGCTCCTCGAGCGTGCCGAGCCCGCCGGGCAGCGCCACGAACGCGTCGGCCAGCTCGGCCATCAGCGCCTTGCGCTCGTGCATCGACTCCACCACGCGCATGTCGGTCACGTCCCTGTGGCCGATCTCCTTGTCGACCAGCGCGCGCGGGATCACGCCGGTGATCTCGCCGCCCGCCTCGAGGATGGCGTCGGCGAGCCGGCCCATCAGGCCCACCCCGCCGCCCCCGTAAACGACGCCGACGCCCTCGTCGGCCAGCAGGCGCGCGAGCTCTTCGGCCGCGGTCCCGTACTCGGGCCGCGCGCCGGGGCTCGCCCCGCAGAACACGCAGATCCGCCTCACCGGGTGAGCGTAGATTGTGCGCCCCTCGTGCACGCCACCGCCCGCCCCAGGATCAAGGTCTGCTGCATCAAGAGCGCCGACGAGGCGTGGATGGCGATCGACGCGGGCGCCCACGCGCTCGGCCTCGTGTCCGCTATGCCGAGCGGGCCCGGCGTGATCTCCGACGAGCTGGCCGCCGAGCTCTCCGCCGAGGTGCCGCCCGGCGTCGACGCCTTCCTGCTCACCTCGCTCCACGACGTCGACGCGCTGGTCGAGCAGAGCCGGCGCATCGGCGCCCGCGCGCTCCAGCTCGTGGACGCGCTGCCGCCCGGCGCCCACGCGGAGCTGCGCCTGGCGCTCCCGGGCGTCAAGCTCGTGCAGGTCGTGCACGTGACGGGGCCCGAGTCGCTCGACGAGGCGCGGGCGCTGGCGCCTGACGTGGACGCGATCCTGCTCGACTCCGGCAACCCGTCGCTCGAGGTCAAGGAGCTGGGCGGCACCGGGCGCCGCCACGACTGGGAGATCAGCCGCCGGATCCGCGAGCAGGTGGACGTGCCGCTGTTCCTGGCCGGCGGCCTGAACCCGGACAACGCCGCCGAGGCGCTGGCCGCGGTGGCGCCCTTCGGCCTCGACGTGTGCTCGGGGCTGCGCAGCGGGTCCGGCTTCGACCTCGACCCAGACAAGCTCGAGCGCTTCGTGGCGGCGGTCAGAGGAACGGATCGCCCGGCAGGGCCTCCGCCTCGCGCCCCGTGAGCCAGCGCAGCACGCTTGCGCCCACGTCGGCGAGCGGGCCGTCGTGGCGCTGCCCGCCGTGCCCTGGGAAGACCGCCAGGAGCGGCGCGTACTCGCGGGTATGGTCGGTGTGCGGCGCGTCCGGGTCCACCCCGTGGTCGGCCGTGAGCACCAGCAGGTCGTCGTCGCGCAGCAGCTCGAGCCAGCCGCCCACGGCGGCGTCGATCTGCTTGAGGGCGTCGTGGAACCCCTCCGTGTCGTGGCGGTGGCCGTACACCTGGTCGGTCTCAACGAGGTTCACGAACACGAGACCGGAATCGAGCGAGCGCAGCAGCTCGGTGGTCGCCGCGATCCCCTTGGCGTTGGTGGCGCCGTCGTGCTTTTCGTCGATCCCCACCCCGGCGAACAGGTCACGCACCTTGCCCACCGCGTGCACCGGCACGCCCGCGGCCTGGAGCTCCTCGAGGTAGGAGCGCCCCGGCGGCTCGGCGGCGTAATCGCGTCGGCCCTCGCGGCGCTCGAACGCGCCCGGAGGACCGTCGAACGGCCGCGCGATCACGCGGCCCACGGCGTGCTCGCCGGTCATCGCCTCCCGCGCGGCCTCGCACACCGAATAGAGGCCGGGCTCGTCGAGCACGTCCACGTGCGCGGCGATCTGGAGCACCGAGTCGGCGGAGGTGTAGAGGATCAGCTCGCTGGTGGCCAGGTGATGCTCGCCGAAGTGCTCGATCACCTCCGTGCCGCTGTACGGCCGGTTGCAGCAGAAGCGCCGGCCGGTCACCCGCTCGAGCGTCTCGATCGTCTCGGGCGGGAAGCCCTCCGGGTAGGTGGGCAGCGCGTGCCGGGGCACCACGCCCATCAGCTCCCAGTGGCCGGTGGTCGACTCCTTGCCGGGCCCGAACGGATGGAGCCGGCCGTGGACCACGGGGTCGGCGGAGGGCGCCACGCCGCGGAGCGGGATGATCGAGCCGAGGCCGAGCCGCTCGAGCGCGGGCAGCTCGAGGCCGCCCACGTGCTCGGCGAGATGCGCGAGGGTGTTCGAGCCCTCGTCGCCCGCGTAGTCCCCGGCGTCGGGAAGGGCGCCGACGCCGCAGGCGTCGAGGACGATGACGGTCGCACGGGCGATTGCGCGACGATAGCCAGCACGCTCGAGCCGCCATACTCGGGGGGTGCTCCGCAGGCTTCCCCACGTCGACCGCGTCGGCATCGAGGAGCGCGCCGCCACGCTCGGCAAGCGCTCGATCAAGACCACCGCCAAGCAGCAGGGCATCCGCCTGGCGGTGTCGATGACCGACCTCACGACGCTCGAGGGCGCCGACACGCCCGGCAAGGTGCGCCACCTCTGTGCCAAGGCGGTCTGCCCGGCCCCCACGATTCCCGAGATCCCGTCCTGCGCGGCCGTGTGCGTCTACCCGTCGCTGATCGGCGTGGTGCGCGATGCGCTCGAGGGCACGGGAGTGCGGGCGGCGTCGGTCTCCACGGCGTTCCCGAGCGGCCAGGCCTCGGTCGAGCTCAAGCTGCGCGACACCGAAGAGGCCGTGGCGGCGGGCGCCGAGGAGATCGACATGGTGATCTCGCGCGAGGCCTTCCTCGCGGGCGACGACACGCGCGTGATGGAGGAGATCGTGCGCGTGAAGGAGGCCTGCGGCGACGCCCACCTGAAGGTGATCATCGAGACCGCCGAGCTCGGCTCCTACGACCACGTGCGGCACGCCTCGATGCTGGCGATGGAGTCGGGCGCCGACTTCATCAAGACCTCCACCGGCAAGGCGGCCAGCGGCGCCACGCCCGGCGTGACCCTCGTGATGCTCGAGGCGATCCGCGACTACGCCGAGCGCAGCGGCCGGGCCGTGGGCATGAAGGCGGCGGGCGGAGTGTCGTCGAGCAAGGCCGCCCTTCACCGGCTGGTGCTCGTGAAGGAGACGCTCGGGGACGAGTGGCTCACCCCCGACCGCTTCCGGATCGGCGCCTCCTCGCTCCTGAACGACCTGCTCATGCAGTATCAGAAGACCCAGACCGGCCGCTACGCGCGGCCGGAGGACTTCTCGAAGGAATGAGCACCCAGGAGACCCGCACGCGCATCGTCTGGGACTACGCGCCCGCGCCCGAGTCCCCGGACCACGTTCGCCTGCGCGATTCGTACGGCCTGTTCGTGAACGGCGAGTTCGCGGACCCGAAGGACGGCACGCGCGTGCCGAGCATCAGCCCCTCCACCGAGGAGCCGGTGGCCGAGGTGGCGTTCGCCGGCTCCGAGGACGTGCGCGGCGCGATCGCCGCCGCGCGCGCGGCCCAGCCGGGCTGGGCGGCCCTGAGCGGGCTCGAGCGCGGCAAGTACCTGTTCCGCGTGGCGCGACTGATCCAGGAGCGCGCGCGAGAGATGGCGGTGGTGGAGTCGATGGACGGCGGCAAGCCGATTCGCGAGTCGCGCGACGTGGACGTGCCGCTCGCCGCCGCGCACTTCTTCCACTACGCGGGCTGGGCGGACAAGCTCTCCTACGGGCTCGCCGGTCGCGAGGCGGCGCCGCTCGGGGTGGCCGCCCAGATCGTGCCCTGGAACTTCCCGCTCCTCATGGCCGCCTGGAAGCTCGCCCCGGCGCTGGCCTGCGGCAACACCGCGGTGCTCAAGCCGGCCGAGACCACGCCGCTGAGCGCGCTGCTGCTCGCCGAGATCTGCCAGGAGGCCGAGCTGCCGCCCGGTGTCGTCCAGGTCCTGCCCGGCGACGGCGCCACCGGCGCGGCGCTGGTGCGCGCCGACGGGATCGACAAGGTCGCCTTCACCGGCTCCACCGCGGTCGGCAAGGACATCCAGGCGGCGCTCGCCGGCACCGGGACCTCGCTCACCCTCGAGCTCGGCGGCAAGTCCGCGAACGTCGTGTTCGAGGACGCCGCGCTCGACCAGGCCGTCGAGGGGATCGTGAACGGCATCTTCTTCAACCAGGGCCACGTCTGTTGCGCCGGCTCGCGCCTCCTGATCCAGGAGAGCGTGGCCGACGTGGTGATCGGCAAGCTCTGGGAGCGCATGGGGCGGCTGCGCGTGGGCGACCCGCTCGACAAGAACACCGACGTCGGCGCGATCAACTCGGCCGAGCAGCTCGAGCGCATCGAGGCGCTCGTAGCGGCCGGCGAGGAGGAGGGCGCGCGGCGGCGCAGCGTGGCCTGCGAGCTGCCCGAGCGCGGCTGGTGGTTCGCCCCCACGATCTTCACCGAGGTGGCCCCCGCCCACCGAATCGCGGTCGAGGAGATCTTCGGCCCGGTGGTGTCCGTGATGACCTTCCGCACCCAGGCCGAGGCGATCGAGAAGGCCAACAACTCGACGTACGGCCTCGCTGCCGGCATCTGGACCGACAAGGGCTCGAAGGCCTTCGAGGTGGCGAGCGCCCTCGAGGCCGGCGTGGTCTGGCAGAACACCTACAACAAGTTCGACCCCACGGCGGCGTTCGGCGGATACAAGGAGAGCGGCTTCGGCCGCGAGGGCGGGCCGGCCGGCCTGCGCCACTACGTGAGGCTGTCGTGAGCCGGCTCGCCGTCAGGAAGACCTACAAGCTCTACGTGGGCGGCGCCTTCGTGCGCTCGGAGTCCGGGCGCTACGACCGCGCCGGCGAGCTGAACGTGCCGCGCGCCTCGCGCAAGGACGTGCGCGACGCGGTCAAGGCCGCCCGTGCGGCCGCCGGCCCGTGGGCGGCGCGCAGCGCCTACAACCGCGGCCAGATCCTCTACCGCGCGGCGGAGGCGCTCGAGTCGCGCGCGGGCCAGTTCGGCGTCCGGCAGGACGAGGTCGGCGCGGCGATCGACGTGCTCGTGCACTACGCCGGCTGGACCGACAAGCTCCAGCCCGCGCTCGGCGGCATCAACCCTGTGGCCGCGCCCTTCCTGTCCTTCTCGCTGCCGGAGCCGACCGGCGTGGTGGGCGTGGTGGCCCCCGACGAGCCCGAGCTGCTCGGCCTCGTGGCGGAGATCGCGCCCGCGCTCGCCGCCGGCAACGCCGTGGTGGCGGTGCTCTCGGAGCCCGCGCCGCTGGCGGGACTCGACCTGGGCGAGGTGCTCGGGGTCTCGGACGTGCCGGGCGGCGTGGTGAACCTGCTGAGCGGGCGCCGCGAGGAGCTGACCAAGGCGATGGGCGGCCATCACGGACTGAACGCGATCGTGACCTGCGGGGCGCCGGCCGACGTGCGCGAGCAGGTCGACCGGCTGGCCGCCGAGAGCGTCACCCGCGTGCGTCACTGCCAGCCGGCCGCGAGCTACGACGCCGCGACGGCCGACGCGCTGACACGCCTCGAAGCGGTGACCGAGCTGAAGACAGCCTGGCATCCGGTGGGCGCCTGAGGTCCCGCGCCCGGGCCGCGGCGGGAAGCCTCGTCTTCCTCGTGCTGGCCCCAGGCGTGATGGGGGGCCTCGTGCCCTGGCTCCTCACGGGCTGGGAGCCGAACGACGAGCTCGCCGTTTGGCCGCTGCAGGTCCTCGGCCTGGTCCTGACCGTCGCGGGCGTCGGCGTGCTCCTGCACGCCTTCGCCCGCTTCGTGGTCGAGGGAATCGGCACGCCCGCCCCCGTGGCCCCGACCGAGCGGCTCGTGGTCGGCGGCCTCTATCGCTACGTGCGCAATCCGATGTACCTGGCGGTGGCGACGGTGATCCTCGGCCAGGCGCTGCTGCTCGGCCGGCCGGTGCTGGTCGCCTACGCCGCCGCGTTCATGGCCGTCGTCGCAGCCTTCGTCAGGCTCTACGAGGAGCCCACGCTGGTGCGCGAGTTCGGAGCGGAGTACTCGGCCTACCGGGCCGGGGTGCCGGCCTGGAGGCCGCGCCTTCATCCGTGGGAGCCAGATCGGACGAAATGAACGTCCCTGAACACCCCCTATGGCGACTAGTCCGGGACGTTCGTGCTTCGCGCTCAGGCCTTGAGCTCGGACGCGTCCGGCACCTCGATCGGCCCCTCCTTCGGCGTGCCGATCCGGAGCGGATTGCCGAACGGGTCGCGCAGGCCGCAGTCGGTGCCGTAGAAGCGCTCCGTGGGCTCCTCGGTGAACTCGACCCCTTGGGCCACGAGGTCCCGGTAGGTCGCATGCACGTCGTCCACAGCGATGATCGCCGCCATGCCGAGCGCGCCCTTCGTCACGAGCTCGCGGATCTGCTCGGCCGTGGCCTCGTCGTGCGCGGGCGGACCGGGCCGCTCGAGCAGCAGCTGCTGGTCGGGCTGATCGGGGAAGTTGACGGTCAGCCAGCGCATGAAGCCGAGGTCGGCGTCGGTGTTGAGCTCGAAGCCGAGCTTCCCGACGTAGAAGTCGAGCGCCTCGTCCTGATCGAGTACGTAGACCTGTGTGTGCGTGATCCTGTTAGCCATGGGAGCGAGGCTAGTCGCGGCCCCGCCCCCGCGCTTCTCCGAAACTGCTCGGTCTCGTCCAGGCCTTCATGAAGCAGGCGGGAACGGCTCGGAGGTCCTTCGCCCGCCGTCGATAGGCGGTCGGCGACTCCCCCACGATCTCCGTGAAGGTGCGGCTGAACGTGCCCAGGCTCTGAAAGCCCACGTCGAAGCAGATCTCGGTCACGCTGCGGTCTGTCTCGCGCAGCAGGAACATCGCGCGCTCGACGCGGCGACGCTGCAGGTAGCGGTGCGGAGTCTCCCCGAAGGTGGTGCGGAAGACGCGGATGAAGTGCGCCTGGGACACGTATGCGACCCGCGCCAGCGCGGGGATGTCGAGCGGC
Organism: Thermoleophilaceae bacterium; assembly: GCA_035650215.1. Lineage (GTDB taxonomy): Bacteria > Actinomycetota > Thermoleophilia > Solirubrobacterales > Thermoleophilaceae > JACVRW01. Next base: position 16,861 of record DASRIC010000031.1, read on the forward strand.
TTCGCGTAGTCGCGATCCATCGCGTCCCGCGCTCGCAGCATGCGACGGTTCGACTCTTCGGCCGCTCGGCTCAGCTGAGCGCGCCCTCCAGCCGCAGCACACGCCGCAGGATCGCCAGCGACGCCGCGTAGGTGGAGTCCATCCCGTAGTACGACAGGCCGCGCGCGCCCAGCGTGCGGGCCTGCGTGTAGGGGGTGTCGGAGGCGTAGTGGACGATGCCGAAGTCGACCGGCAGCTTCGAGAAGTTCACGGCCTCCCCCACCGGATGGCGGTCCGGGTCGGAGATCTCGTACAGGGCGTTGCAGTACGGGCCGGCCTCCATCTCCACAACCGTGAAGGCCTCGCGGTAGTAGAAGTCGAGGTAGGCGCGGTTCTGCAGGAAGGTGCTCTTGACGGTGACCGCGCGCTGGTTGTCGAGGCCGCTGCCGAAGCGAAGGTCGGCCTGGAGGTCCTCCACGCCGAAGGCGTTGTCGAGCCAGTAGGTCGAGCGCGAGTGCTCGTCGTGCACGACGCTCGAGATCATCACGTCGCCCACATCGGCGTTCAGCGTGGCCGCCTTGCCGAGCACGTACACGCCGCGCAGGGCCGAGCTTGCCACCGCCACCTCGCGCAGGATGTTGTAGGCAGCCACGCCGAGCGGGTAGTCGATGTTCGCGATCACCGCCTCGCTCGCCCGCAGCGCCTCGGGGTCCACGTCGCCGATCCGGGGGTCGATGCGCTCGGGGTCGAGCGACGCCACGGGCATCAGCTGCGCGGGGACCCTCAGCGCGGTCCGGCTCGGCAGGTGGGTCACGCCCGTCTCCTGCTCGAGCCGGCGCATCTCGGCGCGTCCCTCGTCCCCGCGCGAGTCGAAGTAGAGGCGGCCCACGAAGTAGAGGTAGTTCTCCCACGAGCCGTCGGTGCGGCCCTCCTGGAAGAGGTCGAGCTCCTGGCGCAGGATGTCGTCGGCCGGCAGCCGCTTGGCGAAGTCCACCAGCTCGCTCTCCACCTGGCGCGGCGCGCCGGTCGCGATGTTCACCAGGCTGTGGGTGTTCGAGCTCACGAAGTACACGGGGCCGTCGGCGTGACCCTCGGCCGCGAGTCGGTCCTGCACCGGCTGCCACCAGCGGCGGGTCATGCGCGCGTAGCCGATCTGCGTGCCGCCCAGCATCCGCACGCGGATCGCCAGCCGCTCCTCGGCGTTCAGCGCGAGGCGCTCGTAGAAGCGATCGCCCCAGGCCTCCCGCAGCCGCTCCCAGTCCTCCTCCTGGCCGCCGAGCGCCTCGGCGAACTCCGCCGAAGAGGGGTAGCCGGATACCGGCCAGCCCGCCGTGCGCTGGTGCACGCGCAGCTTGTTCCACTCGATCTGGAACGCCACGAGGGTGGGGATCAGGTCGTCGACGTCGGAGGCGCTCGCGAGCAGCACGGCGTGCGTGCCGTCGCCCGCGTCGTGCCAGCGCCGCCGCCGCGCCGGGGAGTCCGCCTCCTCCCAGGACTCGATGTCGATCCCGTTGGCCGCGAACACCTCGGCCTCCTGGCCCATGATCACGAGCTCCACGCCCACGATCCCGTCGGGCAGGCGCCGGATCGCGTAGATGAACGCGCCGAGGTCGAGCTCGTCCGAAGCGGCCAGCGGATGCAGGCTCGAGCCCATCGCCCGGTGCGAGGACTCGAGCACCCGCAGCTGCGTCTCCCCGCTCGAGCGCAGCAGAGTGTTGTAGGTGCGCTGGTAGAGCTCGACCTCGTCGGAGAGGCTGCCGTCTTCGGTCGGGCTGGCGAGGGCGAGGCGCGAGACCGTCATCGCTACTCCTTCACGTACGGGATGCCGATTGCCGCGGGCGGCCGCGAGCGGCCGATCACGCCCGCTACGACGACCAGCGTGAGCACGTACGGGAGCGCCTCGAAGAGCACGGCTGTGGACTCCGAGAACTCCTGGAGACGCTGCGCGAGCGCGCTCGAGAAGCCGAACAGGCAGGCGGCCGCGAGGGCGCCGACCGGTCGCCAGTTCCCGAAGATCACGCAGGCAAGGGCGATGAAGCCGCGGCCCGCGGTCATGCTCTCGTTGAAGGAGCCCAGCAGCGCGATCGACAGGTACGCGCCCCCGAGCGCGGCAAACACGCCGGAGGCGGTGACGGCGAGGTAGCGGGTGCGGATCACGGGCAGGCCGACGGTGTCCGCTGCCCGCGGCTTCTCTCCGACCGAGCGCAGCCGCAGGCCGCCCCGCGTGCGGAACAGGTAGATGGCCACCAGCGGCACGAGCAGCAGCGCCGCCCACGTGAGCAGGCTCATCGTGCCGATGATGTCGCCCACGAACGGGATGTCCTCGATCAGCGGAAGCGTGACGTTCGGGACGCGTGAGACATCGCTGGGCGTGCCCTGCTCCCCGTAATGCGCTACGAACACGTAGCCGGTGATGCCGACCGCGAGCAGGTTCACCGCGGTGCCGCTCACCACCTGGTCGGCGCGTAGCTGGATCGAGAAGAACGCGTGCACGAGCCCGGCCACAGCGCCGGCGGCCATGCCCACGACCAGGCCGGCGACCCACGAGCCGAGCAGGTCGGCGCCGAAGATGCCGAAGAACGCGCCCATCAGCATCATCCCCTCGAGGCCGATGTTGATGACGCCGCTCCGCTCCGAGAAGATGCCACCGACGGCTGCGAACACGAGCGGCGTCGCGAACCGCAGCATCGCGGCAAAGAGCGCGGACCACACGAACACGGCCTCGAGGTTGGCCTCGCCGGACTTCGTGGCGACGACGGCACCGATCCCACCGACCACCCCCGCCACGATCGCGCCGTAGCCGAGTCGCCGCGTCCCGCCGCGGACCACGTACGCACCTGCAGCGATCGCCACGGCGGCGACTGCGAGCGACGGCAGCGCGGTGCGCAGCATGAGCGGCGGCAGCGTGATGAACCACGACAGTGCCCCGAGCGCGACGCCCGCCCAGCCCGCGCTTCGCGCCGTCATGAGCTCCGCGGGCGCGCGCGTGGCGAGCGCGGTCACGACTCCCCCTCCGCCGGTGCCTCGCGGCGCCGGCGTGCACCAAGGAGAACGCGCCCCCGGCGAAGAGCGGAGAGCACCAGAACGTCGGCGCTCACGAACAGCACGACGAGGCCCTGGATGATCAGCGTGAGGTTCGCTGCAAGCGACGGCTCGAAGATCGTCGGGTCGAGGTTGCGCTGCGAGGTGCCGCTGATCAGCGCCCCGAACAGGATCGCCGACGCAACCGTACCGCTCGCGGTGTTGCGTCCCAGCAGCGCCACCGCAATGCCGAAGAAGCCGACCTGCGCGGTCTGGATGTCGTCGGTGCCGAGCTTGAACTGCCAGCCGAGGACGTCGAGCGCTCCCGCCAGCCCGGCGAACACCCCGCAGACCGCCATGACGAGCACGTAGCTCTTGCCCACGCTGATCCCGCTGTAGCGCGCCGCTTCGGGGTTCAGGCCCACCGCCCGGACCTCGTACCCGGTCGTGGAGCGGTTGAGGACAAGCCAGAACACGACCACGGCAAGCAGCGCCACGAAGAGCCCGATATGGAGGCCCTGGAGGACCGGGTCGCCCCAGAACACCGGCAGGTGGGCGGCCTCCACGATCTCGTTCGAGACCGCGAGCGACTTGTCCTCGTCGTTCTGGAGGGGGCCGTCGACGCCGAACAGGTAGAAGCCGATGTAGAGCGCGGTGTAGTTGAGCATGATCGTCGAGATCACCTCGTTGGCGCCGGTGGTCGCCTTGAGCACACCCGCGATCCCCGCCCAGACCGCGCCGGCCAGGCAGGCCGCCACCATCGCCAGCACGATGAGGATCCAGGCGGGCAGTCCCGTCAGCTCGGAGGCAACGACCACGGCCGCGATCGACCCCATGATGTATTGGCCGTTCCCGCCGATGTTGAAGAGACCGGCGCGGAACGCGAACGCCACCGCCAGACCCGTGAGGATGAGCGGCGTCGTCAGGATGAGCGTCTGCTGAAGGTTGAGCGCGGCCAGCTCGCGGTCCCCGGTCCAGGGCAGGAACCATTGGAGGCCGGTGCCCTTCCAGATCGCCTCGTAGGTGGCGACCGGATCGTTGCCCGTGAGCAGCATCACGAGCCCACCCACGAAGAACGCGACGAGCGCGGTGAGCGCCGGAACGACGATGCCGCCACCGCGTACGTAGGCGGCGAGCCGCGCGGCGGGGGTGATCGCCCCGGCGGTGTCCTGCTCCTCGGCGGTGAGGCCACCCAGTTCGGGATCGGGCTCCCGCGAGTCGCGCTCGGGCGTCACGCCACCGCGCGGCCGCCGCCGCCCGTCATCGCGAAGCCCAGCTCCTCCTCGGAGACATCGGGCGAGAACTCGCGGACGATCTCGCCTTCGAAGATGACGAGTATGCGGTCCGCGAGCGAGCGGATCTCGTCGAACTCGAGCGAGACCAGGAGGATGCCGCGGCCGTTGTCGCGCTCCGCGACGAGTCGGCGGTGGACGAACTCGATCGCCCCCACGTCCAGGCCTCTCGTGGGCTGGTGGGCGATCAGCAGGTTCGGATTCGAGGCCACCTCCCGCGCGATGCAGACCTTCTGTTGGTTGCCTCCCGACAACGAGCGCGCCAGCGTGGCGGACCCGCCGCCGCGCACGTCGAATTCGCGCAGCAGCTCGCGCGCCCGGATGGCGAGGTGGCGCACGTTCAGCCAGCCGTGCTGGCTCAGCGGCGGCCTGCGGTATTCACGCAGCGCGAGGTTCTCGGCGAGCGTGAAGTCGAGCACGAGTCCCCGAAGGTGACGGTCCTCCGGGATGTGGGCGACGCCGGCGTCCGTCGCGGCACGCACGCCGCGACCAGAGACCTCCTTCTCAGCCACCGCTATCCGTCCGCTCACCACGCCGCGCAAGCCCGCGATCGCCTCGACGAGCTCGTTCTGGCCGTTACCGTCCACGCCCGCGAGCGCCACGATCTCACCCCGGCGGACCGTGAGCGACGGGCCGCGCACAGCCTCGAGATCGCGGTCGTCGAGCACCCACAAGTCCTCTACCTCGAGCGCGGGCTCGTGCGGAGAGGCGGCAGGCTTGTCCACACGCAGGAGCACGTCGCGGCCGACCATCAGGCGGGCGAGACTTTCCTCGGTGGCGCCCTCGGCTGGGACGGTGTCCACCCGGCGACCCCGCCGCAGGACCGTCACGCGATCCGCGATCGCGAGAACCTCGGTGAGCTTGTGGCTGATGAAGACGATCGCGACGCCGTCCTCCTTGAGCGAGCGCAGCACCTTGAACAGCTCCGCGGTCTCCTGTGCCGTGAGCACCGCGGTCGGCTCGTCGAGCACGAGGATCCGCGCGTCGCGGTAGAGCGCCTTCAGGATCTCGACGCGCTGTTGCATCCCGACGCTGACGTCCTCGATAGCGGCGTCGGGATCGACAGCCAAGCCGTAGCGCTTCGACAGCTCGCGCACGCGCCGCGCGCCCTCCTTGACGTCGAACAGGCCGGCGCGTCCGCGTGGCTCACCACCGAGCACGATGTTCTCGGTCACGGTCATCACCGGGACGAGCATGAAGTGCTGGTGCACCATGCCTATTCCGCGCTCGATCGCATCCGAAGGCGATTCGATCGTCACCCTCTCGCCATCGATTCGGATCTCGCCCGCGTCCGGGTGGTAGAGCCCGTACAGGATCGACATCAGCGTGGACTTGCCCGCCCCGTTCTCGCCCAACAGAGCGTGAACCTCACCGTTCCGGAGGTCGAAGTCGACCCGGTCGTTGGCGAAGACCGGGCCGAACCTCTTCGTGATGCCGCGCAGCTCGAGGGCTGCAGGAGATGTAGTCGGGGGGCTCACGCCCCCCGATCCCCCCGCGGCGCCTGGCGGGTGGTTGCCGCCACTGACTACTTGACGGTGTCCGGGATGTCCTTGATCTCGCCGCTCGCGATCTGGTCCTGGATTTCCTTGACCTGGTCGGCGTATTTTTGGCCTTCCGTACTGAGCTCGCCAACGCCCACGCCGTCGTTGGCCACGTTGTGGATGACGTCGGTGCCGCCCTTGAACTTGCCGTCCTGCACGCGCTTGATCGCGTTGAAGACGGCCACGTCGACCTTCTTCAGCGCGCTCGTAAGGATGTGCTCGCCGAGGTAGCCCTGGTCCGCGTCCACGCCGATGCCCTGCACGCCCTTCTCCTTGGCCGCGTCGAGCGCGCCCAGCCCGCAGCCACCGGCCACCTGGAAGACGACCTTCGAGCCCTTCGCGATCTGGTCGAGCGCCAGCTCCTTGCACTTCGCCTGGTCCGTGAAGCTCTGCGAGTAGGCGTTGAGGGTCTTGATCTTCGGGTTCGCGGCCTTGGCGCCCGCCTGGAAGCCCGCGATGTAGTGGTCGACCGGCGGGAGCTTCTCGCCGCCGACCGTGGACACCGTGGTCGCGTTGTTGTCCTTCGCCCACAGGCCCGCGACATAGCCGGCCAGGTAGCCCGCCTCCTGCTCCGCGAAGAGCAGGCCCTCCACGTTCTTCGGCTTGTCCTCGAGAATCGTCGCCGGGTAGTCGACGATCGCGAAGTTCGCGTCCGGCACCTTGGTGGCCATCGTATTGGTCGCGTCACCCATCCTGAAGCCGACGGGGACGATGATGTCGAACTGCTGCTGCGTGAGCGTCGTGAGGTTCGGGATGTAGTCCGCGTTCGACTCGGACAGCAGCACCCGCGTCTCGACCCCGAGCTCGTCCGCCGAGTCCTCGAGCCCCTTGTTGGCGAGGAAGTTGAACGAGCGGTCGTTGAGGCCGCCGATGTCGGTCACGACCCCGGCCTTGATCGACTCGCCGCTCGACTCGCCGCCGCCGCTGCCACCCCCGCCGCCGTCATCGTCGTCGTCGCTGCCGCAGGCCGCGATGCCGAGCGCCAGCGCCGCTACCAGCGCAATGATCCACAGCCGGAACGTCCTGTTCACAACCCCTCCAGTCACGATTCGATCGCGGGCGGCCGAGGCGCCCGGAAGCGGGTCACCCTACACCCTCGTCAGAGGCCGCGAGTTAAGGCGGGCTTGAGCGATTCCTCGCAGAATGCGGCATTCACGGCGGTCCGCGTGACATCGCGGAGCAGCGTGTCCCCTAGGCCCATCCGCTCCCCCGCGACGGTGTACTCGCCGCCGATCGAGGCGCCGAAGTACGGCGGGTCGTCTGAGCCCAGGGTGACTCTGACGCCGGCATCGACCAGCGTCGGCAATGGGTGCTCCTCGTAGCTCGGATAGATGCCCAGGACGACGTTGCTCGTAGGACAGCATTCGAGGTAGGTGCCGCGCTCCGCCAGCTCGTGGACGAGCGCCGGATCCTCGATCGAGCGGACGCCGTGGGCGATGCGGGTCACGGGCAGCTCGAGTCCGCCGCGCACGCTCTCCGGGCCCGCCCACTCGCCGGCGTGGACGGTGCAGCCGAGCCCCGCGCCCGCGGCGATCTCGAAG
>DASRIC010000032.1:0-26962 GCA_035650215.1 Thermoleophilaceae bacterium
TTCACGATGGACGACGACTACCAGCGCGCGGTCGCGCTCGTGTTCGTGCACCTCTACGAGAAGGGGCTCGTCTACCGCGACAACTACATGGTCAACTGGGACCCGGGCCTGCGCACCGCGATCTCCGACCTCGAGGTCGAGCAGCGCGAGGTCGAGGACACGCTCTACTCCATCGACTACCCGCTCGAGTCCGGCTCGGGCTCGATCACCGTGGCGACGGTCAGGCCCGAGACGATGCTGGCCGACACCGCGATCGCGGTGAACCCGGACGACGAGCGCTACTCGCGGCTGATCGGCGAGACGGCGATCCTGCCGCTCGTGGGCCGCCGGCTGCCGGTGATCGCCGACGAGCACGTGGACCCCGAGTTCGGCACCGGCGCGCTCAAGATCACGCCGGGGCACGACCCGGCCGACTTCGAGATCGGCCGCAAGCACGGGCTCGACGAGGTCAGCGTGATCGGCGAGGACGGGCGCATCACCGACGGCGCGCCGGAGCGCTTCCGCGGCATGGAGACCGACGAGGCCCGGGCGGCCGTGGTCAACGAGCTGCGCGCCGAGGGGCTGATCTCCGCGACCGAGGCCTACGTCCACGACGTGCCCCACTCGCACCGCTCGGGTCGCCGCATCGAGCCGCTGATCTCGCTCCAGTGGTTCTGTGACATGACCGAGCTCGCGCGGCCGGCGATCGATGCGGTCGGCGACGGGCGGCTCCGCTTCCACCCCGACAGCAAGGCAAGGGACTACCTGGACTGGCTCGAGCGGATCCGGCCCTGGGTGCTCTCGCGCCAGCTCTGGTGGGGGCATCAGCTGCCGGTCTGGTACCGCGGCGACGAGACCTACGTGGGCGTCGAGGCGCCGGAGGGGGACGGCTGGGAGCGCGATCCGGACGTGCTCGACACCTGGTTCTCGTCCGGGCTGTGGCCGTTCGCGACGCTCGGGTGGCCGGCCGAGACCCCTCAGCTCGAGGCGTTCTACCCGACCGACGTGCTCTCCACGGCCCGCGACATCATCTTCCTCTGGGTCGCGCGCATGGTGATGTTCGGCGTCGAGCTGACCGGCGAGCTGCCCTTCACCGACGTGAACATCCACTCGGTGATCCAGGCGCCCGACAAGCGGCGGATGTCGAAGTCGCTCGGCACCGGCATCGATCCGGCGGATCTGATCGCGGGCGGTCCGCGGCCGCCGGTGTACGAGGAGGGCGGCGCGTTCCCGGCCTACGGCGCCGACGCCCTGCGCTTCGGGCTGCTCGCGATGTCCTCGTCGCAGGACGTGGCCTTCAACGAGGACCGGGTGAAGCAGGGGCGCGATCTCGCCAACAAGCTCTGGAACGCGTCGCGGCTGATCCTGCTGCGGGTGTCCGAGGTGGCCGCCGACCCGGCCGCCGCCGAGACGGTCGAGGACCGCTGGATCGTGTCGCGGCTCGAGCGCCTGGCCGAGCGGGTGACCGAGCAGCTCGACGGCTTCCGCTTCTCGCACGCCGCGCTCGAGCTCTACGACGCCTTCTGGTCCGAGCTCTGCGACTGGTACCTCGAGCTGGCCAAGCCGCGGCTCTACGAGGAGGACAACGCGGCGGTGTCCGCCGTGCTGCTGCACGCGCTCGAGCGCTCGCTCGAGCTGCTTCACCCGGTGATGCCGTTCGTGACCGAGGAGATCTGGTCGCTGATGCCGGGCGAGCGCGGGCTGCTCGCCGTGGCGCCCTGGCCGGTGCCGGAGCCGGCCCGAGTCGACGAGGCGGCCGAGGCGGACTTGGCCCGGCTGATCGAGTCGGTGACCGTGCTGCGCCGCTACCGGGACGAGGTGAACGCGAAGGCGGGCAAGCCGATCAGGGCGCGCTTCGCCGCCGACACCGATCCGGCCCTGCGCGACCACGTGGCGCGGCTCGCGCGCTTCGAGTTCGTGGAGGCCGACGACGGCAACGGCGACGTGCTCGCCACGCTGCCGATCCCGGGCGGCGCGGTGCTCGTGCTGCCCTCGGAGGCCTTCGACGCCGGCGAGGCGGCGCGGCGCATCGAGGCAAAGCGCGAGACGCTCCGCGCCGAGGTGGAGCGGGCCGAGCGCAAGCTCGCCAACGAGGGCTTCGTGGCCAAGGCGCCGCCCGAGGTGGTGGAGGAGCAGCGCCGCAAGCTCGAGGAGTACCGCGCGGCCCTCGAGCGCCTGGGGGAGAGGTGAACGCCCGCCAGGCCGAGGAGTACCTGCTCGGGCTCGAGCTGTTCGGCATGCGCTTCGGGCTCGACCGCATGCACCGGCTGATGACCGTGCTCGGGCTGCCGCAGCGCCGCTTCGCGTCGATCCACGTGGTGGGCTCGAACGGCAAGTCGTCGACCGTGCGCTTCGTGGCCGCGCTCCTCGAGCGCCACGGCCTCCGGACCGGCAGCTACACCTCGCCGCACCTGGGCTCGTTCCGCGAGCGGGTGGAGGTGGGGGAGGAGCCGGTGCCGGAGGAGGAGTTCGCCGCGGCCGTGGCGCGGGCCGCGCAGGCCGCCGAGATGGTCAACCGCACCGAGGCGAACGACGATCGTGTGACCCAGTTCGAGGCGCTCACCGCCGCCGCCTACAGCGAGCTCGCACGGCGCGGGGTCGAGGTGGCCGTGATCGAGGCCGGCCTCGGCGGGCGCTACGACGCCACCAACGTGCTGCCCTCGAAGGTGCAGGTGCTCACGTCAGTCGGCCTCGAGCACACGCGCTGGCTCGGGCCGACGATCGAGGACATCGCCAAGGAGAAGCTGGCGGTCGTGCGCGACCACTCGACGCTCGCGATCCGCGAAGGGCTCGATCCCGCCGCGCGCGCCGCGGCGGCCCGAACCGCCCGCCGGACCCATTCCCGCCTGGTGAGGGCGGAGGCCGAGCTGGGGGTCGAGCTGCGCGCGCCGGGGCGCTTTCAGCGCGGCAACTTCGCCCTCGCGGCCGCCGCTGCCGAGGCGTTCCTCGAGCGTCCCCTCGAGCGGCCGAGCGTCGAGCGGGCCGCTCGTGAGACCCGCATCCCCGGCCGGCTCGACGTGGTCTCCGACGAGCCGCTGACGGTCTTGGACGGCGCCCACAACCCGGAGGGCGCCCTCGCGCTGGCCGACTCGCTCGACGAGGTGCTCGGCGAGCGCCGCCCGCGCGTGGGCGTGATCGGCGTGCTCGACGACAAGGACGCCGCGGGGATGCTCGGCAGCCTGCTGCCGCGGCTCGACCGCGTGGTGTTCACGCGCCCGGGCAACCCGCGCTCGCTCTCGCCCGCCACGCTCATGAGCCTCGAGCAGCAGCTGGGCGGGCCGCCGGCCGAGACGGTGCCCGCGCCGCGTGCCGCGCTGCGCCGAGCGCGCGAGCTGGCGGGCCCGGAGGGCAGCGTCCTCGTAACCGGCTCGATCTACCTGATCGCCGACCTCGTGCGCGACGGCACGGGCGCCCGCGCGTCGACGCTCTAGGTCCGGCCGCGGCGGCGCGCGGGCTTTGCCCACCGGACGTGGGTGGACTTCTAGGCGTCGACGTCCTCGCGCTGGCTCTCGCCAGGGATGCGGCGTACTGAGCCCCAGCCGTACTTGGTCCACGCGACCAGCAACAGGCCGCCCAACGCCGCGCCGACCGTGTCCGACACGAGATCGCTCACGGTGTCGTCGTTGCCCATCGAGAGGTTCGAGCCGAACACGGCGTCCGAGGTCCATTCGACGATCTCCCAGACGCCGCCGATTGCCACCCCGAGCGAGAACGCGACGGTGAAGATCCCCGCGTAGTGCCGCGGGACGAAGTCGTCGCGGAGGTCGGGCAGCACCTCGATCCGTGCCAGCGCGATGTAGGCGACCTGGCAGCAGAGCATCGGCACGATTACGTGCACGACGTTGTCGTAGGGCTTCCAGAGGTCGTAGAGCCCGAGCGCCTCGCCCCAGCCGGTGAGGATCATGGCGATGGTGAATCCGAGGTCGTACAGGCGGGGCAGGTCGACCAGCCGCGCGGCGACCAGTGCCGCACCGCCCACCACCAGGTTGCCCGTCCCGCTGAGCTGGCCGGTGACCAGGAAGTAGGCGGCACCGACGAAGAACGTCGCGCGAAGCAGGTCGATCGGATCGCGGACGACCCGGCCCCAATCGCCCATCACGAGTGTGCGGCCGGCGGAAGGGCTCTCGCGAAAGCCGCTCACGGGGGTTCCCATACCCGCTTCACCTGCGAGGATTCGCCGCGATGGACGGCGACGGCCCTCGCTTCGGAGCGATGATCGCCCTCGTGGCGGTGATCGTCGCCACCGTGATCCTGGTGTTCTTCGGGATCGGCTACGCGCTCGGCAGGCTCTTTCTCTAGACAACTCACCCGCTTACGGCTGGATCGCCCACTACACTCGCCACTCCTATGGGCGCCCTCGCCGTCTTCGGCATCGAAAACGACGGGCTCAACCTGGCAGTCAACCTGCTGCTGCTGTTCCTGGTGGTGATCTGGCTCGCGCTGATCTTCTGGACCTTCATGGACGCGCGCAGGCGGATCGCCGACCCGATGCTGGTCGGTTGCGCCACGGCGGCCTCGCTGTTCCCGTTCGTCGGCACGATCGTCTACCTGATCGTGCGGCCGCCCGAGTACATCGAGGACGTGCGCGAGCGCGAGCTCGAGATCCAGGCCGCCGAGGCGCGGCTCGCGGGGCTCGAGCACCTGCACTGCCAGTACTGCGGGTTCGAGGTGGAGAAGGCGTTCCTGCGCTGCCCGAGCTGCCTGCGCCGCCTGAAGGAGCCCTGCACGGTGTGCGGCAAGCCGCTCGACCCGCGCTGGAAGATCTGCCCCTACTGCGAGGCGGAGGTCGGCCAAGCGCCGCCCGAGACGCGTCGCACCCGGCCTCGCAGGGCGGCCGCGGCCGCCGGCGGCGCGGCGCGGGCGCCCGCCGCGCGCCCCTCACAGGCCGCGCGCCAGGCGCTGCCGCCGGAGGCCACTGCGGAGCGGCCCGCACGCGCGCGCCGCGAGCGCCCGTAGGCCCCACCCCGAGCAATCCCGAGAGGAGCACTGATGGACCGGACCCTGATCCTGGTGAAGCCGGACGCCTTCGAGCGCCGCCTGACCGGCGAGATCGTCGCCCGCTTCGAGCGCAAGGGCCTCGCGATCGCGGCCGCCAAGCACATGACTGTCGACCGCGAGCTGGCCGAGCAGCACTACGCCGAGCACCGCGAAAGGCCTTTCTTCGGCGAACTCGTGGACTTCATCACCGGCGGCCCGCTCGTGGCGCTCGTGTTCGAGGGCTACGAGGCCGTGACCGCGGCGCGCCAGGTGATCGGCGCCACCAACCCGCTCGAGTCGGCGCCCGGCTCGATCCGGGGCGACTTCGGACTCGAGGTCCAGACCAATCTCGTGCACGGCTCCGACTCCCCCGAGTCCGCCGCGCGCGAGGTCGCGCTCTTCTTCCCGGACCTTTGAGAGGCCGGCTCTGACCCTCATCCTCGCGTCCCGCTCGCCGCAGCGCAGCGCGATCCTCCAGCAGCTGGGGATCCCGTTCCGGGTGGTGGTGCCGGACGTCGAGGAGCTGACCGAGGGCGATCCGCGCGCGTTCGTGGAGGCCAACGCCCGTGCCAAGGCCCGCGCCGTGCCGGCCGGCGAGCCGGTGCTGGGCGCGGACACCGCCGTGGTGCTCGACGGGCAAGGCCACGGCAAGCCGCGCGACGCCGCCGAGGCGGCGGGCATGCTGCGCGCCCTCGCCGGACGCACCCACGAGGTGATGACCGGGATCGCGCTGCGCGAGCCGGACGGCGAGGAGCGCGGCGAGGTTGCGGTCACGAGCGTGCGCTTCCGCGCGCTCGCCGACGCCGATGTCGACTGGTACGTTCACACGCGCGAATGGCGCGAGCGCGCGGGTGGCTACGCCATCCAGGCGAGGGGAGCGGCACTGGTCGAGTCGATCGACGGCGACTACACGAACGTGGTCGGCCTCCCGGTGCCGGCCCTGCTTCGGCTGGCCCCCTATCTCCTGCAGCCCTAGGCGCGCCCCGGTAGTCACGAGGAGGGAGAGGGATGGACACAACCAAGGTCTTCGAGTACCCCGTCAAGGAGCACTGGCGCCAGCCGCGCTGCCTGCTCGGCCCCGGCGCGTGGGAGGCGGGCGGCCCGGAGGCCGCCGCGATGGGGCTCGAGCACGTGCTGTTCGTGACCTCGGGCCTGAGCGGCACCGGGATCGTGGACGAGGTCGAGCGCAACTTCACCGACGCCGGCGTGGCGGTCACCGTCTACGACAAGGTCGAGTCCAATCCCAAGGACTACAACGTGATGGACGCCCACCAGCTCTTCATGCAGGAGAAGTGCGACGGCTTCGTGTCCGTCGGGGGCGGCAGCTCGCACGACGCCGCCAAGGGCGCGCGGATCGTGGCGGCGCACGACGGGCGCAACACCAACGAGTTCGCCGGCGTGAACACCTCGGAGAAGCTCGAGAACCCGCCACAGATCGCCATCAACACCACCAACGGGACGGGCTCGGAGACCACGCCGGCCTACGTGATCACGGACACCACGTCCGACAACGCGCCCTACAAGTGGGTCGGCTTCGACCGCGCGGCCACCACCACGCTCGCCATCAACGACCCGACGCTGATGATGACCCAGCCGGCCGAGTACGTGGCCTACACGGGCTTCGACACGCTGGCGCACGCCTCCGAGGCCTTCGTGAGCCGCATGCAGTACACGGGCGCGCTCCCGCAGGCGCTCGAGGCGATCCGCCTGGTCGAGGAGAACCTGCGCGAGGCCTACGCGAGCCCGCAGAACTTCGAGGCCATGAACAACATGATGTGGGCGCAGTACATGGCCGCGCAGGCGTTCTCGTCGGGCCTCCTGGGGATCATCCACTCGCTCTCGCACGCGGTGTGCGCGCACTACGACGTGCATCACGGGCTGAACAACGGCGTGGGCATCGCGCGCGTGTGGACCTACAACCTGCCCGCCTGTCCCGAGCGCTTCGCGAAGATCGCCGAGGCGATGCACGCCACTACGCCCTCCATGAGCCAGACCCAGGCAGCCGACGCCGCCATCGAGGCGGTCATCCGCCTCGCGCGCGACTGCGGCATCCCGGAGAACTGGCAGAGCGCGCCGGAGTACCCGAAGTCGCGCCTCGGCAAGGGCTGGTACGAGAACTCGCCCTCGGAGATCGACCCGGGCGACGACGTGCTCGAGAAGATGGCGGCGCACATGCTGAGCGACCTCTGCACGCCCGCCAACCCGCGCAACGTGACGCAGGCCACCTGCAAGGAGATCCTGCGCGACTGCGCCTTCGACAGCATGGACAGCAAGGCGGGCGCCCCGCTCGACGGCCGGCCCGCGCACGGCGGCGTCGGCGCGACCGTGCCGCGCGTGGGCACCGACGAGCTGCCGCCGGGCGCGGTGGTGGGCAGCGCCGGCTGAGGCCCGAGAGGGGAACGTGTTCGAGGACATCGACGACGTCCGCGAGCGGCTCGCGGAGCAGCGCTACGTCTGCGACCGCCGCCTCGCCACGGTGGTGTTCCTCGCGACGAAGATCGGCAAGCCGATCCTCGTCGAGGGGCCCGCCGGGGTGGGCAAGACGGAGCTCGCCAAGGTGCTCGCCGGGGCGCTCGGCGTGGAGCTGATCCGCCTGCAGTGCTACGAGGGCCTCGACGAGGCCAAGGCCCTCTACGAGTGGGAGTACGGGAAGCAGCTGCTTTACACGCAGGTGCTGCGGGAGAAGATCGGCGAGCTGCTCGGCCCGACGAGGGACCTGCACGAGGCGGCCACGGCGCTGCGCGGCCAAGAGGACGTGTTCTTCTCGGAGAGCTTCCTGGTCGAGCGGCCGATCCTGCGGGCGCTGCGGGCGGAGGAGAGCGCGGTGCTGCTGCTCGACGAGATCGACCGCGCCGACGAGGAGTTCGAGGCCTTCCTGCTCGAGTTCCTGTCCGACTACCAGGTCTCGATCCCCGAGATCGGGACGGTGGAGGCGAAGAGCGTGCCGATCGTGGTGCTCACGAGCAACCGCTCCCGCGAGCTGAGCGAGGCGCTGAAGCGCCGCTGCCTGCACCTCCAGCTCGACTATCCCGCCCAGCAGGTCGAGCTCGAGATCGTCCGGCTGAAGGCGCCCGGGATCGGCGATGAGCTGGCCGCCGAGCTGGTGCGCGCGATCCAGCACATGCGAGGGCTCGAGCTGCGCAAGGCGCCGAGCATCGGCGAGACGCTCGACTGGGCACAGGCGCTGGTGGTGCTCGGCGCCGACCACCTGACCAAGGAGCTGATCGAGGAGACGCTCAGCGTGATCATCAAGTACGACCGCGATGCTGAGAAGGCCCGCGAGTGGACAGGGTCGTCGGCGACTTCGTAGCGCTGCTGCGCCGCCACCGCGTGCGCGTCTCGCCGGCCGAGGGCCTCGACGCGCTCGAGGGGCTCCGCCTCGTGGGCCTGGCCGAGCGCGAGGGCGTGCGCGACACGCTTCGCACCACGCTGGTGAAGAGCGGCGAGGACATCGCGACGTTCGAGCGCCTGTTCGACCTCTATTTCGGGCTGCAGCCCCAGCCGGTCACGCCGGCGCGCGTGCACCCGCACGTGCACGACAACGGCGGCACGGCCACCGAGCTGCGCTTCGGGGAGGACCTGGAGGGCGACCCGGACGACGGCGACCACGACCATTCGCACGCGGGGCCCGAGCCGATCGACCTGCGCCGCTTCCTCGACGAGGACAAGCTGCGTCCCTCGCACGACATCCACGGCGAGTCCGAGCGCCTGCGCCTGTCGGTCTTCGGCCAGCACCTGATGCTGAACCGCAACCCCGACACGCTGCAGAAGGCGCTCCGGAGCGCGACCCACCAGCTGCGCGTGAAGCGCGCCCGCTCGTTCAACCCAGGCGCCGTGGCGCCCGAGGCGGGCGCGGAGGAGCTGCCCGTGGAGCTCCCGCCGGTCGGCTTCGACGAGCTCGTGGACGAGCTGCGCGAGCTGGGCGTGGACGAGCGCCTGGTGGCGGCACTCGCCGCCCAGGCCGACGACATCCTGCGCGCGCTGCCCGAGCTCCTGAAGGAGCTGCTCGAGCGGCGCCGCCGGCTGGCAGCGTCGTCGTTCGACGACGAGGAGATCACGCGCCGCTCGCTGCGCACCCTGCTCGACCTGCCCCCCGCCGACCAAGCGGAGCTCGAGGCGGCCGTGCGGCGCCTGGGACGCCAGATCCACGGTGCGCGCGGGCGCCGCCTGAAGCCCGACCGGGTGGGGCGGATCAGCGTGCCGCAGACGCTGCGGCGCAACCTGAGCTACGAGGGGGTGCCCTTCGAGCCGGTGCTGCGGCGGCGCCGCGAGCAGCGCCCGCGACTCGTGGTGCTCTGCGACGTGAGCCTCTCCACCCGCAACCTCGCCCGCTTCTGGCTCCACCTCGTCTACGGGCTCCAGGGCCTCTTCTCCAAGGTCCGGACGTTCGTGTTCGTGGCCGACGTGGCCGAGGTGACCCAGCTCTTCGAGGCGCAGACGCTCGAGCGCGCCGTGGAGACGATCTTCTCCGGCTCGCTGATCGACGTGGACGAGAACAGCGACTTCGGCAAGGCGGCGGAGCAGCTGGCGAGCGGGCTCGAGGCGGGGTTGGGCCGGCGCACGACGGTCGTGGTGCTGGGCGACGGGCGCAACAACGGCCGCCCGGCGAACGCGAGCGCGCTCGAGGAGATCGCCGCGCGGGCGCGCCGGCTGATCTGGATCACGCCGGAGCCCAAGTGGGGCTGGACCCTGGGCGGCTGCGACATGCCGCTCTACGAGCGGATCTGCACGCGCGTCGAGGTGGTGCGCAACGCCGAGGAGCTCGGCGCCGTGGCGGAGACGCTGGTCCGCGATGCCACCGCGCCCGGACGGCGCCGGGCCGTGCAAGCACCGTCCCTCCAGCCTGAGCGCCTCGGAGAGGGCCGCTAGACTGCACGCCCCGGCCGCCCTGTGCGGCCGCAGCGGCGCTTATCCTCCCTTTCGAAGGCGCAAATGGGCTTTTTCTCCAACCTCACCGGTATGGGCGGTCGTGACATGGCCGTCGATCTCGGCACCGCAAATACGCTCGTCTACGTGCGCGGGCGCGGAATCGTGCTGTCCGAGCCGTCCGTGGTCGCGATTGACTCGCGCACGGCCGAGGTGCACGCGGTGGGGATCGAGGCCAAGCGCATGCTCGGGCGCACGCCCGGCACGATCCAGGCGATCCGCCCGCTGAAGGACGGCGTGATCGCGGACTTCGACGTGACCGAGCAGATGCTCCGGCACTTCATCCAGAAGGTCCATCAGAACCGCTGGGCGCACCCGCGCGTGGTGGTCTGCGTGCCCTCCGGCGTCACCGGGGTCGAGAAGCGCGCGGTGGAGGAGGCCTGCCTCAGCGCCGGGGCGCGCCAGGCCTACCTGATCGAGGAGCCCATGGCGGCCGCGATCGGCGCCGGGCTGCCGGTGGGCGAGCCCACGGGCAACATGGTCGTCGATATCGGCGGCGGCACGAGCGAGGTTGCGGTGATCTCGCTCGGCGGAATCGTGGTGTCGCAGTCGATCCGCATCGGCGGCGACGAGCTCGACGAGGCGATCATCAACTACGTCAAGCGCGAGTACAAGCTGATGATCGGCCAGCAGACTGCCGAGGAGGTCAAGCTCGAGATCGGCTCGGCCTTCCCGCTCGACGAGGAGGTCCAGGCGGAGATCCGCGGGCGCGACCTCGTGTCCGGGCTTCCCAAGACGATCGTGCTCACGAGCGAGGAAGTGCGCATGGCGCTCGAGGAGCCGCTCCAGGCGATCATCGACGCGGTCAAGGAGACCCTCGACCGCACCCCGCCCGAGCTCGCGAGCGACATCATGGACCGCGGCATTATGCTCGCCGGCGGCGGCGCGCTCCTGCAGGGGCTCGACGAGCGCCTGCGCGACGAGACGCAGATGCCGGCGCACCTGGCCGAGTCCCCGCTCACGTGCGTGGCCGTGGGCTCAGGCCGTAGCCTCGAGGAGTTCGAGGCCATCCACCGCAGCAACAAGAATTCCCGAACGAGCCGGCGGCGGTAACGCCGCAAGGCCGGCTTCGGTGGCCTAGCTCATGCTCGACAGGAAGGTGATCCGGCGGCGGCGGGCGGCGCTCGCCGTCTGCGTGGCCCTGTCGATCGCGATCCTGACCGCCTACTTCGGCGAGTCCGGGGGTGGTTTCTTCCACGCCTTCCAGCGCGGAGCGCAGGAGGCGTTCGCGCCGATCGAGACCGGTGCCAGCCGGGCGCTCAAGCCGATCCGCGACCTGTTCGGCTGGGCGGGCGACACGGTCGACGCCAAGGACCAGAACGAGGAGCTGCGCAAGGAGGTCGCCCGGCTTCGCTCCCAGCTCGCCCGCTCCCAGACCGCGGAGCGCGACGTGGCCCAGCTCAAGGGGCTCGTCGGGCTCCAGAAGGAGGAGGGCTTCCCGCAGGGGACCGAGCCCGTCACGGCGCGGGTGATCGCCCGCTCCCCGACCGTCTGGTACTCGAAGATCAAGATCGACAAAGGCTCGGGCGACGGCGTGAAGCTCGACCAGCCGGTAATCGCCTCGAGCGGCGACATCGAGGACGAGGCGGGCGGTCTGGCGGGCAAGGTCACGAGCGTCACGGGCGGCAACGCCGAGGTCACGCTGATCACGGACGCCTCGGTCGGGGTCGGCGCGCAGGTGATGCCCGCGGGTGCGTCGGGCGTCGTCCGGCCGGAGGTGGGCGACCCGCGCGACCTGCTCCTCGACTTCGTTGAGGGCGGCCGGCGCGTGACCGAGAACACCACGGTCGTGACCTCGGGCTTCAAGACATCCCGCGGCGAGTCGCTGTTCCCGCGCGGGATCCCGATCGGGCGGGTCACGCAGGCCGATCTCGACGAGGTCGAGATCTACCAGCGCGTGCACATCCGCCCGTTCGCCGACCTGAAGCAGATCGACATCGTCCAGGTGTTGACAAAGAAACCCGCGGGCGCGCAGACCGCCGGGGTGATGTCGCCGTGAGGCCCGGTGTCGGCTCGTTCGTGCGCGTCGGGCTCCTGCTGCTGGTGGCGGTGATCCTGCAGCTCTCGTGGCTCAGCCAGCTCGGCATCCTCGGCGGCCACATCGACCTCGTGGTGCTCGCCGTGGCGGCGGTGGCCTACTACGCCGGCTCGGTGCCGGGCACGGCCACGGGCTTCGCCGCCGGCTTCCTGCTCGACCTTCTGAGCGGCGCCACGATGGGAGCCTCGTCGCTCGTGCTCACCGCCGTCGGCTACGGCGTCGGGCGCTTCCGCGAGCTGCGCGACCCGAGCCATGGCCTGCTCCCGATCGCGGTGGGCGGGCTCGCCACCGCCGCGTGGGTGACCGCATTCGCCGCGGTCTCGTTCATGCTCGACGTCGGTGCCAGCGTGAGCGTGCTGGTGGTCCGCGACATGGCCGTGACCATCCTCCTGGGCGCCGCGGTGGCGTTCCCGGTATTCGCAGTCGTCCGCAGGCTGCTGCGTCCGGTGCTGGTCGTCGACCCATTCGAGGTCCGGCGCAAGCGCCAGGCCCCGCGCGAGGCCGGCCCGCTGGGCCTGCGCGGGCTGGAGGTCTAGGCGGCGATGTACCTCGACAACGAGCGGCGCCCGACCCTCACCCCGCAGCTCGCATTCCGGGTGGCGGTGCTCGGCGGCGTCGCGCTGCTCTTCTTCGCGATCATCTTCTTCCGGCTCTGGTACCTCCAGGTGCTCTCGGGCGACACCTACCGGGCCGAGGCCAACCAGAACCGCGTGCGCGAGATCAAGGTGCAGGCGCCGCGCGGCGAGATCGTCGACCGCGACGGCGCCACGCTCGTTGACAACCGCACCGGCTACGCGATCGTCGCGCGGCCGGACAAGCTCCCCGAGGACGAGAGCGCGCGAGGCGAGCTGTACGACCGGCTCTCCAAGGCGCTGCGCATGCGCCGGAAGGTCGTGGCGAGGCGCGTGGAGCGCCAGCTCAAGGCGCTGCCGTTCTCCTCGGCGATCGTCAAGCAGGACGTGTCCGAGCCGATCGTGGCCTGGCTGCTCGAGCGCCAGGACCAGTTCCCCGGCGTGGACGTGGAGCGGGTGTTCCTGCGCAAGTACCCGCACGGCGAGGTGGGCGCGCATCTGTTCGGGTCGGTCGGCGAGATCACCGAGTCGCAGCTCGATGACGAGCGCTACAACGGCGTGGAGCAGGGCGACCGCATCGGCCAGTCCGGCATCGAGTCCCAGTACGACCGCTTCCTGCGCGGCAGGAACGGCGCGGCCCGCGTGGAGGTCGACGCGCTCGGCAACCTCACCGCCACGCTCAAGCGCGACGAGCCGGTGCAGGGCCGCCAGCTGCGCCTGGCGGTCGACCTCGACGTGCAGGAGACCGGCCAGCGCGCGCTCGCGGGCGGCACCGGCAAGGGCGCGTTCGCGGTGATGAACGTGCGCAACGGCGAGGTGCTCGCGCTCGGCTCGGAGCCCTCGTTCGACGCGAACATCTTCACCCGCCCGTTCTCGCAGAAGACCTTCAACCGGCTCTCGGCGGAGGAGTTCGGCAAGCCGCTCTACAACCGCGCGGTGCAGGGCGGCTATCCCACCGGCTCGACGTTCAAGCTCGTGACCGCCACGGCGGCGCTCGCGGGCGGCGTGCTCACCCCGGACGAGATCATCAACGACGGCGGCTCGATAACCGTCGGCGACGTGACCTTCAAGAACGCCGGCGACGCAGTGCACGGCCCGATCGCGCTGCGCCAGGCGCTCACCGTGTCGAGCGACGTGTTCTTCTACACGCTCGGCCGGGAGATGAACGGCACCGACCTGCTCCAGCGCTGGGCGCGCCGGCTCGGGGTGGGGCGCGAGACCGGCATCGACCTGCCGGAGGAGCTGCCCGGGTTCGTGCCGAGCCCGCGCTGGCGCGACCGGGAGTTCCGCAAGTTCACGCGCTGCGTCGATCGCGAGAACCCCGCGCCTGACGAGGTGCTCACCACCTGCGGCGGCATCGACCGGCCCTGGTCGGTGGGCGACAACATCAACCTGTCCGTCGGGCAGGGCGACCTGCGCGCCAACCCGCTCCAGATGGCCGTGGCTTACGCCGCGATCGCGAACGGCGGCCGCGTGCTGCGCCCGCGACTCGGGTTGCGGATCGAGGACGCCTCGGGGCGGGCGCTTCAGCAGCTCGAGGCCCCCACGGCACGCAGGCTGGGCATCAAGGAGAGCGACCGGCAGGCCATCCTCGACGGGCTGTACGGCGCCGCCAACGAGCCGGGCGGAACCTCGACGCCGGTCTTCGAGGGCTTCCCGATCCCGATCGCCGGCAAGACCGGCACCGCGGAGAAGGGGGCCGGGCGGGCCGACCAGTCCTGGTACGTGGCGCTCGCGCCCTACCCCGACCCGAAGTACGTGGTGGCGGTCACCGACGAGGCCGGCGGCTTCGGAGCCGACACCGCTGCCCCGATGGCGCGGCTGATCCTGGCTGAGCTGTTCGGGGTGAGGGGCGAGAGCCAGCTCGTGGCGGGCGGGAGCGCCCCCGACTGATGCAGGCCTCCGCCTCCTCACCGGTGCAGGGCTTCCGCGAGGGCAGCGTGGTGCGCATCCTGCGGCTCGACCCGCTGATGCTGCTCGCCACGCTCGGGATCATCGCCGCCAGCATCTACACCATCTCGACCGCCACCCAGGACGACGTGGCGGGGAGCCCCAACTACTTCGTCTACCGGCAGCTCGCGTACGCGGGAGTGGGCCTCGTGCTGATGCTCCTGATCGCGCGCTTCGACTATTCGCGCCTCAGGGAGTGGAAGCTCGGCATCTACACGTTCCTGATCGCGTCGATCCTGCTCGTCTACGCGCTCGGCTTCTCGGCGCGCGGGTCGCGGCGGGCGATCGAGCTGCCGTTCTTCAACTTCCAGGCCTCGGAGCTCGGCAAGCTCCTGCTCGCCGTGGCGCTGGCCGCGTTCATGGTCGACCGCATGCGGCGGCTCACCGACCGCGAGACAACCAGCCGCATCGTGCTGCTGGGCGTGGTCCCGGCCATGCTCGTGATCGCCCAGCCGGACCTCGGTTCCGGACTCGTCTACCTGGCGATCCTCGTGTCCGTGCTGTTCGTGGCCGGCACGCCCTGGACCCATTTCGCCGCGCTCGGAGGGCTCGCGGTGCTCGCCATCCTGGCCACACTGGTGGTGGCGCCGGCGCTGGGGGTCGAGGTGCTCAAGCCCTACCAGCAGGATCGCCTCACGGCGTTCCTCAGCCCATCTTCCGATCCGGGCGCGGAGGGGTACCAGATCAACCAGTCGCTGACCGCGATCGGGGCCGGGGGCAAGACCGGCCGCGGGGACGAGGCCACGCAGACGCGGCTGGACTTCCTACCCGAGCACCACACCGACTTCATCTTCTCGGTGGTCGGCGAGGAGTTCGGGTTCGTGGGGGCGGCGCTTGTGCTGTCCCTGTTCGCGCTCCTCATCTGGAGGGCGCTGCGAGTACTCACGATGTCGAAGAACTTCTACGGCGCACTGGTCGCCGGGGGCATAACTGCCATGCTTATGTTCCAAGTCTTCGTCAACGTGGGCATGACCCTCGGGATCATGCCCATCACCGGCATTCCATTGCCGCTCATGAGCTATGGCGGCTCGTCGGTGCTAACGACATTGATGGCAATAGGCGTCTTGCAGTCGATCCACGCGCAAGCGCGCGAGTTGGCTGAGAGCAAGGGCCTATAAGAAACATGAAGGGAAATCTTCTTGAGAAAGATGTTGCTCGTCACGGTGGACCGTGGCGAAACGAGAGTCGCGATTCTCGAGGCCGAGGGCACGCCCCCCGGCGCCGCCCAGTCGGGCGGCCGGAAGCGTCGCGGCCGTAAGCAAGCAAACGACCAGCCCGACTGGCGGGTTGCCGAGCTCTACATCGAGCGCAAGGGCAACCGGTCGATCGTCGGGAACGTCTACAAGGGAAAGGTGGACAACGTCCTCCCTGGGCTCGAGGCGGCATTCGTCGACATCGGGCTCGACAAGAACGGGTTCCTGCACGCCGACGACCTGGTGTTCCCGGGCGTCGAGGTGGCGCGCCGGGGCCGCTCCGGCAAGGCCGGCAAGGGCAAGCGCATCACGGAGCTCCTGCGGCCCGGCCAGGAGGTCCTGGTCCAGGCGATCAAGGACCCGCTGAAGACCAAGGGACCGCGGCTGTCGATGGAGCTGTCGATCGCCGGCCGCTACCTCGTGTACGTGCCCCAGGGCGAAGGGGTCGGCGTGTCGCGTCGGCTCGAGGACAAGGAGCGCGACCGCCTGCGGCGCGCGGCGGGCAAGACCGACCTCGGCGAGGGCGGCGCGATCGTCCGCACCGCCGCACAGGGAGCCACGCGCGAGGACTTCGAGCGCGAGATCAAGTACCTGCACAAGCTGCATGACGTGCTCCAGAAGCGGTCGAAGGAGACCACCGCGCCGGAGATGGTCTTCCAGGAGGCGGACCTGTCGGTGCGCGTCGCGCGCGACATCTTCTCCGGTGAGTTCGAAAAGGCGATCGTCGACGACAAGAAGCAGCATCACCGCCTGGAGTCGTTCTTCAACCGCACCGCCCCGGAGCTGCTCGAGCGGCTCGAGTTCTACGACGACCCGTCCGAGCCGCTGTTCGAGCGGTACGGCGTCGAGGACGCGATCCAGTCGGTGCTCAAGCGCCGGGTTGACCTGCCCAGCGGCGGCTATCTGATGATCGACTACGCCGAGGCGATGACGGTGATCGACGTCAACTCGGGCTCCTTCACCGGCCGCGGCAAGGGTGCCAAGCTCGAGGACACGATCACGAGGACGAACCTCGAGGCGGCCGACGAGGTGGTGCGCCAGCTGCGGCTGCGGGACATCGGCGGGATCATCGTCATCGACTTCATCGACATGGCGCGCGCCCGCAATCGCGACGCCGTCCTGAAGACACTCCGCAAGGCTCTCGACGAGGACCGCACGAAGACCTACGTGGTCGAGATCTCGCCGCTCGGGCTCGTCGAGATGACGCGCCAGAACGTGACGGACGGCGTGCGCGAGATCCTGACCAAGACCTGCCCCACCTGCGAGGGCGAGGGTGTGGTGCTCTCCGAGGAGACCGTGGCGATCGAGGTGGACCGCTGGCTGCGCGACCTCGCGGTCGAGCGGCCCGAGCCGCCCGCGTTCCTGATCCGGGTCAATCCCAAGGTCGCCACGATCCTCGTGGGCGGCCACGGGGTCGAGGGCCCGATCCACGAGATCGAGGAGGAGACCGGCAAGCACTTCCACTTCGAGGGCACGGACGCACTGCCGCTCGACTTCTTCGACGTGGTGCTCGAGGGCACCCGCGAGGAGGTCGAGGAGCGCGCGCTGCCATTCCGCGAGGGTGAGGAGGTGCTGCTCCACATCGAGGAGCCGCACATGTACAACGAGGACGACGCGGTGGCCAAGCTCGACGGCTATGTGGTGTCCGTGTCCGGGGCGGCCCCGCTGGTGGGCGACAAGACGCTCGTGCGGATCGAGAAGGTGGGCCGCAGCGCCGCGCTCGGCTCGCTCGTCGAT
The DNA here is from genome assembly GCA_035650215.1 of Thermoleophilaceae bacterium. Classification (GTDB taxonomy): domain Bacteria; phylum Actinomycetota; class Thermoleophilia; order Solirubrobacterales; family Thermoleophilaceae; genus JACVRW01. The sequence continues at coordinate 17,373 of DASRIC010000032.1, forward strand.
CCCCCGGAGGGCATCGTGGCCTCCGCGCGCGCGGAGCAGCAGCAGTCCGGGAACGGTGGCCGCCGGCGCCGGCGCGGCAGGCGCGGCGGGCGCGGGCGGCGGAAGGCGGAGTCCGGGTCGTCCGCCGGCTCGAGCTAGCTCGGTCGCCTTGAACGTCCCGGACTGGTTGCTGTAGGCGGTAGTCCGGGACGTTCGTTGTTGGGACATCGTGGGCGTAGGTTGCGGGGCGCAACCCCCCGATCAGCCCGCGCCCGAGGGCTCCACGCGCAGCAACCGGGCCGGCCACCTCGGCAGCCACCAGTTCCAGCGCCCCATCAGCATGATCACCGCCGGCACGATCAGCGCGCGGATCACGGTGGCGTCGAGCAGGATGCCCGCCGCGAGCCCGGTGGCCATCATCTTCACGTCCGTCTCCGGGCCCGAGGCCATCGAGGTGAACGCGAGGAACAGGATGAGGGCGGCGCTCGTCACAAGCCGGCCGGTGCGGCCGATGCCGCGGACCACGGCGGTCTCCGTCGACCCGGTGCGGTCGTACTCCTCCCGCATCCGGGACAGGATGAACACCTCGTAGTCCATCGAGAGCCCGAACAGGAACGCGAACACCATCAGCGGCATCCATGACGGGATCGAGCCCGTGGCCTGGATGTCCCAGATCGCCTCCGAGCCGTAGCCCTTCTGCCAGACGAGGACGAGCACGCCCCACGCCGCGGCCACGCTCAGCACGTTGAGCACGATCGCCTTCGCCGGCAGGAGCAGCGAGCGGAAGGCCCGTGCGAGCAGGATGAACGTGCTGATGGCGATCAGCGCGATCATCAGCGGGAAGCTGCCGTAGACGGCGTCGATGAAGTCGGAGTTCGCCGCCGGCTGGCCCCCGACGCGCACGTCCGGGCCGGCTTCGCGCGCCGCGTCGCGCACGCCCTCGAGGGTTGTCTCGCCCGCGGCGGATCCGCTGTCGGGGACGGGGATCGCCTCCACGAGCGCGCTCCCGCCGCGGCGCCACTCCGCGTCGCTGGGCGCGACCGCGCCGTGCACGCCCTCGACGCTGCGCAGCGCCGCGGCCACCTTCTCGGGCGGCGTGCCGCCCTCGACTAGGATCTCGTGGGGCAGCAGCGCGCCCTCGCCGATCCCGGCCCGCTCGAGCGCTGTCAGCCCCTGCTCGGCGTCGCCCGACCGCGCCATCGCGTCGGCGTCGGAGCTGCCCAGCTGGAGGTCCGTGGCGGCCAGGGCCAGGGCCACGATCACGGCGAGGCCCGCGCCCGCCGCCAGCCAGCGGCGGCGCGCCACAGCTTCGGCCCAGCGGGTCCAGGCGCGGCTCGCCTTGTCGTCCGTGCGCCGGTGTGGCCAGTCGAGCCGAGGACCGAGCTTTGCGAGCACCACCGGCAGCAATGTGATCGCCACGAGCGTCGAGACCAGCGGGATCAGCATCCCGCCGTAGCCCATCGAGCGCAGGAAAGGCAGCGGAAGCGCCATCAGCGCCAAGAGCCCGATCGCGACCGTGATGCCGCTGAACACGACCGCCCGTCCGGCGGTCTCCATCGCTCGCTGCACCGCCTCGTCACCCTCGCGGCCGTGAGAGCGTTCCTCGCGCCAGCGCGACACCACGAGCAGCGAGTAGTCGATCGCCACGCCGAGCCCGATCAGCGCGATCAGGAACTGGACGATCGGCGAGACGCTGGTCAGCTCCGTGAGTCCGAGCAGCAGCAGGAAGGTAGTCATGATCGAGATGAACGCCATCAGGATCGGCACGAACGCGAGCAGGGAGGCGAAGACGAAGCCGAGCACGAGCAGCGCTCCCAGCCCGCCGATCACCGCCTCGAGCAGCACGCCTGGGCCGCCCGCGTCCCCGCCGCTGTCCTCCGCGAGCGCGTCGAACCCGGTCAGGTGCACCGGCCGGCCGCCCACCTCGGCGCCTTCCAGGGCGCGGCTCGCGGCCCGCTCGGCCCTCACGTTCTCCCCGAAGGTGGAGGTCGGGTCGGGCATCGCATAGACGAGACCGAAGACGGTGCGGCCGTCCTTCGAGACGAAGCCCTCGTCGCCGGTCGAGGCATATGAGGCGATGCGAGCCCCCGGCAGCGCCTCCGCCAGCCGCGCGTCGAGGCGTTCGAGGTCGGCGCGCACTCCCGGCGACCCCAGCGTCTCGCCCGGCGGCAGCGTGACCACCGGCAGCAGCGGGGCGCTCCCGTTGCGGTCGCCGTGGTAGCGCTCGGCGATCTCGACGTTCGTCTTCCAGCTCTCCTTGTCCGGGATCGAGAACTCGGCCTTGAGCGCGTCGGACGCCGGGCCGGCGGCCATGATGCCGGCGATCGTGAGAAGAACCCACGCGAGGACGACGGTGCGCTTGTGGGCGAGGACCCAGCGGGTGATCGTTGACATGGTCGGCCACGCTAGGCCCGGGAACGCCGGCCGAGAACGCCCCCCGGAGGGATCGCGAGTCCCCCCTGGGTAGGACACGCGATCCACCGCAGGGGCGATCTGCGGGCGCGTGGGAGAGCGCTACGCTCGGCCGGGATGGCGGCCAGACCGGACGTTCCGCGCGCGCTTCCGCGCAACGAGCTGTGGCTCGACGCGGCGATCGCCGCGGTGGTGTTCGCCGCCGCGCTCGGGCTGCTCTTCGCCAGCACGGATATCGAGGGTCCCTCCGAGGAGGTCGGCGCGCCCGCCATCGTTCTCACGGCGCTGGCCACGCTGCCGCTGGTGGCGCGGCGCTTGGCGCCGCTCGCCGTGTTCGTGTTCACGGCCCTGGCCAGCACGGCCCTGTACGCCATCGTGGCGCCCGCCGGGCCCCCGTTGGGACCCACCCTGGCGCTCTACTGGCTGGCCGCCGGCGCAGACGGCACGCGCGAGCGGGGGCGCTGGACGCTCGTGCTGGTGGGCGTGCTTCTCGCGGCGCACGTGGCGGCGAGCGGCGTGCGCATGGGCAGCTTCCCGGGGGCCGAGATCCTTTGGGGCATCCTCGTCTGGGGCGGCGCCTGGCTGGCCGGCGACCGCACGCGGCTGCGCCGCGAGCGGATGGCCGAGCTCGAGGAGCGCGCGCTGCGCGCCGAGCGCGAGGCCGAGCGCGAGCGCCGCCTGGCGGCCGCCGAGGAGCGCACGCGCATAGCCCGCGACCTTCACGACTCGGCGGGCCACGCGATCAACGTGATCCTGGTCCACGCCGCGCTCGGGCGCATCAGCAGCGAGGCGGACGCCGAAGCCGCACGCGACGCCTTCGCGACCATCGAGGACGTGGCCCGCGAGACCGTGGGGGAGATCGACCAGCTGGTCGGCGCCCTCCGCGAAGACGGCGCTCCGGCCGACGCGTCCGGCTCAATCGAGCCGCCGGCAGGCCTGGCGGCGCTGCCCGCGCTCCTCGACCGCCACCGCGCCGCGGGGATGGCCGTGGAGGTGAGCTTCGACGGCGCACCGCGGGAGCTGCCCCCCAACGTCGACCGGGCCGCCTACCGCATCCTCCAGGAGGCGCTCACGAACGCCGCTCGCCACGGCGGCGGAGGCGCCAGGGTCGTGGTGGCGTTCGCACCGGACGCGGTCGAGTTGACGATCGCCAACGAGCTTGCCGCCGGTCGCGGCGCCGGCCTGGGCGGCGGCGGTCACGGCATGGTCGGCATGCGCGAGCGCGCGGCCCTGCTCGGCGGGAGGCTCGAGGCGGGCGAGCTCGACGGGCGCTTCCGGGTCCACGCGCGGCTGCCGCTGGTCGAGGACCACGGATGACGGAGACATCGGTGCGGGTCCTGATCGTCGACGACGACGACCTGATGCGAACGGGCCTGCGCGGCATCCTGTCGAGCGACGACCGGATCGAGGTCGTGGGGGAGGAGCGCGACGGGCGCGACGCGGTCTACCGCACCCGCATGGTGCAGCCCGACCTGGTGCTGATGGACGTGAGGATGCCCGACCTCGACGGGATCTCCGCCACCCGCGAGCTGCTCGCGGCCTTCCCCGAGGTCAGGGTGGTGATCCTGACGACGTTCGAGCAGGACGACTACATCTTCGGCGCCCTGAGCGCGGGCGCGTCGGGCTTTCTTCTCAAGCGCACTGCGCCCGAGGAGCTGCTGGCCGCGGTGCACACGGTCGCCGCCGGCGACTCGCTGCTCTCGCCCTCGGTGACCAGCCGGGTGATCGAGCGCATGGCCCGCCAGCCGGGGCCGGACACGTCGGGTGACGCTCGCCTGAGCGAGCTCACCGCGCGCGAGCGTGAGGTGCTCGAGCTGATCGCCGCCGGCCTCTCGAACGGCGAGATCGCAGCCGAGCTGGTGATCGAGGAGTCGACGGTCAAGACCCACGTCAAGCGCGTGCTCTCGAAGCTCGACGCGCGCGACCGCGTGCAAGCGGTGATCTTCGCCTACGAAAGCGGGATCGCGGATCGCGTGGCGCCCCAGCGCGGCGCGGACCCGCCGAGCTGACGGATCCGCGTGGGGGCGCTGGATGGCCCCCGCCGGGCGGCTCAGGCGAACGCCGGCTTGGCGGCGTAGCGCTCACCGTGCCCGCGCGCCGTGGCGAGCCAGGCAAGCGGCGCCATTGCCGCCCGCTGCAGGGCGCCCGGGCTGAACGGCCCGCGGACCTCGCGCCGGAACTCGCGCACGAAGAGGGCGAGATCGAGCGGCTTCGGCATGCCGCTGTCGAGCACCCGCCCGTCGTGCGCCAGCTCGGCGGCGGTCTCGAACAGGCGCTCCATCTCGAGCGCCGGTGTGACCGTCACGCGCACGGCGGCCTCGCCGTCGCCGGCGTTCACGAACCTGTGCGCCTTGCCGGCCGGCACGGTCACCACGTCGCCCGGTCCAGCCTCGATCGTCTTGAGCCCCATCTGGAACCGCATCCGGCCCGAGAGCACCTCGAAGCGCTCCTCCTGGCTCGGGTGGACGTGCATCCCGGGCACTTGGCCGTCGGCCGCGAGCCGCAGTTCGATCTCGAGGTACTCGCCGTCGGTGTCCGCCGCGGTCTTGTTGAAGATGATCCGCTCGCCGCTCACGGGGTTGTCGATGATCTGTCCTGTGCGTGCCATATTCCGCTCCATTCGGGCCGACACCCCGGAAGGCCGGGGTGACGTTTCGGGTATGCGGACATGCTTGGCCCGAAGCGCGATGTCGGCGTCCGCCTGGCGGACCATCTCGCTGTCATCCCGGAGGCGGGTCCGGGGTACTCCCGAGGGATGAGCGGTCGCACAATCGGGTGGAAGGGTTCGATCAGGGCGATGACGGGGAAAGCGAGTACGACAGGGGCTACGGCGCTGCGGGCTGCTTGACGCCACGCAGGCGGAACAGGAGGTGGAGCGATGGCAGAAGCGCGGAATGCCGAGGAGGTGATGGAGCGCGAGATGAAGCGTTTCCAGGAGCGCTACAAGCGCGCACAGAAGCAGGCCGACGAGGCCAAGGCGCAGGTCGAGAAGCTGGAACGGGCCCTGGCCATACTTCGCAACAGCGACAAGCCCAGCATGTAGCTGGGCGTCTGTCTAGACCAGCTCAGTCAGCACGCTCTCGAGTCGCTCGAGCGCCCAGTCGAGCTCCTCAACGGTCACGGTGAGCGGCGGCGCCAGGCGCAGCGTCGTCTCGTGGGTGTCCTTCGCGAGCACGCCGCGCTCCATCAGGCGCTTGCTCGCCTCGCGCGCCGACGGCGCGCCCGGGACCAGCTCGATTCCGAGCCACAGGCCGCGCTGGCGGACCTCCCGTACCGCGGGATGGCCGGCGGAGCGCAGCCGGGCGGCGGCGCGGGCGCCGAGCTCGGCGGACTCCTCGATCACCCGGCCGTCCGCCAGCAGGCGCAGCACCTCGCGCCCCACGGCGCAGGCGAGCGGGTTCCCGCCGAACGTGCTGCCGTGCTCGCCCGGACGCAGCACGCCGAGCACCTCGTCGCGGCCGGCCACGGCCGACAGGGGCAGGATGCCGCCGCCCAGCGCCTTGCCCAGCAGGTAGAGGTCGGGCTGGACCCCCTCGTGGTCGCTCGCGAAGCGCCGGCCGGAACGACCGAGGCCGGACTGGATCTCGTCGGCCACGAGCAGCGTTTCGGTCTCGTCGCAGATCGCGCGCGCGGCGCCGAGGTAGCCGTCGGGCGGCACGATCACCCCGGCCTCGCCCTGGATCGGCTCGACGAGGAAGGCGACCGTGTCCGGTCCGATCGCCGCGCGAAGCGCGTCGCCGTCGCCGTAGGGGACGGTCACGAAGCCGGGGCCGAACGGCCCGAAGCCGGAGCGCGCGAGCGGATCGTCCGAGAACCCGACGATCGTGGTGGTCCTGCCGTGGAAGTTGCCCGCGCAGACCACGATCTCCGCCCGCTCGGCCGTCACGCCCTTTCGCTCGTAGCCCCACTTGCGGGCGAGCTTGATCGCGGTCTCGACCGCCTCGGCGCCCGTGTTCATCGGGAGCACCCGGTCGGCGCCGCAGAACTCCGCCAGCTCGAGGCAGAAGGGCCCGAGCTGGTCGTTGTGGAAGGCGCGGCTCGTGAGCGTCAGCCGCTCGAGCTGCTCGCCGGCGGCCCGTACGAGCTGCGGGTGGCGGTGGCCCAGGTTCAGGGCCGAATAGGCCGACAGCGCGTCGAAGTAGCGCCGGCCCTCCACGTCGCTGACCCAGACGCCCTGGCCCTCGCAGAGGACCACGGGGAGCGGGTCGTAGTTGTGCGCCCCGTAGCGGGTCTCGAGGTCGATGGCTCCCGCGGCGCCGGTTGAGATTGAGGTCGTCATCGCGTGCGCCAGCGTAACGGGCGCGCAAGACCGTAGGCTGGGCCGCTGATGCCGTCGAACGGATTGTGGACGGAGGCGTTCCGGGTCGAGCGGCGTGGCATCGACGGGCTCGCCGGCCTCGCGGGCGGGGTCGCCAGCTGCCTGCCGCTGGTCCTCGGCGTGGCCCTCGACGAGCCGGAGATCGGCGTGGCGGCCTGCTTCGGGGGGCTGAACGCCGCGCTCGCCGTGCCCCGCGGCAACCTGCGGAAGCGGCTGGGATGGGGTTCGGTGGCGGCGCTCGCATGCGGGGTGTCGTTCGCGCTGGCCACCGCGGTGCAGGACAGCGTCGCGGGGTCGGCGGTGGCCGCCTTCGTCGTGATCGGGCTCGCGGCGTTCCTGCGCACGCTCGGCCCGAGTGGCGGGCTCACCGGATTCGTGATCGGGGCGATCTTCGTGATCGCGAACGGGATCCCGGCGGGATCGCTCGACGTCGGCACTCGCACGCTCTGGTTCATGCTCGGATCGCTCGTCGGGCTGCTCCTGATGGTCGCCGCGTACTCCCGCGACGCGCCGCCGCCGGACGCGGATGCCCCGCCCCTCGGACGCGTGCTCGAGCGCGGTGTCCAGCGGATCCGCGACGCGATCGCGGGCGACGCGCTCCTGCGCGCCCACGCGCTGCGGCTCGCGTCGATCGTGGCCGCCACGACGCTGCTCTACCAGGCGCTGGGCCTCGAACACGGCTACTGGGTGCCGCTCACCGTGCTGGCCGTGCTGCAGCCGGAGGAGCACGCGAGCGACGTTCGCGCCTTGCAGCGCGCCGCCGGCACTCTCGTCGGCACCGCCGTGATCGCCCTGCTCACGATCGCGACCGGAGCGGAGTGGCTGATGGTCGCCTGCCAGGGCCTCGCGGCCTTCTGGCTCTTCGCGCTGGCATCACGCGGCTACTTCTGGCTCGTCGTGATGATCACGCCCACCGCTCTGCTCACCCTCAGCGCGGTGGACTACCAGGGGGCCGCGGTCGCGGCCGAGCGCGCCGCCTGGAGCGCGCTCGGGATCGTGATCGGGCTCGCCGTCGCGGAGCTCCTCTGGAGCCTCGCGCCGCACCGCGCCGACACTCCGCCGGCGAGAAGCGATGGGCGGCGCGCTAGCCCTCCGGGTTGAACACTGGCGCCAGGGTCTCCCCTGCCAGCGCCACCGAGTCGAGGTCGTGCGCGTCCGGCATCGTGATCGTGAGCCCCTCGATGCCGACCTCGCGGAAGGCGTGAGCTCGCTCGAGGATCCGGTCGGGCGTTCCGGCCGTGGCGGCCTGGACCCGCCGCTTCGGCACCCCCGCCGCGAGCATGGCTTCGAGCTTGGCGCGTACGGCCTCGTCGCTCTCGGCGATCGCGATGTTCGCCATCGAGGTCTTGGTGATCTCGGCGGGGTCGCGCCCGAGTCGCTCGCAGTGGCCCTCGAGCACGCCGAGCAGGTGCCTGGCGCGCTCGGGGTCGCCGAACACGTTGCAGCCGTCGGCGTACTGGGCGACCATGCGCAGCGTCTTGCGCTCGCCGCTGCCTCCGATCAGGATCGGGATGTCACCGCGCAGCGGCTTCGGGTTGTTGTAGGCCGCGGTCACGGAGTTGTGGTCGCCTGCGACGGTGGCCTGCCCGTCCTTGAACATCGCGCGGGCGATCCGCAGGTGGTCCTCGAGCAACTCGAAGCGCTCCCTCAGCGGCGGGAACGCGTAGCCGTAGGCGTCGTGCTCGCCCTCGAACCAGCCCGCGCCGATGCCGTGGAAGGCGCGACCGCCCGAGATCACGTCCAGCGTCGTCGTGATCTTGGCGTGCTGCGCCGGATTTCGGTAGGTCACGCCGCCCACGAGCAGTCCGAGCCCGATCGTCTGCGTCCGTGCGGCGATGCCGGCGAGCATCGTGTTGCCCTCGAACATCCAGTTCTCCTGTGGCCCCACGGGCGGAATCTGGTGGTAGTGGTCCATGAGCGTGACGGCGCTGAAGCCCGCCCGCTCCGCCGTCGTGGCGATGTCGACAAGCCTGTCGAACACCTGATCCGGGCCCACGCCGGGATAGTTGAAATTCGGCAGGTGCAGGTCCAGCTCGATCGGCGCTCGCATCGGAACGACGTTACCCAGGTGAGGCCTGCGCCACGGGTGTAGGCTGGCACCCGATCTCGCGTGCCCACGCCCCAGAGATTCTCGCCGCGGCTTACGGACGAGCAGCTTGCAGAGCTGGTGGCGCTTCTGCGCCAGGTCGACAGCGTGGAGCTGAAGCTCACGGTGCCGGACGAGGAGGCAGCGTCGATCGCCCTGGCTCTCGGCATGGACCCGCTCGACGCGATCATCCGCCAGGTCTACTTCTTCGACACCCCTCGCCTCGACCTGGACAGCGCGGGCGTGGTCGTGCGCGCCCGCCGTACACAGGGCAAGCCGGACGACTCGGTGGTGAAGCTGCGCCCGGTCGTGCCGAGCGAGCTGCCGGCCCGGGTGCGCAACTCGAAGAGCGCGAACGTGGAGCTCGACGCGCTGCCCGGCGGCCACGTGTGCTCCGCCTCCTACAAGGGCGAGCTCGGAACCACGGACGTCGCCGAGGTGGCCACGGGCGAGCGCCGCGTGTCGAAGCTGTTCTCGAAGGACCAGCGCGCCTTCTACGCCGACCACGCCCCCGACGGCCTCGAGCTGGACGACCTCCGCGTGCTCGGCCCGGTGCACGTGCTGAAGCTCAAGTTCTCGCCGGCGGGCTACCGCCGCAAGCTGGTGGCGGAGATGTGGCTCTACCCGGACGGCTCGCGCATCCTCGAGCTGTCGACCAAGTGCCGCCCCGACGAGGCCTTCCAGGTGACCGCCGAGTCGCGCGCGTACCTGTCGGGACGCGGTGTCGACATGGACGGGGCGCAGGAGACCAAGACCCGCGCCGCCCTCGAGTTCTTCGCCCGCAAGCTGCGCTGA
>DASRIC010000033.1:0-30067 GCA_035650215.1 Thermoleophilaceae bacterium
TGGGAGAGCTGCGCGATCATGCAGTACCTCTGCAACAAGCACGGTCTGGACCACCTCTACCCGACCGATCCCGGCGAGCGCGCCATGACGGACAGCGCGATGTTCTACCTGACCGGCACCCTCTATCCGCTCGTGGCGCGCGCGACCTATCCGACCCTCGGCTTCCCCCAGTACCCGGGGGAGGTGGCCACCTCGGAAGCCGACGACGCCCTGAAGGCGAAGGCCCAGAATGACGCCGAGGAGGCGCTCGCGGTGCCGCTCGAGTCCTACCGGGCCTTCTTCCTCGACGGCCGCCGCTTTATCGGCGGCGATGCCCCCTCGATCGCGGACATCCGCCTCGCGGCGACGCTCGAGTTCCTGCGCGCTATCGACTACGACTTCCCTGCCTGGGCCACCGAGTACATGAGTGCGGTGGAGGAGGCGCTCGGGAACGCGTACTCGGAGCCCGCCGCGGACGTGCGTGGGTACGTGGCGCAGATGAGGGGCTAGCCACCGGCGGGGGAGCTCGCGGTCGTAACCTCCTTGACTTAGCTGTGGAAGATAGTTTATAACTATGTACTACAGTTTAAGCGAGCACCAGGGGATGGCGATGGACGTCGTGACAGGAGCAACAGGACAGGCGGGCTCGGAGATCGTGCGCGCGCTGGTCGGGCGCGGCCGCGAGGTTCGCGCCTTCGTGCGCGACCCGGAGAAGGCCCGGCGTCGCTTCGGCGACGCGGTCGAGCCGGCGATCGGTGACTTCGCGGATAGCGCGGCCGTGCGTGCGGCACTCCAAGGCGCGGACACCGTGGTGCTCTCCGGTCCCGACGATCCGCGCCGGGTCGGCTGGGAGACGAAGCTGGTCGACGTCGCGGTCGAGTCGGGCGTCCGCCGGATCGTGAAGCTGTCCTCGATCGTGGCCGAGGTCGGATCGCCCGTCGCGTTCTGGGAGTGGCACGCGCGTATCGAGGCGCACCTTCTCCGATCCGGCGTCTCCGCCGCGATCGTGCGCTCCGCGCCCTACATGTCGAACGTGCTCCTCGGCGCCGAGGGGGTCGCGGCCGAGGGCAGGCTCTACGCGCCCGCGGGCAGCGCGAGGATCGCGATGATCGATCCGACCGACGTCGGCGCGTCGGTGGCGGCCGTGGCGTCGAGCAGCGGCTGGGACGGGCCGATCAGCCATGTGGTCACAGGCCCGGAGGCCATCACGTACACGAAAATGGCGGCCACGCTGAGCGCCGCCACCGGCCGCGAGGTCGAGTACGTCGAGATCCCCGACGCCGCCGCCGAGCAGGCGATGGTCCGGGCCGGCCTGCCCGACCCCGCAGCGGAGCAGGTGGTCAACGTCTTCAAGATGCTGCGACGGGGAGTGGCCGAGCAGGTCACGACCGCCGTGGAGTCGCTCACGGGGCGCCGGCCGCGGGACTTCGCGGCATTCGCGCACCAGCACGCGAACCTCTTCGCACCCGCCGCCGCGGCCGCAGCACGATGAGTACGCGCGACGCCGCCGCGACGCTCGAGGCCAACAAGGCGCTTATCCGCCGCGTGTTCGAGGAGGTCATCCCGGCGGGCGACGCGAGCGCCATGCGCGAGCTTGCCGCCCCGGACTTCCTGGACCACGACCCGCTGCCCGGACAGCCGCCAGGCGCCGCGGGAGCGGAATACGTGGTCGCCACGATGCACGGGGCCCACCCGGACCTTCGGTTCACGATCGAGGACCTCGTGGCCGAGGGCGACCGGGTGGTCATTCGCTGGACGCTTCGCGGCACCAACACGGGCCCCCTGTTCGGGCGTCCGCCGACCGGCCAGGAGGTCGAGCTGGCGGCCGTCGTGATCTTCCGGATCGCGGATGGCAGGCTCGCCGAGCGCTGGGCCGGGTGGAAGCCCGGCTTTGCCCCGATGCGGTAGTTCAGTAGCGCCTGCGACTGTCAGGCCGAGACCGTCGGGGCCGCGGACAACTTCGCCTTCGTCAGGTTCTCGCTGCTGCCCGCTCGCCGCTGAGGGAGTGGCGACCAACGGTGCCGTCGGCGGCTCGGAGCTCGCGGAGGTAGGAGGCGACGACCCCGTCGAAGCTCCGGCGAGCCCTCGCCGCGAACGCCCCCGGGTGTGCGGCGCTACGCGCGCGATCGGGGCTGGTCATCCGGTTCATGCGGCTTTCTCCTCGACATCGAAGTTGGTGGGGCTGCCGCCTCCGGCCGGGCCGTAGGCGAGTTGAAGCTGCGGTCGCCGGTTGCGCGGCCTGAGCAGCGCGAAGGCGAGGACGATGCCGGTGGCGATGGCGACGGCCCCGGCCACGAAGGCGACCTGGTAGCCGCCGATCAGCGCGCTCGTGAGCCCCTGGTCGTCGGCCAGTGCCTGCGTGTGGTTGGCGGCGATCGTGCTGAGCACCGCGAGTCCGAGCGCACCGCCGATCTGCTGGGAGAGGTTCGTGATCCCGGAGCCGAGCCCGGCGTCCTCGGCGGGCACGTCGGCCATGGCGATCGTCAACAGCGGCATGAACGCGGTGCCGATCCCCAGGCCGATCGCGAAGGCGGCCAGGAAGATCGTGGGGAAGAAGGCGGTGTCCGGCCCGATGGTCGCGAACAGGAGCAGTCCGGCCACCGCGCTCGCCATGCCGCTCGTGAGCACGGGGAGCGGGCCGAACCGGTCGACCAGGCGCGCGGTGATCCCCTGCGAGAGCACGGCGACGGTCAGCGTCCAGGGCAGGAACGCCGCGCCGGTCTCGAGGGCGCTGTAGTGGCGCACGTGCTCGAGGTAGAGCGTGCCGAGGAAGAAGGTCGAGTACATGCCGGTTACGAGGAAGCCCCTGACGAGGCTCGCGTTCACGAGACCGCGCAGGCGGAGGATCCGCATGGGCATGATCGGGTTCTCGATGCGGCTTTCCAATACGAGGAAGGCCGTCATGAGCACGGCGGCGAGGCCGCCGAAGCCGAGCACCGGGGCGGAGAGCCAGCCGTGGCTCGTGGCCTCGACGATTGAGTAGATGGCGCTCATGAGCGATGCGGTGACGAGCGCCGAACCGACCCAGTCCACGCCGTGTCCGAGGCCGAGTCCCTTGTCGGACCGGATGAGCGCATAACCGAGCGCGAAGGTGGCGATGCCGATCGGGATGTTCACGAAGAAGACCCAATGCCAGCTGAGCCCGGCGGTGAGCAGGCCCCCGGCGAGCAGGCCGATCGAGCCTCCCGCGACGGAGACGAAGACGTAGGCGCTCATCGCCCGGGCGCGCTCGCGGGCCTCGGGGAACTCGGTGACGATGATCGCCAGGATCACCGAGGCCTGGGCTGCCGCGCCGACGCCCTGGAGGAAACGCGCGCCCACGAGCACGGTCTGGCTGGACGCGACGCCGCACAGGAGCGACGCCAGCGTGAAGGTCACGAGGCCGGCGAGGAACACGCGCTTTCGCCCGATCAGGTCGCCGATGCGCCCGCTGAGCAGCAGCAGGCTGCCGAAGGTGACCAGGAAGGCGTTAACGACCCAGGTGAGGTCGCCCTGACTGAAGCCGAGGTCCTGCTGGATCGCGGGCAGCCCGACGTTCACGATCGTGACGTCGAGCACGATCATCAGCTGCGCCAGACAGACGACGGCAAGCGTGGCCCAGCGGCGAGGATCGGCGGGCGAGGTTGGTACGGCGGCTGAGGCGGAGGCGACTGACATACGCTCCCTTGTCGACAGGCCCGGAAAGGGCTAAAGTGGAGGCGACCTCCGAAATATCTGGAGGCAGCCTCCAGAACTATACGGAGGCACCCTCCGTTTGTCAACCCCGAAATCATGAGCACGACTGAGCCAGCCGCCGGCACACTCACCACGCGGCCCAAGCGGGCCGACGCCCGGCGCAACTACGAGAAGGTGCTCGCCGCCGCACGGGAGGCGTTCGCCGAGGGTGGGGAGTCCACTTCGCTGGAGGAGATCGCCCGCCGCGCCGGTGTCGGAATCGGCACGCTCTACCGGCACTTCCCCAATCGACAGGCGCTGCTCGAGGCCCTCTACGTCGACGAGGTCGAGGAGATGTGCCGGTCGGCCGCCGAGCTCGACCGCAGCGACCCCTGGGAGGCGCTCAGCGCCTGGTTCGAGCGCTTCATCTCATACATCGACACCAAGCGCGCGCTCGCCGCCGAGCTCTCCAACTATCTCGAACAGGACGCCGCGCTCTTCCAGGTCTGCCGCACCTCGCTCTTCGAGGCCGGCGAGCCGCTGTTGAAGAGCGCCCAGGAGGCTGGCGTCGTTCGTCCGGACGTGACGATCGGCGACGTGATCCAGATGGTGGTCGGGATTGCCAAGATGCCGTCGCGGGACCCGAACCAGAACGAGCACATCCTGAGAATCGCCCTCGACGGGCTGCGCTACCGCCCCGACGAGTAGGGCTCCGGCGCTCGGTGCGCGTGGCGGTGCTGACCGGCACGACCGCGCTCGCGCGGTCCACGCGTTAGCCGTAGGGGTCGCCCCGAGCCGGTGCCGCCTGAGCCTGTCCCTAGCGGCGCCTCACCCGCTCGCAGTCGCTCGCCACGCGGTCCTCACTATCAGCGACCACGCGGTCTCGGCCGCTGCCGCACCGCAAGCGGTCGACCTTGCCGTTGCGGGCCCGCAGCCGGTCCTTGCCGGGGCCGCCCGACAGGCGGTTGCGACCCGCGCCGGCCAGGAGGCGGTCGTTGCCGGTGCCGCCCGACATGCGATCGCGACCGCGGCCGCCGGACAGGCGATCGCGCCCGCTGCCGCCGCTCATCCGGTCGGCGCCCGTGCCGCCGGACGCGCAGTCGTCGCCCGCCAGGGTCCGCACGGCATCACTGCCGCCGCCGCTGCGGATCCGGTCGCCGAAGGCGCTGCCAACGATCACGTCGCGCCGGCTCGAGCCCACGAACGGGTTGAGGCAGCGCCCGCCGCGACGGGGCACCGCGACCAGGTTCGCTGTCGCCGTGTTCGAGTCGGCGGCCCCGTCGTTCACCTTGAAGTCGAACGAGCCGGCCTGACCGAGCCGGTTGCCGGTGTGGGTGTACGTCCACCCGCCCGCGGGCGGATGGTCGGCGACCGTGCCCCCCGACGGCGACGACAGCCGCGACTGCGTAAGCGGGTTGGCGTTGGCGTCGGAGCAGGGGAGTGGCACGTTCGCCGACTGCCGGTACCCGACCAGCACGGTGACGTTTGAGCACGTCGGTGCCTGGGCCGCGCGAGGCCCGGTGTAGCGCAGGATGTACATGCCGAAGTCGCGGTCCGACCCGGCGAAGTAGCGCTGGTTGCCGATCGTGAACTGCTCCACGCCCCAGAAGTTGTTGCCGCCGCGATCGATGAACTTGCCGGTCTCCGTGAGCCCCTCCGGGCCGAACGTGAGAACCCGCATGCCGCCCGCGTAGTACGAGCTGTAGGCCACGTTCTCGGTCGAGTCGGTCACGAACTCGTGCACGGTCAGGTCGCCGAAGTCGGTGGCGTAGCGCTCGTCGAGCCCCTCCTCGATCGCGAAGTGGTCGATCGGCCGCAGCTTGCCGGACCCGTTCTCGTACAGGTGCGTGTAACCCCAGCCGTCGAACTCGAAGGCGAACCGCACCGGAACGCCCGCCCGGTCGGGGGCGGGCGTGGGCGTGCTCGTCGGGTCGTTCTGGACGCAGCTGTACGTCGCCGGGTCGTAAGCGCCGATGATCCGGAAGCCGATCGAGCGCGGGATCAGGAGCGCCGGGATGTCCGCGTTCGGGTCGTCGAAGATCATGTTCAGGTTCACGGCGTCGCAGCGGGGCGCCGCTCCCAGGACGTTGTTGAAGATCAGGATCGCCTCGTAGCCGGCGGCCGACGCGTTGGCGGCCTTGAGGTCGAAGTCGCAGGTGCCGCGCTCGGCCACGGCCACCGTCTCGCCCGGCTGTGGCGCCGGAACCGCGGCTGCCACGCAGCCGTCGCCGATGTAGCGCGTGTCGCCCTCGAGCGGCTCCTCCGGCGTCGGCAGCAGGTCGCTCCTCGGAACGCTCGCCGGCGTGACCGGGATGCCCACGTCGAAGTCGAATCGCGTGCCGTCGATCGTAGTGATGAAGCGGTGCGTGTCGAAGTCCTCGTCCGCCGCGAGGATGTAGCGGTTGTCGTGCGAGAACCAGGACTGGTGGGCGTTGCCCTCGGGCGGGTCCCAGCCGGTGAGCGGGTCCTGTCCGTCGAAGCTGGTGTCGCCGATGTACTGCGGGTTGGCCGGGTCGTCCACGTTGAGCTTCACGTAGCCGGCGTCCCAGTAGGAGACGAGCATCGTCTGCACGCCGTCGATCTTCTTGACGACGATGTCGTGGTTGTACATCACGTTTCCGAGCGCACCGCTGTCCTCGATCTGCGGGAAGCGGGCGCGCAGGTTGAGGTCGGCCAGGGGCTGCGGCGAGGCGGGATTGGTGATGTCCCAGATGTCGACGTCGTTGGTGCCGAACTCGTCGTTGTCGGTCATCACGACGAACGCCCGCCCGGCGTCGTTCGTCCACATGAAGTTGCTGTGCGCGTGGTGTGTCATCTCCGCGCCGACCAGCGCGCCCTCGTCGCCGGTGTCGCCGACACCCAGCGCCAGCGGCGTGGGGTTGCGCGGATCGGTCACGTTCCACAGGTCGATGCCGCCGGCGCTCATCGCGGTCTGGTCGCACGGCAGCGGCAACGGCTCGTTGTTCACGGCGAGTACGTCCATGTTCCCGATCGTGATCACGTGCGCGCCCTCGCCGTGGCGGGTGTTCGCCGCGGCCGGCAGGAAGCCGGTCTGCTGCGGTGCCGCCGGGTTCGAGATGTCGACGACGAAGATCCCGCCGCGCTTGCAGCTCGGCTCCGACCAGGAGTTCAGGTACGCGGTGGTCTTGTAGACGGCCAGATCGGCGATCTGCCCCGGCACCACGGGCGGCTGGTTCGGGTCCGGCAGCCCGGTGCCCGGGTCGTAGCGGTACTCGACCGGCGTGTTCACCTGCAGCTTGCTCACGAGATCGATGTTCTCGCGCACCGCCGGCAGGTGGTCCATCGTGGTCCCGTGCTGGCCGAGTGAGAAGCGGCTCCCGCCGCTGGGGGTCTGGACCACGCTGGTGTCGACCCCGTCGCTGACGAGGGGTGGGCCTGCCAGCGGCCCCGTCGTGATGGCCGCCGAGCCTTGGGCGGCGGCCGTCGCGGTGACCACCAGCAGCAGCAGGCCGGCGGCCAGGATGGATGAGGCGGCACGGACGGAGCTCGATGCAGGCATCCCTATCCCTCTATGTAGGTCGCTTCTCTCTCGCACCCACCGCTCGGCGGGCGGCGGAAGCCTACCTCAAATCGAATGCTGCGTATAACCGACTGGTGGATACCGTGCCAACGATCGGGTCATCCACCGCGCGCGGCTCGCTGCAACCGGCGGAGCGCCTGGATCCGCTCGCCGTTCAGGACGTTCACGGCCTCGATCAGGTCGCCCTCCTCGTAGTGGTCGACGGCGATCAGGCTCACCGGCAGGCCGCGCGCCCGGGCGCACTGGTGGGCGCGTTTGACGATGAAGCGCTGGGTCTGGAACGGCCTGTTCGGCACGGCCCGCGGCGGGAAGAGGTCGGCCCAGTGGTTGAGCATCAGCATCGGGCTGTCGGTGTCGCCGCGCTCGAGCTTGCAGCTCAGCTGGCCGACCTTCGTGGCTCCGAGCGGCGTGTCCTGCACGAACGAGAAGCCGTCGAGGTACCAGGGGACGGTGCCGTCGGCGTCCTTCTCGGTGATCACCAGCACGCGCCGGTTCCGTCTCACGAGCGACCCGAGCGTTGGCATCGGCTCGGTGCGGTCGAGCGTGATCACGTAGCGGTCGAGCCCGGCCTCCTTGAACTCCCGCTCGATGTCGGCCGGCGCCACGTACGGCTCGACGAAGAGGATCACCACCTCGCCGCGGTTCTCGTCGAGGAACTTCTTGTAGTCCTCGAGCGAGTCGTCCATGCGCGTGGCACCCAGCTCGCAGACCGTGTGGCAGAGCCAGACGTCCGGCTTGCCGGTGGCGTCGCCGGCGCCAATCCTGCCCACCAGGCGCTTGGCCGCCGCCAGCACCGGCGGCGGAAGCGCCTTGACCACCTTGTTGCGGTCGCGCTTCTCCGCCTCGAAGTCGGTGCGCACCCTGCCGCGGGCGTCCTCCACGCCCCAGTGGGCGTCGATCAGGAACAGGCGGATGCCGTCCTCGAGCTGGCGCGGGATGTCGCGGCGCTGGTTGGCGATGAACCACCCCGGGCTGTCGGAGGCGGAGAACGAGTTGTGCGTGCCGGCGAATACCGCCTCGTTCAGGCGCAGCTCGCAGAGGGCAAAGGAGCCGTTGCACGTTCCCGTCGGCGCCGGCCGCCGTGCCACGCTCGGCTCGGGGTCGGTGCTGGTGACCACGAGGATCAGCGCCACGAGCGTGCCGACCACGATCGTGCCCGCCACCCCGGCAGCGGCCAGCGCCCTGCCGCGCACGCGCTGCGCCTCCTCCTTCGTCTCGCCCCGCCGACCGAGCGGCGCCAAGAGCTCTGCGGTTCCGAGGAACACGAGCACGCCGCCGCCCACCACCGCCGCGATCTGGAGCGAGAGGGTGGGGTTGAACACGATGAACACCCCGATCGCGACCATCGCGGCGCCGCGCAGCGCGCGCGCCCAGCCGGCCTCGGGCCTTGCCATGATGCGGGCCAGGCGGTGGCGCGGCGCCTCGAGGTCCTCAGGGTCGAGCGCGGCCGCCGCGGCCCCCACGGTCAGCCCGAGCAGCGCAAGCAGCAGCGCCCAGAGGAACAGGTCCCCGATGAAGGCGTCGAGCAGCCCCGCGACGGCGTCTCGCACCTCCTCGTCGGTCACCTCGTCCTCGCCCCTCACCCCGGCCAGCGTCCGGGCGCGCAGGACCAGGAGCGCGATCGCGATCAGCGCGCCCACCGCGCCCACCGCGACGCCCGTTCGCAGCACCCCCACCCGGCGGTCGGGGGCGACCAGGATGGCGCCCGCGAACAAGAGGATCGACAGCAGCGGCAGGACGAGCCCCAGCACGCGGATGTCGTCCGCCACCGCGAGCGTGGCGCCGGCGAACTCGCGCCGCCGGAGTGTGACCAAGTCGGGCTTGAGGTCGCTGGGCAGCTGCGCGGCGAGCTTGGGCGAGACCGAGCGCAGGCCGAAGTCCACGATCTCGGCGGCGTCCCCGAGGTCGAAGAGCGCGTTCTCCGCCTGGCGGTCGAAGAAGACCTTGTTCGTCTCCCGCGCGGCCGCGCGGAACACCCGGCGGAAGGGGTCGGTCTGCATCAGCGAGCCCACGACGGACTCCACGAGCGGGCGCGCCGCGGCCAGGTCCGCGGCCCCGCGGTCCACGATGTAGGTCACGATCTCGCGGCCCACCACCAGGCGCAAACCGTCGTCGTCGAGAGCCGTGACCGCGCGGTCGGCGAACGCCTCGCGGTCGATGATCTGCTCGCGCGCGTAGAACGCGAGGGCTCCGGCCAGGAGCACCACCGCGCCCAAGATCACCAGCACGATGCTCGCGCTGGAACGGAGCCGGTGTTGGGAGGAGCCCATGCGAGTCGGCGTTGCCGACCGCACTGTATCCCCTCTACGGGGAGGGACCCGCCAATCTAGGGACGGCTGGTGACGAGCGGGCGGGCGAGCTCAGCTCGGGGTCATGGTATTAATCTACGGAGCATAGTTTTGACGAACCAGGACCTGAGCCTCTTCTCGTACGAGATCCTCGGCCTCGTCGGTCGCGACGGCGCGGGCGCGCACGACCTGCGCCTGATGGCGAGGCGCGGCCGCATGCTCGACTGGGCGGGCGAGAGCCAGTACTACGTGGAGCCCAAGCGCCTGGCGCGGCTCGGCTACCTCGATGCGCGCAAGGAGCCCGGCAGGACGCGCGAACGCACGGTCTACACGCTCACGGACATGGGTCTGGAGGCCCTGCGCGACTACGCCGAGCGGCCTGTGCGCTTCCAGCCGGTGAAGAGCGACCTGCTGGTGCGCCTCCTGATCGCCGACCTGGTGGGGGAGGCGGCCACGCGGGAGAGCGTGGCGAGCCTGCGCGAGGAGCTGGCGGAGCTGCGCGAGCAGGTGAAGAAAGTGGAGGAGCGCGCGGGGATCCTGCCGCACCGCGCCAAGTACCTGCTGCTCGTGTGCGGCTTCCTGTACGGCCTCCTCGATCTTCACGAGGAGTTCATCGACGAGGTGGAGGGTCAGCTCGGCTGATTCACGGCGCACGGCTCGCGAATCGGCGCCCACTGGAGGCGGCGAGCGCCACGGGTGAGCGCACCGGGGACGTCGCGAGCGGCGAGGTCTCCACGCCACTGCGTCGCGCGATCGGGCGGTGGGGATCGCGCTGTGGGCTCTCAACCGCGCGCTCGCCGGGCCGGCCGACGTGCACGCCGAGCGGCTGCCCGGTTGAGGCCCTCGCCCGGTCGCCTTTACAGTCGCACGCGTGCACGCCGCCCGCCGGCTTCTCATCGTCGCGATCATGCTCCTGCCGCTGCTGGCCCCGCAGCTCGCGGCCGGGGCCCCGGCGCGGGTGCGCGACTACGACCTGGGCGTGGTGCGGATCGCCACGCCGGGTCCGTTTGGCCCGATCCCGATCAGGCTGTGGGGCGCGCTCGGCGTGCCGGAGGCGCCCGGGCCGCACCCGATCGTGATGGTCTTCCACGGGCGTCACGGCACCGGCTGCCCGGGGGGTCCGGCGGACACCGAGACCTGGCCATGCTTCCGTCGCGAGCAGCGCAACGACCTGGGCCTGCGCCACGTGGTTGCGGCCCTCGCCCGGCGTGGGCTCGTGGCGCTCGCCCCTGACCTGAACGGCGCCTTCACGGGCGGCTGGGGCGAGCCCGACGATCGCAACCGCTGGCCGCGGATCGTGAACCGCACGCTGGCGGAGGTAGCGGCGGAGGCGGCCGCCGGGGGCGGGCGCTTCCCGCTCGCGCTCCAAGGCCGCGTGAACCTCAGGCGGATCGGCTTTCTCGGCCACTCGCTGAGCGGCTTCCACTCCGTGCGGAGCGGACGCCGCCGCGAGGACAACCGCGACCCCTTGAAGGTCGCGGCGGGGCTCGGGCCGGTGCGCTCGATCTTCCTGCTGGCGCCGGTGGAGAGCCGCCTGCGGCTGCCCGACGTGCCGGTGGCCACGGTGATCGGCTCCTGCGACGGCGACACGGGCACGCGCGGGCGCGCCTACTTCGACCGCGCCGGACGCACGCCGCAGCGCATCCGGCCGGCTTTCCTCGTGCGACTCGAACGCGCCAACCACAACTTCTTCAACCGCACGCTGGCGCGCCTCGGCGACGACGACGCGCCCACCGGCCGGCCCCCCTGTCGACCGGCCGCCCGCCCGAGCGCGGCCGACCAGCGCCGCTTCCTGGCCGGCGCGGCCGCCGACTTCTTCGCCACCACCCTGCGCGGCGCCCGCCAACCGGTCTGGATGCGGCTGGGCGCCCGCAAGCCGCGGCGCCTGTACGGGCTGCCCGTGCGGGTACGGCGGCACGGCACCGCCTTGGAGTAAGGCATCGCTCCGGTCCGGGCCGAGCCCGGCCCCTCGCGCGCTACCGGCATCGCTCCGGTCCGGGCCGAGCCCGGCCCCTCGCGCGCTACCCTGACCTGCCCCCATGGGTGAGCGAAGCCGTCACGAGCACGGAACCTTCTCCTGGACCGACCTCGGGACCTCGGACGCCGGGGCGGCCGTGCCCTGGTACCGCGACCTGTTCGGCTGGGACACCGAGGACAGCCCGATCCCCGACGGGGGCGTCTACACGATGGCCTCGCTAGGCGGTCGATCCGTCGCCGCGATCTACGCGACGGAGCAGGGCCCGCCCGCCTGGCTGTCGTACGTGACCGTCGACGACGCCGACGCCGCGGCGGCTCGCGCCGGCGAGCTCGGGGCGACGCTGATCGCGGAGCCGTTCGATGTGATGGAGGTCGGCCGGATGGCGGTCGTCCAGGACCCGGCGGGCGCGGTCTTCGCCGTCTGGCAGGCGGGCAAGAGCATCGGCGCCGAGCAGGTGAACGCCCACGGCGCGATCACGCTCAACCAGCTGAACACCTCCGACCCGCCGGGCGCCGAGCGCTTCTACACCGACCTCTTCGGCTGGCGCTTCGAGGCCCAGCCCGGCGGCCCGCCGGCGTACTGGGGGATCTACCGCGGGGACACGCTGAACGGCGGCATGATGGAGCTGCCCGCGGAGTCCCCCGCGCCGCCGCACTGGCTCGTGTACTTCGGCATCGACGACATCGACGCCGCCGCCGCGACGATCGAGGGGTCGGGCGGCACGCTGACGGTGCCGAAGACCGACGTGCCGGGCGGCCAGATCGTGGTCGCGCAGGATCCGCAGGGCGCCGTGTTCGCGCTGTTCGCGGGCCGCTTCGACGGCTGAGCCAAAAGGGGCCCGGCCGGCTCGGTGCTGGCACGGTTGCCGTTCGCGGGAGGCGCTGAGACGATGGCCCGGTGCGCCGCTCGCCGGCACTTCCCTGGATCGTCGCGGCCGTGGCCGTGGTGCTGGGGGTGCTCGGCAGCGCGCTCGAGGTCCTGGCGGGCTCGCACGCGGACCCCTGGTGGGAACGCGCGATGGGCGGCGCGGTGTTCGTGGCCTCGCTTGCGGTCGGGCTCATGCTGTCGGCGCGGCTCCCGCGCCATCCGGTTGGCTGGCTCCTGCTCGCCAACGCGCTGCTTTTCGGCACCATCGGCGTTGCGGCCGCCTACGCGCAGTACGCCGTCCTCGAGGACCCCGGCGCGCTGCCGGGCGCCGGCTGGGCCGTGCTCTGGGACCAGTCGTCGTGGCCGCTGCTGTACGCCGTCCTGCTCGCGATCGTGCTCGTCTTCCCGGACGGGAGGCTGCCGTCCCGGGGCTGGCGGCGCTGGGCGGTCGGCGGCGCCGTCGCGCTCGTCGTGTTCCTGATCCTGAGCTTCTTCGACACCGAGCCCTTCGAGTCGCCCTACGAGGACGTGGAGCGGCCGTTGCCGTCGCTCCCGGGCGTGGTCCAGGTGCTCTGGCCGTTCGCGATGCTCGGCATCCTCGCGAGCCTGGTCGGGGGCGCCATGTCGGTCCGCATCCGCTATCGCCGAGCACGCGGCGTCGAGCGCCTGCAGCTCAGGTGGCTCGCCTACTCGGCCGTCTTGGTCCCCCTCTCGGTGATCGTTTGCCTCGTCGGCGTGTTGATATCCGAGGATGCCGAGGACGGCGGGCTGCTCACCGCCGTCTTCCTGTTCATGCTCGGCGCGTTCCCGGTGTCGATCGGCGTCGCCGTGCTCCGCTACCGGCTCTACGAGATCGACCGGCTGATCAACCGCACGCTCGTCTACGGCGTGCTCACGGTTCTGCTCGCCGCGGCCTACGCCGCGACCACGCTGGTGTTGGCGGCCACGCTCGGCAGCGGCTCGGCCTGGACCACGGCAGGCGCCACGCTCGCCGCCGCGGCCGCGTTCCGCCCGCTTCGGGCGCGCGTCCAGGACGCGGTCGACCGTCGCTTCAACCGCGCCCGCTACGACGCCCTGCGCCGCACGGAGAGCTTCCTCGAGGCCCTGCGCGCCGGAACGGCGGTGCCTGAGGAGGTCGAGCCGCTGCTGCGCGACGTGCTCGGCGACCCCCAGCTCGAGCTGCGCTACTGGCTGCCGGCAAGCGAGCAGTACGTGGACTCGCGCGGGTACCCGGCCGGCGGGGAACGTGAGGCGATGCCCGTGTCCCGTGGCGGGCGCCCGCTGGCGCTCGTGGTGCACGGTCCGATCGATCCGGAGCGACCGCGCCTCCTCGAGGAGGTGGTGGAGGCCGCCGGGCTCGCGATCGAGATCGCCCGCCTGAATGCCGAGCTGCGCCGCCAGCTCGAGGAGGTCGCGACCTCGCGCGCGCGCATCGTCGCGGCCGGCTACGAGGAGCGCCGCCGGATCGAGCGCGACCTCCACGACGGCGCGCAGCAGCGGCTCGTGTCGATCGGGCTGGCGCTCCGGCACGCGCAGCACGAGCTGGCTCCCTCGGCCAACGGCACGCAGGCCGCTCTCGACAGCGCCGTGCGCGAGCTCGCCCTCGCGATCGAGGAGCTGCGCGAGCTGGCGCGCGGGGTCCGTCCCGCCCAGCTCGACGGCGGCCTCGCGCCGGCGCTCCGCGAGCTGGCCGGCCGTGCGCCGCTGGCGGTCGGCGTGAGCGCAGGCGGCGAGCGCTTCCCGCACGACGTCGAGGCCGCCGCCTACTTCATCGCCAGCGAGGGACTCACCAACGCCGTCAAGCACTCGGGCGCCTCCACGGTCGAGGTCAGCGCCGCGAGGCAGGACGGGCGCCTGGTGATCAGCGTCAGCGACGACGGCGCCGGCGGGGCCGACAGCGCCGGCGGCTCGGGACTGCGCGGCCTCAGGGACCGAGTGGAGGCGCACGGCGGGACGCTTCGGGTCGAAAGCCGCGCGGGAGCGGGCACGACGCTCACCGCGGAGCTGCCGTGCGGGTGATCATCGCCGAGGACCAGGTGCTCCTGCGGGAGGGGCTCGCCCGGCTCTTCGAGGATGGCGGCCACAAGGTCGTGGCCTCGTTCGGCGACGCCGAGCGGCTGCTGCCCGCCGTGGCCGGCCACCGTCCCGACCTCGTGGTGGTCGACGTGCGCATGCCGCCGACCTTCTCCGACGAGGGCGCCCACGCGGCGCAGCGCATCAAGGCCGAGCACCCAGAGGTCGGCGTGCTCGTGCTCTCCCAGCATGTCGAGACCACGCACGCCGTCACGCTTGTGCCGCTGGGCGGCTTCGGCTATCTCCTGAAGGATCGCGTGCTCGAGGTAGGCCAGTTCCTCGACGCCGCGGAGCGGGTGGCGCAGGGCGGCTCGGCGCTCGACCCGCAGGTCGTGACCACGCTGCTCGCTCCCTCGGGCGGCGACGGCACGCTGGCCGGCCTCTCCGAGCGCGAGCGCGAGGTGCTCGGCCTCATGGCGGAGGGCCTCACGAACGCCGGCATCGCAAAGCGGCTCTTCCTCTCCGAGCGCACCGTCGAGGCGCACGTTCGGAACGTGCTGATGAAGCTCGACCTGCCCGAGAGCGAGGACGGCCACCGCCGGGTGCTCGCCGTGCTCGCCCACCTGAGCGCAGCGCAGGCTAGATCTAGGTGGTAGCGCTGAGCGAGATCGAGTGCCTGCCCCGATGCCGCGCGCCTCGCGCCGTCATAGCGTCGGGAGCGTCACCCGAACGAAGTGAGGAGCACATGTCAAGCAGCAGCGCAGGCCCCGCAGTCGACCTCGCCCCGGAGCCCCGGCCCCGGCCCGGCCTCGCTCTCGCGCTGGCGCTGATCGCGGTGCCGGGCGTCACGATCGCCTGGGACATCTCGGGGATCGCCGGCTTCGCCGGCACCGCGATCGGGATCCTCGCCGTCGCGCTCGGGCTGCAGGCCCGCTCGCGCCTTGCGGGCGCCAAGGGCACGGGCATGGCCACGACGGCGGTGGTCATCGCGGGCCTCGCCGTCCTGTCCGTCGTCTTCTTCCTCATCATCGGCCCTCCGGACTGAGCCTGAAGGGTCTGCACGGCGATCGGGTGGGCCCGGCCTACCCGATCGCCCGCAGCTCCTCGCCAGGCTCCTTCAGGAAGGCGCGCGGGCGCGGGGTGCGGACGCGCATGTAGGCCGACACGTCCACGCGCCCGTCGATGATGTCGCGGCGGATCACCAGGTAGTCCACGTCGCGCGCGGCGCTGCCCCGGCGGACGCCGTCGATCTGCCGCAGGAGCCTTGCCGGCGCCGCCGCGTCCACGTCGCGCGCGGACAGCCCGTCCTTGCGGAAGCCCGGCTGGGTGGGGAAGTCGTGGGTCGAGGAGAAGGCGATCTCGAGGTCCGGCCGCACTTGGATGTTCGTCCGGCGGTCGTCGGGGTGGACGATGATCGTGTCGATCCGCCCGGGCGCCACGCGCAGGCCGTCGAACTCGCCCTCGACCTTGCGTCGCTCGCGGTCGAGCACGGCGAGCGCGCGCCGGAGGTTGCGGGTGCGCGTGAGGGCGTGGGGGTCGGTTCCGCGCACGTCGTCCGGGTTGCCGGGCAGCTCGGGCTCGGGCTCCTCCGCGGCGGCGGGCTCCTCCGCGGCGGCCGGCTCACCCTCGGCGGCCGGCTCACCCTCGGCCAGCTCGTCGTCGCCGCCGCCCAGGTCGATCCCACCGCTCGACACCACGAGGGCGACCACGGCCACCAGCGCCGCCAGCACCACGATCAGCGTGAAGCGGCGGGCGTTCATCGCGGGCCGTCGTAGGGCTCGTCGCGCTCGCGCACGGCGGCCTGCCAGCCCTGCTCGGCGGCGCGCCGCGCGAACTCGTAGCCCTCGGGCGTGTGGCGGGCGATCCCGTCGAAGAACACCCCGAGCGCCTGCGTGGCGTGAAGGCCTTGCGGGTAGAGCGCCTGGTTCAAAAGCAGCTTCATCATCACGAGCTGGTTGACCGGCGTGAGCGCCACACGCTCGAGCAGGGCCTCGAAGCGCTCGTCGAGCTCCGCGGCCGGCGGCGCCTCGATCGCGAGCCCCCAGTCGAGCGCGGTGCGACCGTCGATCAGGTCGCCCGTGAAGAGCAGGCGCTTGGCGCGCTGCTCGCCCACCCGAGCGGCCCAGAGGGCTGAGGTTGGCACGCCCCATACGCGCGCGGGCGGGTAGCCGATGCGGGCGTCCTCGGCGATCACGAGTAGGTCGGCGCAGAGCGCCATGTCGCTGCCGCCGGCCACGCAGAAGCCGTGCACCTTGCACAGCACCGGCTTGTCCGAGTGGAACAGGCTCATGAACCCGCGCAGGTTGCGGCTCATCATCTGCCAGTCGAGCACCGGGTCCCAGGGCTCGGACGGGTCGTGGTTCGGCAGCTCGCGCTCAGCGGACTCGACGAGGTCGTAGCCGCCGCAGAAGCCCTTGCCTGCGCCGGCGAGCGCGATCGCGTGCACGGCCGGGTCGAGGTTGGCCCGCTCCACGCAGTCGGCAAGCTCGCGCGGCATGTCGAGCGTGATGCCGTTGCCGCGCTCCGGCCGGTTGAGCGTGATCCGCGCGACGCGCCCGTCGACCTCGTACAGCAGCGTCTTCACGCCGCCAGCACGCGCTCCAGGATCGCCTCGGTGTCGACCCCTGCCGGGAGCGTCCCGTAGGTGCGTCCGGCGGCCGCGCCGAGCCGCCCGGCGCAGAAGGCGTCGGAGACAGCGCTCGGGCCATTGCGCACCAGCAGGCTCGCCTGGAGCGCCAGTGCGAGCTCGGAGACGATGCCGCGCGCCTCGAACTCGGGGTCGCTCGACGTGGCCGCGGCCAGCCGGTCGAGCTGTGCGTCGAGCGCCGCGTTGCCGCCGCGCGCCCGCTCGCACTCGGCGAGCAGCGCCGGCAGGGCGTCGGGCTCGCGCCCGAGCGCGCGCAGCACGTCGAGCGCCGACACGTTGCCGGATCCCTCCCAGATCGAGTTGAGCGGGGAGTCGCGCAGCAGCCGCGGCATCCCCGACTCCTCGACGTACCCGTTCCCGCCCAGGCACTCGAGCGCCTCGGAGGCGTGCCCGGACGCGCGCTTGCAGACCCAGTGCTTGAGCACCGCCGTGGCGATCCGCCGGAACGACGGGTCGTCCTCGTCGTAGGAGCGCGCAACCCGCATGGCGGCAGCGGTGGCGGCCTCCGACTCGATCGCCAGATCGGCCAGCACGTTCCGCATCAGACGCTGCTCCACGAGCGGCTTGCCGAATGCGCTGCGGTGGCGAGCGTGGTGCACGGCCTGAGCGAGCCCCCAGCGCATAGAGGCGGCGGAGCCGAGCAGGCAGTCGAGCCGGGTGTGGTTGACCATCCGGATGATGGTCGGCACGCCGCGGCCCTCCTCGCCGACGAGGCGTCCGCGCACGGCGTCGAACTCGACCTCGCTCGACGGCAGCGAGCGAGTGCCGAGCTTGTCCTTGAGGCGCTGGATCCGGAAGCCGGGGTCGCTGCCCTCGATCAGGAAGCAAGAGAGGCCGGTGGGAGCCTGCGCGAGCGTCAGGAAGACGTCGCAGGGCGGGTAGGAGCAGAACCACTTGTGGCCTGTGATCTCGTAGAGGCCGTCGCCGGCGGGCTCGGCGCGGGTGCTGTTGGCGCGCACGTCCGACCCGCCCTGTTTCTCGGTCATCGCCATCCCGGCGAGCGCGCCGTCCTCGTATGAGGGCTTGGTGAGCCGCGGCTCCCAGTCGGTGGCCAGCTCGGGCTGCTCGCGGAGCGCTGGGATCGCCGAGTAGGTCATCGACACCGGGCACATCACGCCCGCGTTCACCTGGCTCCAGACCATGAACAGGCCGGCGCGGACCACGTGCGCGCCGGGCTGCTCGTCCCTCCACGGCAGGCTGTGCAGCTCGCGCTCGATCGCCTGGCGCAGCAGCCAGTGCCAGGACGGGTCGAGCTCCACCTCGTCGACGCGGCGCCCGTAGCGGTCGTGCGTGCGCAGGATCGGCTCGTTTCGCTCCGCCCGCTCGGAGTGCTCGAGCGCCGCCGGCGAGCCGGCCAGGGCGCCCGTGTCACGCAGCCGGTCGACCCCCCAGCCGCCACCCTCGCGCTCGAGCGCCTCGCGCAGCGGCAGGTCGGCCTCGAACACGTTGTACGGGGCCAGCGGAGGCGCCTGATTTGCAACCTCGCTGGAGGATCCGGACGCGAGCATGGAGGGGAGTCTTACAGGCGCGGCCGCAACCCTTCGTATGCTGCCGGGTTCCTCATGACCGTGCGAACCCTCTGCAGAGCAGCCCTTCTGTCCCTCGCCCTGGCGCTCGTGCTCGCCGCTCCCGCGGCGGCCCAGCGCACGGTGCCGTTCGGCTTCTTCGGGGTCCACTGGGGTCACGAGATGGCGGCCGCGCCGGACGAGGTGCAGGACAGCCAGTTCGCCCTCATGGCGCGCTCCGGGGTCGAGTCGATCCGCACGGACTTCAACTGGGCCGGCGCCGAGCCGTTCCCAGGCAGCGAGATCGAGTTCGGCCGCTTCGATCGCACCGTGCGCTCGGCGGCCGAGCACGGGATCGCGGTCCTGCCCGTGGTCAACGAGGCACCGCGCTGGGCGCGGGCCTACCCGGATCGGGAGAAGTCGCCGCCGCGCGATCCCGGCGACTACGCGGCGCTGCTCGCCAAGCTTGTCGAGCGCTACGGGCCAGGCGGCAGCTACTGGGTCGAGAACCCGACGGTGCCTCAACGGCCGGTGCGCGAGTGGCAGATCTGGAACGAGCCGCACCTGCGCTCGTACTGGGACGTCGGCGAGCGCAGCCAGTACGGCTGGCTGAAGGCATACCCCAAGCTCTTGAGGGCGTCCTACCGCGCCATCAAGTCGCGCGATGCCGGTGCGCGCGTCGTGCTGGCCGGCATCACGCAGCGCGCCTGGGACCTGATCGACGAGCTCTACGACCAGGGCCGCATACGCGGCAGCTTCGACGTCGCGGCGCTCCAGATCTTCCCGCAGACGGTCAGGCGGGCCCGGATCGCCACGCAGCTCTTCCGTGATGCCCTGAAGGCGAACCGCGATCCCCGCAAGCCGATCTACATCACCGAGATCAGCTGGCCGGCCTCGCGCGGGCGTACCCCGAGGGTCAGGTACCTGGCGCATGAGACCCCGGCCACCATGGCCGCCAAGCTCGGGGGAGCCTACGGCGTGCTCGCCAGGCGGCGCCGTCAGCTTCGGCTCGACCGGGTCTTCTGGTTCACCTGGGCCTCGCCCTACGGCCGCGGCGGCAGCGTCTTCAACTACGCGGGCCTCCAGGAGTACCGGGAAGGCGCCTTCACCCCGCAGCCCGCGCTCGAGGCGTTCACGCGCCGCGCCCGCCAGTTCCAGGGTTGCGTGAAGACCGATACCGGCGGCTGCGAGTGAACTCGGTTAGAAAGGGGCCATGACCCGCACCCTCCGTCGCTCCCTGCTCGCGGCGCTCGCCGCCACCCTCCTTCTCTGCCCGTCCGCGTTCGCGGGCAAGGGCTTCTCGTTCGGCGTCACGGCCGGCGAGGTCTCGAGCTCGAGCGCGATCCTCTGGGCGCACGCGAAGAAGCGCGGCCGCTTCACGCTCCAGGTGGCGAGCGACAGCCGCTTCCGGCGCATCGTGGCGAGCCAGCGCGTGCGTGCGATCAAGGGGAACGACTACACGGTGCAGGCGAGGGTCGGGCGCCTCGAGCCGGGCAAGCGCCACTACTACCGCTTCCGCGGCAGCGGCGGCCGGCGAAGCGACCGCGGCACGTTCGTAACGGCCCCGCGGCCCAACCAGAACAGGACCGTCGAGTTCGCCTACACCGGGGACACCGACCTGAGCGCTGCGCCCGGGCAGTCGAAGCCCTACTGGAACGACGGCGGGGTGTTCCGGCGCATGAGGGCGGAGCGAAACGCCTTCAACATCCACTTCGGCGACACGATCTACTCGGACTCGGAGATCCCGGGTCTGCTCCAGCCGATCGCCCTCACGGTGCCGGCCAAGTGGGCCAAGTACCGGATCAACGTGGGCAACCGCAACCTGCGCGCGCTGCGCGGGTCCGCGGGCTTCTTCTCCCACTGGGACGACCACGAGTTCGTGAACGACTTCTCGCCGAACGAGAACACGTTCTCGAACGACGTGAACATCGACGGGCGCGTGCTCTACCGGCGCAGCGTGCAGGCCTTCCGGGACTACTCGCCCGTGCGCTACACGACGCGCGACGGCATCTACCGGCGCGTGCGCTGGGGCCGCAACGTCGAGCTCTTCTTCCTCGACCAGCGCTCCTTCCGAAGCGCGAAGGCCGACGAGGGCGGCGTTTGCAACAACCCGCAGAGCGGCGAGCCGGACCTGGCTCCCACGGCCCCGCAGAGCACCCGCGACTTCTTCTCGGCTGTGGTCCCGGCGCTCGCCCAGCCCGTTTCGCAGGCCTGCCTCGACGCGATCCGGAGCCCCGACCGGACATATCTCGGTCAGCGCCAGCTCAGCCGCTTCCTGCGCGACGTGAAGCGCTCGAACGCGCGCTTCAAGATCATGATGAACGAGCTGCCGATCCAGCAGTACTACGTGCTCCCGTACGACCGCTGGGAGGGCTACGAGGCGGAGCGTCAGCAGGTGCTGCGCGAGCTCCGCAACGTCAAGAACATCGTGTTCCTGACCACCGATGTGCACGCCACGCTCGTGAACGACGCCCGTTTCCAGACGCTCGAGAGCGGCGGCGCGCGCAACAGCGGGATCATGGACATCACCGTCGGGCCCGCCGCCACCGCCAACTTCGGGCTCGAGATCGAGACCGAGGTCGGCATCCCGGGCGCCGGCGCGCTCGTCGACACCACCTTCTTCGAGCCGCGGCCTCCGGCCGGCGTGGGAATGCAGTGCTCGGTGCTCGACCAGTTCAGCTACGGCCAGGTGTCGGTCAGCTCCGACCAGCTCGTGATCACTCCGAAGGGGATCGACGGCCGCCAGCAGAGCGACGACGGCCAGCCCTGCGGGCCGTTTGTCATGAACTTCGAGCGCTGAGGGGCCTCGCCGCGAAACGAACGTCCCGGAGTGTGGGCTCTGGCAGCTACTCCGGGACGTTCGATGCGTTGTGGGGCGGGGCGGCGCCGTACCCCGGCGTTTCCAGCAGGCCGGCCATCGCGGCGTCCGCCAGCCGCGCGCTCCGCTCCCAGGTGAAGCCGGCTGCGCGCTCGCGGCCGGCGGCGGCGAGCTGCGCGCGCTCGGGGCCGGTCGCGCGCAGGAGCGCGTCGGCGAAGGCCTCGGGATCGTCGGGGTCGGCGAGCAGGGCGGCGCCTCCGCAGACCTCCGGCAGCGCCGCCCGGTCGGCGGCCACCACCGGCGTGCCGGCGGCCATTGCCTCGAGCACCGGCAGCCCGAAGCCCTCGTAGACGGAGGGCATCGCGAACGCCGCCGCGCCTGCGTAGAGGCCAGGGAGGCGGGCGTCGGGCACGTAGCCAAGCGCGCGCCCGGGCGCGCGCTCGCCCTCCCGCATGTAGCCGCGTCCCGAGCCCGCCGTGACGAGCTCGATCCCCTCGGCCTCGAGGGCTCGCTCCGCGACTGCGAGGGCGCCCAGGTTCTTGCGCGCGATGCGGGTGGCGAGCGCGAGCACGTACGGGCGCTCGAGGCCGAGGGCGGCGCGCGCGGGCCCCGGGTCGGCCGGGCCGCGGAAGCGCTCGGCCACGCCGTTCGGGACCACCGCAATCCGCTCGGTGGGGACGCCCAGGCGCTCGGCGATCTCGCCGCGCGCGAACTCGGACACCGTCATCACGAGCCTGGCCCGCCGGGCGAGCAGCGGCAATAGGAGCCGTTGCCAGGCCGTGTAGGTGCGCCCGTACCACTCGGGATGCGCGAGCGCGGCCACATCGTGGATCAGCACCACGTTGCGGCGCGACGCGAGCGGCGCGAGGTTCGCCGGGCAGTAGATGAGCCGGGCGCGCCGCGCGATCACGGGGAGCGCGAACTGCTCCCAAGCGTGGCCGGCCCGGTGCGCCAGCCCCGGACGCGGACGCACGACCTCGTAGCGGCCGGGGAAGAGCGCGGGGAGGCGCGCCGCCATCTCGCGCGCGACACGCTCGACCCCGCCTATCTCCACCCGCAGCGCGGCGCGGGCGTCGATTGCCACCGGGGCGCTCATGCCGCCGTCGCGAGCAGCTCGCGGTAGCGGCGCCGCGCCCGCTCGCGGTCGAAGTGCGCCTCGGCACGGCGGCGGGCGGCGGCGCCGAGCTGGTCGCGGCGGGCGAGCACGTCGCGCAACACCAGCGCCCCGGCGGCGGCGTCGCCAGGCGGATAGAGCCGCCCGCCCTCGCCCACGATCTCGAGCGGCCCGCCGGCCGCCGGCGCCACCACCGGCACGCCGCAGGCGAGCGCCTCCACGAGCGCGAGCCCGTACGGCTCGCGGTCGGCGCAGTGGAGCAGCGCCGCCGCGCCCTGAAGCGCCGGCAGGGGATCGGCGAGCGGCCCCACCAGCTCCACCCGCCCCGCCAGGTCGGGGCGGCGGACCCGCTCGCCCAGCCGCGCACGCAACGCCTCACCCGCGGCGCCCACGGGCGCGCCGGCCAGCCGCATTCGCAGCTCGGGCACCCGCGCCGCGATCTCGAGCGCCAGCTCCGGTCGCTTCCAGGGCTCGATCGCCCCGAGCACGAGCACCTCGCCGGCGGCGCCGGGCGCGGGCGCGAAGCGCTCGAGGTCGACCCCCGCCGGCAGCACCTCCACGCGCCCGAGGCGACCCCCGGGGTCGAGATCGCGCGCGATCGCGCGGGACAGGCAGACGGTGAGCCGCGCGCGGCGCGCCGCGGTCCGCACGGCCGCGCCGATCGCCGGCCCGGGTAGCAGGTCATTGTGCTGGAAGACGAGCGGCGGGCGCGGTCGCACGGAGGCCAGCGCCGGCACGCTGGCCAGCAGCGCGCGCATGT
Source organism: Thermoleophilaceae bacterium (assembly GCA_035650215.1). GTDB lineage: Bacteria > Actinomycetota > Thermoleophilia > Solirubrobacterales > Thermoleophilaceae > JACVRW01. The sequence continues at coordinate 23,165 of DASRIC010000033.1, forward strand.
TCCAGGCGACGACCAGGCGGGGGCGAAGCGCAGCCAGCGTCTCTCGCAGCTCCCGCGCGAGGCCGAGCAGCCGCGGCGGAGCGGCGGCGCGGTCACGCGGGCGGGCGCGCAGCTCGAGCGAGCGGGCCCGAAGCGGCACGAGCCGCAGGCCGGCGGCGCCCGCGGCCTCGGCCAGGGGACCGGGAGGCGCCGCGAGCACGACCTCGCCGGTCACGTCACTCGCGAGGTCGACCAGGATCCGCTCGGCGCCGCCGAGAGCGGGGGAGTAGCTCACGAACAGCACGCGGTCCGGCAAGTGCGCGACGCTACCATCGCGCCCCCCGATGGAGCTGACCGTGGCCATCTGCACGCGCGACCGGCCGCGGCTCCTCCGCGCGACCCTCGAGGCCCTCGCCGCGCAGACACGGCCGGACTTCGAGCTGGTCGTCGTGGACCAGAGCACCCGGCCCGATCCGCAGCTCGAGGCGCTGAGCCGCGACCGGCCCTCGACCACGCTGATCCACGACGGCGGCGCGGGGCTCTCGCGCGCGCGCAACCTCGCGCTGCGCGCGGCAAGCGGCGACTGGATCGCCTTCGTGGACGACGACTGCGTGGCCGACCCCACCATGGTCGAGGCGCTCCTCGCCGAGATCGCCGCCCATCCGGAGGCGGACTGGCTTAGCGGCGACGTGTCGGCGGCGGGCGCGCCGGGAGCGGACTACCTGCCGGTCACCGTCTTCCCGGTGGAGCGCGCCCAGCGGCGCTCCGGCCGATGGACGATCCCCGGCCGGATCGGCTTCGGGGTCTTCTTCTGCGTGCGCCGGGCCATGGCGGAGCGGCTCGGGGGCTGGGACGAGCGGCTCGGCCCGGGGGTGCCGGACCTTCCGGCGGCCGACGACATGGACTTCAACCACCGGCTCCTCAAGGACGGCGGCGTGGCGTGGCTCTCACCGCGCATCCGGCTGCGCCACGACCAGTGGCGCTCACCGGAGGAGCTCGCCCCGCTCCAGCGCGGCTACGTGCGCGCCTGGGCCGGCTTCGCGATGAAGCACCTGAAGGGGGGCGAGCCGCTGGCCGGCCTGTGGCTCTGGTCCTGGGGTGCGATCGACGTGCTCCACATGAGCGCGAGCGCCGGGCGCCACCGGTCGCGGCTGCGGGCGCGCCTTGCGCTCGCCAAGCTGCGCGGCCTGGCCGAGGGCACGGCGATCGGCGTACGGCGCCGCTGGTAGCCGGTCAGAGCCGGCGCCGCAGCGTGGCGCCGGAGAGCGCCAGCAGCGCGCCCGCTCCGGCGAGCAGCAGGACCGGAAAGCCCGTGCGCGGCAGCTGCGCGCCGGTGGCCTCGGTCGAGGTCGTCTCGGTCGACTCGACGCCCGTCTCGGCCGGCGCCGCGGGCGTGGAGGGCGCGGGAGCCGCCGTGGTGTTCCCGCTACCGCCACCGGCGCCGCCGGCGTCGTCGTTTCCGTTTTCGACCTTCCCGAACGGGTCGGAGTACTGCTCGTCCCCCGCGCTCTGGGCGAGCGCCGTGGCGGGGAGCGCGAGCAGCAGAAGCACGCCGAGGCAGGCAAGGATCCGTGCCATGGGGGCGAGAGGGTAGCGAGTGGCGCGTGTACATTCGCCCGGTGGAAAGAGCGACCCAAGCGGCGCCGCCCGTGGTGGCGCCGCCCCCGGGGCACCGCCGCTTCCCGCTGTTCGACTCGCTGAGGGCGCTCGCCGCGCTGGGCGTGCTCGTTGCCCACGCCGGCTACGTGGCCACGGCAATCCAGACCACCGAGTGGGGGACCTTCGTGGCCAACCTGAGCGCGGGGGTCACGCTCTTCTTCGTGATCTCGGGTTTCCTGCTCTACCGGCCGTTCGTGGCGTCCGACCTGTTGGCGCTCGAGCGTCCGGGCCCGTTCGACTTCTATCGCCGCCGCGTGCTGCGGATCGTGCCCGCCTACTGGCTCGCGCTCACGCTGCTGGCGATCTATCCGGGGCTCGTCGGCGTGTTCACCGGCAAGTGGCCGTGGTTCTACTTCCTCGGGCAGGTGTACGGCCCCGACGCCACCAGGGTCGAGGGCATCTCGTTCGCTTGGAGCCTCAACGTCGAGGTGATGTTCTACCTGCTGCTCCCGCTGTACGCGTTGGCCATGCGGCGCGCGACCGCGCGCCTCGAGCCCGCGCGCCGCGTGCGGGTAGAGCTGATGGCGCTCGCGGCGCTGGCGATCGCGTCGGTAGCGATCCGGATCTGGGACCTCCAGGGCGGCGGCGGCGCCCTCCAGGTGACCCTCGCAACCACGTTCCTGTGGTTCGCGCTCGGCATGGGGCTGGCCGTACTGAGCGCCTGGTTCGAGCGCACGGGAGCCCGCCCTGCCGCGGTGAGGCTGATCGAGTCGCGCCCGGGGCTCGCCTGGGTCGGAGCCGCGGCGGCCTACCTGCTGCTGGCGCTCGTGGTGAGCACCGACCCGGGCCAGGCGCTCGCCTACACCGACGGTCAGTGGCTCGCGCAGCATCTCCTGGCCGCCGCCGTGGCCTTCCTGCTCGTGCTGCCCGCCGTGTTCGGTGACGACCGAGGCGGCGCGCCCCGCGCGGTGCTGGCCTTCCCGGCGCTCGCCTGGCTCGGCCTCGTCTCGTACGGGCTCTATCTCTGGCAGGGCGGGGTGATCGCGGCGCTGGCCGAGGAGGGTGTGCTCGGCTGGGCGCCGGACTCGCGCTTCCTCGTCCTCACGTCCATCACGCTGGTGGTCACCGTCACGTGCGCGGCGCTCTCCTACTACCTGGTCGAGCGGCCGATCCTGCGTTTCAAGTATCCGCGGCGAGGTGCCCGACAGGCCCGCTCGGCGGCCTCTCCCGCGACGGTGCGCGCGGATTAGGACGCGACGCGCCCGCCGCGTTCGGCCCTAGACTGCGGCCCGTGAATTCGAGAGGCGCCCTCCGTGCGGACGCGCGCATCGCGCTCGTGCACGACTTCCTCGTGAGCGTCCGCGGCGCCGACCGGGTGTTCCTCGAGATGTGCGACCTCTGGCCGGAGGCGGACGTTTTCACCCCCGTCTACGACGAGCGCGGCACCGAGGGGCGCTTCGCGGACCGCACGATCCACACCTCGTTCCTTCAGCGCACGCGGCCCACGGCGCGCACCTTCCGGGCGCTGCTGCCGCTCTACCCAGCGGCGATCGAGTCGTTCGACCTGTCCGGCTACGACCTCGTGATCTCGAGCTCGAGTGCCTGGGCGCACGCCGTGATCTGCGGGGAGCAGACCGTGCACGTGTCCTACTGCCACAACCCGTTCCGCTACGCCTGGAACGAGCGCCACCGCACGCTCGCGGAGCGCGGCGACCCGATCTCGCGCGCCGCGCTGCGCGGCTTCTTCCGGCGCTGGCGCGAGTGGGACTGGATCGCCGCCCAGCGGGTCGACCGCTACCTCACCAACTCGCGCGTCACGCAGGCGCGCATCAAGTCCTACTTCGGGCGTGAGTCGCGGATCGTCTACCCGCCGGTGGCCACGGACCGCTTCTCGCCGGGGCCCACGGGCGACCACTACCTGGTGCTGTCGGAGCTCGTCTCGCACAAGCGGATCGATACGGCGGTGCACGCCTTCAACCGCCTGCGCCTGCCGCTCGTGATCGCGGGCGACGGGCCCGACCGGCGCCGTCTGCGCCGGCTGGCGGGTCCGACCGTTCGCTTCGCGGGCCGCGTGAGCGACGCCGAGGCCGAGCGTCTGATGGCCAGCTGCCGCGCGCTCGTGGTCACGAGCATCGAGGAGTTCGGCATCGCCGCCGTGGAGGCCCAGGCCGCCGGGCGCCCGGTGATCGCGCGCGCCGGGGGCGGGCTGTTCGAGACCATCCTCGAGGACGAGACCGGCTGCTTCTGGGAGGGCGGGCCGGACGAGCTGGCGGTCGCCGTGGCCGCCTTCGACCCGGACAGCGTGGACCCCGCGGCGTGCGTCGACAACGCTCGCCGCTTCGACTCGCGCGTCTTCCGCGAGACGCTGCCGCGCGAGGTCGAGCGCGCGCTGCACGAGGCGCCCGCCGAGCGCTCCGACGAGCGCACGCGCGGGCCGCGCCGGGGGGTTCCTGCCCGGCGCCCGGGCTCGCTGTACCGCCGCGGCGCCGCCTGGTAGCGCGCGTTGGACGAGCCGCTCTACGACCGCCTCCGGGAGATGGAGGACGACCACTGGTGGTTTCGCGGACGCCGGGCCGTGATCGCGGCGCTGGTGGACCGCGCCGGAGCGCTGCCCGCCGACCCGCGCGTGCTGGACGCGGGCTGCGGCACCGGACGCAACCTCCAGGAGTACGCGCGGCTCGGGCGCGCCGAGGGCGTGGAGCCGTCGGCCACGGCGGTGGACTACTGCCGCGAGCGCGGCCTGACGGTGCACCAGGCCGGCCTCGAATCGCTGCCGTTCGAGGACTCGTCGTTCGATCTCCTGTTCGCCTCGGACGTGCTCGAGCACGTGGAGGGTGACGTGGAGGCGTTTCGCGAGCTGCGCCGCGTGGCGCGCCCGAACGCCGCCTTCGTTATCACGGTGCCCGCCTACGCCTGGCTCTGGAGCCACCACGACGACTCCCACCACCACGTGCGCCGCTACACCCGCGGGCTGCTCGCCCGGCGCGCCCTCGCCGGCGGCTGGCGGCCCGTGTTCGCCTCCTACTTCAACACCGTGCTGCTGGCGCCGATCGCCCTCGTGCGATTGGCGCAGCGCGGCCACCCCGCCAGCGAGACGAGCGATTACGAGCGCACTCCCGTCGCACTGTCGCGGCTGCTCGAGGCGCCCATGCGCGCCGAGGCCCGGCTGATCGGGCGCGGGGTGCGCCTGCCGGCCGGCGTTTCGGTGGGAATGGTATGCCGGGCTGATTAAGCCGTGTCGATGAATTCGCCGATCCGGGTATGGCGGCAGGCGTGATTGCGAACCGGTCGTGCGCGAGTTGGGTCCGGCGGACAGCGACGTTGGCGGTGCTGGGGGCGTTGTCCCTGGCCGCCGCTCCGGCGGCCGCGCAGGAACCCGCGCCGCCGCCGTGGCTGAAGGTCGAGAACGGCCAGACGCAGCCGCAGTTCAACTTCGCCGCGGCAATCGAGCAGACCGTGTTCGTGGAGACGGAGCTCGACAGCGACGACGACGGGCGCCTCGACCGCGTGCGCATCCGGATCAGCCGGCCGCGCCAGACGCAGAGCCTGGGCTACAAGGTCCCGGTCGTCTTCGAGCACAGCCCCTACCGGGGTGACTTCGGGCCGGCAGAGAACCACGAGGTGGACTTCCAGTTCCTGCCTCAGGAGTTTCTATTCGGTGGCGGGGGCAGCACGGCCACTCAGCTGGAGCGCGCCGCGACGACGAGGCGCACGGCCGAGCGCAGCGCACGTTCGCGCCTACTCCGCGCCGCCGGTCCGCGAGCCGACCTTCCCGGCTCGCTCGACAACTACTACGTCCCGCGCGGCTACGCGGTCGTGCTGGGCGAGAGCATCGGCACGTTCAACTCGGACGGCTGCCCAACGGTGGGCGACCGGGTCGAGACGCTCGGCACGAAGGCTGTGATCGACTGGCTGAACGGCCGGGCGAGGGGCTTCGACAGCGCCGCCCCGGGCGGCAACCCGGTGATCGCCGACTGGACCACGGGCGCCGTCGGCATGGTGGGCGTCTCCTACAACGGCACCCTGCCCAACCAGGTGGCCACCACCGGGGTGGAGGGCCTCGAGACGATCGTCCCGATCTCGGCGATCTCCTCCTGGTACGACTACTACCGCGCCAACGGCCTCGTGGTCGCCCCGCACTCGGAGACGAACGGCGCCGGCGAGAACTTCTACCTCGGCGAGGACACCGACGTGCTCGGCGACTACATCGGCGGATCGCGTATGGAGGACCCCAGCGGCGAGTGCCGCTTCATGCACGACTACCTGCTCGCCCAGCAGGATCGCGTGACCGGCGACTACTCGGCCTTCTGGGCCGCGCGCGACTACCTCGGCAAGGTCGACCGGATCAAGGCGAGCGTGTTCGTGGTCCACGGCCTCAACGACTTCAACGTCAAGACGAAGGCGTTCGCCGAGTGGTGGTACCGGCTCGCGGCCAACGGCGTCGAGCGCAAGATCTGGCTGCACAACGGCGGCCACGGCGGCCCGGGCGGCGCCGGTGCCGCGCCGTTCACCAGCGCGCGCCACCGCTGGTTCGACCACGAGCTGTTCGGGGTCGCCAACGGGATCGACGGGGAGCCGATGGCGACCGTCCAGCGTGAGGACGGCTCCTACCGCCAGGAGGCGAACTGGCCCGCGCCCGGCACGAGCAACGCGACGCTCGAGCTCGGCTCGGGCTCGCGCACCGCGCCCGGCACGTTGTCGGCCAAGCGCAAGAGCGTGGTGCCGCAGCCGTTCACCGACCGCGGCCGCGAGCTCGACACCGACGACGTGCTGATCAAGTCGCCGGACACGGCGAACCCGAACCGGCTCGTCTACCGGACCGCCGCGCTGTCAGGCGACGTGCGCCTGAGCGGCACGCCGTGGGTGACGCTGCGGATGTCGGTCGACAACCGCACGGCGGCGAACCTGACCGCGGTGCTCGTCGACTACGGGCCGGGCGGGACCGCGAGCATGGTCACGCGCGGCTGGATGGATCCGCAGAACCGCAACAGCCTCACGCGGTCCGACCCGGTCGAGCCCGGCGAGCGCTACCGGATGCGCTGGGACCTGCAGCCCGACGACCACGTCTTCGCGGCCGGGCACCGGATCGGCCTCGTGGTGGTCTCGACCGACCACGACTACACGATTCGCCCGAAGCCGGGGACGCAGCTCACGCTGGTCCCCAACGCGAGCGAGGTCAGCTTGCCTGTCGTGGGCGGGGCGGGCGCTCTTCGCTGACGAAGCGCGTCGCGATCGTCAGGAGCAGGTGGGCGACGCCGAGGACGATGAAGAACGCGGTGGCGGTGCCATCGTCGCTGAAGCCGAACAGGAACGGCGCGGCGATGA
>DASRIC010000034.1:0-46568 GCA_035650215.1 Thermoleophilaceae bacterium
CCACGAGGCGTTCTTCTTCGACGGCGGCCTCGACGCGATCGTGTGCCGGCAGCTGGCCTCGGGCGGCTGAGGTCAGGCCAGCATGAGGCATGCCGCGCCCACGCAAGCCAGCAATCCGAGCGTGGAGAGCGGTGCCGCGGCCGCTTTGAGCTGGGTGACCACGTCCGGCCCGGTGAGCGGGCCGAGATGACCGGGCACCACGACGTCGGGACGCCGCCTGCGCGACGAGCGACTCCAGCGAACGATCTTCAGCGCCACCCGGAGCACGAGCGCGGCGGCGCCAGCCGTGCTCGCCGTCCGGCGGGCGCTGCACGACACCGCGCGGCAGGTGGCCCGCGGGCGGCGAGAGCTCGAGGTGGTCTCCTAAGGTTTCTCGCGCGACAACCCCCACGCCGCGGCCCCTGCAAGCAGCACGACGGCGAGGCAGATCGCAAGGCCCCAGCGGGCTGCCACGTCGAAGGCTGCGATGGCGTCACCCAGGAGGTCGACACGCGCCGCACCGCCGAGACGGCTCGCCACGTCCGTCGCCTCCTCGATCGACTCCTGCGCCGCGACAGGCACACCGCGGTCGTCGCTCAGCTCGGCGGCGTAGACCGCCGCGAACACGCTGCCCACGATCGCCACGCCCAACGCGCCGCCGACCTGCCTGGCGACCTGGTTCACCGCGGCCCCGTCTCCCGCCTTCTCCGTCCCCAGATCGTTCATGACCACCGCCGTCGCCGGCGGAATGGCCAGGCCGAAGCCGAGGCCCACGACCCCGGTGCCGACCAGCACGAGTGCGGGCGAGCTGTCGGCGGAGAGCAGCAGCAGTGCCGCGTAGCCGACAGCTGCGACGAGCATGCCTCCAGTGAGCACTGCACGCCCTCCGTACCTTGCGACGATACGCCCGCTTACCCCCGCTCCGAGGCCGAGCCCAACGCCGAATGGGGCGATCTCGAGGCCCGAGGCGAGCGCGGAGCCGTCCTGGACGTACTGCACGTACTGAGGCAGGAGGAACAGCATGCCGAGAGTCCCGATGTATGCGGCGAGGATCGCGACCGCGCCCGCCGCGACCCGCGGGCGCTCGAGCACGTGGACGTCGAAGAGTGGGTGCGCGCGGTGGAGCTCGATCACGACGAACGCGACGCCGGAGACGAACCCCGTCACCGCGGCCACGAGCACGGCCGCGCTCGTCCAGCCGGCGTCGACACCCTCGATCAGCGCGAACACGATGCCGGTCAGCGCCAGCGTCGAGAGCGCCACCCCGGGGAGATCGAGCGGGGGCGCGCCCGGCCGGCGCGACTCGGGCAGCCAGCGTAGGCCGAAAGGCACAGCCACCAGCACGAACGGAACGTTCACGAGGAAGACCCAGCGCCAATCGGCCACCTCGACGAGCAGGCCGCCGGCCACCGGCCCGACGGCCAGTCCGATCCCCCCGACCGCGGACCAGACCCCGGTGGCCTTCGGTCGCAGCTTGGGTGGAAACAGCACGGCCAGCAGCGACAGCGCCGGAGGCAGCACGCAGGCAGCGGCCACTCCCATCAGCACCCGTGCCGCGATCAGTCCGCCCACCGACTGCGCGGCGGCTGCCAGCACCGATGCCACGGCGAAGCCGACGAGCCCCGACACGAACACCCGCCGGCGCCCGAACCGGTCCGCGAGCCCGTTGCCGGCGAGCAGCAGACCGGCGAGCGAGATGAGGAACGCGTCGAGCACCCACTGCAGCTCGCCGATGCCGGCATCGAGGTCGTTGGAGATGTCCGGCAGCGCGACGTTCACGATGGTCATGTCCATCGCGCTCATGAAGATCGCTACGCAGATCACCCCGAGACCTCGCCAGCGCGTGTCCTCGACGTCCGCCGTGGGCGCCGGTGAGAAGTGGATGAAGTGCGGAACCTCGATGGCCGTCAGCCGGTTTCAGCGGGCCGGCGCCCGGAGACCTGGTGGCTGCGCGGGAGCATAGGCGCCACCGCAGCCCTGCGATCTGCCACGATCGCCCACGTGATCCGCCACCCCGCGGCCGAGCCAACGCATCTGGGCGATCTCGCGCGGCTACGCCGCGTTCGCGACCGGATCGACCGGGAGTACGCGCAGCCGCTGGACGTCGAGGCGCTGGCCCGCGACGCTCATATGTCGGCCGGGCACTTCAGCCGCCGGTTCCGGCTCGCCTACGGCGAGTCGCCCTACAGCTACCTCATGACGCGGCGCATCGAGCGCGCGATGGCGCTGCTGCGACGCGGCGACCTGAACGTCACCGAGGTCTGCTTCGAGGTCGGCTGCTCGTCGCTGGGCACGTTCAGCACACGCTTCACCGAGCTTGTCGGCATGCCGCCCAGCGAGTACCGGAGCCAGGAGGCAGGTGCGATGGAGGGGATGGCGCCGTGTGTGGCCAAGCGGATCACGAGACCGATCAGGAATCAAGAAGCGCCGGCGGTGATCCGCGAATAGCGTCACCGTCATGGACCTGACAATTCACCAGACCTTCCTCCCGTACGACGACCCGCAGGCATCGCTGGCCTTCTATCGCGACACCCTCGACTTCGAGGTCCGCAACCACGTCGAGTACGGCGACATGCACTGGATCACCCTCGGCCCGGCCGACCAGCCGGACACGTCCATCGTCCTGCACCCGCCGGGCGCGGACCCGGGCATCACCGATGACGAGCGTCGCACCATCGCCGAGATGATGGCCAAGGGCACCTACGCCGGCATCAACCTGGCCACGAGGGACCTCGACGGCACGTTCGAGCAGCTGGTGAGCCGCGACGCGGAGGTGGTCCAGGAGCCGACCGACCAGCCGTGGGGCATTCGCGACTGCGCGTTCCGCGATCCGGCGGGCAGCATGATCCGCGTGTTCGAGGTCGAGTGAGCGTGGCCACCACCACGCGCACCGCGCCGGCCGCAGCGCACGCCGCCGACAGCCACGACCTGATCCGCGTGCAGGGTGCGCGCGTGAACAACCTGAAGGACATCAGCGTCGAGCTGCCGAAGCGCCGGCTCACGGTGTTCACCGGCGTGTCCGGCTCCGGCAAGAGCTCGCTGGTGTTCGGCACCATCGCCGCGGAGTCGCAGCGGCTGATCAACGAGACCTACAGCGCCTTCGTGCAGGGCTTCATGCCCACGATGTCGCGGCCCGAGGTCGACGTGCTCGACGGGCTTACGACCGCGATCAGCGTCGACCAGGAGCGGATGGGGTCCAACCCGCGCTCGACGGTCGGCACGGCCACCGACGCCGACGCGATGCTGCGCATCCTCTTCAGCCGGCTCGGCAAGCCGCACATCGGGTCGCCCAGTGCGTACTCCTTCAACGTCGCCTCCGTGCACGGGAGCGGCGGGATCACCGTCGAGCGCGGCGACAAGACGATCACCAAGAGCGCGAGCTTCAGCCGCACCGGCGGCATGTGTCAGCGCTGCGAGGGCCGCGGCTCGGTCAGCGACTTCGACCTGTCCGCCCTCTACGACGAGAGCAAGTCGCTGAACGAGGGCGCGCTCACCATCCCCGGCTACAGCATGGAGGGCTGGTACGGCCGGATCTTCCGCGGCTGCGGCTACTTCGACCCGGACAAGCCGATCAAGAAGTACAACAAGCGGGAGCGCCACGATCTGCTCTACCGGGAGCCGACGAAGATCAAGGTCGAGGGGATCAACCTCACCTACGCGGGGCTGATCCCGCAGATCCAGAAGTCGATGCTCGCGAAGGACGTCGAGGCGATGCAGCCGCACGTGCGCGCCTTCGTGGAGCGGGCGGTGGTGTTCACCACCTGCCCCGACTGCGACGGCACGCGACTCAGCGAGGCGGCTCGCTCTTCCAAGATCGACGGAGCCAGCATCGCCGACGTGTCCGCGATCCAGATCACCGACCTCGCGGAATGGGTGCGCGGCCTCGACGAGCCGTCGGTGGCGCCGCTGCTCGAGACGCTGCAGGAGGCCCTCGACTCGTTCGTGGAGATCGGGCTCGGCTACCTCTCGCTCAACCGGCCGTCGGGCACGCTGTCGGGCGGCGAGGCACAGCGCACCAAGATGATCCGCCACCTCGGCTCCTCGCTCACCGACGTGACCTACGTGTTCGACGAGCCCACCATCGGCCTGCATCCCCACGACGTCGAGCGGATGAACGACCTGCTGCTGCGCCTGCGCGACAAGGGCAACACCGTCCTCGTCGTGGAGCACGAGCCTGAGGCGATCGCGATCGCCGACCACGTCGTGGACCTCGGCCCCGGTGCCGGCGGCTCCGGCGGCGAGGTGGTGTTCGAGGGCAGCGTCGAGGAGCTGCGGGGGAGCGACACCATCACCGGCCGCCATCTCGACGATCGCGCCGCCCTCAAGCAGACGGTGCGCACGGCGTCGGAGGTGCTGGAGGTGCGCGGCGCCGACACCCACAACCTGCAGGACGTGGACGTGGACATCCCGCTCGGCGTGCTGGTCGTGGTCACCGGGGTGGCGGGCTCGGGCAAGAGCTCGCTGATCGACGGCTCGGTGTCCGGGCGCGACGGTGTGGTGGCGGTCGACCAGGGCGCGATCCGGGGCTCGCGCCGGAGCAACCCGGCCACGTACACCAAGCTGCTCGACCCGATCCGCAAGGCGTTCGCCAAGGCGAACGGGGTCAAGCCGGGGCTGTTCAGCGCCAACTCCGAGGGCGCCTGTCCCAACTGCAACGGCGCCGGCGTGGTCTACACCGACCTGGCGATGATGGCCGGCGTTGCCACGGTCTGCGAGGAGTGCGGGGGCAAGCGCTTCCAGGCGTCGGTGCTCGAGTACGAGTTCGGCGGGCGCGACATCAGCGAGGTGCTTGCGATGTCGGTCACCGAGGCGGAGGAGTTCTTCGGCGACGGCGAGGCGCACACGCCGGCCGCCCACAGGATCCTCGAGCGGCTCGCCGACGTGGGGCTCGGCTATCTCAGCCTCGGCCAGCCGCTCACCACGCTGTCGGGCGGCGAGCGGCAGCGGCTCAAGCTGGCCACCCACATGGGCGAGAAGGGCGGGATCTATGTCCTCGACGAGCCGACCACGGGACTGCACCTCGCCGACGTCGAGCAGCTGCTCGGTCTGCTCGACCGGCTCGTGGACTCCGGCAAGTCGGTGATCGTCATCGAGCACCACCAGGGCGTGATGGCGCACGCCGACTGGATCATCGACCTCGGCCCCGGCGCCGGCCACGACGGCGGCACGATCGTGTTCGAGGGCGCGCCCGCCGACCTCGTGGCCGACGGCTCGACGCTGACCGGCGAGCACCTGGCGGCGTACGTCGGCGCCTGACACGCCCGCGCGCACCGGTTAGGGTCGCCTGGGGACCCGGACGAGCGATGAGCGAGACGGTTCGATTCAGCGTCAACGGCGAGCCGCGCGAGCTCGAGGTGCGCGCGGAGGAGTCCGCGGTCGAGATGCTGCGCGACCGTCTCGGCCTGACCGGGACCAAGCTCGTCTGCGGCGACGGAGTCTGCGGAGCCTGCACCGTCCTCCTCGACGGCATGCCGGTCACGAGCTGCCTGCTGCCGGCGACGGCGCTCGAAGGCCGCGCGCTCACGACCATCGAGGGCCTCGGGCCGGATCTGCATCCGGTGCAGCGGGCCTTCATCGCGCACGACGCGCTGCAATGCGGCTACTGCACCCCGGGCTTCGTTGTGGAGGCGATCGCGTTCCACGACCGCTGGCGCCGAGAGCGTGGCAGCGAGGAGCCCACGCGCGACGAGGTGGCCCAGGCGCTGGCGGGGCACCTGTGCCGCTGCGGCGCCTACGTGGGAATCATGGGCGCCGTTCGCGACGCCTGCGCTGGGCGCTTCGACTCCGGCGACGTCGGCGGGCCCCGCGTGGAGGCGCCGGAGAAGGTAACCGGCGAGGCGGTGTACGCCGCCGACGTGCGCCACCGGGGCCAGCTCGAGGGCGCGATCCTGCGCTCGCCCTTTCCGCACGCGCGCGTGATCTCCGTCGACCTCGATCCTGCTCGCGCGCTTCCGGGCGCCGAGGCGGCCGTCGAGCTGCTCGGCAAGGAGCGGTTGGTGCGCTACGTGGGTCAGGAGGTTGCGGCCGTCGCGGCCGTGGACCGGCACACGGCCGAGCAGGCACTCGCGCTGGTGCGGGTCCGCTACCAGCCGCTTCCGGCCGCCGTGGGAGCGGAGGCTGCCCGCCGAGAGGGCGCGGCGGCCGTCTACAGCGGGCTCCGCAAGCGGGCGCCGTCGGCGGGAGAGGGGCCTCCGACGCCGGCGCGCTGGCACGGGAACCTGCGCGGGCCCGTGGGCGCTTTCTCGCAGCGGGCCCGCAAGGCACGCCGGCTGATCTCCGACGCGCGCGAAGGCGGCGATCCGCTGCTCGTGGAGGGGACCTGGCGAACAGCGGCCCAAGTCCACACCGCCCTCGAGCCGCACGCGTGCGCCGCCCGCTGGGACGGGGAGAGCCTGCATGTGCACGTCTCGACCCAGGCGGTGGGGCGCCTGGCGAAGGAGATCGCCGAGCGCTTCGGATTGGAGGATGACCGGGTGCACGTGATCGCCGAGCACGTGGGGGGCGGCTTCGGTGCGAAGCAGAGTCTGACCCCCGAGACGGTTGCGGCGATCGAGCTCGCTCGCGCTGCGCGAGCCCCCGTCCGGATCGCCCTCGACCGCGGGGAGGAGGTCGGCCTGGCGGGCTACCGGCCCAGCGCCGAGATCGAGCTCGCGCTCCTCGCCGGCGCGTCGGACGGCCCGCGCGCTCTGCAGGTGCGCGCCTACCAGGACGCCGGTGTCAGCGTGGGGTCCCTGATCGCGGCCCTCTGCCGGATGATCTATCCGGCTCCCGCCAAGGACCTCCAGGACTTCGACGTCGTTAACCACATGCCGCCGGGCCTGCCCTTCCGGGGACCCAACGCGCCGCTGTCCTGCTGGGCGCTCGAGCAGGCGGTGGACGAGGCGGCGCACCGGCTCGGGGAGGATCCGATCGCCCTGCGGCGGCGCTGGGATCCGCTCCCGGAGCGCCAGCGCCTGTACACCTGGGTCGAGTCGCTTGCGCTGTGGCGCGACCGACCGGCGAGCGGCTCCGAGCGGGGGCGCTTCCGGCGCGGGGTGGGCGTGGCCGCGGCGAACTGGCTCTACATCTACCAGCTGGGCTGCGAGGTCGAGGTCGGCGTCGACGGCGGGCGGCTCTACGCGGCCACCGGCGTGCAGGACATCGGCACGGGCAGCCGCAGCGTGCTCGCGAGAACGGTGGCCCGTGCCTTTGATATCGAACCGGGGGCGGTGGACGTGCGGATCGGGGACTCGCGGCTCGCGAGCGGCCCGCCGTCTGGCGGCAGCATGGCCACGGCAACGCTCGTTCCGGCGACGCTCGCAGCCGCCGCCGCGGTGCGCCGCCGCTTGACCGCGCACATGGGGCCCGCGAGCACGCGCGCTCGGGTCGACTGGGCCGAGCTGATCGCCTCGGCGCCGAACCTCGGCGAGCGCGCCGGCCGTCCCGACGACGATCCGTCCGCCTCGAGTGCCGGCAGGCCGATGGCGGGCACCGGCCCGGCGGGACGCTTGACCGCGCGCATGGTGCGGATGAGGAGCAAGCTTGGCGTCGGCCGCGGGTACACAGGCGCCGTCCACGTGAGCGAGGTCGAGGTGGACACCCTGCTCGGCCGGATCCGGGTGCCCCGGGTGGCGGCCGGGATCGCAGCCGGGCGCGTGGCCGCGCCAGAGCTGGCTCGCAGCCAATGCTACGGCGGAGTGATCCAGGGGGTCGGCTACGCGCTCTATGAGCAGCGCCAGGACGATGCGCGGACGGGGATCGTGCTCAGCGCCGGCCTCGAGGACTACCGGATCCCGGGGATCGCGGACACCCCCGAGATCGAGGTGCACTTCGACGAGGCGGGCTTCGAGCACGTACCCGGCGGAGGCGTGGGACTGGGCGAGATCTCGACGATGGGCGTGGCGGCATCGATCGGGAACGCCGTGTACAACGCAACCGGCTGGCGCCCCTACGAGCTGCCGATCCGCCCCGACCGGCTGCTGGAGGGGATGAGGGCGTGACGCCCGCCCCGAGGACGCTCGAGGAGGCCGGCCAGGCCACCGGCGAGTTCCGGGCCGGAGGCACCGACCTCCAGCAGCGCCTGCGCAGCGGGGTGAGCTCGGGGCCGCCGGTCGACCTGGGCTTAGTGCCCGATCTCGACCGCGTCGACTGGGATGGCGGTGCGGCGCAAATCGGCGCCATGGTCTCGATCGCCACGCTCGCAGGCGACACCCGGCTCGCCTCCGCCTATCCCGGGCTCGCGCAGGCCGCCGCGTCGCTGGCTACTCCCCAGATCCGCGCCGCGGGCACCCTGGGCGGGAACCTGCTGCAGCGCAACCGCTGCTGGTACTACCGGCATCCGGCGATCGAGTGCCTGAAGAAGGGCGGCGCGGACTGCCCGGCGCGCGGCGGCAATCACCTGCTCGGCGTCTGCTTCGACCTCGGGCCGTGTGTGGCACCCCACCCATCCACGCTCGGAATGGCGCTGCTGGCGTACGACGCCGAGGTCACGGATGGGAGCGGCGGCGCTCGGCCCGTAGCCGAGCTCTACGGCGACGGCAGCGATGGCCGCCACGACCACCAGCTCGGCGAGGGCGAGATCCTGACCGCGGTGCGGATGCCGCCGGCGCTCGAGGCCGAGCGGGCCGCCTACTTCAGAGCCACCAGCAGGGAGCTCGCCGAATGGCCGCTGGTCGAGGCGCTGGCGCGGCTGGTCGTGTCGGGCGAGACGATCGAGTTCGCCGCCGTGGCGGTTGGCGGGGTTGCCCCGGTCCCGCTCCGGCTGGAGCGAGTCGAGCAGGCGCTCACCGGACAGCCGGCGAGCTCCGAGACGGTCGAGGGCGCGATATCGCTCGCGACCTCGGGCGCGAGCCCGCTGCCCATGTCCCGCTACAAGCTGGACCTGCTCCCGGGGACGGTGCGTGAGACGCTCGAGCGTGCGCTGGAGCGGCCGGGCGCCGGCTAGGTCCGGACCCGATGCGGCTTGGGATCGCGGATCACCTGGGTTGGGCCATCGCGGTCACGGCGTCGGGGGACCACGAGGTGGTGGACCGCCGGCGGATCGCGCTGGTCGAGACCGGCATCTCGGCGGCACCCATTCACTACGAGAGCCGGCGTCTCGATGTCGCCGCCACCGCTGCGCTGGTCGCGACGGTGCGAGCGTCCGTCGTTCGGGCGACGTCAGCTGCGCTCGACGAGATTGCGACCGCGCTGCCCATGCCCCTCCTCTCGGTCTCGCTTCGAGCCTGGCCGTTCGACTTTCCTGACGACATCGCCGTGCAACGCCGTGCGCCGTACGAGGCGCGGGCCGACGCGATCATGTATCGCCAGGAGCTCTCCGAGCTGGCACGCGCCCGTGGGTGGGAAGTCCACCTCTATGACGCGAAGGCGGTGGTGGGTCAGGCGGTCAGCGTGTTGGCCGAGCGGGCCGACGAGGTGCTGCAGGAACCTCGAGCCAGGATGGGGCCGCCGTGGACGAAGGACCATCGGACGGCGCTCGCCGCGACGGTCGTGGCCGGCCACCGTCCGGCGCAATAGCCTCCTCGCAGGCGACGTCCCGCGCCTAACCCTCGGCACGCCGGCGGCTGGCTCAGCAAGCTGCTCCTGGTGGGGACGATGGTCTGTTACGGACGCGGGCGACCCGGTCTCCCAAGCGCGCGTGCGAGTGGGCGGGATCTCCGGGCGCACGGCCCAGAACGGAACGGTCACGCTCGCGCTGCCTGGGAAGTCCGCCAGGGCCACCGCCACGAAGGGCACGTACACGCCGGGCGCCGTACGGCTGCGGGCGGTTCGGAGTCGCTGACTGTCGTGCCTAGGGGGTCCAGTTCGTACCGCGGGCCATCATCGAGCCGCGCACCGCGGCCACCAGCTCGTCGCTGACCTTCTCCGGGGCGCCGGCGTCGAACGGCGGCTGCGGGTCGTACTCGATCCCCAGCTGCACCGCCCGGGCCACGTCGTCGCCGTAGATCATCTGGACGATCCGGAGCGCCATGTCGATCCCCGCCGACACGCCGGCCGCGGTGATCACCTTGCCCTGCTCGACAACACGGTCCTCCACCACGTCAACGCGATACGTCGCGAGCAGATCCCGGGCGAGCCAGTGCGTGGTGGCCTGGAGGCCGTCCAGCACCCCGGCCGCGGCCAGCAGGAGCGCGCCCGAGCAGACCGAGGTCGTGTAGCGGCTGCCCTCGTGCGCGCCCCTTATCCACTCCAGGATCGGCTCGTGCCCGAGGAAGTCGCGCGTGCTGAGTCCACCCGGAACGAGCAGCATGTCCGGGCTCGGCACGTCGTCGATCGAGCGCTCTGCCACGATCTCGCAAGCGCCCGAGTCGTTCCGCCCGCCCGCGTCGTTGCGAACCGGACCCGCTTGCTCGGCGACGAAGACGGGCTCGACGTCAGGGAGCTGAACGAGAACCTCGTAGGGACCGACCGCGTCGAGGGTGGTGAACCGGTCGTAGAGCAGGAACGCGACTTGGAGGGCCATCGAGGCGAGCGACGGTACCGGCTCGCGGGCTTCGCCTCGGGCTACGATCGACGAGTGGGAGGGCCAAACCGTGAGCACACCCACGATCCTCATCACCGGTGCCACCGACGGCCACGGCCGCGCCCTCGCTGATCGCCTCGCGGGCTACGGCGCCACCCTCGTTCTCCACGGCCGCGACGCCGAGCGCCTCGACCGCGCGGCCGACGAGATCGCGGCCGGCCACGACACCGCGCGGCCGCAGACGGTCCTCGCGGACCTGGCCGACCTCGCCCAGGTGCGCCGACTCGTGGCGGGCGTCCGCGAGGGCACGGACCGCCTTGACGTCCTGGTCTCCAATGCCGGCATCGGCTTCGGTGAGCCCGACGGACGCACCCGTCGCGTTAGCGCCGACGGCTACGAGCTGCGCTTCTGGGTCAACTACCTCGCCGGCTTCCTGCTTACCCTTGAGCTGCTGCCGCTGCTGCAAGCCTCGCCGCCCGCGCGCATCGTCAACGTCGCCTCGCTCGGCCAACACCCGCTCGACTTCGACGACCTCATGCTCGAACGCGATTACGACGGCACCCGGGCGTACGCGCAGAGCAAGCTCGCGCAGGTGATGAGCGGCTTCGAGCTAGCCGGCCGCCTCCCGGCCGACGAGGTGACCGTGAACAGCCTGCACCCCTCGACCTACATGCCCACCAAGATGGTGCTCGAGGAGGTCGGCCACCACGTGGACTCGATCGAGGACGGCGTGGAGGCCACCTTCCGTCTCGTCGCCGACCCCGCGCTCGACGGCGTAACCGGCAAGTTCTTCGACCGGACGCGAGAGGCCCGCGCCGACGACCAGGCCTACGACGCGACGGCCCGCGCCACCCTCTGGGAGCGCAGCCTCGAGCTCGTCCACGCCTAGGAACTGCAGGAGCTCTCCTCGCGCGGGACTTGCGCTCATCTGAGAGGATGAAGCGCATGGAGGTCTCAGCAAGACGCGGTCAGTCGCGGACGCTCGCGGCGATCGCGGTCCTGGCGACGATCGCGGTCGTCGCTGCGGGTGCTTCGCCGGCGCAGGCCGTCCCGATCCAGCAGGGGCAGTCGACGCTGACGTTCAACCCGAACATCTTCTCCGGGCTGGACCCGCTGGGTGTCGGCATCCTGCCGATCGCGCCCGCGGAGGCGAGCCTTGGCGGCGAGTCGTTCCCGATTGCCGGCGGCACGGTCAGCCGTAACGGCCGGCGTGGGACGATCAACCATCGTGGCGGGATCGTGTTCGCGGGAGACAACGCGTCCGTCAGGGTCACGCGGCTCCGGGTGGGCCTCTGTTGTCCCTATAACGTGAGCGCGCTGGTCGATGGCCAGCGCACGCCGTTCCTGGCCCTCGGGGGCGGGACCTTCGCCTTACGCGGAAGCCGCCTCACCTACCGTGGCGTCAACGCGTTCCTGACCCTCGAGGCAGCGGACGCGCTCAACCAGGCGTTCGCGACCGACTTCTTCCGAGAGGGCACGCGGCTCGGCAGGCTGCGCATCCGCATAACGCTCGTCCTCTAGCAGGTCAATGGAGGCTGGGTCGGTAGACGAGCTCCTGGACGTGACCGTCGAGCGTCCGGTGCTCGACCAGCTCCAGATCGAAGTCGGCCGCACCCGCGAAGATCGGCTCGAGCCCGGTCTGACCGGTGATCACAGGGAAGAGCGTCACCTGTAGGCGGTCGACCAGCCCGGCAGCCATCAGCGCCCGGTTCACCGACAGGCTGCCGTGCGAGCGCAACGGCACCTCGGACTTCTCCTTGAGCCGGGCGACGACGTCGACGGCGTCACCGCTCACGACGGTCGCGTCCGGCCAGTCGAGTGGGCCCTCGAGCGTCGTGGACACCACCGTTGCCGGCAGGTTCCTCATCCGAGTGACCCACGGGTCACGCACCTCGGAGTCCTCCGTGCTCGAGGCCAGCATCCGCGCGAACGCCCGATACGTGTTGGCCCCGAAGACCATCCGCTGCTCCTCGTCGTACACGGCGAGGCGGTGGTCGAGCAGCTCGGGGCCTTGCTTACCCCAGTAGCCGGTCCAGTCGCCGCTCGCGGCGCCGTAGCCATCGAGGCTGGTAAACACGTCGAAGGTGTAGGTGGCGGTCATGTCTTCTCTCACGGTCGCAGACAAATCCGTCCTGGACGAACTGGGGGCGGTCACGTGGACCGCCCCCAATCGTCAGCGATAGCGGGCTACGAGCTCGGTCCGGCGGGTCCGAGGCCGCCACCTGACTCCACGAACGTGCCTTCCGGGCCGGCAGGTTCGGGAAGCCTCAGCTTCGGGCCCGGGACGCGCTTGCCGCGCACGCCGTTCACCGACTCGGTCGAGTACGCGAACGTCAGCTGGGCGAACGCGATCAGGTCGCTGTTGACCTCGAGCGCGTGCAGATCGATGTTGTCGATGTCGTCACACGCCTCGTGGTAGCACTGGTCGAACTGCTCGCCGGCGATGCCGCCCCAGATCGCCTGCTGTTCGGCGGTCTTGGGCACCTCGGCGCCGGTGAACAGGCCGCCCGACGCGATGCCGGCGTCGATGAACGCCTGATAGTCGCTGCGGCCGTCGAACGCCGTGTCGTCGTAGGGCTCACCGATCGAGGTGTAGTAGCGCTCGTAGATGTCCTCGATCGCCGTCGAGCCCGGTGGGACCGGCACGGGCGCCGGGAACGTCGACTGGTCGGCGTCGTACACCATGAAGATGTAGTTCGGCGAGCCGATCATGTCGTAGTTCATGTAGACCGCGATGCGGTCGCGCTCGGCCTGCGACAGCCCCTCGACATAGTCGGTCGAGCCGACCAGGCCCTGCTCCTCTCCGGCCCACCACCCGAAGCGGATCGTGTTCTGAGGCTTCGTGTTGGCCATCATCAGCGCCGTCTCCAGCAGCGCTGCCGAGCCCGAGCCGTCGTCCTGGATTCCCGGACCCTCGATCACGCTGTCGAGGTGCGCCCCGGCCATCACGACGTTGTCGTCGTTCTTACCCTCGAGCTCGGCGATCACGTTGAAGTCAGTCCGGGTCTCCGCCGGCAGCACTTCGATGAACGCGGTCGAGCCCGGCTGGGACAGCGCGACGCCGTCCGCGAAGCTCGCGCCCACTACCGGAATGCCGTGGGTCACCGGCGTGCCGTCAGTACGGCTTGAGGCGTCCGCCACGATCAGCGCCTCGCGATCAGGCGTGTTGCCCTGGTTGAAGATGATCACGGCCTCGGCGCCGGCCTGCTCGGCAAAGAACGCCTTGTCGCCGAAGTTACAGCTGCCGCGCTGGACCAACGCGATGTCGTTGGCACCGCTCCAGTCGATCCCGGCGAAGTCCGCCGCCTCGCAGCCGCTCGTCGACGCGCGGTCGCCAGTGAGGTTGATGTCAACCGGGATCACCTGGCCCTGGACGGTCCCGGAGCCGCTGCCGGTGAACACCCCGGTCTCGTACTCCGCCTGCACCGGCGTCAGCTGACGCAGAGTCGCCGGGAAGTTGAAGGTGATCTCGACGGGATCGAGCGTCACGTCGTAGCCCGCATCCTCGAGCAGCCCGGAGACGTACTCGACGCTCTGGGCATACCCCTCGGTCCCGGCGGCACGAGTGCCGGGATAGACCGGGTCGTCGCTCGTGTCGGCGATCTCCTGGAACGCCTCCTGATGCTCGCGCACGCCATCGAGCGTCACGCAGCCCAACAGCTTGCTGTACGTGTTGTTGGCGCGCTTCTCGCACGCCTTTGCCGGAGCGGCCGCCGACGCCGGTCCAGCGAGCAGCGCCGCCGACAACAGCGCCGCGACGCCCAACGACAGCACGCCTGGCCACCGCCGCTTCGATGACACGTCAGAACGATGAGACATGACCCTCCCTGCCTTGCGCGGCCGGCCCAGCGCCGGGACACCGCTGAAACCCAGGGGTGTTACCCGAGACCGCGGGGCCGAACCCAAGGGAGAGCGGCACTCTTCGACTCTAGACTCGTGCCGATGGCGGCACCCTCCGACGCCACGGCAGCGGCCGTCGACGGCCGGCCCGGGGAACTGCTCGCGCTCTCGGACTGGCGGCGGCGCGTGTTCGATCTCTACCGCCACGTCCGTGCGGCTTCAGATCCGGCCGAGGCGTGGCGCCGCTGGCGCGCCACACGGGACGAGCTGCTCTCGCGTCACCCGCAGTCCCCCCTCCCGGAGCACGAGCGCGCGTCCTTTGCGGGCGTCGAGTACTTCGAGTACGACCCGTCCGCGCGAGCGCTCGCCACGATCGCCCCGATCGCGCCGGTGACGCTCGACATCACCACGAGCCAGGACAGCGCCTACCGCTTCGCGCGCTTCGGCAAGGCCGAGTTCGAGCTGCACGGCCAGAGCCTCACGCTCGAGCTCTACTGGATCGAGGGCTACGGCGGCGGCATCTACCTCCCGTTCGGCGACGGGACGAGCGGCACAACCACCTACGGCGGCGGCAGGTACCTGCTCGACACGGTCAAGGGCGCCGATCTCGGCGCCGAGGGCGAGCTGCTCGTGCTCGACTTCAACTTCGCATACAACCCCTCCTGCGCCTACGACCCGCGCTGGAGCTGCCCGCTCGCCCCGCCAGCCAACCGGCTGGCGGTCGACATCCGCGCCGGCGAGCGGGTCGCGACGTAGCTGGCGGCATCACGGCGACGACGGCGCCGACCCTTCGCGGGTCGACGCCGTCGTCGAGGCTTGGCTTCGCGTCCCAGCCCTACGCGCGCGACACCGCCGCGGGCCGGACGCTGTGTGCCAGCTGCTCGCCCTCGATGTCAACGTCGGGCACGAGCCGCTCGAGCCGCTTCGGCATTGCCCACGCACGGTCGCCGAGCAGGGCCATCACGGCGGGCACCAGCGTCATCCGGACGATGAACGCATCGGCCAGCACCCCGACCGCCAGCGACAGGCCGATCGACTTGATCACCGGGTCCGGGTCGAGCAGGAACGCCGCGAAGACGGCGGTCATGATCACCGCAGCCGCCGTGACGACGCGGCCGCTCTGGCCGTAGCCCGTCACGACCGCCTCGCGGGCGTCGCCAGACTTCACGTACGCCTCGCGCATCCGCGACACGAGGAACACCTCGTAGTCCATCGCGAGCCCGAACAGGATGCCGATCAGCAGCACCGGCAGGAAGCTGACGATCGGTCCTGCCTGGGCGACCGCGAACAGATCCGCCAGGTGGCCGTCCTGGAAGATCCAGACGACGACGCCCATCGAAGCGGCGATCGAGAGCAGGAAGCCGGCGGCGGCCTTGATCGGCACCAGCACCGATCGGAAGACGACCATCAGCAGGAGCAGCGCCAGCCCGACCACGACCACGATGTACTTCGGCAGCGCCTTCGCGAGCTGGTCGGCGGTGTCGATGTTGAGCGCTGTCGTGCCGGTCACGTACGCCTCGATCCCATACCGCTCCGGAATCTTGTCGGCCCGCTCGCGCATGTAGTCGACGAGCTCCTTCGTCTCGTCGGACGCGGGACCGCCCGTCGGCGTGACCTGGACGATCGTCACGTCGCCCTTCTCGTTCTGCGCCGGGGGCGAGACTGCCGCCACGTGCGGGAAGTCCGCCAGCCCCTCGGCGACGCCGTTGGCCAGCCGCTCCTGCAGCCCGCGCGGCAGCTCGGGAGCATCGACGACGACCGTCAGCACGCCGTTGAAGCCGGGGCCGAAGCCCTCGCTCAGCAGGTCGTAGGCCTTGCGCTCCGTGTTGTCGGTCGGCTTGGAACCGCCGTCCGGCAGGCCGAGCTTCATGTGCGTCGCCGGCAGCGCGGCCACGAGCAGCACGACCAGGCCGACCGCCAGCACGGCCCACGGCCGCCGCGTCACGAAGCGCGCGTAGCGCACGCTCGCCGTCTCGCGGTCCTCGCGGCGGCGCCATGGACGCCATGTGAGTGCACGGCTCGTCCGGACGCCGCGCTCGCCGAAGAAGCCGAGCAGGGCGGGCAGCAGGGTGGTGGCGATCAGGACCGCGATCACCACGGCGCCCGCGGCCGCGAGGCCCATCACCGTCAGGAACGGGATGTTGACGACCGTCAGGCCGACCAGAGCGATCACGACGGTGGCGCCGGCGAACACGACGGCGCTGCCCGCGGTGCCGGTCGCCTGAGCGACGGCGTCCCGCAGGCCCTGGCCGCTCTCGACGTTCTGCCGGTAGCGGCTCAGGATGAACAGCGCGTAGTCGATGCCGACCGCGAGGCCGAGCATCGTGGCGAGCGTCGGCGCCGTCTCCGTCAGCTCGATCGAGCCGGTGAGGGCGGTGACCGTGCCGACCGAGATCGCCACGCCGAGGATCGCCGTCAGCAGCGGCAGGCCGGCTGCCACCAGCGAGCCGAGCGTGATCGCGAGGACGAGGAAACCGATCATGATGCCGGCGCTCTCAGACCCGGCCTCGGACTCGTCGGTCACGAGACCGCCGCCGAACTCGACCTCCATGCCTGCCACGTGGGCGGGCTTGGCGCTCTCCTCGAGCTCCTCGCGGGCGGAGTCGCCGACCTCGTCCGCGGGCATCGGGTAGATCACGTCGGCGTAGCCGATGCGGCCGTCCTTCGAGATCGCCTTCGCCTGGTACGGATCGATCACGAACGAGACCCCGGCGGCGTGCTTCGCCTCGCCCACCGTCTCCATGACCGCCGCCTTGTTCTGCGGATCCGTGAGCTTCTCGCCCTCCGGAGCCGCGAACACGACGCGCGCCGAGGCGCCGCCGGCGCCCGGATACTTCTGATGAAGCAGGTCCTGGGCCCGCTGGGACTCGGTCCCGGGGACCTCGAACTTCGACGAGAACTGGCCGCTGAAGCTCGCGGCAGAGCCGATCACGATCGCGAGAATCGCCAGCCAGCCGAACAGCACCTTGCGGCGATTTGTGAAAGCCCAGCCGCCAAGTCGGTAGAGATAGGTCGCCATGAGGTCCTCCCTCGGTCGAATTGAGCCGACCGTACGGCGGAACCCCTCCCCATCGACTCGGGCGAATCCCTAGTTAGGACCCTCAAACGGCTAGGGCTCCGCTGTCCCCAGCGGCGCCCTGGCGAGCTCGATCCGGGAGCTCACGCCCAGCTTCACAAACACCTTGCGCAGGTGGTACTCGACCGTCTTGGGGCTCACGAACAGCTGTGCGGCGCAGTCCCGGTTGGTCGCGCCGGCCGCCACGAGCTGCGCGATACGAAGCTCCTGTGGCGTCAGGTCGTCGAGCGTGCTCGCGTCGCGCTTGCGGGCCTTCTCGCCGGTGGCGTTCAGCTCCGTGCGGGCGCGCTCGGCCCAGAGCGGGTTGCCGAGCCCCTCGAACGTGTCAAGCGCGGTGCGAAGCTGCGTGCGTGCTTCGATCTTGCGGCGCGCGCGGCGCAGGCGCTCGCCGTAGGCGAGCTGTGTGCGGGCCCGCTCGAATACCGGTGCGTCCCCGGCGTGCTCGCGCACGGCCTCCTCGAAGAGGTGCTCGGCCTCCTCTTCGTCCTCGGTGAGCACCGCGCGACAGCGCGCGACGAGGCCTCTGACCAGGGGAGCGTCGCTTACCGGCGCCCAGGCCTCGAAGCGCTCGAGCGCATCGCGTGCACGCTCCGGCTCGCCGATGCGCAGGGCCGCGTCGATCAGATCCGGAGTCGCGAGCAACGCCACCGGTGGAAGCGGCACCTGGTCGAGCTGCTCGAGCTGTTCGAGCGCCTCCCGCGGATTCCCGAGCGCGAGCTCGAGCTCCGCGAGCGCCAGGCGCGCGTGCTCGGTCGCCCACCCGAGGCCCGTCGCGAGACTGCGCTGCATCGCTGTGGCGACGAGCTCGCGGCACTCGTCCTCTCGACCGCGCTGGGCGAGGATGCGAGCTTCGAGCGCCATCAACCCGGTCTCGTCGTTGTCGGCGCCGAGGCGCCGGGCGAGGTCGCGGCCCTCGGAGATCGTCGCGGCTGCGGCGGCCAGCCTGCCCTCGCCGAGCTCGCCCACCACGACGAGCGGGAAAGCGCCCGAGACCCCCGCGAGTGAACCCTGGTGACGCGCGCGGGCGATGGCCGCCTCACTGGTCCGGCGCGAGGCCGGATAGTCCCCACGCATCCCGCTGAGAAACGCGTTCATGCCCATCGTGCGATCGCCGTCGAAGCCCTCGCCGATTTCGATCGCCTCGGCCAGCAGCCGGCCGCCGTGCGCCGAGTCACCCTCCAGCACGGCGCTCATGCCCCCAAACAGCAGCCGCGCAAAGCTGATCAGCGGCCCCTCACCGCCGATCTGCTTCAGGAGGCTGTCCGCCTCACTCAGGGCGAATGCGATACGGCCGCTCCTCATGAGCGACACGAACACCGACCAGATCACGAACTCGGCGGCGGCCTCGGGCGGCAGGCCGACGCCCTCCACGACGGCGCGGCGCAGCAGCTCCTCGGACTCGGCGGGTGACCCGCGCCGGCCGGCGTCCGTAGCGCAGACCGAGAAGATCTCGAGCGAGTCGAGAGGATCGAGCGGCAGTGCGCGCGCTCGCTCGACGAGGGCCATAGCGGCATCGGGCCGGCCCCCGGCGTGTGACGCCTTCGCCGCACAGACGAGCCGGTGCGCGCGACGCGTATCGTCCGCGCTCAGCTCTGCGGCGCGCTCGAAGGCGGCGGCGGCTGTGGACTGCCCGCCGCGCGTCGCAGCCTGGACCCCGGCCGCCTCGAGCTCCGAGGCGATCCCTTCGTCGGCTCGATCCGCGACCAGCGCCCGGTGCCACGCGCTGCGGGCCGGATCGCGGACCACGTCGGCGAGCGCCTCATGGGCGGCCCGGCGCTCGTCGCGGCTCGCCGAGCGGTAGATCGCGGAACGCACGAGCGGGTGCCGGAATGTCACGCTGCCGTCCACGCGTACCAGTCCGCCGCGCTCCGCCGCGCCGAGCTCGGATCCGTCGAGGCCGATGCGCGCGCCGGCGTCGAGGATCGCCGTGAGGTCGCCGATCTCGTCGGCGGCCGCAACGAGCAGGAGGCTGCGTGTGCCGTCGGGCAGTGCCGCAACACGCGCGCGGAAGGCCTCCTCGACCGCAGGGCGCACGGGCGGCGGCCCGAGGATCGGCTCGGCTCCGTCGAGCTGTGTGTCCGTAAGCCCGGCCGGCAGCTCGAGCAGCGCGAGCGGGTTGCCGCGCGCGTGTTCGAGGAGCGTGGCCAGCACCTCCGCCGACGGGCCGCGTTCGAGGCGATCGGCGAGCAGTGCGCGGGCGTCCTCGTCGGCGAGCGCACCGAGGGTCAGCTCCGGCACGCCGGGCGCGTGGAAGCTCCGGAGATCGCCCTCGCGAACCGCGAACAGCATCGCGATCCTCTCCGCCTCCAGCCGCCGCGCGGCGAAGGCGAGCGCATCGGCGGAAGGCGCGTCGAGCCACTGCGCGTCGTCGATGCAGCACAGCAGGGGCTCCTCGTCGGCGGCCTCGGCGAGCAGGCTGAGCGCACCGAGCGATACGAGGAAGCGGTCGTCGACGCCCTCCATGCTGAGGCCTAGGGCGCTGTTCAGGGCAGCCGCCTGCGGCGCCGGCAGTCGCTCGATGAGGTCGAGGCAGGGACGAACAAGCCGCTGGAGGCCGGCGAACGGCAGCTCGTGCTCAGCCTCGATGCCCACGCAGCGCAGCACCCGCATGTCCTCCGCCTGCGCCTCGGCGTATTCGAGCAGTGCGGTCTTGCCGATGCCGGCCTCGCCGCGCAGCACCAGGACGGCGCTGCGCTCCTCGCGCGCGCTCTCGAGGTGAGAATCGAGCTCGCGTTGCTCAGCCAGACGGCCCACGAGCATCTGTGGATCCTAATCCGCCCCCTGGGCCGGGGACTAGGGCATTGCCGGATTCGAGCGCCTCCGGACGGCCGTAGCTTGGCGGTCATGAACTCCACGTACCCCGCACTCACCCACCGGCGCTCGCGCGTCGCCCGTGGCGGCACGCTCGTACTCGGCGGCGGTTTCGCCGGGAGCTACGTGGCCCGCCAGGTCGGCAAGACCGGCGCGACCATCGTCAATCCCACCAACTTCATGCTCTACACGCCGCTGCTGCCGGAGGCCGCCGCGGGCAGCGTGGAGCCGCGCCACGTAACGGTTCCGCTGCGCACCATGTGCCCGCACGCGGATCTCGTGCTCGGCTCGGTCACCGGCCTCGACGCGCAAGGCCGCGTCGTACAGGTCGAGTCCGAGGCGGGGGACATCGAGATCGCCTATGCCGATCTCGTCATCGCGCTCGGCGCAGTCGCCCGCATGCCCGACCTCCCGGGCCTGCGCGAGCATGCCCTTGGGCTGAAGGACCTGGTCGACGCGATCCGCCTACGCAACCACGTGCTGCGGCAGATCGAGCTCGCCGATGCCGTGCCCGAGTCCGCCCCCCAGCGCCTGACTTTCGTGCTCGCCGGCGCCGGCTTCGCCGGGGTGGAGGCGGCCGCGGAGCTGAACGAGCTCGTGAGCGATGCCCTCACGCGCCATCCGCGCCTCGACGGCGTCCGGCCGCGCTGGATCCTCGTCGAGGGCGGATCGCGCATCCTGCGCCAGACGCCCGAGAAGCTCGCCGCCTTCGCTGCCAAGCGGCTCGGCCGGCAGGGCGTCGAGATCCTCACGGAGACGATGATCAGCTCGGTCGACACCGGCGGCGTGACACTCTCCGACGGTGGCCGCATCGAGACCGAGACAGTCGTCTGGACCGCCGGCGTCACGCCCAACCCGCTGCTCGCCCAGCTCGGCCTGCCGCTCGACAAGCA
Organism: Thermoleophilaceae bacterium; assembly: GCA_035650215.1. Classification (GTDB taxonomy): domain Bacteria; phylum Actinomycetota; class Thermoleophilia; order Solirubrobacterales; family Thermoleophilaceae; genus JACVRW01. The sequence continues at coordinate 21,041 of DASRIC010000034.1, forward strand.
CGGCCGCGTTCCCGTCGACGAGACGCTGAAGGTTGTCGGCTCCTCGCGCATCTGGGCCCTCGGAGACTGCGCCGCCGTTCCGAACGAGGCGACGGGCGGGACCGACCCGGCGACCTGTCAGCACGCGCTGCGCCAAGCCCGCCGGCTCGCCCGCAACCTGCGCGGTACCCCGCGCGCATACAGCTATCGCACCCGCGGCCAGATGGCGACGCTCGGCAGCCGGCATGGGATCGCCCTCGTGGGCGGCCTGCGCGTGAAGGGCGTGCTGGGCTGGCTCATCGCCCGCGGCTACCACGTTCTGCAGCTGCCGTTCGCCTCCCGCCGTGCCCGCGTGCTGGCGGACTGGACCGCGGCCGCACTGTTCCGGCGCGACGTCGCCGAGTTGTCGTCCTCGACCGCTGTGAAGGAGTGATCAATGACCACGCATGGGACATCCGGACACCGTCATCCGTCGCCGCTTGCGGCGTTGGTGATCATCCCGCTGGTGGTGGCCATCGTGCTGACCCTGTTCGCCTGGCCGAGCGCCAGGCTCGAGCCCCGCGACCTGCCGGTCGGCGTGGCCGGTCCTGCGGCCGCGGTGGGCCCGCTCGAGCGGCAGCTCGGCGCGAATCCCGAGGCGTTCGACGTGCATCGCTACGCAAATGAGGCCGAGGCGCGCGCTGCGATCGAGGACCGCGAGGTCTACGGCGCGTTCGTGATGACGCCCGATGGACCCAAGGTGCTCAGCTCGAGCGCCGCCAGCCCCGCGGTGGCGCAGCTCCTGGGTCGCGCGGCTGCCGAGACCGGCGCTCCCCCCGAGGACATCGTGCCTGCCGAGCACGGCGCGGCCCTGCCGTCGTCGGTGCTGCCACTCGTGATCGCCGGCATCCTCATCGGCGTCGCGGCCTCGCTGCTCACCACGGGTGCTTCCGGGCGCGCGGGGCTGCTGGTGGCGGGCTCGGCGATCATCGGGCTCGTCGCGGCAGGCATCGTGCAGAGCTGGCTGGAGGTCGTCGAGGGCGACTGGATCGTGAACGCCGGCGCGCTCGGGTTGACCGTGCTCGCCATAGGCGCGACCGTCGCCGGCCTCTACGCCTGGCTCGGCGCAGCGGGCATCGGCGTGGCGGCCGCTCTGATGGTGTTCATCGGCAACCCGTTCTCCGGGGCGGGCTCGGCGCCCGAGATGCTGCCCGAGCCCGTCGGAGTCATTGGTCAGCTGCTGCCGCCCGGCGCCGGCGCGAGCCTCCTGCGCAGCACCGGGTTCTTCGACGGCGCCGCCGCCGGAGTGCCGGTAGCGGTGCTGCTCGCCTGGGCCCTCGGCGGTCTGGCGCTCGTCGCCCTCGCAGGGATGCGGGGGCGGCGGCCGGCCGCGGCCCCCGCTGCGGCGGAGGGGTAAGCGTCCGAGAGCCGGACGCAGAGCACGATCATCAGGCCCGGCGGATAATCGCGCGCGATGAGAAGGCGCGCTCAGGACCTAGCGATCGGGGAGTGGGCGGTTTTGGCTCTTTTGGCGGAGGGGCCGACGCACGGGTTCGCGCTCGCGCGAGCGCTCGCGCCCGACGGCGAGGTCGGGCAGGTGTGGACGATGAAGCGGCCGCTGGCGTACCACGTGATCGACTCGCTGGTCGAGCTTGGGCTGGCCGCCAGGGTCGGGACCGCGGCGGGCGCGGGCGGGCCGCGGCGCAGAGTGGTGAAGGCGACGCCGGCGGGGCGTCGGCGGGTCACCCTCTGGCTGCGCCGGCCGGTGGCTCACATCCGTGATGCCCGGTCGCTGCTGATGTTGAAGTTGTTGTTCCTCGAGCGCCGCGACGCGGATCCCGGTCCGTTGCTGGCGGCGCAGCGGGCGCGATTCGCAGTGATCGAGGGCACGCTCGAGGCGAGCATGTCGGAGAGCGAGGGATTTGCTCGCACGCTGCTGTTGTGGCGGCTCGAGAACGTGCGCGCGGCGCTGCGCTTCCTCGACGAGCTGATGCTGCCGGGCGGGCGCCCTTGAGCTGGTTGCGCTTCAGGCGGCCACGAGCCGTGTGGCGGCCGCTTTCCAGGTGGCGGTGACCCGAGCGCCGGGTTCGAGCTGGAGCCGTTCGGCGGAGGCGAGGGTGATCTCGGCGGCGAGCGGCTGGGGCCCTCCGAGGCCGAGCCGGACTCGGTTGCCGATGGTGGTGATCGAGAGCACCTCGGCGGTGAGGTGGTTCTGGGTCGACCCGTGTGGCTGTACGCCTGCGGGTTCGATGGCGATCTCCCAGGGGTAGACACTCACCGCGACGGCGCCGTCGCCGTCGTCGGTGGTGGTGACGGTCCCGCCGCCGTCGAGCTCGACGTGGGTGAGGCCGTCCGGGCCTCTGCTCGCGGTGCCCGTCAGGACGACGGCACCGGTGAAGTCGGCGACGAAGGCAGAGCTCGGCGCCGCGGCGAGCTCGCTGGCGGTGCCCTCCTGTACGACCTCGCCATGGTCGATGATCCCGACGCGATCGCCCAGTTGGGCGGCTTCGGCGAAGTCGTGCGTGACCAGCAGCGCGGGGGCGTCGCTCTCGCGTAGCACGGCGGCCAGCTCGCGCGCGGCGCCGGCGCGTGTGCGCGCGTCGAGTGCCGAGAGCGGCTCGTCGAGCAGCAGCACCTCGGGGCCTCGGGCGAGCGCCCTCGCGAGCGCGACGCGCTGTCGCTCGCCGCCGCTGAGCGTGCCCGGCCGCGCCTCGGCTCGCGCGGCCAGCCCGAAGCGCTCGAGCAGCCCGAGCGCGCGCGAGCGGCGTTCGTGGCGCGACAGGCCGCGCAGCGGGTAGGCCACGTTCTGGCACGCGCTCAGGTGGGGGAAGAGCGCGTAGTCCTGGAACACGTAGCCGCACCGGCGCCGGTCGGCAGGAACATCGATGCCGCGCGTGGTGTCGAGCCAGGTCTCGCCGTTGGCCTCGACGCGGCCTTCCGCCGGCCGCAGCAGTCCCGCGGCTACGCGCAGCGCGCTTGTCTTGCCCGCTCCCGACGGCCCGGCGAGCGCGAGGCACTCGCCAGGCGCGACGGCAAGCTCGACGTCGAGCCGCATGGAGCCGAGCGTGGTGTGTGCCTGGATGCTCAGCATCGGCGCCTGTCAGTCCGCTTGCCAGCCGCCGAGCGCCGCGCCCCCTTGGACCAGCTTGACCGACAGCAGGATCGCGCCGGACACGGCGACCAGCACCGCGGACAGCGCGAGCGCGGCGGCGAAGTCGGTTGAGAAGCGGTCGTAGATGGCGAGCGGGACTGTCTGGGTGATCCCCTGGAACGAGCCGGCGAACATCAGCGTCGCACCGAATTCTCCCAGCGCCCGGCCGAGCGCCAACGCCGTGCCCGCCGCGAGCCCCGGCACCGCGACCGGGATCATCACGCGCAGGAAGCCGCGCGCCTCGGACGCCCCGAGCGTGCGCGAGGCGTCGAGCAGCGAGCGGTCAACGGCCGCGAACGCCGCCATCGCCTGGCGCACGTAGAACGGCGAGGCGACGAACGTGAGCGCCACGACCACCCCAGCGGTCGTGAGCGAGAGCTCGATCCCGGCCGCGTCGAGCGTGCCGCCGAGGATCCCGGAGGGGCCGACCGCCGCCAGCAGCCCGATCCCGGCGACCGCGGGCGGCAGCACCAGAGGCAGCTCGATCAGCGTCACCACCAGCGCCTTGCCCCGGAACGAGCGGGTTGCCAGCAGGTAGGCGGCCGGGGTGCCGACCAGCAGGATGATCACGATCGCGGCCGCGGTCGTGCGCAGGCTCAGCCAGAGCGCGTCGAGCGCACCCTGCTCGCCGAGGCTGTCGATCAGCTCGCCGGGGCTCGAGTCGACGAAGATGGCGGCGATCGGCAGCGTCAGGAACAGCAGCGCAGCGGCCAGGCAGAGGAAGAGCAGGACCCCGAACCAGCCGCCTCTCATGGCGCCGGGCCGAAGCCCGCCTCCTCGAGCGCGTCCGCGCAGGCGCCATCTGTCAGCCCATCGACGAACCTCTGCCCAAGAGCTTGTTGCTCGGACTTGCTGACCACCCCGGCGCCGTAGGTCACCTGCGGCCCGAGCTCGGCCGGCAGCTTGATCGCCCTCAACTCGCCGTTGGTCGCGTTCACGTCGGTGACGTAGACGAAACCGGCGTCGGCAGCGCCCTGGGTCAGCTTGCCGACGATTCCCTTCACGTCAGGCTCGTTGGAGCGCACGTTCGCGAGGATCGCCTTCTCCTGGTCGGGTGGCAGCTTGGCCAGCGTCTCGCGGGTGTAGGAGCCGATCGGCACCGACTCCGAACCGATCACCATCGTCGTGCCCTCCATGGTCAAGTCCTCGACCGAGTCGATCTCGGAGTCCTTCGTCACGGCCAGCACAAACTCGTTCGTGGCGAACTCGACCGGCGTTCCCAACAGACCGTCGGCGTGCAGATCGTCGGGAAGTCTGGTGTTCGCGGCCGCGTACACGTCGACCTTCGCGCCCTGGCGGATCTGCGCCGCGAGCTCGTCGGAGCCTGCGAACGACATCTTCACGTCAGCGGTCTCGGCCGTCCCGAACTCCGGCCCGCACTGCTCGAGCGCCTCGGTCATCGATGCCGCCGCGGACACCACCAGCCGCGTCGGCGATTCCGAATCACTCCCGCCGCCACCGTTGTCGTCGTCGGCGCAGCCCGCCGCGACCGCCGCGCACACCGCCAGCAACAGCAGCCACCAGAGCCGCCCCACCAACCACCCCTCCGACCATCACCGACGTCGCCTTGGCCGCCAGCGCGCATGCGAGTCTCCACGCGGCAGACCCTTCCCTCCACCTACGTAGTCAAGCATTGCATAGCCGGGCGCCGTCCGGCCCGATCGGCCGGCGGGCGCACAGGGGCTCCGACCGCCACGATGCCGCCGCTCACCGTCGGGCGAACAGCGCTCGCGCGGCTTGGCGAGCGTCCGCCAGAATCTGCTCTTCGCCCGCAATCTCGCGGTGGCGCATGATGACTCGTCCGTCGCAGACGACGCTGTCGACGACGTCGCCACTCGCGCTGTAGACGAGGTCACTGGTCAGCGAATGCGACGGCGAGAGCTCCGGTCGCTCGCGGTCGATCAAGATGAAGTCCGCTGCTCGGCCAACCTCGATCTCGGGCCCGGGCAGTCCGAAGGCCGGCGCTGAGTTCGTGGTCCCCATCGCGAGCGTCTCGGCGGCAGTCAGCGCGCCCGGGTCGTTCGTGTCGAACTTCTGGAGCAGCGCGGCGATCTTCAAGTCGCGGAACAGGTCGAGGCAGTTGTTGGAAGCGGCGCCATCGGTCCCGATCGCGCAGACCGCACCCGCCGAGGCAAGTTTTCGGTACGGGTACACCCCGCCGACCGCGAGCTTCATGTTGCTCACCGGGTTGTGCACGCATACGACCCGCCTCTCACCCAGCAAGGCGATGTCGTCGTCGGACAGCCACACCGTGTGTGCCGCCACGGTGCGTTCGGTCAGCAGGCCCAGTCGATCGAGATGCGCCACCGGTGTGCAGCCGTGCTCTGCCAAGGAGCGCTGACCCTCAGCATGCGGATCGACCGACAGTGAAACCCTGTTGGAGCAGCCCTCCAACTCGTCCAGCAGCCGCTCGATCTCGAGCCGCCGCGGACCAATCGCGTCCGCTGCGCCGTCGATGATGCGGTGTACACCGTCTCTGAGGATTCGCTTCGCTGGGCGGGCGAGCTCGCCGCGGGCCGCGGGTTGATCCTTCACATCCACTTGGCCGAGACCGAGGCGCACCCGCGTAGACCTCGTCCTCGGTCATCACCGCCTCGTAGGGCCAGATGTGCGTCTCCAGCCACTCCATCAGCGGGAGGTCATCGGCGCGGCCACGGAACAACGTCATGGCCGCGTGGGTGTGGGCGTTGATCAGCCCTGGCGCGATCAGGCAGCCACGACCGTTGAGCCGATCGTCTGCGCCGTGCTGTGCCACCGGCGGGTCGCCGGCGGCGTCGCGGATGTCGGCGATCACCCCACCGGCGCAGTGGATCGAGACCTTTCGGCCGTCCAGGACGGCGTTTTCGACCACGAGCGACCGCAACCAATCGAACGTATCGCAATGCAGTTGGAGGAGGGCATCCCCGGGCACACCCAAACGCTGCCCCGTGGTGCCGCTTTGGGATACGCTGCCGACTGTCCGCCAAGGCGAGGGGTTGGGAGGGTTTATGTCACACCACTACTCGGGCGCTGACTTTGGGTTCCCGCTCGGCGATGCTCGACTGGACTTCTGCGACCTGTACGCCTTTCCCAAGCCGGGTGACACAAGCAGGTCGGTAATCGTCATGGACGTGCATCCGTCCAAGGCCGTGGATCCGGAGGGCGCGACGAGCAGCACCACCAGCGAGCCTTTCTCGCCGCAGGCGATCTACGAGCTGAGGATCGACACCGATGGCGATCTGGTCGCGGACATCGGTTATCGGTTCCGATTTTTGCCGTCAGAGGCCGGGAAGCAGAGTGCGACGGTCACCCGCGTCGAGGGCGACGCCGCTGGCGCGGACGACGGCGGGCAAACGATCATCGAGGGTGCTCCGGTGTCGACGGGTGCAGAAGCCCGGGTGACGCAGGCCGGGGAGTATCGCTTCTTCGCCGGCTGGCGTAGCGACCCCTTCTTCTTCGACGTAGGCGGCGCGTTGAACGACTTCCAGTTCACGGGGGACGACTTCTTCGCCGACAGCGACGTATGCAGCATCGTGCTGGAGCTTCCCAACAGCGAATTGGGGGACGGCGAGGTGGGTCTCTGGCACCGAGCCCTGGTTGCTGGCGACGATGCGAACTGGGCGCAGGTGGAGCGTGGGGCTCGGACCCAGGTGGTCGTATTCCTCGTCCCAAACGAGGAGAAAGATGCGTACATCGCGGCCGAGCCCGCAGATGACGCTCGCTTCGTGGACGTGCTCGCCCACTCGCTGGAGCACACAGGCGGCTACGCACCGGACGAGGCCAAGGAGGTGGCCGGGACCTTGCTCCCGGACATCATGCGATACGACCCCGCGCGCCCGGCGGCCTACCCCGACAACGGCCGCACGCTCACCGACGATGTGACCGATCCCTTCATGGCCATCCTGACGAACGGGAAGGCGAGCGACGACATGGTTGGCCCACACGACGACTTGCTCTCAGAGTTCCCATACCTCGGACCGCCACACGAGAACCGGGCGGAGGCGTAAGAGAGACGGCGAGCGTCGTATGCTCACGGTTGCTTTTCCGCGCAGGACATGGGCCCTGGTCGGGACGCTGGCGGCGGTGGCGTGTGTACTGGCGGCCGCGCCCGCCGTGCTCGGTGATGCGGGGGCGAGCCCCGGCAAGGACGGCCTGGCGGCCCGGCTGATCCGACTCGATCCGGGCGCGCGGCTCGGTGGTAACACGCAGGTCGCCACTGCCCGGCGGGCCCGCTTGTCGGGGGTGCGCGGTCGCGTGAACTTCATGATTGGCCTGGCGCCCGGGCAGCGGATCGTGGGCGGCGAGGGCCACGACCAGCTCGGCGCCCACGGGGCCCCGGGCGCCCGCATCCACGGCGGCCGCGGCCCTGACCTCATCCATGGCGGTGCCGGCCATCAGCGGCTCCGTGGCGGTGCCGGCCACGACCGCATCCACGGCGGCCACGGGCACGACCGCGTCTGGGGTGGCCACGGCCACGACCGCATCCACGGCGGCCACGGCCACGACCGCATCTGGGGTGGCGCCGGCAACGACCGTATCCACGGCGGCGCCGGCCGCGATCAGCTCGACGGCGGCTCCGGCCGCAATCGGCTCGTCGACAGGCAGGGCGCCACGGTCGTGGTCGCCGGGCTGGGAAGGAACCACGTCGACGTGGCCGACAGCGGCAGCGACCGCGTGCTGTGCGTGGCCGGCTCGATCAACCGGATCGTCGTCGACCGGAGCGATCGGCTCGACTCCCGCTGCTACGGTGCCGCCTCGACCGTACACTTCCGGCGGCCCTCGAACGGAGCGCCCACGCCCGACTCGCCGGCGGTCCACGCCGCGCAGTCGATCAACGGCGACGGCAGCAGCGGCAACCCCTACGTCGCCGAGTGCACAGACCCGCAGAACGTCGTCTGCACCACGCCGTTTTTCCTGCCGCGCAGCCTAACCGGGTTGTGGGTAAACGAGTACGTGCCCGCCTACCAATGCCCTTCGTCTCACCCCTACCTGTATGACGAGAGCTATGCGCCCGCGGGAACCAAGCTGCTTCAGGGTATCGGGGTCCTGGGGTTGGGGCCGATCGGCGTGTCGATCACGGGGCTCAAGACGAAGCGCGTGACCGTCGGCTTCGTCACGAGCATCTACCTGATCGGCTCCGACACCGGCTGGCCCAACTCGAGTGCGACGAACTGGACAACCGGCACGAACTCGTACCGGGTACAGCTCCACTGCACGAGCGACACCGACTACGCCGTCTTTCTCGGCTACGTGTAACCCCAGACGGTGCCAAGCTGTCTTTCCGTATGGAAGGGAGAACCGCCCCGTCTGCCAGTCCCCGGTGAGGTCCGTGGCGGCGGTGCGGTTCTCCAGTTATCGGCATACCCGGCGCTCCGGAGCGAAAAAGAGCCTCCTGGGCCAGGAGGGCGGACGACCGTCTCTAGGGGGCCGACTTCGCGGTCCCGCACGCCACCGTCATCTCGACGAACACCGTGCCGCCCGTGTGGTTGACGATGTGAGCCGCCATGCCACTCGGGCCCGGGGCTCGGGGGTCCTCGAAGTCCTGCGAGATCAGGACCTGGTTCGTCACGTCGCTCCCCGGACCGGGGTACGTGGTGGCGACCGTGACACCCCCGGCCGCCAGCGTGCCGGGCGGGCAGGGAGAACCGAGGTCCGCGCTGTGGACTGTTGTGTCAGCCCCGTTTGGGACAAGATGGTCCGCAACGGGACTGTCGGCGGCGCCGTAGACGATGAACGCGTCCTGGCCGGCTACGTCCCTCGCTCGCACGGTGTTGTTGCGGATGTCGGCGCTACGGATGCTGTTGTTCTTGATCTCGCGGCTGTCGATCGACCCGGTGGCGAGCCCGTACGACGTCCCGCCGAGAGCGACGAACAGCGCGATGTAGGCAACGACGGTGCCGTGGCCCGGGCGATAGGAGCGGAGCTTGGAGAGCATGGCAAGGGCCTTTCTCGCCGGGGAGACCCATTCTGGCGGCAGACCGTACCTCACCTGCGAAGCGACACGTCCGCCATCCTGACGCGGAAGGCAAGAACGACTTGTTCACCAATCCCACGCTGAGCGAGATCGGCGCCGCGCATGGCAAGTCCGTGGCGCAGGTGGTCTTACGCTGGCTCACGCAGCGCGGGGTTGTCGTCATCCCGAAGTCCGTCCGGCTGGAGCGGATGCGCGAGAACATCGACATCTTCGACTTCGTGCTCACCGGCGACCAGATGGCACGGATCGCGGCGCTCGACACCGGTGCCTCCTTGTTCTTCGACCACCGGGACCCCGCCATGGTCAGCTGGCTCAACAGCCGCGCCGACTGACGAAAAGGAGAGACCTGCCCAGCTTCGTCCGACGGCGAATGCGATGAATCCTCGCGTGCAGGTGGTCACTTACGCGAGTCGTGGACCGCCAATGTGGGCTCGAGAGATCTCCTCGTGCCACTGCTGCGTGGTGAGGACGCGCGCACTCATGTTGCGGCTCATCATCCTCAGGGCGGCCTCGCCGAGCTCCCGGTCAAGCGCGATCACCGCATCGCGTAGCACGGTGATCGCGTAGTGGCGCACGTGGGCGTCGAGGGCCGTGTAGAGAATGCACTGCTCGGTGACTTGGCCCGCCAGCGCGATCTCTCCGATCTGTTTCTCGTGCAGCAGGTGGGCGAGCGGGGTGCCGTAGAACGCGGAGTGCTGGCCCTTATGCATGAAGGCGTCGCTTGGCCGCGGCAGCAGTGGCGTCACGAGATCAGGGCGGCGGCCGTTCAAGGCGCGCTCGCAGAGCTGTTCGCGAGAGCAGCTCCAGAGCCCGTGGACGTCGTTCGCGTAGACGACGAGCACGCTGGCCGAATCGGCGGCGTCGCGGGCCTGGCGGATGTGGCGGGCGGGACGCTCGGCGTTGTCGAGCAGCTGCTCGGCGTCGGGGAACGAGTAGTCGCTGAGCATGTCGACGATCAGGAGGAGCGTGCGCTTGTTCTCGGCGGGCACAGCCACGTCCGTTACCCGTTCCGGAGCGGGCGAAGCCAAGCGACGGCTGCGGGAACCAACGTGTCCGGGCACGTCAGATGGTCAGCCGCCGGCCCGGGCGAGGCGCGAGCGCCGAAGCTGGCGCCAGGCCAGCATCGCGGCCGCCAGCACGGCGACCGCGAGGGCGCCGTGGGTCAGGGCGTCGGCGGCCGCCCCGAAGGAGTGGTGGAAGGCGTACCCGATCAGTGTGAAGGTCGTTGCCCAGACGGCGGTGCCGAGCAGGCTCCACGGCAGGAAGACGCGCAGGCTCATGTCGGAGGCGCCGGCCAGAAAGGGGGCGACGGCGCGCACGATGCCGATGAACCGTCCGGCCAGGATCGCCTTGGGGCCGTGGCGTTCGAAGAAGCCTTCCACGCGCTCAAGGCGCGTAGCGGTCGCCCCGAGCCGGGGGCCGTGCGTGAGCAGGAAGCGGCGGCCCAGTCGCTTGCCGAGCCAGAAGCTCGCCAGATCCCCGAGCGCGGCGGCAAGCCAGGCCAGTGGGAGGATCGCGGCGAGACTGACCTCGCCCTCGGCGGCGACGACGCCTCCGAGGACGATGGCGGTCTCGCCGGGAGCGACGAGCCCGACGAAGGCGCCAGTCTCGAGGAAGGCTAGGCCTGCGACGAGGCCGTAGGTCCAGGTGCCGAGGGTGTTCGACAGGTCGGTCAGCGCCGCCTCGAGATCGGGAGGCTGCACGAGTCCTGCCGTGACCGCCGCGAACACCGTCGCGGCAGCCACCAGGGCGGCTATCAGCGCGCCGCGCGCGGGCCGGGCGAGCGGTTGCGCCGAGGTAGCGGAGACCAGGTTCATGCCGGCACCTGGACGATGGGCTGTTGGCGAGGCCAGACTCGACCGTGGAGGGGCTCGAGCGGTCGCGTGCGGACCGGCGGCGCGGCTGGCACCGGCACCGCCGCAGTGTCCTCCTCCGCCCAGCGGGCGAAGGTCCGGCGTAGGCCGGCGAGAGCGACCAGGCCGAGCGGCGCGGGCAGCCAGATGGCCACGGAGCGGTAGGCGAGCACCGAGGCGAGCGCGAGGTCGGCCTCGACGCCGAAGGCGAGCAGCACGCCGACCATGCCGCCGCTCACGGCCCCGGGAACGGGGAGTGTGTTGGCGACCTGACCGACGAAGTACGCGAGCACGATCACGGCAAGCGGAGGAGGCCCGCCAAGCGCCTGCAGCATCGCCCACAGCACGGCCGCGTCGAAGGCCCACCAAGCGATCGCTCCGAGGAGGCGCACGTCGCCGGATCGCACGAGCGTGATCGCGTCCCGCACCGCCTCGCTCACGGTGGCGGGGACGGTCTGCAGCGCGGCTCGGCCCCGGGCCAGGCGCGACGCGCCGCTAGCCGCGCCCGCGGCGAGGCCGTCCCCGCCGGGCCGGAGGGCGGCAAGCGCCAGCGCGCCGGCGATGACGACCATGGCTGCGATCGCGGGCGCCGCGGTCAGCACGAGCGGGCCCCCGCCGGGGGCGAGCCCGACGGCGAGCAGTCCGCCGGCCACCGCGATCGCCGCCAGGAAGACGGAGTAGAGCACGACGAGGAAGGCGAGCAGCGTGCGCGTCGCGGCGCGGACGCCGAGGCCAGCGCGCCGGAAGGCCCAGATTGTCAGGGCCGCGCCTCCGACGCCACCCGTCGGCAGCAGGCGCGTGGCCGCGGCGCCACCGAAGGAGATCTCGGCGCTCGCGCGGAGTCCCAGCCGCCGGCTGGTGCGGCGGCCGACCAGCCACAGCAGCGCCACGTACCCGGCGAACGAGAACAGCTCGAAGGCGGCGGCCGCGCCGATCCAGCGCGGATCGGCGTCAAGAACGCGCCCCAGGGCGTCGGCGAAGGCCTGTACTGGGCCGCCTCCCACGACGATCGCCACGGCCGCCACGAGGGCGAGCGCGGCGGGCAGGGCGGCACGGCGGGCCAGGAGGCGGACCTCGAGGGCTGGGAGCGCGCCCTCGGCTGCGGTGTCGCCCGCCGGAAGCACTGAGGTGTGGCTGGATTGCATTCCTGCAGCCTTCCGTTGAAGCGCGCGCGACACATCGGGGCGGCACCCTGAACCAGCACCCTGGTTCAGGGCCCGCCAGCCGGCTAGGAGTCGCGCGGCATCAGCACCCACAGAGCGATGTACGGCAGCGGCGACAGGAACAGCACGGACGCGAGGGTGAGCAGCCGCATGACGAGCAGGTTGACGCCCCAGCGTCTCGCGAGGCCGGCACTGACGCCGCTCAACAGTCGATTCTCCCGGGGACGAGTGAGGCCCCTCTCGGCGAACCAGCGGCGCGCTCCTGCGAGCGACGCGTCGGAGGCGGGGGCGGGGCTGGCGGTGGTTGCGTTCATTGGTCTCTCCTGAGGGCAAAGGCGCCCAGTTCGTTTGCGATAGGACCAGCATGCCGTCTCGGTGCTCCGCCGGACATGGTGCGACCAGGGGTGTCGAGGTGCGGGTAACCGCCCGAAGTGACGAGGAGCGCGATCACGAGGTCTCCGCGTCTGGCGAGCGCTACGACGGTCGCCGGGCGTTCCGCAGGTTTGGCTTGCCGATTGTCGCTGTCGCCGACGATCGAGTTAGCCGCACAACCCGCGTGCCTGCCGAGTACGACTCAGGTCACTAGTCGCAGTCGACCGGCCCGTACGCGTCGCGAAACGACTTGGCGAGCTCATCGAGCGCGGACCCTGCACGCGCGCCGGCTTCCTCCCCGCTCGTAGTACCCGAGACGAAGTCTCGAGCTGTTGCCTCGAGCTCAGAGCGGAAGCGCTCTCCTGCCTGCTCGACCTCCTGGCGCCGTTCGGGCTCGAGGTCCCCTTGCTCGGCGGCGATCGTCTCGAGGTCATCCCGGATCGCCTTGAGGTTGTTCGTCACCTGCTCGATGCTCGCGGTCGTAATGGTGAGCCCGGCGAGGTCGTCCACTCGCCTCTCGATGTCGGCGCGCGCGTCGCAGACCTCGTTCTGCGCCTTTTCCTCCTCGGATTCCCCGCAGGCGACCATCAGCGCGGCCGACCCAAGCAAGGCGGCGACGACCGGTACCACCCGGACTCTTGTCGATCGACCGGAGAGCAAGCGCCAAGCGTGACAGCCTCGACCGGACGCCACAAGGGTGCCCGGGTCAGCGGCGAAGGCTCAGTTCCCAGCGCACGCTCGCGACTCCCGGCCAATCAGGCGTTCGCGCTGCTGACCCATGGCGACGCGTTCCTGACCATCGCTTCGCCTGGCAGGAGCACTCTCGAGCGCCGTCGAGCTGGCGTCCGCTCGATCTCGCGCGCCTGGGAGCCGTACGGATGCCGAACATCCGGCCACGGCCGGCGCTCAGGGGGCGGCGCCCGCCTACCCTGAGACGAGTGATCGAGCGCTTGGAGTCGGCATGGAGGAGCGCTCGGCATGCGCTCGACCTGGTGCTCGAGGAGGTGGTGACGGTGGCCCCCGGCTGGCTGATCGCCGGGGTACTGCTCTACGTGTTACACCAGGTGGTCCGCACACGCGGCTGGTTCAACATCATCCGCGCGGCCTATCCGGCGGCGCGCGAGCTGCGGGCGCGGGACGTCACCTTCGCGTACCTCGCCGGGGCGGGACTCAACGGCGTAATGCCCGCCCGCGGCGGTGACCTGGCCAAGCTCTACCTCATCCGCCGTCGGGTGCCCGTCATGCGCGTGTCGACGCTGATCGCCACGTTCGTCCCCGAGACCCTGTTCGAGACGGCCGTCGGCGTCGCGCTCGTGATCTGGGCGTTGACCCAGGGTTTCCTTCCCGTGCCCACGACGCCGAGCGAGCTTCCGTCGGTCGATGTGTCGCTGGTCATCGCGCATCCGTTCGTCTCGACGGCAGCTGCCGCCGCGGCCGGCGCGGCGCTCGTCCTGCTCTTCCGCGCGCTGCGCAGCCGGGCGCGCGGTCTGTTCGAGCGCCTGCGCCAGGGCCTCGCCATTTTCGACCGCCCGCGCGACTTCGTCCGGGGCGTGGTCACCTGGCAGGCGCTTGCCCGGATGATCCGCCTCGCTTCGCTTGCCTGCTTGATGGCTGCGTTCGCGCTGCCGGTGACCGCGGCCACGGTGGTGCTCGTGATGGCAGCGCAAGGCGGCGGCCGGGTCATCCCGATCGCGCCCGCAAGCGCGGGCCTCCGCATCGCGATGCTCACGTATGGCTTCGTCGAGGTCACCGGGGAGGCGGTCGACATGGCGAGCATCACCGCGTTCACGGTCGGCGTCGGGGCCGTGCTGCTTGTCACCGGCCTCGCGATCTCAATCGCGATCCTCGGCCGTGAATTCGGCACTGCCGCCCCGCGCGCCATGCTGGAGCGCATGCGCAAGCAGCTCGGCGAAGCCGCACCCGAAGCCGCGCCGTAGGCCAGCGGACGGCATCTCGGAGCGGGCCGGCCGCCGTGTCGAACAGATGAGCGCCGCTCAGGACGGCTCGACGCGAGCCAGCCAGTGCTCCCAGCCACATCTCATGATCTCGACGTTCTCGTGCGACATCGCCCGCCCAGCATCCCGCTACCGCTTTTCGGTCGCTTGCCGAGGTCATGCGCGCGGGAGCGGCGTCAGTTCGGCCCGAAGCTGGCGAAGGCCTCATCCAAGCGGCCGAACGAATGGAAGCTGTGACTGAGGCCGGTGAGTACGAACACTCTCCATACCGCCGCATTGGGGCGGATCAGGGCGAGCCGGGCGTCGCGGGCGACCGTGTCACCCAGACCCTGAATAAGCACCCTGAGCATCGTCGAGTCCAGGAAGCTCACACCTCGGAGGTCGACGACTAGCTGTGGCCTGTCTGCATCGACCGCATCACCCAGCGCCAACTCGACCTGTGCGACGTTCGATCGGTCGAAGGCTCCGTCCAACGTGATGACCTCTGCGAGGTCGCCGGCTGGTTGGGAGCTACAGCACGCCTGATGGGACATGGATCGTCCCCTTCGCTGGCGCTTTGCTTTGGATCCGGGGAGGCTATGAAGCGCCTTACGTAACCGGCTCGGTTCCATTCAGCCTACTCCACGCAGCACCCGCACAACCGGAGACCGGCCCCGTTACCGTCGTGAGCCCCCGAGGCGCCTGCTGCTCGTCCACGGGAGCGCGGCGGCCGAGCCCAGGGTGCTCGAAGCCGCTCATGCGACTCGCTGGGGTGGTGGTTCGCGGCTCTCGAACCACCTGAGCTGGCCGTCGCGTCCGCGGACGCCACCCGGTCCGGCCGCCGCACGACGGGCAACCAGGGGGCCTACCGCGGTCGAACCCTCGTGGCACTGGCGAGCACAGCGAGCGAACGCCGCTGCGACGTCGTGCAGCGCTCCCATCAGGCGAACCTCCTGCTCCCGCGACAGCTCGTCAACGTCCGGCCGGCGGCCGGCTCGCGAGCCCCAACCAACCCGCCGCGCGACGATCCCTGGGGAAGCGTCGGCGGCCAGCTGGTACCAGGCGCCGCTGAGCGCCTGCAGCGCGTCCTCGAGCGAGGCCAGGGAGTCCGGCGCGGCGGCGTGGGCTCCGGGCCGCCCGGCGGCGGTGTGGAAGTTCCGGGCGGCGTCGGCCAACTCGGCCGCGCGCTGATCGAGACGATGGGGAGTGTCCATGCCTGGCATCGTCGCGCCGGCGCCGGCTCCCCGGTATGGGCCTCAATGCCCAATGGTGACCCGCGAAGTCTCCATTCGTCCGCCCGGCCCGGAATGTGCCTCTTCACCCATTCCCTCGCCCGGCTCGGGCGAGACGATCGAACGCGTGGCGTCGCCGAGCACGCCGCGGTGAGATAGACCGTGACACATCAATTTGCGCCTTTGGACGAAAGAGGTCGCGCGCCAGCTCAGTCGCGGCTGGTCAGCGAGTCGATGGCGACGGTGATCGCGAGGATGAGCGGGGCGTCCTCGCCAGCTGCGACGTCAACGCCGTAGGACTCCCGCACGCGGAACCATTTCTTGGAAATCGTGGCGACCGTGTTGCCGTCGCGCTCGATCTCGTACTCGTGGTCGACGACGTTCCCTTTCGCCTTCATGTCGGTGCCGTGCTCGACGTCAATGGCAAAGCGGTCCCGGATCCCGACCAGCGCTTTGTGGACGGTCGCGGCGGTATTGCCATAGCGCTCGATGGCGATCTTGTCGCGGATGCTGAGCTTGCGCTCCTTGATCCGAGCCACCTCGTCCCCCGAGCTGTTCTCGAGAACGAATGTCTGACGCACGCGAAGCGCCTTGCCGTTGACCTTGTAGGCCCGCTCGCCTCGGTCGTTCTCGATCCAGAAGTCATCTCCGATCGCCAGCAGCTTCTCGCGCATGAGAAACCGCTCGCCCACCGGCTCGTCGGCCCGACGGCGCAGGAAACCCATTCGCCAACCATACGACGGCTCCGCAACCGGCGCGTCGGCGCTGAGACTAGGGCTCAGGTTCGCGCCCTCTCGTCCTCGCCGAACACCAGGATGCCGTGGACGACGTAGACGCACAGGAAGAAGATGCCGAGCGACCACCACGGGTATGAGCCGCCGACCGACAGCAGCGCCCCGATCGCGCCGAGACTGCCGCCGACGATCCCAAGAACCCGGCCGAACGTGTTGCCGGCCATCAGCGAGAAGCCTCCGCCGAGCTGAATCACACCGAGGATGATCAGGACCCACCCCAGGGTGTTGAGATTGGTGAAGATGTACCGCTTGTCGTTCGCGAAAATGTTCGCATCATCGAGAGCCCCGATGCCATAGATGATGTTCAGCGTGCCCGCAATCAACAGCAGCGTCGCCGCGAACACGACTCGTCCTGTACCCCGCAACCCGCACCTCCAAGTTCGGTTGGTTCCGCCGATCGATCCGAGACTGACGCGCCGATGGCTCGTCTCACTCCGACCGGGTCAAGCGGCTGGCTGATGGATGCATTCGTCGCACGTTCCTCGTTCCCTGTCGTTGCGGCCGAGCGCCTCATCGCTCACGGACATAAGTCGTGCGGCGTTTCGCGCGTGCGGCCGCGACGCACACCAGTCCTCGCTTCGGCTAGGGGATGAGGACCGAAAAGCCCGCGCCCACCCCGAGCAGAGTGTTCCTCATTCGAGCAGCACGCTCACCGTGCCCGCATGATCGGCGGAATCCCGCGCCAGGTTGTCAGCGGAGGGGGAGGGATTCGAACCCTCGGACGACCTTACGGCCGCCAGCGGTTTTCGAGACCGCGCCGAACCGGCCGCAGTCCCGTATCCCAACTGGAGCCAGCGTCCCGCGTTTGTGCGACTCATCTGCAGCGGAGCGACAGCGTTGCTCGCACGGGAAAGCGAAACTCTGATCGGATTTCGCCGCGACTTCCGGTGCTCGTCCTTGGCGCGAGCGAGAGCAGGCCCCGCGAAGAGGCCCGGACACCTAGGCAGCGGCCACGCACGAGGCCGCCCGGCCAGCGACGACGGCGGTGTCGCTCCCGCGGAGACAACAGATGCGCTGCTGAGCGCGGCCGGTTCGAGAGCGGTTTGAGGCGGACTCGAGGGCGGTCAGGGCGTCGAGATCTCGCGTCGACGGCCGCGGTTGTCGGTGAACCGGGCCCATGCGCAGGCGGCGTCCTCGAGCCGTGCATGACGGGCCTGCAGCTGCTCCTCGAGCTTGATGGGAACGAACACGCTCACCTGACGGGTCTCGTCGACCCCGAGCGCGGGGATGTGATCGGCCTGCATTTCCTCCTCGTACACCCTCACTCCGAAACGGACGTCGGTCGCGGCCGTCGCTCCCTTGTTCGTCACGGCCACGCTCGCCTGAATTCGCTTGAGACCCTCGGACTCGCGTCCGCGGGCGGCCAGCTTGACCACGACTTCAGGACGGCGTAGCTCGGCGTCGAGCTCCCTGCGCTTTCCCCGCTCTCGTGCGGCGAGCGCTAGGCCGATCACCCCGACGACTACTCCGACAACGCCGATCACAAGTCCGGCATCCACAAGATGTGGCTACCCCGCCCGGTCCCGGGAAAACTCGCGGCAAGAAAACTCCCACACGGAGAGGCACAAGGGGATGGGCGATCCACGCCAGCCGGACATCGAGATCGTCGCGCGGGTGCGCGCAGACGAGCTTCGCTTTGACGCTGAGCCCGAGGTGGAAGTTCGCTTCCCGGGGAGCGGAAAGCGTGAGTCTCGGCAAGTCACGCAGCGGAAGAACATCGACAAGCCCATCGAGCCGGGCACGACCTACCGTCGCGTGTTCGTTGCAACCCGTATAAGCACCCGGCTGCTCGATGAGGACGAGATCGGCTAAGAGCTTTCGCCGGTGGGCTTGCTACTTCTCGGACTCGGTCGACGGCGGCGGCTCGCCGGCGGTACCGCCGCGCAGCGCCTGTTCGGGGGACGCCTCGCTGCCGACCCCGAGCGCTGGGCGATCCAGGATCTCTTCGAGGGTGCCGCGAACCTCTTCGAGCCGTCCCCGGAGTGCTTCGTCAACTGTGTCGCCTACATCTAGCCCTTCCAGAATCTCCGCGAGCGTGGTCTGAGCCTCGCCGAGACTTTCCCTCACCAGCCTGCTGAGCGACCGGCTCAGGATCCGCAGGATTTCGGGGTTTTCGGCGATGGTGTCGAGCGCCTTCTCAAGGATGGCGCGTATGTGCTTGAGCCGGACCTTGAGGAGGACCTTCGCCTCCACGCCCTCTATCTCGAGCTTGACGCGATCGAGCGTCGCGTCCACGCCGACCGAGAGCCGTACCAAGTTCGCGAGCTCCGCTTGTACCGACACGTGAGCCCTGAGGTCCTCAACCTCCAGACTGATCCTGTCGACCTCGAGCTCGCTGACATCGAGCAGAACGTCCGGCGGCTCTGCCCCATCTTCCGCGCCGTCCGTCGATGGCGACCGTCCAGAACGGAAGAGCCCCCGTGCGCCGGCGCCAACGGCCAGAAGCCCGAGCGCCCCGCATCCAATACCGGTCGCCACTCGGCGAGAAGCCACCCGCTGGGTCGGTGCCCAGGCAGTCGGCGAGACGCGCGGTCCTCTGAGGATCTCCACAGAACTCCACTCCTACGGTGTCTTCTACAGCTTGCCCGTGCACCGTCCAGATAATCCTCGCCGGCCGCTGCACGGCCCGATCCCGGCGAACCCACCCGCTCCGATCCTCGGACGATGCCATCTGCAGCCCGGTCACCCCCGCGCTCGGTCCCCGGCGTCTGGCCGGAGCGCTGCCACACGTTGCGCGGGGCGGATCGCTTGGCGCACGCACCCAGGATGCGAGCGCGCGGGCCGACACGGTGCGGCACTGCCGGACTACGGCGTTGGCGACCGGCCCATTAGGTGGTCCGACGTACTCGGCCCGAGCTGGGTGAAGCCCGGACACCCGGGCCGGGCAGAGCATTCTCGCCGTGATCGAGCGACTGATTGACATGCCGCCAAGGGGTCGCGTTCGGAAGTCCCCGGACGTGCTAAGACCGCCCGCGCTCGCTCCCCCTCAGAGCGGGTACGGGGTCGGAGCACGCACGGACGCCAGCGTTTCGTACTAGTGCGGCTCGCGTTCGACCTCGACCAGCCCTTCCCTCACTGCCCAGAGCGCTGCCTGTGTGCGCGAGCTCAGGTGGAGCTTGCGGAGGATCCTGGAGACGTGTGTCCTGGCCGTGCGCTCGCTGATGGCGAGCTCGGTGGCGATCTCCTTGTCGGGCTTGCCCGACGCCACGAGACGCAGCACATCCAACTCTCGAGACGTGAGCTCGGAGGTCCGTACGAGGCCTCGCCCCTCGCGAAGTGACGACATCAGCCTTCTCGCGATGACAGGATCGATTTGCAGCTCGCCTCGATGCGTGGCTCGGACGGCGGCTGCGACGTCGTCGGCGTCAGAGTCCTTGAGCACGTAGCCCGATGCCCCTGCCTGAAGCGCGGCGTTCGCACGCTCCTGCTCGGCGAACGACGTGAGCGCGACCACTTCGATGTCGTCGTAGAGGGCGCGAATCCGACGGGTCAACTCGATCCCGTCGATCGGCGCCATTTGGAGATCCGTGACGATCACGTCGGGCAGGCGCCCCTCCGACTCCATCGACGCGATCAAGTCAAGCGCCTGGGTGGCCCCTTCTGCCTGGCCGACGACGTCGATGTGGGGCTCGCTGTCGAGGAAGGCGAGCAGCCCGCGTCGCACGACCTCGTGGTCGTCCACGACGAGGACAGCCCGATGAGCGACAGAAAGGCAGCAAGATGGTGTCGTACTCGTCGATCGATGGGAGCGGATTGGCGTCACTCGGAGAGCCTGCTCCGCATGCGCTCAACGGCACGCCGACCGCGGAGCCCTCGATGCCGGCGGCGGCGAGCCGCAGAAGGAACGTCGTTGCATCTCTGGGAGCGGGATTCAGCGGAGGGGGAGGGATTCGAACCCTCGGTCGACCAATGGCCGACAACGGTTTTCGAGCCCGTTGCGTTCGGGCCGGAAACGCAGTCATGGAGCTACGCGCCAAGGCCGGGGGAATGTCTGGGGGAATGAAACGTGTTGTTGTCTATGCCATCGCCTGCGCGCCCAGCCGGGCTCACCAAAGCTGGTTTCCTCTATCGCACCCATCGCTGGTCGAGCAGGCTACGTCTCCAACGCGGTCGCGCGGCAGGGCCAGCCTAGGCGTGTGCCCCGGTACGCGCGAGCGCCGCCGCGTCAGCGGCGTCGCTCTGCATGCCGAGCTCCTGGTAGGTCGCCTGAGCCTGCGACAGGAGCTTTTCCGCCCGCTCTCGGTCTCCCTGACCATTTCGCCGGAGGAGCATGCGGGCATGGTCCTGCTGCGTGTGGGCGAGCCAAGGGCGAGCCCCCATCCTCTCGTTCATTCGCAGCGCTTCATCGAAGTATCGCGCCGCGTCCTCGAAGCGGCCCAGCAGGGTCGCCAGGATGCCGAGCGGCTGGCTGGTGGAGCCGAGCGCGAGCTCGGGGACCGCGACGGTGTTGAGCGGGCCGTAGGGCAGGAGGAGCTCGTAAAGGGAAGCGCCGGTCCCGGTGTCTCCGAGGATTGCGCAGGTCTCCGCGAGCAGGCAGATACTGACGAGCCACTCCTCGTCGACGTGCCAGTTTGAGAGGTCGCGGCTCGTGAGCTCGTTGAGGACGGCCTCCGCCTCTTCGGTGCGCTCTAGGCGAGCGTAGATGTGAGCGAGCATTGCCCGGTGCACGAGCGGCGAAGGAAACTTGTCGGCGTGGTCCCTGACCTCGGGCAGGAAGCCGTCGAGTTGTCGCTGCTCGCGACGGAGCAGAAAGAGCTGCATCTTGCGCGCCGCCGCTGCGTGCCAGGGCAGAATGGTCTCGCCGATCGCCGCCGCACGCTCGATCAGCTCCGGGGCCTCGGCGAACCGGCCCTGTGACACGGCTAGCGTTGCCTCTGCCGTGGCGAGCATCCAGAGCTGCGCGGGCTGTCTCAGCTCCTCCGCAACGCGGCTCATCGAGGCGAGCTCGACCGCGCGGCGATCGGCGTCGCCGAGCTCCCAGGCGGCCCAGAACGAGTGCTCGTGCCCGTCAAAGAGCCTCTCCCGATCGCCGGTTCCGGCGACGAGTGAGACGATCTCAGCCCCCTTTTCCAGCCGTATGTGGGCGTTGTGAGGCGCGTGCAGGGCGTTCTCTGCGGCGGCGAGCGCGTAGGCGAGTGTTGATTGGTCGCCGATCCTGCGCGCCGTCTGGATGGCCTCCTCAGATATCCGCTCGCGACGATCGCGCGAGGGTCCGTGGCGTAGCGCCGCGGCGAGGCGCGCGAGCAGTTGGACCCGCAGCACGCTGTCGGCCTCACCCACGGCGGCGAGTCCGTCCTCGAGCAGGGGTACTAGCCGCTTGTCGTCTACGGCGTGCGCCCACAAGAACCTTCCCCCGTAGCCGACGGCCGCTCGGGCGAGCGTCTCGGGCAGCCACGCGGAGCGTGCGAGGTCGGCCGCGCGCAGGAAGGTCGACTTGGCCCCCAGGCCGTCCCCGGCCCGGCCCTGCGCGTCGGCGAGGGCGAGGAGGAACTCACAGTGGAGCCGAGCGGTCGCGGCGGCGACGGGCCCGAGCGCCTCGAGCGCCATCTGGTACAGGCGCGCCGCCTCCTCGTACGCGAGCAGGGCGACCGCACGGGCTCCGGCCCGCCGAGCGTAGTCGACCGCCTTCTCGCCGTTGCCATCCGCGGCAGACTCGAAGAAGTGGTGCGCGAGCTCCGCGAGATGGGTCTCGAGGTCCGAGGAGTAGAGAGCCTCGAGGGCCTCGCCGGCCTGCCGGTGGAGCTGTACCCGGCGGCTTATCGACAGGCGGTGGTACGCGGCGTCCCGGATCAAGGCGTGGGCGAATCGCATGCGGCCGATCACGCCCGGAACCTCCGAGACGACGC
This sequence comes from Thermoleophilaceae bacterium, assembly GCA_035650215.1. Taxonomy (GTDB): domain Bacteria; phylum Actinomycetota; class Thermoleophilia; order Solirubrobacterales; family Thermoleophilaceae; genus JACVRW01. The sequence continues at coordinate 43,297 of DASRIC010000034.1, forward strand.
GCGCCTCGACGCCCTCGTCGAGCAATGCGAGGATGGCGCCACGGCCGAGTCCGCTGACACCCGCCAGCGCATCGAGATCGAACTCGCGGCCGAGCACCGAGGCCTGGGCGAGGAGCCCATTGCACTCGTCCGACAGGTAGCGTAGGCGGCGGCCTATCACCTCTCTCACGCTCTCCGGGATTGCAAGCGGCGTCACCGCCGGCTCGTCCAGGCCTCTCTCCGCGGCGAGCAGCCGCACGATCTCGCCGACGAAGAGAGGGTTGCCCTCGGTCTCGGCGTGCACGGCCGTTCCCAATTCCGTTGCGGACGCGCCGGGCGCGGCGAGCTCGATGAAGCGGGCGACGTCGGTCTCGCCGAGGCCGGCGAGCGCGAGGGTTCGGGTGACCGGCTCGCGAGCCAGCTCGGTGAGCGTCGTCGTGAGCCGATCCGACAAGGTCGGATCGACGTCGCGGTACGCGCCGACCACCAGCAAGCGGCTCGGGCCAAGCTCGCGGGCGACGAACTGAAGAAGCAGGAGCGAGGGCTCGTCGGCTGCGTGCAGGTCGTCGAGCACGAGCACCAGTGGCCGCGCGGCGGCCGCGCTCTTCAGGAAGGCGGTCATGGAATCGAAGAGTCGGAAGCGCGCTCCCTCGGACTCGAGCTCTGGCGCGGGCGGCAGATCGCCCAGGAGGTCGCGGAGCTCGGGGAACAGCCGGGCCACGTCGGCGGCTCCCCCGCGAAGTTGGGATCGGAGACTGTCCGCCTCGGTGTCGCGTAAATACGGCCGCAGGGACTGCACCCAGGGCCAATAGGCGGGGGCGCCGCCAGCCTCCCAGCAGCGGCCCACCAGGATTCGCGCGCCGCGCGCTCTCGCTTGTGCGATCAGCTCCTCGGCGAGGCGGCTCTTGCCGATCCCTGGCTCGCCGACCAGCAGGAACAGCCCTCCGTGGCCTGCGAAGGCATGGTCGAGACCGTCGACTAGCTCAGCCAGCTCGCGCTCGCGGCCCACCAACGCGCTGCGTGGCGTCTCCACGGCCGGCTCGGCCGCCGCCGGCTCCTCCGCCGTCAGGTGGAGTTCGGGGTCCTGCGCGAGTATCGCCCGCTCGAGCTCGCGGAGCCGCTCGCCAGGCTCGATGCCCAGCTCCTGGACCAGTGTCCTCCGGGCGTCCTGGTAGGCCTGCAGCGCGTCCGCTTGGCGGTCGGAGCGGTACAGGGCCAGCATCAGCTGCGCCCGCAGGCGCTCTCTGTAGGGGTAGTCGCCGATCAGCGCCTCGAGCTGCCCCACCACCTCGGCATGCCCACCGAGCGCCAGCTTGGCCTCGATCAGCCGCTCCAGGGCGGTCGCCCGCAGGTCGTCGAGCCGGGCGATCTCGCGCCGCGCGAATGGCTCGTAGGCCAGCTCCGCCAGCGGTGCGCCGCGCCACAGCGACAGCGCCCCCTCCAGCGCCGCGACTGCTCGCCCCGGGCGATCCGCGGCCAGCTCGCTGCGCCCCTCGGCCACGAGCCGCTCGAAGCGCTGCGCGTCGAGGCGCTCGGGATCGAGCACCAACTCGTAGCCGCGCTCGCGCGTCACGACCACGCCGGCCGAGCTGTTGCCGGCCTCACCTGCCAGCGCTTTGCGCAGACGCGAGAGCTGCATTTGCACGGTCTTGGCGGCCTTGGCCGGTGGACGCTCGCCCCAGAGCTCATCGATCAGCCGGTCCGTGGTGAGCGTTTCATTGGCGTGCACCAGCAGCAACGCCAACAGCGCCCGCTGCCTGCTCCCGCCCAGCGCGACCGGCCGGCCCTCGTCGAGGACCTCGAGCGGGCCGAGTATGCGGAAGTCCATGCCAGTGGGCACGCGAGCCAGTAAGGCCACGGTAGAGCAGCACCAGCCCGCTCGCCAATCAACCGTTGCCGCCCCGTTGCCGCGCTGTGGCCGAAACGCAACCGGTCGGCCCCATGATCGGCACCGATGTCGATCCACACAAACACCACCGGACAGGCCGCCGAGGCGGCCATCCCACACAGGAGGCAGTAATGGGCAAGGCAATCCCCGCACAGCACCCCGCAGTCGTTCTCCGCTCCCACTACCGGCAGCTGCGCGCGCTGCTCGTCATCGCGATGATCGGGGTCGTCGGCCTCACCGCCGGCGTCGTGATCCTCGCCACTAACGAGGACCATGACACCAGCGCCGGCTCCGCGACCCAATTGAGCGCCCCCGGCCCGACCGGCAACATCCGCTACGACGGGGGACCCGAGGAAGGCAGCCGCTCCATCGTCCCCGCCCAGCAGCCGAGCACTCGCTACGACGGCGGACCCGAGGAGGGAACAGCCGCGCTCACCCAGCGCGCGGCGCCGGCGATAGTCGACCCCGACTCAATCGAGCGCTCGTCTCCCGCGCGCTACGACGGCGGACCCGACGAGGGGACCCGCGGGGCGCTGTCCTCCAACCTATCCTCGAACGCCGCACCCGGCGCCCGCTACGACGGTGGCCCCGAGGAAGGCAGCAGGGGTAGCGGCCACTAGCCCCTCATCCGAACGGACGGCGACGAACGGGCCCCCCGGCGGGAGGGCTCGTTCGCCGTGCATGCCCGGGTAGGAGCAGGCGCTACCCGCTCGGCAGGGCGGCGGGCGCACGCTCCCGCACGATACGCGAGCGGCGTTAAAGCCGTCCACCGAGACGCTCATCGAGTAGATCAGCATGGGCTTCACGGGCGCGTGATGCTATTGCTGGGGCATGGCGGGCAGGGCATCGGCGCGGTTCGTCTGGGCGGTCGACACTCTGGAGGTACGCCCGGGCGACCGCCTGCTCGAGGTCGGCTGCGGCCACGGCGTCGCGGTCTCCCTGGTCTGCGAGACGCTGACGACGGGAACGATCACCGCGATCGACCGCTCGCCGAAGATGATCGAGATGGCCACGCGGAGAAACCGCGAGCACGTCGAAGCGGGCAGGGCTGTGCTCGAGGCCATCGCGCTGGAGGACGCGGACCTCGGCGATCGGCGCTTCGACAAGGTCTTCGCCTTCAACGTCGCTCCCTTCTGGCAGCAGCCGGAGGCCGCGCTGGGGGCCGTCGGCAAGCGCCTCGCCCGGGATGGCGCGGTCTACCTCTTCTGGGACGCCCGCCACTTCGCGCCGGAGCGAGCCCGGGACCTCGGTAACGAGCTGGCCGACCGGCTACGCGAAAGCGGATTCTCCGTCGACAGGGTGCTGGTCGAGGACCTGCGCCCGGTCCCCGCGGTCTGCGCGATCGGGCGGCCCCAGGGCGGATGAACATGGACCGCAACCCAGGAGGCGCGCGGCATGGTGCTCT